>CANREP010000005.1 GCA_947629685.1 uncultured Phascolarctobacterium sp.
CTGCCCTTTATTGCCGGCAGCCGGCAGCAGCGACGTACCTTTTACCGTAACGGCGCCTACCTTTTCCAGATCCAGAAAATCGCAGAATTCCAAGCCAAAACCAAATGTGCCCGAACCTGTAGTAACGGGTGTCTGCATTTTCAAGCCGGCAATGTCCACTGCCAGCCTGCCTTCATATAATGACTTTACCATTCCGTTACCTCCTCTGCCCAGAACACCGGTCCGTCAGTGCATACTTTCATGCGTCTGCCGATACCGCCGCAGGCGCAGGACAGACATGCTCCTAAACCGCAGGCCATATATTTCTCTAACGACACCTGACATTTTACGCCTGCCGCAAGACAAGCTTCAGCTACAGCTTTCATCATGGGTACGGGACCGCAGACGTAAACGCAGTCATACCCGTTTTTCTGCAGCAGCTCCGGCAGCAACGCCATAACGGTGCCTTTTGTTCCCTCGCTGCCGTCGTCGGTGGTAACAAAGATTTCAGAGCACAATCCGTCGTACAGACAAGCCCAGAAAACTTCTTCTCTGCTGCGTCCGCCCATCAGCAAATCAGTTTTACCGGTGCCAAAGCCTGCTGCCAAAAACAGGAGCGGCGCAAGTCCCAAACCGCCGCCTACCAGCAGCGGTTTTTTGGCCTCCATATCAAAACCGTGACCCAGCGGCCCAACAATGCTGAGCTTGTCGCCCGTGCAAACGTCAGCCAAAATATGGGTACCTTCGCCAATAATTCTGTAAATCATGGTAAAAGTACCGTTCTTTTTATTTACTCCGGCCACGCCGAAAGGACGGCGCAGCAGCGGAGCAGTATTTCTGCACACCTGTACGTTGACAAATTGTCCGGGGACAGCTTGCTCAGCAATTTCAGGCGCATAAACTTCAATCATTTTAATAGTACTGTTCAGTACTTTTTGTCCAATCACTTTTGCTTCTGCAATTGTTTTTGGCATTTTCAGTCCTCCCAAGCCAGATCCTGCAGGGCAACAATACTGATGACACGGCGGCGGCGCATTGCACTCATAACATGCTGCAGCTCACGCGCGGTATCCAGAGAAGTCAGACAGGCAATAGCATGTTCAACAGTGGAACGTCTGATTTTGAAGCCGTCGCGTTCAGCATCACGGCCATGATTGGTAGTATTGATAACCATACTGATATGGCCTTCCTTGATATCGTCCAGGATATTGGGGCTGCCTTCGCTTACTTTGGTAGCAACGCGTACTTCGATATCATGGTTGTTCAGATACTCGGCAGTACCGCCGGTAGCAGTCACTCTATAACCCAGTTCTTCAAAACCCTTGGCGATCTCAGCAGCTTCTTCCTTATCCATATCAGCAACAGTAATCAGGATGGATCCTTCATGGGGCACATTGATGCCAGAAGCAATACATGCCTTGTATAAAGCGCGGCTATACTGATAGTCCACAGCCATGACTTCGCCGGTAGATTTCATTTCCGGCCCTAAGGTAATATCGACATTGCTCATTTTATTGAAAGAGAAAACAGGCGCTTTAACTGCGTAGTAGTCCGGGAACAATTTCAAACCGGCTCTATAACCCTGTTCTTTCAGACTGCGGCCCATAGCAGCCTTAGTAGCTACATTTACCATAGGCACGCCTGTTACCTTGCTCAGAAACGGCACAGTCCTGGAAGAACGCGGATTTACTTCGATAACGTACACATGGTCGTTACGGACGATGTACTGGATATTGATCATACCCTTTACTTCCAGTCCCAGCGCCATCTTGTTAGTATAGTTGATAATAGTCCTGATAACAGACTCAGACAGGCTGCGCGGCGGATATACGGCGATAGAGTCGCCGGAGTGAACGCCGGCTCTTTCTACGTGTTCCATGATACCGGGGATAAGCACTTCTTTGCCGTCGCAGATAGCGTCGACTTCAACTTCGGTTCCCTGCAGATAATGGTCAACCAGCACAGGGTGTTCCTTAGACGCTTTAACAGCGCTGGACATATAATGTTTCAGTTCTTCATCGTTGTAAACGATTTCCATAGCGCGTCCGCCCAATACATAGGAAGGACGAACCATGACGGGATAACCTACGTCAGCAGCAGCTTTCAAAGCGCCAGCTGTATCAAATACAGTGTGTCCTTTCGGACGGGGGATCTCGCAGTCAGTCAGCAGTTGTTCAAAACGTTCACGGTCTTCGGCACGGTCGATGCTGTCTACGCTGCTGCCAAGAATCTTGACGCCTGCTTTATCCAGCGGTCCTGCCAGATTGATAGCGGTCTGGCCGCCAAACTGGACGATAACGCCTTCCGGCTGTTCTTTATCAATTACATTTAAAACGTCTTCCAGTGTCAGAGGCTCAAAATACAGTTTATCGGAAATGTCAAAGTCAGTGGAAACGGTTTCAGGGTTATTATTGATAATGATTGTTTCATAACCCAATTCTTTCAGCGCCCATACGGAATGTACGGAACAATAGTCAAATTCCACGCCCTGGCCGATACGGATAGGCCCGGAGCCCAGTACTACGACTTTCTTCTTATCGCTTACCGCAACTTCATCTTCAGTTGCATAAGTGGAATAATAGTACGGAGTTTCTGCTTCAAACTCAGCTGCACAGGTATCAACCATTTTGTAAGTAGGTAAAATACCGTTAGCTTTACGCATTTCACGGATTTCCATCATGGTCTTGCCAACATAACCGCCGATAACGCTGTCGGCAAAGCCAAGTTTCTTAGCTTTCAAAAGCAGGCTGGGAGTAAGCGGATGAGTTTGCAGCGCTTTCTCCATTTTTACGATATTATTGATTTTGTACAGGAACCATTTATCCATCTTGGTAATATCGTAGATATAGTCGATGGTAATACCGCGGCGCAATGCTTCGGTAATAACAAATATTCTCTGATCGTCAATCAGTTTAATACGGTCTTTGATTTCTTCATCACTCAAAGCTTTGAGTTCCGGCATTTCTAGATGCGTCAGACCGATTTCCAGAGAACGGATAGCTTTCAGCATGGAAGCTTCAAAGCTGCGTTCAATAGCCATTACTTCGCCGGTAGCCTTCATCTGGGTACCCAGGGTACGGTCGGCAGTGACGAATTTATCAAAAGGCCAACGCGGGAACTTGAGCACGATATAGTCGATAGTAGGCTCAAAGCAGGCCTTGGTCTTTTTAGTTACTGCGTTTTCGATTTCATCCAAGTTATAACCTACGGCAATCTTGGTAGTAACCTTTGCGATAGGATAACCCGTAGCTTTGGACGCCAACGCGGAGCTGCGGCTTACGCGGGGATTAACCTCGATAACATAGTAATTTTCAGAGAACGGATCCAGAGCCAGCTGTACGTTGCAGCCGCCGCATACGCCAAGTTCACGGACGATGTCGATGGATGCCTGACGCAGCATATGAACTTCTTTATCATTCAAAGTCTGTGCCGGTGCCACTACGATAGAGTCGCCGGTATGTACGCCGACAGGATCGACGTTTTCCATGGAGCAGACGGTGATGCAGTTGTCGGCAGCGTCACGGATGACCTCAAATTCAATTTCTTTCCAGCCGGCGATACTGCGTTCAATCAGGCACTGGCTGATGGGGCTGTAGCCCAGACCTTTTTGAACGATATCAATCAGCTCTTCTTCATCGTCAGCAATACCGCCGCCGGTACCGCCCAGAGTATAAGCGGGGCGGACAATCAGCGGATAACCGATTTTCTTACCGAATTCGCAGGCAGCCATAACAGTTTCAACGATGGTGCTTTCAGGAATAGGCTGATTGATTTTTTCCATCGTCTCTTTAAAGAGTTCGCGGTCTTCGCCGCGTTTAATGCTGGCAATCTGGGTGCCAAGCAGTTTTACATTATATTCGCTCAGGATGCCTTTTTCATCCAGAGCCATAGCCAGGTTCAGGCCTACCTGCCCGCCAAGCGTAGCCAGCAGGGAGTCAGGACGTTCACGTTTGATGACGCTTTCCAGAAATTCTACGTTGATGGGTTCAACATAAACACGGTCGGCAATATTGATATCGGTCATAATGGTTGCCGGGTTACTGTTGACCAGCACAACCTCCAGACCTTCTTCTTTCAGAGCGCGGCAGGCTTGAGTACCTGCGTAGTCAAATTCGGCAGCCTGTCCGATAATAATAGGACCAGAGCCGATAACAAGGACTTTCTTTATATTTTTAAGTTTCGGCATGCTTAACGACCCTCCATCATATCAATAAAACGTATAAACAAAGCTTCGTGACCGCCAGGGCCGGGACAAGCTTCCGGGTGATACTGTACGGCAAAAGAAGGATGATCGCCATATTCGAGACCTTCAATAGTACCGTCGTTCATAGAAATATGAGAAATACGGATATTTTTGCCTTCCAGAGATTTTTCATCTACAGCATAGCCATGATTCTGAGAGGAAATAACGATCTTGCCTGTACGCAGATCTTTAACCGGCTGGTTGACACCGCGATGACCAAATTTCATCTTATAGGTGTCGGCACCGTTAGCCAGCGCCAAAATCTGATGACCCATACAGATACCAAAGATAGGTTTCTTACCCATCAGCTTCTGTACATTAGCAATGATTTCCGGCACATCTTTAGGGTCTCCGGGGCCGTTGGACAGGAAGATGCCGTCCGGGTTCACTGCCAGCACTTCTTCAGCCGGTGTATAGGCCGGGAATACAGTCAGATGGCAGTCGAAGCACTGCAGATAATTCAGGATGTTTTGTTTGATGCCGAAATCCAGCACAGCCACATGATATTTACCATTGCCAAGCGTATATTTTTCCTTAGTAGTAACTTGGGCAATCTGATCGTGCGCGTCAGGAGTTGCCAGCAAAGCGTCAATTTCTTCCTGAGAAGTTTCGGCAGGAACGATGATGCCTTTCAAAACACCATATTCACGTATTTTTCTGGTGATAGCGCGGGTATCGACGCCTACCAGAGTAGGCACATCCTGTTTTTCAAGAAAAGCTTCCAAAGTTTCTTCGCTGCGCCAGTTGCTGGGATAATCGCACATCTCGCCGATAACATAGCCTTGGAAATAAGATTTTTTGCCCTGATTGAACATGGGATTGATACCATAGTTGCCAATCAGCGGATAGGTCATAACAACTATTTGTCCGCAGAAAGAAGGGTCGGTAAGAGTTTCCTGATAGCCGCTCATACCAGTCGTAAATACAACTTCGCCCACAGCGTTGCGTTTGCCGTAGAGGTCGCCTTCAAAAACACTGCCGTCTTTTAATACTAATTTGCCTTTTCTTACTATTTTGTGCATACTACACCATCTCTCATTACAAATTTGCCCGCCAGCATGGTTGCCACGGCTTTACCCTTGCATTGTTTGCCTTCATAAGGGGTAGCTTTGCCGCGGGTATAGAATTTGGAACTGTCAACAGTCCATTCTTTATTAAGATCCATAATCGTAATATCAGCCACTGAACCTTCTTTAAGAGTGCCGCCCTTTAATTTGAACAGTTTGGCAGGTTCGCAGCTCATCTTACTGATTATAGTATTCAGATCAAATATGTTAGTATGATAAAGGTCTGTCAGCATAACGCCCAAAGAGGTTTCCAAACCGCAGAAACCGCATGGAGCATATCTGAATTCCACATCTTTTTCTTCCGGCGCATGAGGAGCATGGTCGGTAACGATGGCGTCCACGGTACCGTCCAGAACGGCAGCGCGCATTGCCTCAACATGATCCCAGCTGCGCAGCGGCGGAGAAACGCGGGTAGCGGAGCTGTAGCCTGCGCACGCTTCATCAGTCAGCGTCAGATGATGTACAGTTACTTCGCTGGTAACATTTACGCCTTTTTTCTTAGCCTGGCGGATAATATCGATTGCGCCTTTGCTGGCCACATGAGCGATATGCACGTGCGCGCCTGTATATTCAGCAATCAGGCAGTCGCGGGCAACAGCGATATCTTCAGAAATAGCCGGTACGCCGGGCACGCCGATACGCGCTGATACGGCTCCTTCATGCATATAACCTTCAGCTGCAAGCTCAGGGTCGATGGCGTGACAGATAAGGGTTTTATCAAAGGCGGTAACATATTTTGCCGCCAGCATAAATAATCTGGAACTTTTTACATAATGCCCGTCATCAGAAAAGGCCATAGCGCCTTTTTCCGCCATATCTCCCAGCTCAGCCAGTTCTTCGCCCTGTTCGCCTTTGCTGATAGCGCCGATAACTTCTACATTGGCATAGCTTTCTTCTGCAGCGCGCTGTTTGATGCCGGATACAATGATAGAATTATCGATAACCGGCTTGGTATTAGGCATACAGGCAACGGTGGTAACACCGCCGGCAGCAGCGGCCTTGGTACCGCTGATGATGTCTTCCTTTGCTTCCAGTCCTGGTTCACGCATATGAGTATGCAAATCGATCAGGCCAGGGGTCACTACAAGTCCAGTAGCGTCGTATACTTCGTCAGCCTCGACAGCAAGATTGCTGCCCAGACCTTTTATTTTACCGTCCTCAACAAGGACATCCATTACAGCATCGAGATTCTGGCTGGGGTCTACAACCCTGCCGTTTTTAATCAATGTTTTCAATGTGTTTACCCCCTGTCAAAGTCAAGAATAAAAGCGCCATACGGACAGCCACGCCGTTCTGTACCTCGGTACGGATGGCAGCGTTGTCACAATAGCCTACTTCCCAGGAAATTTCCAGGCCGCGGTTCATGGGGCCCGGATGCAGGACGGTTACGTCCGGCTTAGCCAGCTGCAGGCGTTTTTCGTTGATGCCGAAGATGCGGGCATATTCGCGCGGAGACGGGAACAGGCCTTTTTTCTGACGTTCCAGCTGGATACGCAGGATATCCACTACGTCAGCGCCTTCGATAGCTTCTTCCACACGTTTATGAACGGTTACGCCCAAAGCTTCAATATCATGAGGCATCAAAGTCATGGGGCCGGCTACATGCACGTCGGCGCCCAGTTTTGTCCAGGCAGCAATATTGGTGCGGGCTACACGGCTGTACAGCACGTCGCCGATAATAGCCATTTTCAAGCCTTTAATATCCTTGCCCTGTTCGCGGATAGTGAAAAGGTCCAAAAGACCTTGAGAAGGATGCGCGTGGGCGCCGTCACCGGCATTGATGATAACAGGATCGGCAACGTTTGCCGCAAAAGCTGCCGCGCCTTCAATGGGATGACGCATAACGATAGCGTCACAGGCCATGGACTGCACGGTCAGGATGGTATCGCGCAGACATTCACCTTTTACTACGCTGGAGGACGAGGTAGTGATATTTACCACGTCAGCGCCAAGGTATTTGCCTGCCAGTTCAAAGGAAGTTCTGGTTCTGGTGCTGGGCTCATAAAAAAGATTGATAATGGACTTACCTCTCAGAGAAGGAACTTTTTTAATATCCCTCTTCATGATTTTTTTCATTTCGCCAGCTGTTTTCAACACAAGCTCAATTTCTTCAACACTGAGACTTTCCAGGTCGAGTATATCTCTGCCGCCGAGAGATACATTTGCTTTAGCCATTAGCTTAACCTCCTGTTTTATGTAATAAAAAAGCCTTCTTGTCCCAGAGGATACAAGAAGGCCGTTAGAGCATTTCTAAAAGTCTACCTTGAAGTCTCACGGGACCAATTTAAAGGTACAATTTTGATATTTATATTGTACAACACTCATATTGATACGTCAAATTTTTATGCAGGTATTTTCGTGCTTTCCGATAATATTTTACAGGAATTTTCCTTTCGCCGGTACAAGTGAAGACGTCTTGCTTTATCAGTGCAAAGCGCTTTGAAATATAGTATAATTATTACTCACAGAACTTTATTTACAACATCCAACAAGGAGATAAATATGCGTAATCATGTTATAGATAATCTGCGCGGCATCTGTATGCTGGGAGTAATAGCCATCCATATCGGCTCCCTGGCTCTGCCTGCCGGAAGTTTTCCTCTCTATGTGCTCTTGGAAGTATTGTCACGTTACAGTGTGCCGTCGTTTTTTTTCATTTCCGGTTACGGCCTTTTCTGCCAGCTGCAATATACCGGCAATACATCTTACCTTGATTTTATAAAGAAACGTTTCCGCAGTGTCGGCCTGCCCTACATCAGCTGGTCTCTGCTGTACATGCTGTATTTCTGGCTCGTCCTGCCGCCTGGTTATGTAAGCTGGAATCCGCTGCACGTAGCTTTCACCCTTTTCTTCGGTCTTGGCTGCTACCATCTGTATTTCATGGTTATCCTGCTCTGGTTCTACCTCAGCTTTCCGCTCTGGAAAAACCTGCTGCTGTACATTAACCGTTTCAACGTCAAGACAGGCCTATTTCTTTTATTTCTCTTCCAGCTGCTGTTCAATTACTGGACCACTCATCCCGGTATTGACACCAGTACCTGGCCAGTTTTATGTAAGAACTTTTTTATGTACCGGCTTAACTATCTGCCGCTTCACTACCTTTTTATCTTCATTTGCGGTGGCTTTACCGCGCTTTATCAGCAGCAATTTTTAGGCTGGCTGCAGCAGCATACCAAGACGGTAACAATGTTTTATATTGCTTCAATCGTCTACATCGTCGGCAGCTGTATCCATTCTTTTTATTACTGCGGTTACAGTCTCCTGGATCTGGCCAATACCTACCATCAGCTCAGCCCGCAGGGACTTATTTATACAGCCGCTTCTCTCGTTTTTTTCTGTACTTTCTTGCCGAAAATAAAGACCGGCAGCAAAAGCTATTATGTACTTGATCTGCTTTCTGCAAATTCCCTGTTTATCTATCTTATCCATCCGCTCATCCTGGACTGGATGAGCAGTTTTTACAATCATTACGGTATAGTCATGACTGTCAAAAAGGTATGCGCTTCTTATGTACTGCTGGTAGCCGCATCGCTGACGGCAAGCGTATTGCTTACGAAACTGCTGGCTCATCAGCCTTGGGCAGCCAAGCTGCTGGCAGGCAAAACAAAATAAATTTACCGCAAGAACAAAAAGCGGAGGAAACAAATTTGTTTCCTCCGCTTTTATAATTTCTCTGTCAGCTTTAATCTGTCGATCTTCCCGCTCTCATTTTTTGGTAGCTCCGTCAGATATATAAACTGTTTAGGAACTTCGTAGTCTGCCAGACTTTCCTTTAAAAGCAGCAGCAATTCCTGTTTGGTATAACGCTTTTCAGCGGCTACAAAAGCTACCAGACTGTCAGCATCGTTACGATGCACAGCCATGACAGCAGCTTCTGTAATACCACTGATATCCGTCATAGCCTGTTCCACCTTGCCTGCCGAAACCTTTATCCCATTTACATTGCAGATATCATCTATCCTGCCCAGAAAATGCAGACTGCCATCGTTAGCAAGATATCCTTTATCTTTTAATGAAAAAGGCATTTCTATTCCTTCTACGCCATAAGAAGTGTCGACAAATATTTCCTCGTTTTTTACAAAGACGTGAACGCCCGGAAAAGCCCGTCCTATATTGGTGCGGTCTTCCGTCATCTCGCTGTCTTTAATATAGGTTATATAATTGAGCTCACTGGCGCCATAATAAAGAGTTATCTCCGTACAGGGAAAGGCTCCTTTCAGTTTTTCCGCATCTTTTCTGCCAAGACTCTGAGAACCGCTGACAATGTAACGCACACCATGTTCCGGTTCCTTTACATTTTTAGCAAGCAGCAGCAGCTTCGACGGTATCAGATAAACAGTATTGACTGCAAAACGCTGCAGCAACTCCAGCCAGTGCTTAGGGCGAAATTTTTCGGTGGCTACAATCGTCCCGCCTGCATACAGCACACCCAGATAGATATTGAGATTGCCGGTAAAAGCCAGACTTCCCTGGCAGAAGATAACAGTCTCGGCACTAATTCCGAAAATCCTGTTCTGCTGCGGGAAAAAATCCGCCCAGCTTTTATAACTGCGCCACAGCAATTTACTGCGTCCAGTAGAGCCAGAAGTCATAACTCCCATGCAGGCCTGCTGCGGCACCTCATGTACGGCAAACTGCTGATTTCTGCTCACCTCGGTGGCGATTACAGGCACAGTTGCCGTGCCGCTGTAAGCCAAAAACTGTACCAGCTGCTGCACAATGCTGTCGGCATGGATAAATATTATCTGCGGCAGCAGCTCAGCCTGATTGCGGACAGCTGCCGCCAGCTCTGTCAGCCTGCCATAAGTGTATATACCCGTATCTGTTACCAGCGCAGCCTTCTCCTGCGGCTGCTGAGCTAACAAAGTCAGATAATCCATCTTTCTACACCCTCTCAATAAGCAGCGATGTTCCTACGCCTCCGGCCGCAGCCACACTGCAGCAGCCAAGCCTGCCGTCCCTCTGCTGCAGCGACTTCAGCAAATGCAGCAGGATTATGGCTCCCGAAGCGCCGTAAGGATGTCCATACGCCAACGCGCCGCCGAAGACATTGTACTTTGCTATGCTATCTGGAAACGCTCTGGCAAACATCACATCTATCACTGCGAAAGCTTCATTCAGTTCAAAACCATCAATATCCTGTTCCTGCAGTCCATGTTTTGCCAACAATTTCTGCAGCGCCAGTACGGCCGTCTTAGGGCTTACCAAAGGATCGCCGCCGCAGGCAGCCGAGCCTATCACTTTGGCTACAGCCTTCATTCGCCGCTGCTTCAGATATCCTGCCGAGCAAAGCACCACAAAGGCTGCGCCGTCATTTATCAGACAGGAATTAGCTGCGGTAATAAATCTGCCGCCAGGCAGTACTTTGGGCATCCTGTCCAGCAGACGTTGGCTCATCCTGGGATGGATACCTTCATCCTCTCTGCCGCCGCAGACCGGCACGATGACATCCTGCAGCAGTCCTTCCTCACGGGCTTTAACGGCCAAAGCATGACTGCGCAGTACCCAGGCATCCATCTCCTCTTTGCTGATTTTTTCCTGTTCTGCCGCCAGCTCTGCCCCTTCAAGCATTACTGTTTCCCGATGGATACCGGGCATGAATTTAGCTACGCTATACCAGCCGTCACCAGCATAATCGGGATGGTTGATATTATACCCGCGCCTCGGCTGAGTCGAACTGCTTTCAAAGCCTCCGGCAATAATCACATCCGCCTCGCTGGCTGCAATTTTGGCGGCTGCTACTGCAATGCTTTCCAACCCGCTGCCGCACTGTACATCGACAGTAAAAGCAGGCACGGATATATCCACGCCTGCTTCCAGCGCCATCAGTCTGGCGATATTGCCGCCCGCTCCTACGCCGTTGCCGGCAATTATATAATCAGGAAGCACGATTTCATATTTAGCCATTACCTGGCGTAAAACAGCTGCGCCGAGAACTTCTGCAGGAACATGACGGTACATGCCGTTACATACGCCTACAAAGCTGCGCAGCCCACCTAAAATATATACATTCCGCATCTCAGCTCACCTGGAAAAAACCTTTTGGATAGGGCCAGCCAAGAATGCAGCAGCCAGACATTTCGCCACGTCCAGCGGTACAAACGGCAGCACGCCGGTCACAATAGCTGCCTGCCAGTCCATTCCCGTAACAAACTTCAGCTGCAACGCTCCCAGCAGATAAATAACAGGTATGCCAATACCAACTCCGACAGCGCAGTAACGTTTAAAACTATATTCCTTGCCGCGCATCATAGAAATCAGCACCCCGGCAACCAAAAAGCCAAAAATATATCCGCCCGTAGGACCGAACAGCTTGGCAGGACCAGCAGTACCACCTGTAAATACGGGAATGCCGGCCAAGCCGATCAGGATATAGACAAACATCGTCATAAAAGTCTGCCTGGGCGTAAGCAGGAAAGCTACCAGATTGACAAACATCGTCTGCAGCGCGATAGGCGACATAGAAAAAGGCAGCGGTATAATAATATAGGCCGAAACACAATTCATCGCCACCAGCAGCGCGATTTTAGTCATTTCAGCAGTCTTGCTTACAGAAGAATTCATGCAGATACACCCTCTTAATCTATTCTTGATTGATAACAAAAACTTTAATTCCGTTGACATAGCCGTTCAGCATACCATGCTGTTTATAAACCGTTACTTGCTCCCCAGCATACACCGGCTGTAAAAAGCGGGTCTTCCAGTGCAGAAACTCTGCCGCAGCGGCCTGCTGCAGCCAGCTCAGCAGCAGTATTCCCGGTACTATCGGCCTTGGTTGGCTGTGCAGCGTATTTTCGTCCCCAACTCTGGCAGTATACGTACTGATTTCTTCCGGCGAAAAAATATGTTCATACACAAAGTTTCCCTCCGGCCTTTCTGCAGCTGCGGCGCTTACGCCGATCTGCCTTGGCAGGAGCAGTACCAGTTTCAGCTGTTTTTGCACTTTACCGCCGTCGTCCCTGCCCTGCACCAGCATGACGCACCTGTTTTTATTCTGCAGCAGCATTTCATTATTATACAGCTTAGCCTTCCCGGTAATCGCCACATCTGCTCCGGCAATCACCCAGCCCTTGAAGAAATCCTGATTACAGCGGGACGATGCCCGTGCCAGTTCCAACATGATGTCAACATCCTTTCACACTTAGATATTATAAAACAAAGCAGTATTTATAGTCAACCTGTTTTATAACAAAGTTAACTTTAAATACTGCCTCTTTTAATAATATTTTCGCCAAAGCGTTTTTTGAGCGCATCCACTGCTTCATTGCGCTGCCGCTTTCTTTTATCTTCTTCAAAACCTAAGGTGCCGCCTGCCCCGTCTAAAAGATTGGACACCGTAACCCCCAAAAGCCTTACTCCCTTGCTAAGGTCTATTCCTTTCAATAACCTGACAGCCAGTGCATAAATTTCTTCATCACAGCAAATATCCGTCTCACTGGTGATACTGCGCGTACAGGTTCTGAAATCAGTAAATTTAACCTTCAAAGTAAGCGTATGTCCGCTGTACCCTTTGCCGCGCAGCCTAAAGCCTGTCTGTCCGCTCAGTTTGAGCAGCTCCCTGCGACAATCATCTTCGGTAAATAAATCTTTGGTAAAAGTAGTCTCTCTGCCGATAGATTTGGGAACAGACTCTGTCACTACAGGACGCTGGTCAATACCCTGTGCCAGATGCTGTACGCTCTCAGCATTTTTGCCGAAAACCTTCTTTAAAACATCATTATCAGCATCTGCCAGCTGCCCAATTTTCACAATTCCATACTGCAGCAATGCTTTTTCCGCCATCTTGCCGATACCGAAAATCTTAGTCACCGGCAAATCAGCAATAAACTCTGCTGCCGTAGCATGTTTTATTACAGTAAAGCCATCAGGCTTATGCATATCAGAAGCCATTTTAGCCAAAAATTTATTAGGAGCCAGTCCAACCGAAGCAGTTAGCCCTGTTTCAGCAGCAATACGTTTCTTAATCAGCCAGCCTATTTCCTCCGTGCTGGAATAAAGCTTCTCCATGCCGCTGACATCAAGGAAAGCTTCATCAATAGAAAGCTGCTCTACCAGCGGTGTAAAATCATGAAAAATCGTCATGATTTTTCGGGAAACCTCCTGATAACGGCGCATCCTTACGGGAACATACTCTCCGTGCGGGCACAGTTTTCTCGCCTCTGCCATCGACATCGCAGAATGTACTCCGTAGCGGCGCGCTTCATAAGAACAGGTGGAAACAACGCCGCGGCATGACTGCCCGCCTACGATAACCGGCTTTCCCCGCAGGGCAGGATTATCCAGCTGCTCGATTGAGGCAAAAAACGCATCCATATCCACATGCATAATCCATCTGAGCATTTATATCCCCGCTTTCCATATGGACAAAAAATACACTGCTGTACCTATGAGCAGCAAGCCGAGAAAATTATAAAAAAGAAACATCTTCAGATAGTTGCCTGCCTGATAAGGGTGCTCCACGGCGAAAAGCTTGTAGGAAATAACACTGGCCATGGAGGCAATCAATGTACCTAAGCCTCCGATATTGACGCCCAAAAGCAAAGCCTCCGCCTCTTTAGTCAGCGCTGCCAGCAGCATTGCCGCCGGCACATTACTGATCAGCTGACTGCTGAACAGCGCAGCCAGGTATGTCCCTGCGGCGCTGTTTAAAACATTATTCTGCAAAAAGACGACTATATCGGTATGGCTGATGTTGCCGATAAAGATAAAAAAGCCAATAAAAGTAATAAGCAGCGAATAGTCCACCTGCAGCAGCAGTTTCCTGTTCAGCACCAGCACTGCGGCAACAGTTACTGCCAAAGCTATATATTTATCTGCAAAATGCAGTACGGCTGCTATGTTGAAAAAAAGCAGCGCCAAGTACACCGCCGTTATCTTCCGCTGCGGACATGCCATCCGTTCCAGCTGCAATGACAGCTTTCTGTCCTGTCCATTGTAAATAATCAGCAAGATATATACCACCGAAAGCAGAGTTGGCAGCAGCATGATACTGAAAAATTCACCCGCCGAAAAATCATAATGGGCATATAAAAACAAATTCTGCGGATTGCCTGCCGGTGTAAACATGCTGCCAAGATTGGCAGCCAGCGTCTGCAGGATGATGACCAAAGGCATATCCATTTTAGCAGCCTTGCCTATTACCAGTGCCAACGGCACAAATGTCAGCAGCGCCACATCATTAGTAACAAACATTGAAGACAGGAAGGTTATCCCCACCAGCACCAGCGTTACCTGCCGCCTGCTGCCGCAGAGCTGCAGCAGTTCTATTGCACTCCAGTCCAGGAAGCGGACGCTTTTTAAACCGGCAACTACCAACATCAGCGCCCATAAAACGCATAATACTTCCCAGTCGATATAAGCCAGCTGCGGCCGGTAAAATACGGAAGACACTGCCGCCATAATTACCGCGGCACTTAAAACTGTCTCCTGCTTTACAAAGGCTTTCAATTTATCTAAAAAGTTATTTGCTGTCATCTAAACCATCATCACTCTCATCTATATTGCTCACTGCCAGTTATCCCTGCTGGCCGCAAAAGCCAGCGCACTCACACTAACGGCGCCAGCATCGTATAAGGCGGCGGCAGCTTCTTTCATGGTACTGCCTGTTGTGTATATATCATCACATAATAACACTTTCCTGCCTGCCACAGGACGGCAGACCTTGAAACATCCCTGCAGTTCTTCCCGGCGCAGAGCCGGCTCCAGTTCATATAAAGGCAGCGTATTGCGCACCCTTGTCAGTACCGGCACATATCTGTTTCCAAGCTCCGCCAAAGAGAAAATTTTCTCAGGCACGTCAAAGCCCCTTAATTTACGCCGTTCCGGCGAGGTAGGTATGCCTGTAATAATATCATAATCAGCAAAAAAATATTCTAATCGCGCAGGCAGCGCCAAGTAGGCTTCCTCCCGCAACAGAGGCAATAAATTACTGCAGCAGGCAAATTTGACCTGATGCAATATTTCTTTCAGCTGCTGTTCATACTTATACAGCAGAAAGACTTCCTTGAACTGCTCAGTATCTCTGATAACTTTCTGCAGCAGAAAACTTCTTCGGCAGTTTGCACAAAAACAGCCCATATCTATACTTTGCCCGCACACCAGACAACGCCGCGGATAAAAAATTTCCCGCAGCAGACGCAAATTATACAAAACACTGTCTGTACATCTTTCCAAATCAGCCAAAAACATCACTGTCTTCCTGCAATCTTTCCGCCAGCAGCGAATAACGCCGTCTGGTACGATCATTTTCCACGGCAGTACGTACCGCCGCCCTGCTGCCGATAACCTGTACTCTTTCTCTGGCCCGTGTTACGGCAGTATACAGCAGATTGCGCTGCAGCATAATATAATGGCTTGGCACCATCAGCAAAAGTACGCAGGGATATTCGCTGCCCTGGGATTTGTGTACGCTCATAGCATAGGCCAGCTGCAATTCCTCTACTTCACTTTGGGAATAGCAGACAAAATCACCCTCCTGGCGTTCCGGGTAGGCAACAGTCACACTTTTGCCTTCTATCCTGATTATCCTGCCAATATCCCCATTAAAGACGTCCTTCTCATAATTATTGCGTATCTGCATGACTTTATCTCCTGTACGCAGCACATTACCGGGAATATTTATTTCTGCCTTGCCGTAAGCAGGCGGATTAAGATACTGCTGCAGCAGCTTATTAAGATTTTGCACGCCGCAGGGATTCTTATGCATAGGTGTCAGTACCTGCACGCTGCGCCAGTCAGTAGCCGCAGTAAGCGCAGAATAGGTACGCGCCACATATTCTGCCGCAGCATTTTCATCAGCAAATTCGACCAAGGAAAAATCGCTGCCGGAGACGAATTCCGGCATCTGACCGTGATTGATTTTATGAGCATTGACAACTATGGGACTTACCTCTGCCTGGCGAAAAACATTTTCCAGACGTACCACGGGCAGTTTCCCGGAACGGAGCATATCCTTAAGCACTGAACCCGCTCCGACAGACGGCAGCTGGTCGACATCGCCGACAAAAATCAGCCTGCACCCGCCAGGTACTGCCTGCAGCAGGTGATAGGTAAGGTTGATATCCAGCATGGAAGCTTCATCAACGATGATTGCTTCTGCATCCAAAGGCTCGCCGTCATTCTTGCCAAAGCTGAAGCCATCGCTGTTCGGCTGATATTCCAGCAGCCGGTGCACAGTCAGCGCCGGATGTCCGGCTGATTCTGCCAGCCTGCGCGCTGCCCTGCCTGTAGGAGCCGCCAACAGGATGCGGCAGCCGGCCTTTTCCAGCACATTGATGATACCTTTGACCACCGTAGTCTTACCAGTACCCGGTCCGCCAGTCAGCACGAAAACGCCATATTTAAGAGAAGCATGGATTGCATCCTTCTGTGCTTCCGCCAAGACGATACCTGCCTCTTTTTCCCAAGCAGCGATAACTTTATCGGCATCCACCCTGCCAACAGGATGTACATTGTCCCGCAACAGTAACAGGCGACGCGCCGTGCCGACCTCCGCCCTGTACAGATACTCAGGATAGATAAGCCTTAAGCCGCCTACTTCTTCTGTCCGCAGCAGGTCTTTTTGCAGCAGGTCGTTAAATACCTGCTGCACCGCTTCTGTATCAATCTGTAATAACCGTACTGTCTCGCTAATCAGCAGCTCCTCCGGCACACATGTATGTCCTGCTGCTGCAGCCTGCGTGACAGCATAACTGAGCCCGGCAACTATTCTTTCACTGCAGTCGCGTTCCAGACCCATCGCCAAAGCGATCCTGTCCGCCGTCTTAAAACCTATCCCGCTGATATCATTAGCTAAGCAATAGGGATTATCCTTGATCCTGACAATCGCCGTACTGCCATACACCGCCTGCAGTTTTGCCGCATAACCGCTGCTGACGCCATGCGCTTCAAGGAACAGCATCAGCTCGCGCATCTCGGAGAGCTCTGCATAAGCCAACCCGATGTCGGCAGCTTTTTTAGCGCTGATACCTTTTATTTCAGCCAGCCGTTCCGGACTGCTGCCTAATATTTCCAATGTCTGCTCGCCGAAATGTTCTGTAATCCTGGCCGCGGTAACTTTACCAACGCCTTTGATAGCCCCCGACGCCAGAAATCTTTCTATACCAGTAACAGACGTAGGCTGCTGCACGCTGCAGATTACAGCGTCAAACTGACGGCCAAACCTGCTGTGTTCAGTCCATTGCCCTTCAAGAATGATATTCTCCCCCAAAAACGGCGCCGCGCCGTGATAAACAGCAGTCACTCTGCCCTCGCTGCGATTTCTCAGCCGCAATACGCAAAACATGCCGTCATCACTTTGAAAAACTATATCCTCAAGCAAGCCTTCCAGCTTTTCCATTTCTTCACCGCCATAATAAAACAAATGTTCTCTTTTGTATTATAGCACGATTTCTGTCTAAAAGAAAACCTTCCTGTTTTGACAAAGACAAATCTTTCCGTTATAATGTAAGGTACTTTAAAATATTAGGAGTGGCATTGTGAAAATCAAAAAATTAACCGGTAAACTTATTGCCATTGATATGTATAATTGCAGCGCAGCTATCCTCAATGATGCGGCTGCAGCAGAAAAAGCCCTGGAAACAGCATGTCTGGAATTTTGTATGCAGCCCTGCCAGACAATCCGTAATCAGGAAGACAATCAGAATGAATATTCTCTTTTTGCTATCTGCAAACAAGGCCATGTAACCTTACATGTTTATCCAGAAGAAGGTTTTGTAGCTGCAGACGTTTACAGCTGTTACGAAAACTCTGACCCTGCCGGTATGGCACGCTTCCTGCGTATTTATCTGGATGCTGACAAATCTAAGATCACATTGCTGGATCGCGGTGATTTCGGTACAGAAAGCGATATGAAACCGCATCGTCGTTCCAATATCAAATTTATCCGTCGTACTCAGAACTTTGGCGGCAAACTGAAAAAAATGATGATGAAACCTCGTTCCATATAAATAAAAAGCTGCCGGCTGGCAGCTTTTCTTCTTATTACCCGCAAAATTACAGGAGGAAGATCATGAAATATCTTTTCTGGGACATCGACGGCACACTGCTGTTAACCGGCGGTGCTGGAGCCAACGCTATGCTTGATGTCATCAAGGAGCATTATTTCCTTAAAGATTTCAAATTTCATAAATCATTGGCCGGACGTACCGACCCTGAAATAATCAAAGAAGCTGTTACGCAGATTAAAGGCCGCTGCAGTGCTGCCGATGCTGCCAGCCTGCTGATCCGTTACCACATGCGGCTGCCGGAATATCTCAACCGTTATCAGGGAGCAGTACTCAAAAACGTTCAAAAAACCCTGGAATATTTTTCCCGTCCCGATATAGGTTATACTAACTGCCTGTTGACTGGCAACACCAAGACCGGGGCCAAACTCAAACTGGCGCATTACGGGCTTGATAAATATTTCGATTTTGACGCCAGCGTCTTCGGAGAACTAAGCGAAGACCGCCGCGAACTTGCCAAAATAGCCTGGCAGCGCTTTTACGCCAAGAATCCCGGCATCAACACCGATGATTTCATCTTCATCGGTGATACTCCCAATGATGTTGTCTGCGCTCACGCTATTGACGCCCGCTGCCTGGTAGTCCTTTGGGGCTCTCATTACCAGAACGCAGATTTTCTCCCGGTACAGCCATGGAAGATTATCGAAGCACTGCCGGATGATGCAGCAGATTTACAGAAGCTGTTTGAAGAAAGATAAGGAGATTTGCTGACATGAAGAAATTTATATTTACCTGTATTCTCCTTTTCTATACCGCTGCTGCAGCTGCTTACAGCAATCAGGACATAGCTGCTGTCAAAGCCGGCAACGACTGCATCGGCGGCGATCTGTCCGGCGCTGATCTTTCCGGCTGCAACCTGGCCGGACGCAACTTTAGCGGCACAGACTTCTCAGAAGCACGTCTGGTCAAAACCAATCTGGCTGACAGCAATCTGGACGGAGCAAATTTTGCTCACGCATTCCTGCAGCAGGCCAACCTGCGCGGTGTCAGCGCTGCTCGAACCGACTTCAGTTATATTTCTGCGCCGGAAGCTGATTTTACTAACGCCAAGCTGCCAGGCGCAGTATTCTATCGCAGTCAGCTGCGCGGAGCAAGTTTTTTAAATGCCGACTTGCGCAATATCAGTGCCGAAGAAGCATCGTTAGACAGTATCAGCGCAGATTATGCCGATTTTTCCTATGCCAACATGCCTTACTGCTGGCTGTATAAAGCGCAGCTGCGCAATGCTATCTTTGCCGGAGCTAATCTTTACAAAGCTAAGATGCAGCAAGCAGATTTCACTGAAGCTAATCTGCGCAGTGCGAAAATGGGCCAGGCTTCACTATATCAGGCCAACCTCACCGGCGCTGATTTGAACGCAGCTATTTTAGATAAAGCTGACTTACGGCACACTAATCTCACCTATACAGAATTCGGTACCGCATTCAAAGACAATGTTAAATTTTAACTGCAAAAAATAAAGCAGGCACATACGTGCCTGCTTTATTTTATATATTCTCATTTTTAAGCTGACTTATTCAAAACGTCCCTTCATCAGCACAGTACCGTCCAAAACCGCGGTCTTGCCCTTAGCAAATACGCTGCAGATATTAAGGTCAGCATCCAAAACCAAAAGATCAGCATCAGCGCCGCTGCGGATGCAGCCTTTACAGCCTTCCTTAGCCAGCAGTGCCGCCGGAGTACTTGTCAGCAGCTTCAAAGCCTCGCTTAGCGGCATACCGCGACGTACAAGACTCTGTACCGTCTTATGCAGATATTTCGGCGAAGCATAGGTCAGTCCTATACATTCACCGTTAGCGTCAAATTTAGGCTGACTGCCAAAAGCGTCGCTGGAAAGCGATACATGATCAGCGCTTACACCTTCTCTGTGCAACAGGTCAAAAAGTTTTTCTGCATTAACTTCCAGTTCCTTGTCGTCTGCACCAGCAGTACAATCTATATAGCCGCCGCGCTGAATCAGCTTCACGCCTTCATCGATCAGTTCGTCAGTTCTCAGCATATGTGTGGGCAAAAAGTTTTTCGCCGGCAAATCTGAATTATCCAATGCATAAAAAAGCGGATCCAGCTTGCCTTTGCCGCTGCCCATATGCAAGGTCACCAGGCCCGGAGTACCGCTTATCAGTCCCGCCCTGCGTGCCTGCACACCCAATGCGATCAGCTCCTCGCCGCCCGGATTAGAGCTGCGGTGATCAGATACCGCTACTTTAACACCGATCATGGGCGTAATCATGGCGATATCCTTTTCCACACTGCCAGTCATGGTAGTAGGCGGATAAGCATAATAGCTGGTCAGACAATAAACGGTGATGCCTTCTTCAGTAAGAGCACGCGCTTTAGCCACAAGATTTTCCAGACTCCTGGTAATACCGTCAGTGCCTAATAAGCCTACCACGGTGGTAATACCATTAGTGGTAAAAGCAGTAAGATAAGATTCAGGTACTCTGGAGGCAGGACCCTGTTCGCCGCCGCCACCTGTAATATGTACGTGCAGGTCGATATAGCCGGGCACTAAAATTTTACCGTCTAAAGCAAAAACTTCTACCTCCGGCAAACCGTCATAACCTTCAATCTTATCTGCAATACGACAGATTTTATCACCAACCGTCAACACATCTTTGATTCCCAAATCTTCGGGAGCAAAAACATGCGCGTTCTTAAATAATTTGATCATCAGAATATCTCCTTAATCTTCAAAAGTACCTTTTATCAGCACCTGCCCACCAGCTGCCATAATCCGTCCGCCGGCAATTACCGTATCAATGTTGAAATCGTCATCCAGCAGGAGCAGATCGCCGTCGCAGCCTTCTGCCAGACAGCCTTTGCGCGGATAAAGGCCGTTAGCACGCGCAGGATTAGCCGTACATACGCTTATAGCAATTTCTACAGGCACGCCTGCCAGTACGGCAGCACGCACTTCTTCATGCAGCGACGCAAGACGGGTTACCAGCTGCCTGGCACTGCCGTCCGGCAGCCGCACGCTCATACAGCCGTTACCGTCAGAGCTCATAGTCACCCGTTCCATCGGCATCCCCGACTGCCACAAATGCTTAATCGCCTCGCTGGGCTTGATGCAGTCAGAAAATCCGTCTTCGGCGCGTATCCCGGATGTAATATCAATATAACCGCCGCGCTGTACCAATAACTTGCCTTGCTCAAACAGCGGCAAAGCCCTGTTGATATGCGTAGGAATCATATGTCCGGCAGGTATCTCGCTTTCATCCAAAATATCAAAAAGCATCTGCAGCCCATTTTTACCGACACCCATATGAAATTGTACGACGCCGCCTTTGCCGGATAACATTCCGCCCAAACGTGCCTGCGTCAGGATTTTTTTCACTTCTTCCTTGGTAGGCTCCGACGAGCGGTGATCGGATAAAGCGATTTCGCCTATCCCCAGCACCTTATCAATCAGGATGATATCCCTGCGCGCATCCCCGGTAATAGTCCGCAGCGGCACTTCATAAGAGCCAGTCAGAATATAGGCGGATATGCCTTCAGCTTCCAGCCCTCTTGCCTTGGCCAGCAGCGATTCGGGATGTCTGCTGGTACCGTCGGTACCCAGCACCCCGATAACGGTAGTAACTCCCGCCGAAGTTATATCACTGAGCATAACTTCAGGAGTACGGCTGGCAGGGCCGGATTCACCGCCGCCGCCAATAATATGCACATGCTGGTCAACATAACCGGGCACTGCCTTGCGTCCAGCCGCATCCAAAATTTGCAGCCCAGGCAGCCTTACCTGCGCTTCAATAGACGTACCTGTCATAACAACGCGTCCATTGATAATCAAGATATCCTGCCGGCCTCGATATTCCGGCGCGTACAACTCCGCATTCAGGATCAGCAAAGGAGCAGACATTATTCTTTCTCCTCGTCTTCCAGTTTAGCAATACCGATTCCAGTAAAGCCATAGAAAATAGCAATCATGAAGCCTGCATAACAAAGGATGGCATAAGGCAGATAGTCCAGTGTTTCTACCCCCAGGCAGGAGGTCATATAAGCGCCAGCTGCAGACCAGGGAACCAGCGGTACAAACACGGTACCGGCGTCTTCCAGAGTACGGGACAGATTCTTTGCTGCCAGACCGCGCGCCTTATACGCGTCACGGAACATTTCACCCGGTACCAGGATGGACAGATAGGAGTTGCCAGTAGTCAGAGCCATTACGATACAGGAAGCAACAGTAGCGGTAATCAAAGCGCCGGTAGATTTTGCCACACTGAGTATTTTTTGCAGCACCACATCAAGGAAGCCGGCACGGCTCATAATCGCTGCAAATACAAATGCGCAGAAAACCAGCAGCGTCGTGCTCATAATACTGTTCATACCGCCGCGGTTCAAAAGCTTAGTTACTTCCATGGTGCAGGAAGCAGGATCAAACCCGGGAGCTGCAATCATGGAAACATTAAAGCCGCTGACGGTGCTCGCCAGAACATTTTTCAGCGTGATACCCTGCAGGACGATAGCCTCTACACCAGCTACTACGGTAGACCCCATCATAACGGGAATGGTAGGCCATTTTAAAATAGATCCTGCCAGGACGATAACAACAGGAACAATCAGCAGAAGGTTCCAGCTGTACATGGAATCAAGCTGGCTCAGCATCCTGGTAACAGATTCGGAATTAACAGAAACAGAAGTATCAGCATTCATACCTATAAAAGCATATACAACAAGAGAAATAATCGTTGCCGGAATGGTAGTATAAAACATATGGAAAATATGTTCATACAAAGTACTGCCTGCCGCAATAGGCGCCAGGTTGGTTGTATCAGACAACGGAGAAATCTTATCGCCGAAATAGGAGCCGGCAATAACGGCACCGGCAGTCGCAGGCAGAGATACTCCCAGTGTGGAAGCAATACCCATCAACGCTACGCCCATCGTAGCAACTGACCCCCAGGACGTACCAGTAACGACAGATACAACAGCCGTAATCAGGAAAGAAGTAACCAGCATCCACTGCGGATTAACCATCTGCACGCCATAATAAATCATCAGCGGTATGGTGCCTGCCGCCATCCAGGTACCTACCAAAGCGCCAACAGAAACAAGAATCAGGATAGCAGGCATACCTTTCGCAATTTTCAGACATACCTCGTCCATGATTTCATCCCAGGTTACACCCACACGGAATGCAATAAATGCCGCGATACCTGCCACCAACAACAGCAGCGGCTCAGTAGCATAACCCATAACGCCCTTGCCATAAGTCAGGATGACCAGCATGGCAACGATAGGTGTAAAGGCTTCTAAAAAAGTCGGTTTTCTTAATTTTCTTTTTTCCTTTTCTTTGCTCATTTTAAACCCTCCTCGAATAAATTAAATAAAAAAACTGTATTTTTATTTTATTACAAAGAAAAGGAACTTACAAATTGTGATATTTTTTATATTCATAAAAAAATTTTATCCATTTTTACCGTTGTTTTATTCCCGCGACGCCTGGAGATAATCCAGAAAACGTTTCTTCGGCTGGGTAAACTCCATTTCATAATCATACAGGGCAGAAATGCGGAATACCGCGTCATAGTCATCAGAAAATTTTATCAAGCTTCCTGCCGCTATATCATCCCGTACTTTAGTCAACGGCACAAAAGCTATCCCCATCGATTTTCTCACGGCCTCCAGTACCGTATCTGAATCGCTGAAAGAAACCACCTTCCGCAGTTTCTTCATATCAACTTTTTCCAACAGCACATTATAATACACCCCGTTATCAGAATAAGAGATAAAAGGATAAGTATAAACATCCATACTGCAGCCGTATTTTTCAAACAATTCTTTTGAGCAGACCCAAACGAGCTTTTCCTGCCACAAGCGTACCCGCTTGGTGTATAAAGGCTGCACGTCCATATGCACGAAAGCAAAATCATAATACTTTTCTTTTACCGTTTTTTCCAAAATTTCCTCAATAGTCATGCGGCGGTCAACCAAAATATCCAGCTCGGGAAAATCTGTCTTGATCCTTGCCAGAATATCCAACAGATAGCTGTTGATTACCTGGGTAGATACGGCAATCCTTAAATACATACTCTGTTCTTTAAAGGCCGACATAAACTTAATGCTTTCTTCGTATTCCTGCAAAATCTTCTGTGCTTCCGGCACAAAAGCCTGCCCCGCCGCTGTCAGATAAACATTTTTACCCTCTCTGGCAAAAAGAGTTACGCCATACGTTTCTTCCAATGCAGCTATATGATTACTGATTGTCGGCTGGGTGAAATTAAGAAACTCCGCCGCCTGCGTGAAACTTTTACATTGTGCTACGGTTAAAAATGAGCGGTATACCTGTATCTTCATGGCTTTACCTTCGATAATTTTATTATAAATTTTTCTTTATTATACCAAAATTTTTCTTTTAAATAGCTTTTAATGACCTATGTTTCTTAAAAGAATACTGTATACAAAATTTATTTATCTGCATAATTACGCCTAAGAACAAAAAGAAGCTGTCCTACCTAAATAGGACAGCTTATGTTATATTATAGAGATTACATCGCCAAATTCATTAACCGTAACCCAATATAAACAAAAAACGCAGTCATAAGACTGCGTTTTACTTTTTAAGTTGGTCGGGGCGGCGAGATTCGAACTCACGGCCTCTTGTACCCGAAACAAGCGCGCTACCAAACTGCGCCACGCCCCGACATATACTGACTAACATCAGCAACGTAGACTATTATAAAACAAAGTATTCAGTATGTCAATACTTTTTTACAATTATCCTTGCGTTACTACACGAATACTGGTTACTTCAAAGGCTTCGGCAATAGCAGGCAGGCATTCGCGCTCAATATTAGTGCGATGCAGCTCATTTTCTGCTACCAGCAGGATGCGGTTGCCGGCATAATTGATGTTATGTACTTTACTGATCAGTCGATGAAAAGTTTCTTCACCCAAGATTTCTTTTAATTTCTGCAGTTTTTCCATAACATAAGGTTTTTCTTCAGCCATTCTCTGCTCCAGCGGAGAAAACGGCACGGTTACAACACGGGCGTCACGCGCCAGGACGTATTTTTCTTCGCCCTCACCGGGCACAACTAAATCTTTACGCATTTTTTATTCCTCCATATTTAAACTTAATTAAAAGTAGTAAAGCTTTCTGCATACCTTTTATTATATGTTACTGCCCCCTTTCAGTCAAGACAGACTGCTCTTGCATAAAAGCTCGCCAAGCCGTCAGCTCCTATACGGCAGCAATCTTCAGATTCGTGTATTCAGTTTGCTAATCCCGTTATGATATTGTATAATATTATAGATTTTAGCTTATTATACAACGGCAGTTAAATGCTGCCCGATACAATATTTAGGAGGTATTCTGATGTCCGTATTAGATGTTTTGCAGGAACGCGGCTTTATTAAGCAGATGTCCCATGAAAACGAAATTAAAGAACTGCTGGAAAACGAGAAAATAACCTTTTATATAGGCTTTGACCCCACAGCTGACAGCCTGCACGTAGGCCATTTCATCGCCCTGATGATGATGAGTCACATGCAGAAAGCAGGCCATCGTCCCATCTGCCTTTTAGGCGGCGGTACCGGTATGGTCGGCGACCCCAGCGGCAAGGATGAAATGCGCAAGATGCTGACGCCTGAATTTATCAATCATAATATTGCCTGCTTCAAGAAACAAATGAGCCGTTTTATCGATTTTTCTGACGGCAAGGCAATCCTGGCTAATAACGCCGATTGGCTGCTGGATTTGAACTATATCCAGCTGCTGCGCGAAGTAGGCGTGCATTTTTCCGTTAACCGTATGCTGACGGCCGAATGTTTCAAAAAACGTCTGGAACGCGGACTGTCTTTCTTTGAATTTAACTATATGATTATGCAGAGCTACGATTTCTGGCGTCTGAATAAAGAATACGGCTGCATTATGGAGCTGGGCGGCGACGACCAGTGGTCAAATATGCTGGCCGGCGTAGAACTGATCCGCCGCAAAGAACAAAAGCCTGCCTTCTGCATGACCTGTAAACTGCTGACCACCAGCGATGGGCGTAAAATGGGTAAAACGGAAAAAGGCGCTCTGTGGCTTGACCCTGAAAAAACATCTCCTTACGATTTTTACCAGTACTGGCGCAATGTTGACGATAACGACGTAGAAAACTGCCTCAGCCTGCTGACCTTCCTGCCTATGGACGAAGTGCGCCGCTTATCCGCTCTCAAAGACGCGGAAATCAACATTGCCAAAAAAGTTCTGGCTTTTGAAGTCACCAAGCTCGTACACGGCGAAGAAGAGGCAACTAAAGCGCAACAAGCTGCTGAAGCCCTGTTTGGCGGCGGCAGTAATCTGGAAAACGTGCCCACTGTCGAAATTACTCCCGCTGAAATGACCGGCAAGGTCATCGACGTGCTGACTGCCGGCAAAATTTTCTCCAGCAAACGCGAAGCGCGCCAGATGATTGCCCAGGGCGGACTGTATATTAAAGATAATGTACTTACCGACGTAGATGCCTGCTTTGCAGAGGATATGTTTGACGAAGACAAAAGTCTCCTTATTCGCAAAGGTAAGAAAAAATATTTCCGTCTGATTGTAAAATAACCATAAAAAACCTCCGTCGCGCTGACGGAGGTTTGCTTATTTCTGCATAAATATTATAATTTTCAGTCTTATTTTGTATATATCAAGATTTTTCCTGATATTCATCGTTTTACATTGAATAAATATTGTCTACAATAAAATGTTGCAAAACTACTATAAATTTATTATAATATTTCGCAGTGAGAATCCTTCTCCAATATATGCTTGGAGAAGTTTTTTTATTTTTAGCACTAATACTACCAACACTTATCTCAGGAGAATATCAATGGAGCAAAAAATCAGTCTGTCTTTAATATTACCTATCGGTTTAATGCTGTTTTCGTTCTTTTTCGGCGCCGGCAACTTCATCTTCCCGCCGGTACTGGGCCAGCTGGCCGGCGATAACCTGCTGGCGGCAACCATCGGTTTCTGCATCAGCGGCGTGGGGCTTCCTCTGCTGGGCATCATCGCTATGGCTATCAACCGCAGCGATAATCCCGATAACCTGGCCTCGCCGGTACACCCTAATTTTGCTAAAGCGCTGGTAGTAATCTGCGCTCTTACCATCGGGCCTTTCTTTGCTATCCCCCGCACGGCGGCTGTTTCCTTTGATACAGGCATTCTTGCCTTCGTACCCGCCGGTTATCACGACTTCGGCATGGTTGCCTACAGCCTGTTCTTTTTCCTGTTGACTTATTATCTTTCGGTTAATCCTTCTAAAATTATCGACAATATCGGCAAGATTATGACACCTATGCTGCTTGTCTGCCTCGCCATCCTAATCGCTTTCGTCCTTATCGATCCTCTTGGTCCTGCTCAGGCCGCTCAGGGCGATTATGCTGCCGTTCCCTTTTTTAAAGGCTTCCAGGAAGGCTATAATACCATGGATTTATTAGCAGCCATGCTTTTTGGTGCTGCAACTGTCAATGCCATCGAATCCAAGGGCATCTTAGATCACAAACTGCTGACTAAGCTCTGTATCTATGCTGGTATCATTGCCGCTACATTCCTGACCCTGATTTATTCCTCTCTGGCCTATACCGGCGCAACCAGCGTGCAGGCTTTCGGTATCATCTCCAACGGCGGCCAGCTGCTTAATCAGATTGCAGTGCACTATATGGGTAATTTTGGCAAGATCACCTGGCGCTCATTATCTTCTTTGCCTGCATTACCACCAGCATCGGTCTGACCTCTTCTATCTCCGGCTACTTCAACGTCCTGTTCAAGGAAAGAGTACAATATCAGCGTTACGTCCTGGCGATTTCTATTTTCAGTTTTGCTATCTCCAACGTCGGCTTAAACAATATCATCAAATTCTCCATTCCTGTACTTTGTATGTTGTACCCCATAGTCATCGTACTGGTCTTGCTGAATGTTTGCAGCGGACTTTTCAAAAGAGATCCTTATATTTTCCGTCCCTGTATCTTTATGACTGCCCTTTTTGCTGTTTTCGACGGTCTTAAAGCGGCAGGCATCAATACCGGCTTTATCAATTCTGCTCTGGAAGCTTATATGCCCCTATATAGTATCGGCTTTGGCTGGATTGTTCCCTGTATAGCAGGTATCGTGCTCGGCTTTATCTGGAAGGCCTGCGCCGCAAAATAATAAGGTTTTCCTGACCTGCAGTTTGCAGCTGCAGGTCTTTTTTATTTTCTTTCTGCGGCAGGTATAGTATACTTAAAGCAGAATATATAATTAGTATCATCTTTTGGAGGAAAATACAATGACAGAACAAGAAAAACAATGCAGCAATACTTCCTGCGGCCGCAGCAGCTGCGAAGGCTGTGAACATGCAGGCGAACATCAGCCTGATTTCTCCGCTGCTCTCAATCCTATGAGCAGCGTCAAAAAAGTCATCGGTATCGTCAGCGGTAAAGGCGGAGTAGGTAAATCTCTGGTTACTTCGCTGTTGGCTGCTGCCATGCGTAAAAGCGGCCATCGCACCGCGATTTTGGACGCAGATATCACCGGCCCGTCCATTCCCAAGGCTTTCGGCCTTTCCGGCAGGGCTACCGGCAGTGAAATCGGCCTTATGCCGCTGACTACGGCTTCCGGCATCGAAGTAATTTCTGCCAATATGTTCCTGCAGGATGAATCCGACCCTGTCATCTGGCGCGGCCCGATGATTGCCAATATGGTAAAACAGTTCTGGACTGACGTTGTCTGGACCGACATAGACTTTATGTTCGTCGACATGCCGCCGGGAACCGGCGACGTGCCGCTGACTGTTTTCCAGTCGCTGCCGGTAGATGGCATCATCGTAGTAACGTCCCCGCAGGAACTTGTCTCTATGATTGTCGCTAAAGCAGTAAAAATGGCTAAGATGATGAATATCCCTATTCTGGGACTAATCGAAAATTATTCTTATTTTCATTGCCCTGATAACGACAAAGATTACAAAATCTTCGGTGAAAGCCATCTGGAACAGACTGCCGCTGCCTACGGTCTGAAAGTATTGGCAAAACTGCCCGTCGACCCGGCGATTGCCGCCGCCTGCGATACAGGCAAAGCAGAAGAGCTGGAGCTTGCAGCCATTACTGACTGCTGCAGTTATCTGGAAACAGCCTGGAAAAAATAAAAAAGACAAAAAGCGCTTATGGAAACTCTTCCATAAGCGCTTTTCTTTTTAAAGCAAAGTCTTCGGCAGTTTTATTACAAATTCTGTTCCCCGTCCCGGAGTGCTGAAAACACGGATACTACCTTTGTGAAAAATAATGCCATGTTTGACGATAGACAGACCGAGCCCGGTTCCCTCAACCGCCTTATGACGGCTTTTATCAATACGGTAAAACCGCTCAAAAATCCTGTCCTTTTCCTCCGGGGCGATACCGATACCAGTATCTGCTACAGAAATAACCCATTTATTTTCTTTTTCCGTTACCCGCATGATGACACTGCCGCCGGGACGGTTATACTTGACGGCGTTGTCCAGTAAATTGGTAAATACTTCTTCCAGCATCGACGGAATACCCTGCATCGGATATTCCGCCGCGCTGCATTCCAAACTGACGCTGACTCCATTTTTTTCCGCTTTGTCTGCCATCCTCTGCACGGACTGTTCCAACACTTTACGCAAGTTGAAACTTTCCAGCATATCCTGCTGCTGCTCTTCCAGTTTGGATAATTTGATGATGTCATCAATCAGCTGCAGCAGGTTCTTTGCTTCATCATAAATCTTACGCAGGAACCTGGGGCGGTCGTCTTCCTTAACCAGTCCGTTGAGCATGATTTCCGAATAACCCAGCACGGACTGCAAAGGTGTTTTCAGCTCATGGGAAACATTAGCGGAAAATTCTCGCCGCAATTTTTCAGAAGCAGTCTTTTCCGTCACATCCATGATGAGCAGGACCATGCCTTTATCGCCAATCTTACTGCCGTTGAGCTGGTAATAGCTGCTGCCCCGGGACAATAGTAAGCTGCCCTTGCCGCCTGCGTCAATCTTGGCAAACAGCTTTTCTATCTCTTTCCCCAGACTCAGCGTCAGCAAATTTTTACCGATCAGCTCCTGTTTTTCGCTGCCAAAGAATCTTACCGCACTTTTATTGATGGATACGATTTCGCCGCTGTTATCTAAAAACAGCAGCCCTTCGTCCATATTATTAGTAACGGCCTTCAGTTCCTGTTTTTTATTCTTGTAGCGGCGCATTTCTTTTTCCAGCTTCTGCTGCTGGGTAACTATGCGCTCCAGCAGCGGCTGCAGTTCAGGATACGTAACCGGCGGCCCCGTGAGCGGCCTGTCCAAGTCAATCTTTTCTAAAGGTTTTACTACCTTGGCCGTAATGGAGCGGGCTGCAAAAAATGCCCCGGCAATTAAAATCAGCAGTATACCTAATACATAGTGACTTACATTGGCAAAGCGCATTAAAACCGTATCATTGACACGGGCAAAACGCAGGATATCGCCATCAGGCATCTGTACAGCATAATAGATAACTTCCTTGCCCAAAGTATCCGACATTCTGACAGCATATCCTTCCTTGTTTTGCAGTGCCTGCCGCACTTCCGCACGCTGCAGATGGTTTTCCATAGTTTCCGCATCGACATAATTGTCAAAAATTACGTCCCCGTCAGGCGATAAAACAGTCACCCTGTCAAGGATGCTGCTCTGCTTAAGTTTATCAAAATCCAGCTGTCCGTCATGATACAGAGCCGTCATGATCTGCGCCTGATTCTTCATACTGTTGACATTCTCCTGGGAAACCTGTCTGTAAGTTACCCAGAGAAAAAGCGAAGCCGCCAGCAGCAGCGCCGTAAAAGTCAGAAAAAATAAACTGTAGAAAATTTTCTTTCTCATTTTTTATTTACCATTCTGTAGCCTACGCCGCGTATCGTTTCAATCATCTCGCCGGCGCCGCCAAGTTTCTGCCGCAGCGTCCTTATATGGACGTCCACAGTACGTGTCTCACCGCTGAATTCATAGCCCCAGATATCGTTGAGCAGTTTATCGCGGGAAAATACTATCCCCGGATTAGTCAGAAATTTTTTCAGCAGCTCATATTCTTTTAAGGTCAAGATGATGTTTTCACCGCCAACCGTTACAGTATGTTCCGACAGATTTACCGTCAGATTATCCACCGTTATCATCTCGCCGGTATGCTTTTCCTGTCCGCAGCGGCGCAATACCGCCTTAATCCGCGATACCATTTCCAACATCCCGAAAGGTTTGGCAATATAATCGTCGGCGCCGCTGTCTAAACCTTTTACTTTATCGAATTCTGAGCCCTTGGCTGTCGCCATAATGACGGGTATGGACGCATAACGCCGGTCGCTGCGCAGCTTCCTCAGCAGACTAAGTCCGTCCTCATCCGGCAGCATGATATCCAAAAGGATGAGTTCTGGAATATCCCGTTCCAGTTCTGCAAAAAGTTCTTTACCGCTGCCGCAGCCTTTAGCCTCAAAACCAACCGACTGCAAAGTATAAACTTCCAGTTCACAAATGTTTTGTTCGTCTTCGACACAGATTATCATTTCAGCTAACCTCATTTTCCTGCATATTAACTTATCTAATTTAACATCAATACGTAAAAATCCTGTTCCGTTATGTTAAATCTGGGTAAAATCATCGTTGTAAAGGTATAAAAAAAGCTCTGCTGCCGCAGAGCTTTTTCCTTATTATGCTTCTTCACTGAAATCGTCTTTGCCTACGCCGCACAGGGGGCATACCCAGTCCGCAGGAACATCTTCCCAAGCGGTGCCTGCATCAACGCCGTTATCCGGGTCGCCAACCTCAGGATCGTAAACATAGCCGCAAATATTGCAAACCCATTTTTTCATAGTGACTGCACTCCTTTACATATTCTGTTGTCTTGATTATATCATAAATAATTATTTTCCGTTAGTGGCTATTGTGAAATTTACTTAAATTATTTCAACAAAGCTTTTTTCTCCGGCAACTCCAGCCTAAAAAAATCATACAGCTTCTGTGCTGCCGCATAATTCATACCCTCGACAGCAGCTAACTCTTCCACGCTTGCCGCTTTCATCTCATCCAGCGTCTTGAAAGCCTTCCACAGCTCCTGTCTGCGTTTACTGCCAATGCCTTCCACATGATCCAGCACCGATACCAGATTACGTTTACCGCGCAGCTTGCGGTGATAAGTGATGGCAAAGCGGTGAGCCTCATCGCGGATGCGCTGGATAAGGTGCAGCGCAGCTGAATCTCTGTCGAGTAAGATACTTTCACTCTTACCTTCCTGGAAGATTTCCTCTTCTCTTTTTGCTAAACCGATAACAGGCAAATCATGCAGACCCAGTCCGCGGATAACTTCCAGCGCCGAACTCAGCTGGCCTTTGCCGCCGTCGATGACCACCAGGCTTGGCAGGTTTTCATAATCCTTATAACGCCTGTAAACTACTTCCTGCATAGATTTAAAATCATCCGGCTTGCCTTCTGCCGAAACAATCTTATAGCGTCGGTAGTCTTTCTTGCTAATACTGCCGTTACGGAATACCACCATGGAAGCGACCGTCTCACTGCCCTGAGTATGAGAAATATCGAAACAATCCATCCGCTCCAGCGCATGAGGCAGTCCCAGCGCCTGCTGCAGTTCTTCTGCCGCCTGCACATCGTTTTTCAGCGACAACTGGCCTTTGCGCAGCCTTTCTTCTAACAGTTTAGCGGCATTATCATTAGCCAGCTGCAGCAAATCTTTTTTTACGCCGCGCTGCGGACGCACAAGTTCTGCCTTGCGCTGCGCCTTTTCAGCCAGCCACTGCTCGATAACAGCCTGTTCCTCAGCTTCCGGCAGCAGCGGCAGCGCAATTTCACGAGGAATATAAGAAGCCTCGTTATAATACTGCTTGACAAAAGCAGTAATAACCTCCTGCTGAGGCTCTCCTTCATCCGGCAGGAAAAAATTATCCCGTCCCAACAGCTTGCCCTTGCGTACAAAAAAGATCTGGATGCAGATGCCCGTCATATCCTTAGCAAAACCGATAATATCCATATCGCTGTCCTGCCCGGTAACGGCTTTCTGCTGTTCGTTAAGACGCATAACGGCCTGCAGCTGATCCCTCAGACGGGCAGCTTCTTCAAAAGCGTAATTATCCGCAGCTTCCTGCATCCGCTTTTTTAAATCGCGTTCCAGCTCCGCCGTCCTGCCGTCCAGCACCATACAGACGGATTTAATCATATTGCCGTATTCTTCGCGCGATACCAGCCCCGCACAAGGCGCCAGACAGCGTTTGATATGGTAATTAAGACAGGGCCGCTCCGCGTTCATCGTCCGACAGGTACGCAGCGGAAACATACTGCGCAGCAGCTTGACCGTCGCGTGCATAGCCCCTGCGTCTGCATAAGGCCCGTAATATTTTGCGCCGTCACGCAGCTTCCTGCGCGTTACATACAATCTGGGAAAATCTTCGTTCAGCGTTACCTTTAAATAAGGATAGCTTTTATCATCTTTCAGCATGATATTATAACGCGGACGATATTTTTTTATCAGATTACATTCCAAAATCAGCGCTTCTACCTCGCTGCTGGTAACAATCGTTTCAATATCGGCAATCTTCGCTACCATAGCCCGTACTTTAGGCGTATGGGAAGCCAAATTGCGGAAATAACTGCGCACACGGTTTTTGAGCACTACAGCCTTACCGACATAAATCACCTTGCCGTCCTTGTCATGCATCAGGTAGACGCCGGGTTTCTCCGGCAATACGGCTAACGCTTCACGGATATTTTCGCTGAATTCTTCCGCAATCATTGGTACCACCCGTTTTTCCTGGCCTGCGCCAGCACTTGTTTAATATATTGACCTGTATAGGACTTCTTATTTTTGGCTACTTCTTCGGGAGTGCCGCAGGCCACCAGCGTACCGCCCTTATCGCCTCCCTCGGGACCAAGGTCGACAATATAGTCTGCCGTTTTGATGACATCAAGGTTATGCTCGATGACAATAACACTGTCGCCAGCCTCCACCAGCCGCTGCAAAACTTCCAGCAGCTTATGTACATCGGCAATATGCAGCCCGGTAGTGGGCTCGTCTAAAATATATACTGTCCGTCCTGTACTGCGCCGCGAAAGCTCCGTCGCCAATTTAACGCGCTGAGCTTCGCCGCCTGACAACGTTGTTGCTGCCTGCCCCAAATGGATATACCCCAGGCCTACATCCTGCAAAACTTCCAGCTTACGGGCAATACGGGGTATATTCTTAAAAAACTCCCAGGCCTCACTGACCGTCATGTCCAATACTTCGGCAATAGTCTTACCTTTGTAATGCACTTCCAGCGTATCCCTGTTGTAGCGGGAACCGTGGCACACTTCACAGGGCACATAAACATCGGGCAGGAAATTCATTTCTATCTTGTTGACGCCGTCGCCGCGGCAGGCTTCACAGCGCCCGCCTTTGACATTGAAGCTGAAACGCCCCGGCTTATAACCGCGCGCTTTTGCCTCGTTAGTCTGGCTGAACAGTTCGCGGATAAAATCAAATACGCCCGTATATGTAGCCGGATTAGAACGCGGTGTGCGCCCGATCGGCGACTGGTCGATATTGATGACTTTATCAGTGTATTCCAAACCTTCGATGCTGCCGTATTCCGCAGGACGCACGCGGGCTCCGTGCAGCTTGGCAGCCAAAGCATTATAAAGTATATCGTTGATCAGCGTCGATTTACCGCTGCCGGAAACGCCGGTTACTACCGTAAAAACTCCCAGCGGTATGGACACGTCAATATTTTTCAAATTATTGCCTTTAGCGCCTTTAACCGTGATATAACGTCCGTCACAGACACGTCGCTGTTTAGGCACGGCAATAAACTTACGGCCGCTCAGATACTGGCCGGTAACAGAATTTTCTGCCAGCTTGATTTCTTCCGCCGTACCCTGGGCAACTACCTGCCCGCCATGTTCACCGGCGCCGGGGCCGATGTCGATGATTTCGTCTGCTGCATACATGGTTTCTTCATCATGCTCCACCACAAGCAGCGTATTGCCGAGGTCACGCAGATGTTTGAGCGTTTCCAGCAGCTTGCCGTTATCACGCTGATGCAGGCCGATGCTGGGCTCGTCAAGAATATATAGTACGCCAGTCAAACCGCTGCCAATCTGCGTAGCCAGTCTGATGCGCTGCGCTTCGCCGCCAGACAGCGTACCGGCGCTGCGGTCCAGCGTCAGGTAGTCCAGTCCCACGTCGTTAAGGAAATGCAGCCGGGCCATAATTTCTTTCAGTACCTGACGAGCAATAATCTGCTGCCTTTCCGTCAGCTGCAGCTTTTCAAAAAATTTAATACAGTCGCGCACAGTCAGCGCAGTTACCTGGCAGATATTCTTGCCCCCCACGAGAATGGACAGCACTTCTGGCTTCAGACGCGCTCCGTGACATACGGGACAAGGATTGCTGGTCATAAATTCTTCCAGTTCCTGGCGCATACTGTCAGAAAAAGCTTCGCGGTACTGTTTTTTCATAATCGGCAAAATACCGTCAAAAACAGTTTCGTGCAGCTTGGTTTCACCCTGCAGATTTTCATACCAGAACTGGTATTTTTCCTCGCCCGTGCCTTCCCATAACAGCTGCTGCACCTTGGCAGGCAGACTGTCCCAGGTATCGTTCAGGCTATAGCCAAAAGCAGCCAGTACTGCTTCCAGCTGTTTCATACGGTAAGAATTGAGATTGCTGCTGAAAGATTGAATCACTCCTTCGGCAAAAGTCTTGCTGCCGTCAGGTATAATCAGCGCCTTGTCAAACTCCATGTTCATACCCAACCCCGTGCAGGCCGGGCACGCTCCGTAAGGGTTATTGAAAGAAAACAGACGCGGCTCGATAGCCGGCAGGCTGATACCGCAGTCGTTGCAGGCAAAATGCTCACTATAAAGCTGAACTTCGCCGCCGATGACCGCTATCTCTACAAAACCGTCCGCCAGCTTCAAGGCCGTTTCCACAGAATCGGACAAACGCTGCTGGATGCCTTCACGTACAGCCAAGCGGTCGATAACGACAGAAATGCTGTGCTTCTTATTTTTTTCCAGCCTGATATCCTCATCAAGTGTAAAAACGCTGCCGTCCACAAATACTCTGACATAGCCTGCACGGCGCATTTCGTCAAAAACTCTGACATGCTCGCCTGTGCGTTGGCGCACCATAGGAGCCATAACCATGAATTTGGTTCCCTGCGCCAATTCCAGTACCCTGTCTACAATCTGCTGCACCGTCTGCTGTTCGATAAGCTTACCGCATTGTGGACAGTGCGGTTCTCCCGCACGTCCATACAAAAGACGCAGATAGTCATAAATCTCCGTCACCGTTCCCACTGTAGAACGAGGATTACGGCTGGTAGTCTTCTGGTCAATGGAAATAGCCGGGCTGAGGCCCTCGATATAATCTACCTCCGGCTTGTCCATCTGTCCCAAAAACTGTCTGGCATATGCCGACAATGATTCCACATAGCGCCGCTGACCTTCAGCATAAATAGTATCAAAAGCCAGCGATGATTTTCCGCTGCCGGATAATCCGGTGATAACTACCATTTTATTGCGCGGTATTTCTACCGTTATATTTTTCAGATTGTGCTGTCTTGCACCTTTAACAATCAGTTTTTCCTGCATTTTCTTCTATATCCGCTCCTACTTCTTGCGTTTAGGCATCAGTTTCTGTCCCAGCTGTCCCTTAATAACGATCAATTTGTCACGCAGTTCGGCAGCCGCTTCAAAATCAAGAGCCTTAGCGGCTTCCTGCATCTGTTTTTCCAGTTCCCTTGCCAGCTTCTGCAGCTCCTTGGAAGATTTCTTCTTCAAGGACTTTTCTTCATAAGCTGCCGCGCCTTCGCCTTCGGCAACCTTAGTCAGCTTGATGAGCTGGCGTTGTTCCTTGTATATCGTTCTTGGCACTATGCCGTGTTCCTGATTATAAGCCTGCTGCTTTTCCCGGCGTCTGTTAGTCTCATCGATTGCACGCTGCATAGAATCAGTAATCCTGTCGGCATACATGATGACCCGTCCATGCGCATTACGCGCTGCGCGGCCAATCGTCTGAATCATCGCCGTATCGCTGCGCAGAAAGCCTTCTTTATCCGCATCTAAAATAGCAATCAGCGATACTTCCGGCAAATCAAGTCCCTCGCGCAGCAGATTGATGCCTACCAGCACGTCAAATTTACCGGCTCGCAAGGCGTCAATTATCTCAGCCCTCTCAATCGTAGCTATCTCTGAATGCAGATAACGTACCCTCACACCGGCTTGTTTCAGATATTCTGTTAAATCTTCCGCCATACGCTTGGTAAGCGTCGTAACGAGGATGCGTTCGCCTGCGTCTGCTACTTTGTGGATTTCTCCCAGCAAATCATCTATCTGTCCTTTGATCGGACGTATTTCAATGGCAGGATCAAGCAGTCCCGTCGGCCTGATAATCTGCTCTACGGTCTGCTCCGACTGTTCCAGCTCATACTTTGCCGGCGTTGCCGAAACATAGATTACCTGATTAACCTGCTGCTGGAACTCGTCAAAAGTCAGCGGCCTGTTGTCAAAGGCAGAAGGCAGACGGAACCCGTGTTCTACCAGCATTTCCTTGCGGGAACGGTCGCCGGCATACATGGCCCTTATCTGCGGCAGGGTAACATGGGATTCATCAATCACCAGCAGAAAATCTTTCGGGAAATAATTTACCAGCGTAAACGGCGCTTCACCCGCTTTACGTCCGGCCAAATGACGGGAATAATTTTCGATGCCGGAGCAGTAGCCCATTTCATTCATCATTTCCAAATCATAGTTGGTGCGCTGTTCCAGCCGTTGGGCCTCCAGCAGTTTACCGCGGGCGTTCAGGTCTTCCAGACGCTCTGCCAGCTCTGCCTTGATGTCCTCCATGGCCCGTTCAAGGTTTTCCCGGCTGGTAACATAGTGGGAAGCCGGAAAAATAGCTACATGATTTCTCTGCGCCAAGATTTCACCAGTCAGCACATCGATTTCCATGATGCGCTCCACTTCATCGTCAAACATCTCGATGCGCACAGCTTTTTCGCCGTAGGCCGCCGGGATGACTTCGATGACGTCGCCGCGTACTCTGAACGTGCCGCGTTTAAAATCAATATCATTACGGTCATACTGTATTTCTACCAGCTTATGCAGTATCTTCTGACGGTCAATAACCTGACCCAGACGCAGAGAAAGCACCATATCATAATATTCCTGCGGCGCGCCTAAGCCGTAAATACAGGACACGCTGGCTACAATGATAACATCCCGCCGTTCAAATAAAGCGCTGGTAGCCGAGTGACGCAGTTTATCTATCTCGTCGTTAATAGAAGCGTCTTTTTCGATATATGTGTCTGACTGAGGAATATACGCTTCCGGCTGATAATAATCATAATAGGAAACAAAATACTCCACGGCATTTTCCGGGAAGAACGCTTTCAGCTCGCTGGCCAGCTGGGCCGCCAGCGTCTTATTGTGTGCGATTACCAGCGTAGGTTTACGCACTTTATTGATTACCTGGGCAACTGTATAGGTCTTACCCGTACCCGTAGCACCCAATAGCACCTGAGCGTGCAGTCCGCGTTCAACACCGTCAGCCAGCTTATCAATCGCCTGCGGCTGATCGCCCGCCGGCTCAAAAGGCGCCTGAATCTTAAAATCCATAATCTCACCTTATTTTAACTGTAAACCTACAGGACAGTGGTCACTGCCCATAACGTCCGAATAAATTACCGCGTCTTCAATTCTGTCGGCAAGCTTTTCTGATACTATAAAATAATCGATACGCCAACCAGCGTTTTTCTCACGTGCCTTAAACATGTAACTCCACCAGCTGTAAGCACCCGTCTTATCAGGATACAGATAACGGAAAGAATCAACAAAACCGCTGGCTAAAAGTTCAGTCATCTTACCGCGTTCTTCATAGGTAAAACCGGCATTACCAACATTTGTCTTAAAATTCTTCAAATCTATTTCATTATGGGCTACATTCAAGTCGCCGCAGATGATGACCGGTTTTTTCTCATCCAGTTCTTTCACATAGCTGCGGAATGCATCTTCCCACACCATGCGGTACTCCAAGCGCTCCAGCCCGCGCTGAGCGTTAGGCGTATATACGTTCACCAGATAAAAGTCGGTAAATTCGGCAGTAATCACCCTGCCTTCTTTATCGTGTTCTTCAATGCCTAATCCATAACTGACACTGAGCGGCTTAGTCTTACTGAATACCGCCGTACCGCTGTAACCTTTCTTTTCCGCACTATTCCAATATTCTTCATAGCCGTCAAAAACAAATGCTGCCTGCTCCCGCTGCATTTTAGTTTCCTGCACACAGAAAATATCAGCGTCTGCACTGTCCATAAAATCTTGAAAACCTTTATTCATACACGCCCGCAGGCCGTTAACATTCCATGAAATAAGCTTCATCATCTTCCTCCTTAAATTTATGACATTATGCTAATCAACAAAAATTATCTATTGTTATTGTATCATCAGCAGATTTTTTTTTAAAGCTCTTTCACGCAAATTTCGCAAACCTTTGTTTAAGAAAAAATCCCTGCACAGATAATATGCAGGGAACTGTAAAAATATTATTTTATTTTTCTTCTGCTGCCAGACGGATAATTTCATAAACCCATTGAGCAGTACCAAACAGGTCGTCTTCTTTGAGATATTCTTCTGTCGTATGAACATTGCTCATACCTGTCGCCAGCAGCGCGCAGGGTAAACCGTAACCGCATAAATAATTGCCGTCGCTGCAGCCGCCCGTCGTCTTCAAAACAGAGCTGCGTCCCATTTTTTCTGCGGCCTGCTGCGCCAGAGTGATACATTTATGATTGCGATCCACAGCTACTGCCGGGCAGCCTTCGCGCACATCAATATCCACCTTGCCGCCGCTTGCTTCCACAGCAGAAGTAATCACGGCGCAAACATCATCTTTCAGCTTCTCCAGTTTTTCTACATTAAGCGAGCGCATATCCACAACAAATTCTGCCTGCGGCGCAACCACATTATTGCCAACACCGGCATGAAAGACGCCGACATTTAAAGTCGTTTCCTCATCAATCCTGCCATAAGCCGGCAGTCTGTGCAATGCTTCTGCTGCCAGCATAATGGCGTTAATACCTTTTTCCGGCGCAATACCCGCATGAGCAGCCTTGCCGGTTATCTTAACGTATAGTTCGTATAATTTAGGCGCTGCATAAACAATTTCTCCGATATCGCCGCCAATATCCAGACAGTAACCAAAATCAGCCCTGATACGCGCCTTATCCATATTAACAACGCCTAAACAGCCAATTTCTTCGCCAATAGTAAAACATAACTGGATATCGCCATGAGGAACATTATCTTCCTTAAGGGCGCGGACAGCTTCCAGAGCCGCTGCTATCCCAACTTTGTCATCGCCGCCCAGCGTCGTCGTTCCGTCAGAATAAAGGACGCCGTCTTTGCGGATAACTTTTGTCCCCGTTGCCGGCGACACCGAATCCATATGCGCTTCAAAAAACAGTACGGGCGCTTGGGGACAATTCCCTTTTATATAGGCCCAGACATTGCCGCAGGTACCGCCAACTTTTGCTCCGGCATCGTCCATCTCTGCTGCTATGCCCATCTCCTGCAGTTTGCGCAAAAGCAGCTCTGCTTCCTGACGTTCATCTTTACTGGGACAAGGAACACTTACCAGTTCAGTAAATTCTTCTATCAATCTTTCTTTATTCAGCATATGCACGCCCTCCTATATTGATAAACTATTGAAAAAACCTGCTGAAAACATCAGCAGGTTTTGTATTTTATTCTACAGTTACAGATTTAGCAAGATTTCTCGGCTTGTCCACATCGCAGCCGCGTGTCAGAGCCGCATAGTAGGACAGCAGCTGCAGCGGCAATACTGCCAGCAGCGGCGCCAGATATTTATCAGTTTTGGGAATATAGATAACATGATCAGCATATTTTGCCAGAGAAGTATCGCCTTCAAAGCCGATAGCGATAACTACTGCTTCGCGCGCCTTTACTTCCTGCAGGTTGCTGACAGTCTTGTCATAAACGTCTTCCTGAGTAGCAAGTACGATAACCGGCACACCGGAAACAATAAGAGCCAGCGTGCCATGCTTTAATTCGCCGGCAGCATAAGCTTCCGCATGAATATAGGAAATCTCTTTCAGCTTCAAAGCGCCTTCCAGAGCAACTGCATAGTCAAGACTGCGTCCCAGGAAGAAAGCATCTTCACAGCTGCCGTATTCACGGGCAAAAACTTTGATTTGATCAACATTTTCCAGCATCTTATGAATCTGCTCAGGAATGAAAGTCAGACCATGTACCAGTTCAGCAGCTTTTGCTTCGCTTAAAGAACCGCGCAGACGGCCTACGTAAATTGCCAGCATCAGCATAGCGAGCAACTGGGTAGTATAAGCCTTTGTAGAAGCAACGGCAATTTCCGGGCCGGCATAGGTATATACAACCTGGTCAGCTTCACGGGCAATAGAAGAGCCGACAACATTAGTTACTGCCAAAGTGCGCGCACCCAGGCGTTTTGCTTCGCGCAGTGCTGCCAAAGTGTCGCTGGTTTCGCCGGACTGACTGATAACGATAGTCAGGCTGTTACCGTCCACCAACGGGCTGCGATAACGGAACTCGCTGGCAATATCCACTTCTACAGGCACACGGGCCAGCTGTTCCAGATAATATTTGCCGACGATACCGGCATGATAAGCAGTGCCGCAGGCCACAATGAAAATCTTATTGATGCCCTGCAGTTCTTCTGCCGTCCAGTTCAGTTCCGGGAAAGTAATGATATTGTTTTCGCCATCGACACGGCCGGTCATGGTATCGCGCATAGCTTTCGGCTGTTCGTAAATCTCTTTCAGCATAAAATGCTCAAAACCGCCTTTTTCAGCAGCTTCTGCATTCCAGTTTACTTCAAAAACTTTTTTATTGATCGGCGTACCGTTGATATCCTGTACCCAGACGCCGTCTTTCGTAACGGTAGCAATCTCACCGTCGCTCATAATATAGGTGCGGCGGGTATGGTTGATGATAGCCGGAATATCGGAAGCAATAAAGTTTTCTCCCTCGCCCAGACCGATTACCAGCGGGTTATCTTTCTTCGTGCAGATAATCTTATCCTGTTCCGCTTCGCACATAAATACCAGAGAATAGGAGCCTTTGATAAGGCGAAGTACTTTTTTAACCGTGCTTTCAAAATCACCGTCAAACTGGTCTGCCATCAGGTGTGCTACTACTTCTGTATCAGTTTCGGATATGAAGTTATGGCCTTTAGCAATCAGCTCTTCTTTTAATTTCAAATAGTTTTCGATAATACCGTTATGTACGACGACAAATTTGCCGCTGCCATCAGTATGAGGATGGGCGTTACGATCCGACGGACGGCCGTGTGTTGCCCAACGGGTATGACCGATACCCATGCAGCCTTCCGGCATATTGCCTTCCAGCTTCTGACGCAGAGCATCCAGACGGCCAACACATTTATCCACACGGATGCTGCCTTTTTCCATTACGGCAATACCTGCGGAGTCATAGCCGCGGTATTCAAGCTTACTCATACCATCAAGCAAAAACGGAGCAGCCTGTTTTAAACCAATATAACCAACGATACCACACATATGTCAGTATCCTCCTTAAAAATTTTTAACCATTCTGCTGCCGGGCCTTTGTCCCTGCCGTTACCGGCAGTATTTGTACCCAGCTTTACGGCCTGCAGCAAGCCGAGAGGCATCCGCTGACTTTTCGACAACCTCTTTCCTCGTCTGCCGCGCTACTGCGGCACCTGCGCTATCCACATTATGTGCTGTAAGCACACAACATGCCGCGCAGGCCGGTCAGCCCCCGCGGCACATCTATGTGATTTACATTATTTTACTATACTATTATCTTTTGGTCAATTAAATATATTATTGCCAAAGTTTTAAGTTTTCAGGCTAAATATCGTAACTTTTTATGCCAGTTCTTTTGTTACTACATCAGCAATAGCGCTGGCAATCTTTTCCAGCCTGTTCTGTTCGGGCCCTTCTGCCATGATACGGATCAGAGGCTCCGTGCCGGAAGCACGTACAAGGATCTGTCCGTTATCGCCCAATTCTTCCTGATATTTTTTAATAACCGCCTGGATTGCAGCATTCTCCTGCCAGCCGTTTTTATCGGCAACGCGCACATTCATCAGCACCTGCGGATATTTGGTCATCATCGCGCCAAGTTCGGAAAGAGATTTATTATTCTTGACCATAGCGCAGAGCAGCTGCACCGCAGTCAGTATACCGTCGCCGGTCTTAGCGTATTCAGAGAAAATAATATGCCCGGACTGTTCGCCGCCCAGAGAATATCTGTTTTTCAGCATCTCTTCCAATACATATCTGTCGCCTACAGCAGTCTTGACCGTTTTACCGCCCATATCTTTCATCGCTTTATGCAGGCCAACATTACTCATGACCGTGGTCACAAGCATATTGTCATGCAGTTTGCCCTGCTTCATAAGCTCAGCGGCACAGATAAGCATAATCTGGTCGCCGTCCAAAGCTTCGCCGTTTTCATCCACTGCCAAACAGCGGTCAGCGTCGCCGTCATTGGCGATGCCAAGCTGTGCGCCTTCTTCCACCACTTTTTTCTGCAGCGCTTCCAGGTGCGTCGAGCCGCAGCCATTATTGATGTTGATTCCATTGGGCTCGTTAAAAATAGTTACCACTTCTGCCCCCAGTCCGCGCAGGATTACCGGCGCAATCTCGCTGTTGGCGCCATTAGAGCAGTCCATTACTACTTTAAGGCCGTTTAACTTGGTGTAAGCAGTGCTCAGGATATGTTTAACATATTTTTCCGCCAAACCTGTTTCATAAATAATCGTTCCGACACTGGACCCGCTGGCAGCTTTCTGATATTCGATAGGCTGAGCAACGATAGCCGCAATCTCATCTTCTACTGCATCAGGAAGTTTATGGCCTGTCTGCGAAAAGAACTTGATACCGTTGTCTTCAAAAGGATTGTGGGAAGCAGAAATAACTACGCCTGCATTAGCCTTGACCTCAGAAGTAAGGAAAGATACAGCCGGCGTCGGCATAACTCCCAGCAGGTGAGCGTTACCGCCGGCAGAACAAATACCCGCTGCCAATGCGCTTTCCAGCATGGGGCCACTGCGCCTTGTATCGCGTCCGATGATGATTTTGGGACTGGCAACCTCCCTGCCAAAATATGTTGCCGCCGCATATCCCAACTTGAACGCCAGTTCCGGCGTTAATTCCACATTAGCGATACCGCGGACACCGTCAGTACCAAATAAACGTGCCATGAAAAAACCTCCGCTTCATCGTAAATAATTTCTCTTGCATCTATAACATATTATTATAAACTTTTTTCTTCTCTCAGGCAAATATTCAGCCTAATGGCGCAAAGCGCCGCATCACTGCCCGCGCCACATGATAACCGTCCAGCGCCGCGCTCATGATACCGCCTGCGTAACCAGCACCCTCCCCGCAGGGATAAAGCAAATCATGGGTAACAGATACATAACTTTCCCTGTCACGCACGATACGCACAGGAGCAGAAGTGCGCGTCTCCACGCCAGTCAACAGCGCGCCGCCGTCATCATACCCGGAAATTTTGCGTCCGAACTCTTTAATACCCAGTTTCAAAGTATCGGCAACATAACGCGGCAGCACTTTTTCCAGCGCACAGGCGGTGATGCCAGGCCTGTAGGTAGGACTGCACAAACTGGTAAGGTCCGGCGTCGCGCTTTTCAGGAAGCTGGCAAAATTCTGCGCCGGCGCGCGATAATTCCCGCCTCCGTATTTAAAAGCCAGTCGTTCATACAGACGCTGAAATGCGATTCCATCCAAAGGACTGCTGCCGAAATCATCGCTGCTGACATTTACTACCAGCGCGCTGTTAGCCACGCCGCTGTCCCGGTTAAACATGCTCATGCCGTTGACTACTACGCCCCCGCTTTCCGAAGCGGCGGCAACCACCGTACCGCCGGGACACATACAAAAAGAGTAAGCCGTGCGTTTTTTATCCTGCGTATGATAAACCAGCGCATAATCTGCAGCGCCAAGCAGGTGATGCCCGGCAAACTCTCCATACTGGGCTTTATCTATCAGCTCCTGCGGATGCTCGATGCGCACGCCGATAGAAAAAGGCTTACTGGTAATGCCGATACCTTTTGCCGCCAACAGGGCATAAGTATCGCGCGCGCTGTGCCCGCAGGCCAGGATTACTGCTCCCGCAGCAATCTTTTCCCCGCTCTGTAAAACTACGCCGCAAACAGTGTTGTTTTTAATCACAAAATCCGTAACATGGGCTTCGTAACGGATACTGCCGCCCAAGCTGATAATCTGACTGCTGAGACCCGTAACCATGGCCCGCAGCCTATCCGTCCCCACATGCGGTTTATGCTCCCATAGTATAGATTCAGGCGCTCCCGCATCTACGAAAGTCTGTAAAATACTCTGCATCACAGGGTCATTGACGCGGGTCGTCAGCTTGCCGTCAGAGAAAGTGCCTGCCCCGCCCTCGCCAAATTGGACATTAGACTCAGGGTCAAATTCTCCTCCCTGCCAGAAAGCGTTTACGTCCGCAACCCGCTGACTGACACGTTTGCCGCGCTCCAGCAAAAGCGGCCGATAACCGTATTTTGCCAGTTCCAGCGCTGCCAGCAGTCCGGCCGGTCCTGCGCCGATAACCACTGGCGGAGCAGCAAGCGGATGCTTTCCTAAGAGCAGTTCCGGCTCTGCTTCCTCAACATACTGGGAAATATCCTTATCTTTCAGCAGTCTGCCCGCCTGTTTGCGGCTGATATCTGCTTCTGCCAGCACATGGAAATTTAAACAGACGTTATTCTTGCGGCGGGCATCCACCGCCTTGCGCACAATCTGCACAGATTTGATATCGTCCTGTCTGACGCCCAGTTTACGGCTTACCGCCTCTTTTAAAGGCATTTCCTGCAGCAGCGCTATCCGCACATTATTTATCTTTAATTTCATTCAGTCTACCTTCCTACCGAAAAACTTACCTGTACCGAACTGGTCTCCGGGATTACTTTATCCGGCAGGTCAAGCTCTGCAGCTATCGTAGCGCTGCCTGTCAGCATAGAAACATCCACCGGCTTAGTCCTGACTTCATTCAGATCCTTCAAAATTGAAGGCGGCGCAGTAATGCGTACCTGCTTAGGCCGCACTTCTACCTTGGATACATTGATGCCTTCCGGCAGATTTCCCTTCATGATCACTCTTACAGGGATATCCACGGTAATCATCTGCCTTACCATGCTTGCTTCCACCGTAACACTGGCCGGGATGATTTTCATATTAGGTATATCATAGCCGTTGTCATTTACAGCAACTAAGTCGCTGACAGTCTGAAAATTATCTTTTTGGTCAGTAACGTCTACCGGCGCCACGACTTTGTTGATATTTTTCAGGCGGTGCGTAGCCCCTTTTACCATTACCTCAGCTGGAGTAATCTTACTGCTGCCCAACGTAAGGTCGTCAGAAACCACACCTACCACGCGCGGATGTACGGGTACAGTTTTTTCGCTGACCGTATCCACATAAACGGAAATTTCTGCAGGGCTTACAGAAATAATATCTCCCTTAGAAAAAGATACCTGGACTGGCAGTTCCTGCTGACCTTCTGTTACATTCTTTAAATCGATAGACGCAGTTATCAGCTTTTCACTGTCATCCGCTATCAGCGAGCGAGAACCTCTGACCTTGACTGCCACCCTGTCCGGCGCATTGAATACCACCATATTTTCCGGCAGATTAGCCTGCTTCAGCTCTACTTCCACGCTGCGCTCGATAATAGGATTCTGATCCGTCATAACGTATATCCATAAACCGCAGGCGATTAAAATAGAAATAATGCGCGCCAGGATATTTTCTTTTTTCATCAGCCTATAAAGAAAATTCATTTCTTCTCACCACGCATATGCTTAATTTTCTCCAGTAAGGTCTCTTTGACATTGACTGTCGGCCTGAGCATATAGGAGCGTAAAATCTCCTTCACATCATCAGCCGTAAGATAACGCATCAGCTCGCCGTTACGGGCGATAGACACGGCACCTGTTTCCTCACTGACCACCAGCACCACGGCGTCGGACTGCTCGGAAATACCGATAGCCGCTCTGTGTCTGGTGCCGAGTTCCTGGCTCAGGTTACGGTTTTCCGTCAGCGGCAGCAAACAGCTGGCAGCAACAATCCTTTTTCCGCGGATGATTACCGCTCCGTCGTGCAGCGGCGTATCTTTTTCAAAAATGTTCAGCAGCAGGCTGTCACTGATCAGGCCATCCACAGCGACGCCTGTCTCGATACGTTCTTCCAAACCGGTTTCACGTTCAAAGACCATCAGCGCGCCTTCCTTGCGCCTGCTCATGATTACTGTGGCATTAGCTACGGCATTGAGCATTTCTTCCATCTCCTGCTCATCCAGTTCACTGCCTTTATTGAACAGACGGCCACGGCCAATCTGTTCCAAGGCGCGCCGCAGCTCCGGCTGGAATACTACCGGCAGCGCGACCATGATCACGGTCATACTTTTTTCCAGCAGCCAGCTGATTACATGCAGATTCAGCCATCTGCTGATCAGCATAAACAGCACCAGCACAAGCAAGCCTTTAACCAGTGTTGCCGCCCTGGTATTTTTCAGCATCAGATATATACGGTATAAGAAATAAGCCACAACGGCAATATCGATCAAATCGAGGATATTGACAGTCGTCAGCAGTCCCTGTAATTGTACCAACACATATTTCACCCACTTACATATTCCCAAAGTTACTTTATATTATACCATATATATAAGAAAACCACATTTGCTCAGGTCGAGTAAATGTGGTTTTTACGTAAAATCTTATAACCGCTGCTGTAAATCCTGTAAAATTTCCTGCTGTGCCTGCAGTACTTTTTCACCGGCAGCAAACTGTTTTTCATTTTCACTGAAAGCCGGGCCGCCGTAAGATTTACGGGAAGCCACGCAGTTTTCCGGCTGCAGAGCCTGCAAAAGGTCTGCTTCAAACAAATCGGAAAAAGTCTTATATTCTTCCAGGGTGATTTCCGGCAGGAACTTGCCGTTATGGATGGCATAAGCCACGCATTTGCCGACAACTTCATGGGCCTGTCTGAAAGGCAGCCCTTTGCGTACCAGGTAATCTGCCAGATCTGTAGCATTAGAAAAGTCCTTGCTTACAGCCTGCTGCATCTTATCTACATTAACCGTCATAGTCAGGATCATATCACGATAAACAGCTAACGCGAATTTTATGGTATCCACGGCGTCAAAGAAGCCTTCTTTGTCCTCCTGCAGATCTTTATTATAAGTCAACGGCAGGCCTTTGGCAGTTACCAGCATAGCCTGCAGATGTCCATACACTCTGCCGGTCTTGCCGCGTACCAGTTCGGCGATATCCGGATTCTTTTTCTGCGGCATCATGGAAGAACCAGTAGCAAAAGCATCATCCAGCTCGATAAAGCCAAATTCCGTGCTGCTCCACAGACAGATTTCTTCGCTCAGACGGCTCATATGCATCATCAGGATAGAGGCAAAGGATAAAAACTCGATTACATAATCCCTGTCGCTTACAGCGTCCATACTGTTGCTGTATACCTTACCGAAATTCAGCTGTTCGGCAACGTCAAAACGGTCGATAGGGAAAGTCGTGCCTGCAATAGCGCCTGCGCCAAGAGGCATCATATCCGCCCCTTCCCATACACCCTGCAGACGACGGAAATCACGCTGCAGCATATTAAAATATGCCAGCAGATGATGAGCAAAGGTAATCGGCTGCGCTCTTTGCAGATGAGTATAACCGGGCATCAAAGTCTTACTGTGTTTTTTAGCCACGCTGAGCAGCGCCGCTTCAAACTGAATTAACAGCTCGGCAATTTCTGCTACCTCGCGTTTCATATACATGTGCATATCAAGCGCTACCTGATCATTACGGCTGCGTGCAGTATGCAGTCTTGCGCCGGCCTGACCGATTCTTTCTGTAAGACGCGCTTCAATATTCATATGGATATCTTCCAGCGCCACTTCAAATTTAAAATTACCTGCTTCTATATCTTTCAAGATATCCTTTAAGCCAGCAACGATCTTCTCACCGTCCTGCGCCGGGATGATACCGCATTTAGCCAGCATGGAGGCATGGGCAATACTGCCGCGGATATCTTCATGATACAAGCGTTTATCAAAATCAATGGACGCATTAAATGCGTCCACTAATTCATTTGTATTCTTACTAAATCTTCCGCCCCATAATTTGGCCATTATTTCAACATTCCTTTTTTCATCAGTGCGCGTACTTTCAGCGGCAGGCCGAACAGGTTGATAAAGCCGGTTGCATCAGCCTGGTTGTATACTTCGTCTTCGCCGAAGGTTACATATTCCCGGCTGTACAGAGAATACGGAGATTTTGCACCGGCGCTGATGATATTGCCTTTGTACAGTTTCAAACGTACAGTGCCGGTAACAGTTTTCTGGGTTTCGTCAACGAAAGCAGCCAGAGCTTCACGCAGCGGAGAGAACCACATACCGTCATATACCAGTTCTGCATAACGGATGCCGACCATTTGTTTGAAGCTTGCGGTTGCGCGATCCAGGCAGAGATTTTCCAGTTCGTTATGAGCATAGTAGATGATGGAGCCGGCGGGGTTTTCATATACGCCGCGGGATTTCATGCCTACCAGACGGTTTTCAACGATATCGCAGATACCTACGCCGTTGCGGATACCGATTTCATTAAGGGTTTCAACAATTTTAGCCGGGCTAAGTTTTTCGCCGTTCACAGCTACCGGCAAACCTTCAACAAATTCAAGCTCAACATATTCGTCTTTATCAGGAGCAGTTTCAGGAGTGTTGGTAACGATAAAGAGCTCGTCTTTCGGAGCATTCCAGGGATCTTCCAGGTCACTGCCTTCATGGCTCAGATGCCACATATTGCGGTCCATGGAGTAGTCATGGTCATGGGTAACAGGCACCGGGATGTTATGTGCTGCAGCAAAATCGATTGCTTCGTCACGGGATCTGATGGTCCATTCACGCCAGGGAGCAATGATTGCCAGCTGCGGAGCCAGTGCTTTTACGGAAAGTTCGAAACGAACCTGGTCGTTGCCTTTGCCGGTAGCGCCGTGAGCAATAGCGTCAGCGCCTTCAGCTTCAGCAATTTCTACCAGTTTCTTGGCAATCAACGGGCGGGCGAAAGAAGTACCCAGCAGATATTTCTTTTCATATACAGCGCCAGCTTTTACAACCGGCCATACATAGTCGGCAATGAATTCTTCTTTCAGATCGAGGATATAGCATTTGCTTGCGCCAGATTTAATTGCTTTATCATGTACGGGATTCAATTCGTCGCCTTGGCCGAGGTCAGCAGTTACCGCAATAACTTCGCAGTCATTGTAGTTTTCTTTCAGCCAGGGAATGATGATGGAAGTATCCAGGCCTCCAGAATATGCAAGTACGACTTTTTTAATATCTTCTTTTTTCATTTTTACAGCCTCCAGTGTTTTTATTCATATATTCTGAATATTTTCTCAACGATATTGTATATTATAGCACCTTTTTACCGATTGTCCAGTCTTTTGTAAATGTATACAAGATTATTTTATAAAATTTCATCGCTCATCAAAAGTGCCATAATTGCCTTCTGCACATGCAGCCTGTTTTCAGCTTGATCAAACACCACGGACTGCGGTCCTTCCAGCACATCCTCGGTAATTTCCTCACCGCGGTAAGCCGGCAGGCAATGCATTACGATAGCTTCCGGTCTGGCCATAGCCAGCAGCTCGCTGTTGATCTGATATTTGGCGAGCGCCTGTTTACGGATATTGTGCTCCTCTTCCTGACCCATGCTTGCCCATGCATCGGTATACAGCACGTCGGCGCCTTTCACCGCGTTGAACAGATCTTCTTCCACAGTAATACTGCAGCCTGTATGCACTGCATCTTCCTGCGCCATCTTAACAATCTCAGGATTGGGCTGATAACCTTCAGGGCTGGCACAGATCATGTTCATGCCAGCTTTAGCGCAGGCAAACATCAGAGAATGCGCCATATTATTGCCATCGCCTACATAAACCAGTTTGCGGCCTTTCAGTACTTCCATTTTTTCCTGAATGGTGAACAAATCAGTCAGCGCCTGACAGGGATGCAGCAGGTCGGTAAGTCCGTTAATAACCGGCACATCTGCATATTCAGCCAGCTCGATGACAGAATCATGCGAAAAAGTACGAATCATGATGCCATCTACAAAGCGTGAAAGCACCCTGGCCGTATCACGCACAGGCTCGCCGCGTCCAATCTGAGAGGAAGCGTCGCTGAGATAGATAGGATGTCCGCCCAACTGCCAGAAGCCTACTTCAAAAGATGTCCTGGTGCGGGTAGAAGCCTTGGAAAACAACATGGCCAGCGTCTTACCTTTCAGATATTGGTGGGGTTCACCGTTTTTCTGTTTCCGTTTCAGTTTTTTTGCCACATCCAGGATGGTAGCTACTTCGCCTACAGTTAAATCATGAATCGAAATCAAATCTTTATTTCTTAAACCCATTTACAACTCCCCCAAGATATTACATTAAAATGCAGCCAAAGCTTTATCAAGTGCCGCAACGACAATGTCAATTTCTTCCTTAGTAACAATCAGCGGCGGCACCAGACGGATAACGTTGCCGGCCGTGCAGTTGACGATGACATGCTCCTGCAGGCAGCTTTCCACTACCGCCTTGCCTTCCTTGCACAATTCCATGCCCAGAATCAGGCCGCGGCCGCGTACTTCTTTGACCTTGTCAGGATATTTTTTCTGCAGCTTTTCCAGTTCGGCTTTAAAATAAACTCCTTGAACAGCAGCCTTGTCAACCAGATTTTCCGCCTTGATTGCGGTAAGGCAGGCATAAGCAGCGGCACATGCCAGCGGATTGCCGCCGAAAGTACTGCCATGGTCGCCAGGTTTGAATACATGAGCAAATTTCTCCGCTACAGCAAAACCGCCCATGGGGAAGCCGCCGCCGATACCTTTAGCAAAAGTAAGCACATCAGGTTTTACGCCGCTGTGCATATAAGCAAACCATTTGCCGGTACGGCCTACGCCGGTCTGAATCTCGTCAAAGATAAGCAGGGCGTCGTGTTTATCGCATAAAGCGCGCGCCTGACGCAGATATTCGTCAGAAGGAACATGTACACCGCCTTCGCCCTGGATGGGCTCCAGCAGTACAGCGCAGACATCATCGCCCATTGCAGCTTCCAAGGCAGCAATATCGCCGTATTCCACATATTCATAACCCTGCGGCAGCGGTTCATAACCATGTTGATATTTAGGCTGTCCGGTCGCGGTCAGCGTCATCATAGTACGGCCATGGAAAGAATGTACAGCCGTAATAATACGATATTTGCCTTCGGCTTTTTCCTTACCGTATTTACGTGCCAGTTTCAATGCGCCTTCATTGGCTTCTGCGCCGCTGTTAGCAAGAAATACTCTGTCAAAGCCGCTCACTTCGGCAATAACTTTTACTGCCTTAGCCTGGATCTCAGTATAATAGAGATTAGAGCAGTGCATAAGTTTGGCAGCCTGATTAGCAATAGCATTGACTAATACGGGATGTGCATGTCCCAGCGCATTTACGGCAATACCTGCCAAAAAGTCAATGTATTCGTTGCCTTCGGCATCGTACAGACGGCAGCCTTTGCCATGGTCCAAAACCAAAGGATATCTGCCGAAAACCGGCAGATAATATTTCTCTGTTTCATCTACAACAGTCTTGATATCCATAAATTCAACAGCCCCTTAAAAAATTTTCAAAAATTATAATTCTTTGACTACTTCGGTGCCTACGCCTTTATCGCTGAATATTTCCATCAGGATAGTATGCTCGGCGCGGCCGTCGATAATGTGAGTCTTTTTAGCGCCGCCGGAAAGCGCGGTAATGCAGGCGCGTACTTTAGGAATCATGCCGCCGTCGATGTTGCCGCGGATGATAAGTTCCTGAGCCTTTTCAAAGGAAAGAGTGGAAATAAAGCTGTTTTCATCGCGGTAATCAGAATAAATACCTTTAACGTCGGTCAGCACCAGCAGCTTTTCTGCTTTCAAAGCGCCTGCGATTTCACCGGCAACACTGTCGGCGTTGATATTATAGGTTTCACCGGTGGAACCGACGCCAGTCGGAGCAATAACAGGGATGAAGCCGTTATCCAGCAGCACCTTGATCAAATCGGTGTTAACATGTTCCACATTGCCTACATAACCAATGTCAACCAGGTTTACTTCGCCGTTTTCATAAACGTCAGCCAAATGCTTTTTAGCGGTAATCAGGTTAGCGTCTTTGCCGTTCAGGCCTACAGCCTTGCCGCCCAAAGAATTGAGACGGGAAACCAGGTCGGTGTTAATTTTACCTACCAGCGCCATTTCAGCAATGCCAACAGATTCAGCATCAGTTACACGCAAGCCGCTGACAAATTCGCTCTTTTTGCCTGCCTGCATCAGCATAGCAGTAATTTCCGGGCCGCCGCCATGTACTACTACAGGACGCATTCCTGCACATTGGAGGAATACGATATCCTGCAGCACTTTATTTTTGATTTCATCGTTCAGCATAGCATTGCCGCCATATTTTACCACGATAGTCTTATCTTTGAAATCACGCAGATACGGTAAAGCTTCCATCAAAGTTTGAATTTGAGCATCATTCATTAACATAATTCGTTGCCTCCTTAAACAATACGCATAATAAAATTTTATTGCAATCAGGTATGATATTCACCGTTTATTTTTACATATTCATAACTGAAATCACAAGTCCATACTGTAGCTTCAGCATCGCCGGCAGCCAGGTCGATTGCCATGGAAATATCATGTTCGGCCATGATAGGAGCAAGCTCGGAAGCCGGCACATTGCAATTCATGCCATTTTCAACCAGCCGCACGCCGCCGATAGAAAGGTTTACCTTATCGGCAGTCATCTGCGCGCCGCTGTAGCCTGCCGCACAGACGATGCGTCCCCAATTGGGGTCTTCCCCAAAGAAAGCCGTCTTGACCAGAGGCGATTTAGCTATAGCCATGGCCGCCGTCTTGGCGTCTTCCCAGCTGGCTGCGCCGGTAACATTTACTTCGAGGAATTTCGTAGCGCCTTCGCCATCACGGGCAATCATTTTGGCCAGCTCGGTAGCGCAAGCCAGCAAAGCTTCAAAAAACGCCGGATAATCAGGATGCTCTTCAGAAATGATGATCTCATTTTCTGCCAGGCCGTTAGCCAGTACGATCATACTGTCATTTGTGCTGGTATCACCATCTACTACCACCATATTGAAAGATTTATCGGCAGCAGCTTTTACGGCGCGTTTCAGAACATCGGGAGCGACAGCGGCATCAGTAGTGATAAAAGTAAGCATGGTAGCCATATTAGGATGAATCATGCCGGCCCCTTTAGCGATACCTGCAATGGTAACTTTCTTTCCGCCGATATTTACTTCATAAGCGGCTCTTTTGACAAAAGTATCCGTAGTCTGGATAGCCAGCGCACAGCTTTCGCCTTCATTTTCATCCAAGGCATCCACGGCATCTTCAATACCTGTCAGCAGCTTGTCCATAGGCAAAAACTGGCCGATTACGCCGGTAGAGCAGACAAAGACCTGCTTCGGCTCAATACCCAACAAGTCTGCCGCATGTGCCTGCATTTTTTCAGCATCGCCAATACCCTGTTCACCAGTGCAGGCATTAGCACAGCCGCTGTTGACTACGATAGCCTGGGCATAAGCTTCTTTATTAACTTCACGACTTACCAATACAGGCGCCGCGCACATCTTATTTTGCGTAAATACCGCACCGCAGGCTGCAGGTACAGTACTGTAGATAACAGCCACGTCATGGTTACCGCTAACCTTGATACCGGCTTTGACGCCGGCAGCAATAAATCCCTGCGGCGCTGTAAGCCAGCCGTCTGTTTTCTTCATATCTTTTCAACCTCTTTCTTTATTAAGGATATACCGGCAGCTGACGTAATCCGGCAGTTTCGTCAAACCCGAACATTACATTCATATTCTGCACTGCCTGCCCTGCCGCGCCCTTGACCAGATTATCCAGGCAGCTCATCACGATTACGCGGCCCGTACGTCTGTCTGTCTGCCAGCCTATATCAACATAATTGGAAGCCCTGATATTCTTTATTTCCGGGCACACGCCCTGACCGCGCAGACGGATAAAGAATTCGTCGCCGTACATGGCTTCGAAAGCGTCGGCAACCTGACTGTCGCTGACACCGTCTTTCAGCTGGGCGTAACAGGTGGCCAGAATACCGCGATCTACCGGCAGCAGATGCGGCGTAAACTGTATTACCACATCTTCGCCGGCAAAGTCGCTGTACACCTGCTCTATTTCCGGGGTATGCCTGTGGCTGGCAACGCCATAAGCATGGAAGTTCTCATTAACACTGCAATACATGCTCCCCTGTTTCAGACTTCTGCCTGCACCGGTAGTGCCGGACTTGGCATCCACGACGATACCCTTGGCCTCTATCAGGCCGGCTTTCAACAGCGGCACTAATGCCAGGATGCTGCAAGTAGTGTAGCAACCCGGGTTTGCCAGCAAAACGGCATCTTTCACCAAAGACCGGTAAAGCTCTGTCAAGCCATAGACAGCGTGAGCCTCCGGGTCTTCATGTTTTACTTTATACCACTGCTCAAAAACACGGTAATCTTTAAAACGGTAGTCGCCGCCAAGATCAATAATCTTCGTTTTTTGACCGCGCAGACGGCGTCCGATCTTCATGGCATGACCATGCGGCAGCGCAATAAAGATAACATCGCTGTCAGCTGCGATAGCTTCAATATCATGCATGGAAGAAAGCTCTTTTTCTATCCGCCCTGCCAGATGCGGATACATCTGGGAAATCATTTCACCCGTACTGCTTTCAGAAGTAATGGCAGCAATTTCAGCTTCAGGATGCCCATCAAGCAGCCTGAGCAGTTCCACCCCAGCATAGCCGGTTGCACCAATAACGCTCGCTTTCATATATACCTCCTTTTTGTTTTGTAATTATACACCTTTTATGTATAATTTTACAAGTGTTTTATTTGCTTTGCCTGATAAAAACACTAACCCATTTTATATTTTATATTGTACTACTTTTGGGGAGATTTTCCAAAACTTTTTAGTTATTTAAGGCATTTTCTCAAAAGTTTTTGCCTTAATTTCAGTTTCTTGCTAAAATAAATCTAACAAAAAAATCGAGGTCGCAAAAATGTTTAAAACCATAATCCTGGTAGTCATCATCTTTATAGGTATGGCCGTATATGATTCCAATACTCCCAGCCAACCCCGGCAAGGGACAGAAAATAAAATAGAGCAGCATGAAAAAAGCGCCGTCAAAGCCCTGCTGCTCTCTATCCTGCCGCCGCAGGAAGAGTGGCCTTCCCCATTGCAGAAAATATATCTTACTTTCAATATGGAAGAAGTTATCGACCCTATCAGAGAAAGCCCGGACTGGACGCCTTTTCCTGCCATCCCCAAAGATATGCGGCAGGCAATCATCGCCATCGAAGATCACGGTTTCTACGAACACGGCGCTATTGCAGCAGCCGGAGTATTGCGGGCCGCTTTAGTAAACATCTCGGCAGGCGAAGTCCTGCAGGGCGGCAGCACGCTGACCCAGCAATTTGTCAAAAATGTCTTTCTTACCCACGAACAGAGTATGGAAAGAAAAATAGAAGAAGCCATCCTTTCCCTGATGTTGGAAGAAAAATACAGTAAGGATGAAATCCTTGCGCTTTATCTTAATACCACCTACTTCGGCGCCGGAGCAAACGGTCTGTCTCAGGCAGCTAAAACATATTTTGGCAAATCTCCTCAGGCGCTCACGCTCGCCGAAGCCGCCGTTATCGCCGCACTTCCCTACGCGCCTTCAGCTTTGAATCCGCTGGAAAACCCAGAAGGCTGTAAAAAGCGCCAGCTGTTAGTACTCCAATCCATGCAAAAATACGGTTTTATTGACCAGGACCGTGCTGCTCAGGCCGCAGCTGAACCAATTTTTCTTGCTAACGGCACAACTATGTAAAAAAAGACGTCAAAGCTAAAAAGCTTCGACGTCTTTTTTATTTTGCCAGCTCGCGCTTCATAATCTTCTTGTAAGCTTCTACACCTGGCTGGTCATAGGCATCCACATTGGCCAGTTCGCCTTCGTAAGCAATACTGAGCATCAGAAAATATAATATCTGCCCGATATAAAATTCATTTAACGCCGGCAAAGAATACAGCGCGCTGAAACGCCTGTCATCGTCAAGCGCCTCTCTGTTGGCCTTTAAAGCCGCATCAAGAGCGTATTTAAGCGAAAGCCCGCTGTATTTAGCCAGCGCCTCCATTTCCGGGAACGGATTTCCCAGATGAATGTCATACATGAAATTTTCTACCTGCAGAAACTGGATGACTTTGTCTCTCTTGCCGTCCTGATGCTGCTGCGTCTGGGCGTGCATATCCGTGCTGCCAACAGCTGCAACAGGAGTACGGCCGTAGAATACTGTACTGCCCTCTCTGTCCTTACGCTTGCCAAGAGACTCAGCCAGCAGCTGAACATACCATTCGCCCAAAGATTTCAGGCACATGCCGTAGCCCATAAACACTTCTATATCACAAGCATATTTTTCTGCGGCAATATATTTCAAACAAGCATTGAGCAGCGCCGGATTGCTATGCCAATCAGAACTTTGACATGCTCTATCCATTTCTCTGGCACCACGCAAAAGCTCTTCCATATCTAAGCCAATAATGGCTGCCGTTACAAGCCCAGGATTATGCAGTACGGAAAACCTGCCGCCGATTCCTTCTTTAATATTAAAAGCAAGCCAGCCGTTTTCTTTAGCTAACATATATAACGGAGAAGCAACACTTTCCTGTAAATCTGTTACAACCGCAACTTCCGTATTTATCAATACATTCCTGCTGCAGGCTTCATAAAAATAACTGAAAGCAGTCAAGGTCTCAAGAGTAGTACCAGACTTAGAAATGGGCACGAGCAGGACAGTAAATTTACCGCTTTTCGCCTCAATCTTTCTGGCAATGTTAGTAATCTGCTTCATAAATTGCATACACTGTCTGGGATCCATATTATTACCCGCAAAGAATACATACGGATAATCCCGGCGTTCTTCCCTGCTCAGATTATTCCATCCTTCGCCGCAGAAAATATCGAACAGCACCTTATTGCCCAGATATGAACCGCCCACACCCAAAAAGACAACTACATCTACTTTTTCTCTGGCATAAACAGTCAGCTGCTGGAGCGCAGCCAGCGAATCACGATCATTAGGGTTACCAGCTTCCAGATAGGGCAGCTGCGTAAAATATACCGGCTCCGGCGCGCCATCCTTAGATAAATGGCCTCGCACATAACCGGTAGCACGCATTGTTTCCACACCTTGTACCGCAGCCGCAATTCTTTCACTTATTTCCGTAAGATCATTCTCCTGGATTCTGCCTTTACCCAACATTGTAGCGTAATCAAAAATAAAATTATCTTCTAATACAATTTTGTTATCAAGCATTTTTCCACCATTAAAATTCATCAAAATTACTGCTCTTATTATAGCATATATCTCTTAATATTTCGGAAAATATTAATTTATCTTAAAATAATACTTTTTTACAACTGGAGCAACTTGTGTTTTATCCATAACAAAAGTTATAATTAAATAAAAACGGAGGTATCCTTATGATTAATAATAGTTTAAAAAACTATAGCAACGAGCAACTAATTGAAATAATAGAAAATTACTGTAAAAACTGGCTTGCTATGGATGGTCTGTGGTTTCAGTCCGTAGAGCAAAAATATGGTATGGAAGAAGCTATGGAACACGATCATGCTGTTTGGGAAAAGTTTACTGTTATTGAAGCCAAGCGTATTAAAAACTTTTTAAAACTGCCGGCACAGGCAGGTATCGAAGGACTGAAGCAAGCACTAAAGATGCGCCTGTACGCCAATATTAACCATGATGACATTATAATTGAGGGAAATGTACTTATTTATCGCACTACCGAATGCCGTGTACAGCATGCTCGCAGTAGTAAAAATATGCCTTTGCACCCTTGCCGCTCTGTCGGTATTATAGAATACACTGGTTTTGCAAAAACTATAGACAGCCGGTTCAGCTGTGAATGTTTAAGTTGCTATCCTGATATTATTGATGACACTTGCCACTGTGCCTGGAAATTCGTTCTTAATAATTAGAAAGCGGATTTTTTAGACACAGCTTATATCTTTATTACAACAAACATATCAAGATTAAAATAAAATAAGGAGCCTTACTAAAATAAGGCCCCTTATGCTTTATAAAATACAATTTTTAAAAATTGTGGTATATTGTGGTAGCGCTAACGGGAATCGAACCCGTGATTTCGCCTTGAGAGGGCGACGTCTTAGCCGCTTGACCATAGCGCCAGGAAAACAAAAATGGCTCCGGGACTAGGACTCGAACCCAGACTAAATGATCCAGAGTCACTTGTGCTACCATTACACCATCCCGGAGTATGCGTTCCGTAGAACATTTATGATTATAACGCAATCAATATAATTTTGCAAGCACTTTTTTATTTTTTCTGTTATTTTTATTCTACCAAAAGCAGTCCGTAGATTTTTAATTCTCTAATCGGCCCAGTAATCACCCGCATACGAAAACCGTTGTCATTAGCCAGAGCAAATACGTCGATGCCGCACGCTTCCAGAGACGGACGGGCTTTGGTAGGATTGATACATTTTTTCAGATTACATTGCGCGCACAAACGGCAACGACCTGCTTTAAGGGAAAAAGCTCTGTAATGATTCTGAAAAAAAGCTTCTTTTTCCAAAGCCAGCAGAATATCCAGCAGCCCATTGCTCATACTCAGGTCCGCCGCGGCAAAATCAGTATGATCATCTTCCTTTAAGGGAAAAGTATATTCTACCAATACTGCCTTAGTATATTCAGCCAAAAATTCACGCATCTGCTCATATCCCGGAGTATATGGCGGACAGCACAGACTAAGTCCATAATTAGGACAGCCATACTGGCATTTCATACGCGTCCATGCACCCGTCCTGATACCAGCTACATCAATGATTTTCGCTGCACTTGCACCCAGTTCGCAAGCCCTGCTTCTCAGCTCTTCCAGGTCATCTGCCAGCTTCTGCATACTTACATCCCCTTATTTAAACTGAAAGTATCCAAGGTGTCTGAAATCTTCTTGGCCAGGCTGTCCGGCAAACCTTCGATATTAACATTCAAAAAGCCGCGGACGATGGTAGCAGTCGCTTCATCTTCATCCAGGCCGCGCGCCATGAGGTACTCTATTTCTTCCGGCGCAATCCTGCCTACTGCTGCTTCATGGCTCATTTCTGCATTGCCGGTAAATGCATCCAGCTGCGGTATGGCAGAAATATAGCCTTCGTTGGAAAGCATCAGTCCATGACATTCCAGATGCGCCCTTACTCCTTCGGCATTACCGCTCAGCGTGCCGCGGTTGATGACTTCGCCGCCGGTAGAAATAGTCCTGGTAACGATTTCTGCACGCGTACCCGGCACTTCCAGGATAGCTTTGCCGCCGATATCAAGATGCGATCCTTTGGGCGCCACCAGGATGGAGTTAAGACGCGCCACAGCTCCTTCGCCAACCAGGCGCGTAACAGGATTCATCTGTACGTCTTTCACCCTGTCCATGCACACATAGTTGGAAATAAACTGGCCGCCTGCTTCGATAATGGTCACGCTGCGGGGACGTACAGCAATATTTTCTCCCCAGCTGTGAATCATGGTAAAGGTCAGTTTAGCGTTTTTGCCGACATAAAATTCGCTGATACCCAGATGTACCGCTTTATCAACTTCAGGGTCGCTGGCGCAGCCGGAAATAATATTCAGTTCTGCTCCTTCTTCGACGATGACGATATTATGTACACGCTGCAGCTGCTGTTCATGGCTTAAAAATACGCAGGCCTGCAGAGGATACTTGATTTTTTCGCCTGCTTTGACGCGGATAAAGTAACCGTTTTCTTCTTCCAGCGCCGTAATGGCCGTATACTTATCCATATCGGGAGCGACAGCCTTCCACCAGTATTTTTCTACCAGTTCAGGATATTTTTTAGCTGCCAGACCGGTATTCATCAATTCCAGCGGCGTCTGCACACTTACCTCGGCCTGCAGCGGCGCATTATCCACCTGGATAAAGCTGGCGCTGCGGTTTTTGCCGTCCAGTTCGATGCCCACGCGCTCCATACGTTCTTTGCCGCCTGCAGAAAGATCTTCTGCAGTGCGGATATGCACGTCGTTATTGTCGCTATACTGCTGTAAGTCTATATCGTTGCCGAAAGCGCCCTTCTTCTGCAGAGCATCTTGTAAAACCTTTGTATCTTTCATTATTTTTTCCTCCTGCAGCCGCCATTGGCACAAGTTTCATATCCCGACTGGCTAATGCAGCTCAGTACGTCAAGCGGGTCACCGCCCGGACAGGTCAGCGTTCCCTGATAAAGTATATGTGCATGTGAAGCAGGCACATATTTCAGGATATGTCCCACATGGGTGATAATCAGTCCGCTGCGTTTTGTTCCAGCCAGCGGATTGCTGCCGCAGGCATTCTGGACGCAGCAAGGTTTATCGCATCCGCTGCCGCCGCAGGGCTCATTATTCAAAATATAGTTGGCAGCTCGTCCTACCAGGGCGATATTTTCTACATCGACACCTGATTCCGGCTCATCCAAAAGCAGCAGATCAGGCTTCTGCGCCATCAGCTGCAGCAGCTCGCTGCGTTTTAATTCGCCACCGCTGAAGCCTTCGTTGACACTGCGGTCCAAAAAGTCGGACAGGCCCATCCACTCAGCCATTTTTTCTGTCTCTTCGGGTGTAGCACCGCAGATACCGATCATCTGCCGCAGGCTAAGGCCTCTGATCGTAGGCGGGCGCTGAATCATTACGCCCACGCCCATTTTAGCGCGTTCATAACAGGGAGCGTCAGTTATATCCTGTCCCTTAAAATAAATTTTTCCTTCCAATACCTGGTATCTGTCAAACCCCATAATAGTACCAATCAAAGTTGATTTGCCCGTACCGTTAGGTCCGAATAAAACATGCACCTCGCCAGGAGCGATATGCAGATTGATATTTTGTAAAATCTGTTTGCCTCTTACAGCCACAGATAAATTTTCTATACGTAACACAGCGCTATCTCCTTTGCCAAAAATTACTGTTTAACTTATTATAACATAAGATAAGGTTTTAATCCCTACTATTTTACAAGGATTTAAAATTTTTTCACATTCTTTACTATCTTCTGAAATGTGCTAAAATAAAATTTAAATCTAAACTCAGGAGGCAATAATGCATCAATATTTATTCTATATTGGAGATTTTCCCATCCGCATGTATGGGCTTGTGCTCTGCTCGGCTATCTTCCTGGCAACGGGCGTGGCCTATTTTTTTGCCAAACAGGACGGACGCTGGCACCAGCATGTACTGGATATAGGTATTTACGGCGGCTTTGCCGGACTTATCGGCGCCCGCTTATGGGACGTGTTCTTTTTTGACTGGGAGTATTACAGCAGCCATCTGCTGGAAATACCTTTCGTCTGGCAAGGAGGCATGGCTATCCAGGGCGGCGTTATTTTCGGCGTAGCAGCGGGCATTATCTATTGTAAACGACACGGCATCGACTGGCTGGCCTTTGCCGACATCGTCTGCCCCTCTATACTCATCGGTCAGGCTATCGGCCGTATGGCAAATTTACTGAACGGCGACGCTTTCGGTACGCCTACCGGCGGCAATTTTGGCCTGCTTTATCCCGAGGGCACGCTGGCTTATAAAACTTACGGCGCTGTACCGCTGTGGCCGGCAGAAGTCTGGGAAGGACAACTGGATGTCGTTATCTTCGCCCTGCTGCTTCTATTCCGTACTACCAGTCACGCCAAAGGCCAGGCGCTCTGCGTATACGCCATGCTCTATTCCGTTGTGCGCTTCTGTCTAGAAATGCTGCGCGGCGATTATACCGAGCCTTTCCTCTTGGGCCTGAAGTCGGCGCAGGCAACCAGCCTCGGCTTCTTCCTTATCGCCTTGGGAGCCTTTTTTTACTGCGGCTGGGCTGAACGCCGTCATCCACATATAAACGCTAAACAAAAAAAGAAAAAATAATCTTCTGTACGCTTGACAAGCTATTATATTTTAGCTATAATATCATTGTTGCTTATGAGAGCAGCCAATGACTCCGTAGCTCAGCTGGATAGAGCGTTTGACTACGAATCAAAAGGTCGCAGGTTCGAATCCTGCCGGGGCCACCATGATAATTAACGGATAACTTAGGTTATCCGTTTTTTGTTTTTGATTATAAAATTCTCTACAACAAAAAGCAGGAAAAGTCATACATCACTTTTCCTGCTTTTTCTATTTACTATTTATTTTTTAGCTGTTCCAATATCTTTTCCGTATCTTCACCTAAACGCGGCGCACGTTTAGTCAAGCGGGCGGGCGTCTTGCTGAGCTTCATGGCAAAGCCAAGCTGCTGATAGGCGCCCAGTTCTTCATCCTGCACCTCAAGTACCATTTCATTGGCCTGTACCTGAGCAGATTCTACGGCTTCCTTAAAATTCAGCACCGGCGTTACGCAGGCGTCTTTATCCGTAAAATATACTTCCCATTCACGCATAGTCTTCTGGCGGAAAATAGCTGCCAGCTGTTTTTTCAGATAAGGATGATTTGCTTCATCGTCAATCATATCGATGAGTTCATCTCTGCCCAGCGCAATGCAGAGACTGCGCCAGAATTTTTTCTCCAGGCAGCCTACCGAAACATAGCGTCCGTCAGCCGTCGCATAAATATTATAATTGGCATAAGCGCCGGTCAGCCAGTTATTGCCGCGTTCTGCAACAAAGCCGCTGCCGAAAAACAAACTGGCGGCCCCCGGCATCAAAGTCATAGCCACGTTAAAGAGGGAGATGTCAATTTCCTGTCCCTGTCCTGTCAGCGCTGCATGGCGCAGGGCAATCATAATACTCATACCGGCAGAAAGCGCCGCATTCATGTCTGCCATCAACACTCCCGGAATGGCCGGCGCTCCGTCAGCCTCGCCGCTCATGGCTGTTACCCCTGCCAAGCTCAGATAACCCAGGTCATGGTCGGCCTTATGCGCCAGCGGCCCCTTGCTGCCATAACCGCTCAAAGAGCAGTAGACAATCTTAGGATTCACTTTAGCGGCCGCCTCATAATCTACACCCAGCTTCTTGAGCACTCCCGGGCGGTAGCTTTCCACTACCACATCGGCAGTCTTTACAAGCTCCAAAAAGACGTTTTTCCCTTCTGCGCTTTTTAAATCCAGCGCAACGCTCTGTTTATTGCGGTTCAGCTGCAGATGCCAGTATCCGAAATCTTTCAGGAACGGCGGAAAACTGCGCGAATAATCGCCTTTGCCCGGCTCTTCGATTTTAATGACCTCTGCGCCGAAATCAGCCAGCAGCATGGTACAATAAGGCCCTGGCAAAAGTCTGGACATATCTAAAACACGGATACCGCTTAAAGCCTGCATAAAGCACCTCCTGAACTATTATACTACCTGGAAAATATAAAATTTAAGATAAAAAGTTTCCGGCACGTTCCACAGCACCGGATGATCGGGAGCCTGCTGCCGTACTTCTATCTGCCGCAGCGATACGCAGGCGTCTTTGGCCGCATCGTGCAGCATCTGTACGAACAATTCCTCCTTCATAAAATGCGAGCAGGAACAGGTTGCCAGATAACCGCCACGCGGCAGCAGCTTCATTGCCTTAAGATTGATTTCTTTATAACCTCGCACCGCATTTTTCACCGTGCTGCCGGACTTAGTAAAAGCAGGCGGGTCCAGAATGACGAAGTCATAATCATGAGATTTATTATTTACCAGTTCACTGAGCAGGTCAAACACATTAGCCTGCAAACCTTTGAAACCTGCGGCAAGGCCGTTGATAGCAGCATTATGCTCTGCCATACGCACTGCCTCGGCACTGATATCTACGGCCGTAACACTGGCTGCGCCGCCTTTGGCTGCATTGAGGGCAAAAGAGCCGGTATGAGTAAAGCAGTCCAGTACATGTCTGCCTTTGGCAATTTTAGCCACCGCCTGCCGGTTATACTTCTGATCCAAAAAGAAGCCTGTCTTCTGCCCGTTTTCTACATCCACGGTATATTTGATTCCGTTTTCACAGATTTCCGCCGTTGTAGGACAAGCTGCATCCAATAACGGTGATTGGAAAAAGCCCTTGTTTTCTTCCATGCCTTCCAGCCGGCGTATTTTAACATCATTGCGTTCATACAGGCCGCGGATATTTTGTCCCATTTCCCGCAGAATCTTAATCAAGAGCTCAAAAAGCATCTGTTTGCGCAGCTCGATACCCAGCGACAGCGTCTGGGTAACTAAAATATCATTAAAACGGTCTACCGTCAGCCCCGGGAACATATCAGCCTCGCCAAAAATCAGACGGCAGCAGTTAAAGTCCTGCTCCCCCATCACTGTCAGACGGTAATCCAGGGCGTAGCGCAGACGACGCTCCCAAAAAGCCTCGTCAAATTTATCATTAGTATTGGTAGAGATAATCCTTACTCTTATTTTAGAAACGTCATTGACAAAGCCGGTACCAAGATATTTTCCCTTGGCGGTCACCACATCTACCAGGTCGCCGTTCTGATACTCGCCCTCCACATGCGTCACTTCTTCCCCGAAAACCCAGGGATGACCGCCGCGCGCAGCGCGTTCACCTTTAGGCGTAATATAGAATTTTGCAAATTTACGCATACTTTTCTCTCCTCATTCTATCAGCTCCAGCGGCACTGAGCCGCAGATACCCATACTTTCAGGCGTTACCGTACATTCCAGCGCCAGCACCTGTACCCCTGCCGCCTGCGCCCGCAGCAATGCCGCGGCAAATTCAGGATGGGTAGCATAATTAGGCTTAAATAACCGCGCCCCCTGAAACTGGAGGACGAATATTACCGCAGCCTCATATCCTTGCTGCACACATTCCGCCAGCTCCTGCACATGCTTGACGCCTCTTGCCGTCGGTGCATCCGGGAACATAGCGATACCATCATGTTCCAAAGTAACGCCCTTGACTTCAATAAAGATTTTTCGCCGCTCTGTTTCCAGATAAAAATCAAAACGCGACCCGCCGTGCCGGCACTCAGGCTTCATCACCTTGATTTTACCAAACGGCTGCTTTGCTGCCAGCCATTCAGCCACCGCCTTATTGGGGGCCTGCGAATCCATATTGATTAAAAGAGCGCCTTTGCGGACGGCAATCAGCGAATAATTCGTTTTACGTTTACTGTCATGGTGTCTCTGCACATAGACTACAGCACGTTCAGTCAGCAGTTCCCGGCAGCGTCCAGTATTTTTTACATGACAGACTTCTTCCCTGCCGTTAATTTCCACCTGAGCGATAAATCTGTTAGGTCTGTTTAAAAAATAACCTTGCTGTATGTTACTGTATAACATGATTTCCTCATTTTTGCTTTTATTATAGCAATAAACTTAACGGCTGCAAAGAAAAAAGCAGGCAGAGCCTGCTTTTTCACAAAATTCTCTTATTCTGTCAAACTTTCGTCAATTAAAATGCCGGAACTACAGCGCCTTTATATTTTTCTTCAATAAATTTCTTTACATCGTCAGAACGCAGAGCATTCATCAGTTTTTGGATTTCCGGGCGTTTCTCGTCGCCTTTTCTGATAGCTACGATATTAGCATAGGGAGATTCTTTCGGTTCCGTAAAGAGAGAGTCTTTTACCGGGTTCAGCTTTGCTTCCATCGCAAAGTTAGAGTTGATTACGGAAAGGTCGGTATCATCCATGGAACGCGGCAGCAGGGCTGCTTCGATTTCGATGATCTGCAGATTTTTCGGATTGCCGACGATATCTTTGGCAGTTGCGCTTACGCCCACGCCGTCTTTCAGTTTTAAGAGTTTAGCGCTTTCCAGGATTGCCAGTGCGCGGCCGCCATTGGAAGGATCGTTAGGAATGGCAATTTTTGCTCCGTCAGGAACATTTTTGATGTCTTTAATGTTTTTAGAATAAATACCCATGGGTTCGATATGCACCTTACCGGCAGATACTAACTGCAGGCCGCGGTCTTTCACGAAAGAATCAAGATAAGGCTCATGCTGGAAGAAGTTAGCGTCAATTTCCTTATCGTTCAAAGAAAGATTGGGTTTTACATAGTCGCTGAATTCTACAATCTGCAGATCAACGCCTTCTTTAGCCAGCTTGGGTTTGATGTGATTGAGGATTTCCGCATGGGGCACGGGAGTCGCGCCAACCTTGAGAACGACGTTTTTGCCGCCAGCAGCTTTGTCGCTGCCGCCGCAGCCAGCCGCTACCAGTGCTATGCTGAACAGAGCCAGCAGTACCAGAAATAATTTTTTCATCATTTAACACTCCTTTTTTATTAACACCACTCTACATGAGTATCACGCAATAAAAAAACTCTTTCCAAGGAAAGAGTCCATTTCGCTTTCCTCTCATCTTTCAAGATATTCTTGCAGGATGTGGCACCATAACTGCTGTCTGGTTGCCGGACGTCATTGGGCCTGTTCCCTCAGTCACTCTTGATAAGAGCGTGTTTTAAATTTGAAATTATATTATCCTATAGATTTTCCTTTGTCAACAAAATTCTGCAAAAGAAAAAGAGCAGCCGTCAAGCTGCTCTTTTCTGTACCATTTGTTACTTTTCTTTACTGTATTTGGCAATGCCTTCTTTATAAAAATCATTGCCTTCCGTGTCAATGCACACAATGGCAGGGAAATCTTCTACTTCATAGCGGCGGATTGCTTCCGGCCCCAGGTCTTCATAAGCAATCATCTCTTCGCCTTTGATAGACTGGGAAATTACTGCAGCCGCACCTCCGATAGCCACAAAGTATACTGCGCCGTGTTTTACGCAGGCATCAATAACCTCCTGGCTGCGCAGTCCTTTACCGATCATGCCGCGCATCCCCTGTTCGATCAGGGTAGGCGTATATTTATCCATACGTCCGCTGGTAGTAGGACCTGCGCTGCCTACTACTTCTCCCGGTTTGGTAGGAGAAGGGCCTACGTAATAAATTACATTATCAGTCAAATCCAAAGGCAGCTTTTCTCCTCTTGCCAGCGCTTCTGTCAGCCGTTTATGAGCAGCGTCACGCGCTGTGTAAATAGGGCCGGAGATACGCACTACATCGCCTGCATGTAGCCCCTTAACAGTTTCTTCCGTCAACGGGGTCTTAATATATTTGATAACAGCTTGTTCACTCATAATGCTTCTCCTTATATTTCAGCCTCTGCGCGGCGCGCCGCGTGACAGTTCAGATTAACTGCGACAGGCAGGCCGCCGATATGTGTCGGTGCATATTCGATATTTACCGCAACCGCAGTCGTACTGCCGCCCAGCCCGGAAGGTCCTACGCCAGTTTTATTGACCAATTCCAGCAGCTTTGCTTCCAGCTCAGCATATTGGGGATTGGCATTATGCTCGCCTACCTTACGGGTCAAAGAATATTTAGCCAGCAAAGCAGCTTTTTCCATATTGCCGCCGATACCTACGCCTACGGTTACAGGCGGGCAGGGATTAGGGCCTGCGCTGCGCACGGTATCCACAACAAATTTGATGACGCCCTCCACACCGTCGGCAGGTTTAAGCATCTTCATGGCGCCCATGTTCTCACTGCCGCAGCCTTTCGGGCAGACAGTGATTTTTACTTTGTCTCCGGGCACAATCGTCGTATGGATGATAGCGGGAGTATTGTCGTTAGTATTTTTTCTGATAAACAGCGGATCGTCTACAGAAGATTTACGCAGATAGCCGTTGACATAACCGTCTGCCACACCTGCATGGATAGCCGTATACAAATCGCCGCCGACAAAATGCACATCCTGACCGATTTCCATAAAAACGACGGTCAGCCCGGTGTCCTGGCAGATAGGTACAGCTTTACGTTTTGCCAGCTCTGCGTTTTCTATAATCGTACCGAGGATTTCCCTTCCTAAGGGAGATTCTTCTTCAGCAGCTGCGTTCTTGAATTTTGCTAAAAGCTCTTCCGGCAGATAGTAGCAGGAATCCATGCACAGCTTGCTTACTGTCTTGGTAACCTCACTGACATTTATCTCTCTCATAATTTTTCTCCTTAACGTCCTACACGTTTCAAAGTATTGGCTCTGATTTCTTCCGGGTCCATGATTTTGCGTGCCAAGCCTTTTTCAATAGCAACTTTTGCTACAGCTGCCGCAACAGCCGGAGCTACACGGGGATCGAAAGCGTCGGGAACTACGTAATCTTCGCGCAGGTCTTTTTCCTCGATCAGACCGGCGATAGCATATACGGCTGCGACCTTCATATCCTCGGTGATTGCTTTAGCGCGCACATCGATAGCGCCGCGGAATACGCCAGGGAATACGCATATGTTATTTACCTGATTAGGTCTGTCGCTGCGGCCAGTACCTACGACAGCAGCTCCTGCTTCCTTGGCAGCATCATAGGAAGTTTCCGGCACCGGGTTAGCCAGTGCAAAGACGATAGCTTTTTCCGCCATGCTGCTGATGATTTCCTTAGTGAAGACATTGGGGGCAGATACGCCGATAAGTACATCTGCGCCTTTAGCTACGTCTGCCAGCGTACCCTGCTTATGTTCTTTATTGGTTACCGTAGCCAGATAAGCCTGGATGCGGTCCAGTTTCGCGTCGATGCCTTCATACAGCGCGCCAAAACGGTCAACCATGATAACGTTTTCAGCGCCCATATTCACCAGCAGGCGTCCGATAGCACTGCCGGCAGCACCGCAGCCATTAACAACGAATTTAGCAGTCTTGATATCCTTTTTAACAAAACGCAGCGCGCCGATTACTGCTGCCAAGCAGGCAATAGCGGTACCATGCTGGTCATCATGAAATACCGGGATATCGCAGATTTCTTTCAGACGGCATTCAATGTCGTAACATTTAGGAGAAGAAATATCCTCCAGATTGATACCGGCATAGTTAGGCTGCAGATATTTTACAGTCTTGATAAATTCTTCTTCATCCTTAGTATCCAGGCACACAGGCACTGCGTCCACATCGGCAAAGGTTTTGAATAGGGCAGCCTTGCCTTCCATTACCGGCATAGCTGCCTCCGGGCCGATATCGCCAAGTCCCAGCACACGGGTGCCGTCGGTAATTACGGCTACCATGTTGCCGCGGCAGGTATATTCAAAAGAAAGGTCTTTGTTTTCCTTGATATCTTTACAGGGTTCAGCAACACCGGGGGTATAGGCGATAGCCAGGTCATGGCGGGTCTCGATAGGTACTTTGCTGACAACAGCAATCTTACCGTTATTGTCCAAATGTAATTTTAAAGCTTCATCGCGTAATGTCATACCATATTCCCTCCAAAAAATTTATTTAGTGTATACTGTTATTGTAATTTAATCTTCCCGATTATGCAAGTAAACATGCTGTGAATTTAAAAATTTCTGAAAATATTTTTTATCAGCTTTATGTCATACTATCTAAAAATCGAACAGCAGCCTTTCCGTATCGACCTGTAAATTGAACAGCTCCACCTGCGGACGGCACCCCTGCTGCAGCGTCAATACGGCAAAGGATGGTTCTGAACCGCCCCGGGGCTGTACGGGGCTGCCCGGATTGATCAGCAGCTTGTCGCCGTACCATTTGACCAGCGGTATATGGGTATGCCCGAAGACTACGATATCCGCTTCCAGTTTGTTGGCCCACCAGGCCAGTTCAGCCACTTCCTGATGATGAAAATATCTGTGCCCATGGGTAAGCCAGATATTAAATCCCTCCAAAGGAAAAATTTCATCAGGATTAGCGCCGTCGCCGCTGCGGTCGCAGTTGCCAGCCACCTTGATTACCGGCAAGCCGCTCAGGCTTTCCAAAAAATAGGCATCCTGACTGTAATCGCCGGTATGCAGCCACATCTCCACCGGCGGCGTTTCCTGGAGAATCTTTCTGATTACCTGCTGCCGTCCGTGAGTATCGCCGGTTATACCGATCTTCATTTCTTTTTACCCCATACGGCTACCAGCTTTTTAATAGCCTTGCCTCTGTGGCTGATTTTATTTTTTTCCTGCATCGTAGCTTCTGCCATACCTTTATGCAGCTCCGTAGACCAGAAAAGCGGGTCGTAGCCGAAACCTCCTGTCCCAAGCGGCTCGTGCAGCAGCATACCGTCACAGCTGCCGTCCGTTTCATACAGTACCCTGCCGTCCGGCTGCACTACAGCCAGCGCACAGCGGAAACGGCAGGTACGTTTTACCTGGAATTTCATATTATGCAGCAAAAGCTGATTGTTTTCCTCATCCGTAGCTTTTTCTCCGGCATAACGGGCGCTGCGCACACCGGGCGCACCGTCCAGCGCCTGCACCTCCAGGCCGGAATCATCGGCAATACATACCATGCCTGTTTTTCTGGCATAATAAGCGGCTTTCAGCTTAGCATTGGCCGCGAAAGTCTTGCCTGTTTCCTCAGGCTCTTCGATAGTCTCAAAATCTGCCAGACACTTTATTTGTACCGGCAGCTCCTTCATCAATTCTTTAAACTCCTGCAGCTTACCCTCATTATGGGTAGCAATTACTAATTCTTTAATCAACTTTTCTGACCTCGCTTAAATAGTTTCGATAAATCCATCTACGATATTCTGGACAAATACATACTGCCAACGGCCGCTTTTTTTCTCCCGCAGGGCCTCATCATGCGCCTGCTGCCTGCATTTGGCGCAGGCATATCTCGGTATGCAGGCAATGAACGCGCTTTGGTCGCCAAAACGTGTGCCCTCGGCGGCCGTCTGGATAGTAAAATAACCGCCGCAGCTGCAATAGCGCACAGTTTCCAGCTGCTGCTCGCGGATTCCTTCTTCATCATAATATATTCCCTTACGCCGCTGCCAGACGCCGCCGCATTTTTCCAACAGCTGCTGCCGCGTTTTCTGCCGGTTGAAATACAGCTCGCCAACCTGCTCGATCAGCTGATCCACCCGCTGATTGCAGCGTTTATCCTGCACGCGCAGCATACTCAGATCAGGCTCAACTACCTTGCTGTAATCCATGCCGGCCATGGCCAGGATAATGCCCGTATTCACATAAGGCAGCGCGCTTTCAATGGAATAGCCGCCTTCCAGCACCGCTATATCGGCCTGCAGCTTATCTGCCAGGCGCGCATAGCCTTGCGCCGTTACCGCCATAGAAGCTAACGGATCGGAAAAATGATTGTCCTGCCCGGCTGAATTGATAATCAGCTCCGGCTGAAAATCTTCCAGTATATGGCTGATAAGCCCGTCATACAGCCTGTGCAGTCCTTCATCTCCCGTTCCCGGCAGCAGCGGCAGATTGATATTAGTGCCCCAGGCGCCGGGGCTGCCTGCTTCTTCTGGGAAACCTGTCCCCGGATAGAGCGTGCGCCCGTCCTGATGGAAAGAAATATATAAGGTATCTGGGTCATGATAGAAAACATCCTGCGACCCGTCGCCATGGTGTACATCCGTATCGACTACGGCAATCCTGCGTACCTGGTATTTACTGCGCAGATACTCCACCATGATCGCCTCAATATTTATGGTGCAGAAACCGCGGATACCATGCACGACGCGCATGGCATGATGTCCGGGCGGACGTACCAAGGCAAAGGCACGTTTTACTTCGCCGCGCATTACGGCGTCAGCCGCAGTCAGGCAGCCTCCGGCAGAAGCCAGATGCGCCGGTGTTATCAGCCGGGAAATGGCAGGCACGCCGATATGCGCCCGCTGCAGATCATTGATCTGCGCCAGCCGCGGCCGGTATTCCTTGATTTCCTCACAGTCGAACAATCCTTCCTCTTCCAGCTGGTCGCGGGTATACAGCAACCGTTCCTGCCTTTCGGGATGGGTAGGGCTGATCATCCAGTCAAAAGCGGGGAAAAATATCAATCCAAGCGTGTCTTTCATAATTCCACCTCCCTGCCATGTACCTTATGCAGGATGCCTGGTTTCAACTGCATACGCAGACTATAGATGTCGCCTGTATCATAATAACCATGGATGGTGCGGAAATGCTCGCTGCTGATCAGTTCTGTCTCCTGCGCCGGTAGCTGCCATTTTTCTGCCTGCTGCTGCAACCACTGGGTAAGAAGCGTTTCGGCTTTCTTCATATTAAAACCACGCGGCAGCGGCTGACGTTTGCCGCTTTCTGGGATAATGTAAAATCCGTCCGTCGTATCCGCACGTAATCCGGCTGATAAGGTTGGACGCGCCAGCGCTGCGCCGATAGCATTCGCAACCATAGCGCCGGCCGGTATCTCTACCGGCAGTCCCATAGCCTTGCCTACAGCAGCGACCAGTCCCTGGGCTCCGCCGCCCACACCGATAAGCTGCTGCGGTACAAACTCCGTACCGCGGATAACGTCGTCCACGGTATAGACTGGCTGTTTGGCCCATTCAGCCAGCATCTCGCTGATAGTTGCAGTAATCACCTTTACGGCAGCCTGTACGATTTTTTCCGCTTCCTGCTTGGGCTCACCGCCAAAAGCTGCTACAGCCTGCAGGGCTTTTTTTTCATCGCCAAAATTAACGTAGCCAGCCACAATAAGCGCATCGGACAAAGTAGCCGTCTTACCGCCTACCGCCGCTGCCGGCCCCTCACGTACAGGTCCTACCTGATAACCGTCGCCAGTAACAGTAATCCTGCTGTCGCCGCCGATACCGATGCTGCGCATATGAAATGAGCGCACTGCGGTAGGATAGCTTTTTAACAAAGCGCCTTTTTTCGCCATCAGCGGAAGCCCCTGTTCCCAAAAAGCAATATCCGTAGTAGTACCGCCTACATCCAGAGATATACTATTCAGCTCCGGCGCAGCCAACGCCTCGATACCGAGCACGGAAGCCGCCGGCCCGGTAAACACAGCTTCCACCGGCTGATTCAGCGCCGCCTCCAGCGGCAGCGTCCCTCCGTCCGCTTTCAGGATATGCACAGGCACCGCAATATGTCTTTGAGCCAGCGCCAGCTTTACCTTCTGACAGAACTTGTCAAATACTTTGTATACTGCCGCTGCAAAATAAGCCGAATTAGTACGCCGGATAAAGTTAAGCTCGCCGCTCAGTTCGCTGCCCAGGAAGATTTTCTGATAACCGCATTTTTTCAGCTCCTGTTTCAGCTGGTACTCGTTTTGCGGCTCGCGCACGGCAAATTTACCGCTGACAGCGCAGCTGCCGCTGCCTTTGCGCTGCAGCAGGTCTCTATGTCTGCTCCAATCTATCTGGGCGGTAATCTTTCCCCGGTGGTCCACATAGCCGCTGACATAATATGGCTCCACGGGAAACCTGCCTTTGACGTTCATCCCCGGACCCGTCATCACGGCTAAAAAGACCGGCTCCACCCGGTCTTCCGTCAGGGCGTTAGTAACAATGGTACTGGAAATCACTACGCGGCTCAGTCTGCTGACATCTATATCAGTCAGTACCCTGTCGAGCGCCTGCAGCACGCTTACCAGCACATCATCGTGGTTGGTAGGCACCTTGGCCTGCGCAGTAATCTCCTGCTTGCTGATGATAACGGCATCGGTAAATGTTCCTCCCACGTCTATTCCTAAAAGCATATCTGCACCCCCTTCATATTTCCGAATCATTTTATGACCTATGTAGTATTCCCTGCCGCCGCAGTAAATACCTGCCTGACTCAAAAATAAACTGCCCGTCATCACGGCATAGCCAGATAAACGCATCTGCCTAAGACGCTTTAACGGTTTCTGAAAATTATCCTTAATTAGCCGGCAATGATATTTGTAATATCAGAAAAAAGTTTGTTTTAATAACAATATTTTTGATTTCACAATTAATTCAATACTTTGCCCTTCTTCTGTCATAGCTCTATTGTATACTTTAATCATAGCAAGTGAACAACTTGCTGAACCCTTCCCATCAAATTCATCATAAACAGCTTTCCTAAGAGAAAACACTCACTACATCCCCTGTGAGTGTTTTTCTCTTTTTATTGTTTATTTATTTGAAGATAAAATTCCAAAAACTTTTCTGCGCACGCGGATAAAGCAGCGCCTTTCTCCCAAAACAGCGTCTGCTCAAAAAAAAGCGCCGCTTCATCCAGACGGCTGTACTGCAGCTTTGGCGGCAGACTCTGCAGGCAGCTGCCCGATACAACAGCCGCTGCGCTGCCCTGAGCTGCAAAAGTCAAAGCCGCCCTGGCCGTAGTGCTGGTAAATTTCATAACTGTCGTAAACCCTGCGCCGGCACAGGCATTTGCCAGCAGGCGGTAACAGCCGAAGTTGCAGCAAAGCGGCACTCCCTCCAGCTCCGGCAGCTTCAATTCCTGCGGCGGCGCAAACTCTATCTTATTATCTTCGGCGTAAACCACATAAAAATATTCTTTCTCGCTGCTGCAGGTCTTAAAAAGAGCTTTTTTAGGCAGCGGAGCATTGGCAAAGGCAAAATCGCCCAATCCTTCGGCAATATGTCTCATCTGCGTCTGCACGTCGACTTCGTGCACCTCGTAAACAACTTCTGGATATTGCAGCGAAAAAGGCAGCAGATACCGATGCATAAAAAAATCTGTCACACCCGGCGAAATACTGAATGCCAGGCTGCCGGCACTGCCTTCTTGATAATTGTTCATCTCGGTAAACAGGTTTTCTTCCAGCATACAGATTTTTTTAGCCTTTCTGAGGAAGGCTTCGCCTGCTTCTGTCAATTCTGCCTGGCGCATCCCTCTGCCGGTTTTCAGCAGTTTAATATTATAATACTGCTCCATAGTCTTAACCTGCGCGCTTAAAGCAGGCTGCGCCAGCGACAGTTTTTTAGCTGCTGTCGTCAGATTCCCTGTTTCGGCAATAGTAATAAAATTACGGTAAAAATCAAAATCCATAACGCACCTTTTAAAATAAGATTTTTTTATTTTTATTAAAGAAAAATAATATTTTACTTTTTTATAACTTAATTCTACAATAAAAATAATCTTTAAACAAGAAGGAGCGATTTTTATGTATGGCAAAAAGCGCAAGCGCAGATATCATTTTCTGGCTGTCGCCGCCGGCCCGTCCATCTTCTTACTGACACTGCTTTTTCTGCAGAGTTTTTTCACTTTTCAGGGCGCAGCTGCCCTTGGCACTATGCTGTGGATGGTCACCTGGTGGATCTTGCGCCCGGTAAATATATCCGTAACCTCGCTGCTGCCCATAGCAGTCAACGGTCTTTTTAACCTGCTGCCTATGGAAGGCATCATCAGCCAGTATTTTTCTGAAATCATCGTCCTGCTTTTCGGCGCCGACCTGGTCTGCCTGACCTGGAGTACCACAGGACTTGACAAAAGAATGGCGATTAAGATTCTCTGCTGCATCGGGCCTTCCCTCAAACAGCAGATCAGAGTCTGGCTCATTCTCTCCACGATTATGTCTGTTTTCTTACCTAATGTAGTAGTCTGCACCATTATGGTGCCGGTAGCAGTTTCCATGCTGCAATTTTTAGGCGAAGGCAATATCCGCTCCAGCCGCGTTGCCCTGCCCATACTGCTGGCCATCGTCTGGGGCGCCGGCATCGGCGGTTTTGGCTCCCCCTTAGGCGGAGCAGCCAACCTTGTCGCTATCAACTATCTGGAACAACTTACCGGGAAAGAATTTATGTATATCGACTGGCTCAGCCGTTTTCTGCCCTTTCTGTTCCTCATTATGCTGCTGAACCTCTTTTTCCTGGAAAGGATTCCCGTACCCAGTCAGCAGCTGGGAGAAACAAAACAGTATTTCAGCAAACTCTATGCCGAACTCGGCAAGATGAAAGAAGGAGAAAAAATCAGTCTTTTCCTCTTTCTGGCAGCCATGCTGCTTTCTTTCAGCAGGCCGCTGTTTGCCGATAGTCTGCCTGCTTTAAAACCAGCTTACATTTTCCTGATTTGCGGCTTCCTCACTTTCCTGTTTGAAGATGAAAACGGCAAATCACTGTTAAGCTGGGAGCAGGCTGAACACGGCGTTATGTGGGGTATGTATTTCCTGTTTGCCGGCGGTCTGGCCTTAGGTAAAATGGTTACCGATACCGGCGCTGCCGCCAAGATGGCCGAACTCATTACTATCCTGCCGTTAAGCGGCGGACTGGAAACAATTTTTGTCTTTAATATCTTCTCCTGCCTGCTGACTGAGATTTCCAGCAATACAGCAGCGGCAGCCATAGCTGTGCCCGTAGTCCAGAATATCGCGCAGGCACTTGCTTTAAATCCTGTACCTTATATTATGATTTCCATCGTTGCTTTCAACACGGCTTACATCCTGCCGGTTTCCATCCGGGCTATACCAGTCAGCTACGGCCTTGATCCGACCTATCTGTTCCGCTACGGGCTGGTACTTTCTGTCAGTAGCGTACTGGTAATAACCATTGTAGGTTATATCTTTATGACTTTCTTCCCCATGTTCAGCAACCTGTAATAAAAGCTAAAAATGTCGGTGTAGCATAATCTACACCGACATTTTTATTTATATACGTTCTCCAGCTTTAAGTTTATTCTTTAAAGCAATCAACCTCAGAGCATCTAACAGATCTTCTGCTGAAATTCCTGTCATTATATCCTGTTCCGCCCTTTTTTCCTTTTCTGCTTTTCTGCCATACACCAGCTCGTCTATACTACAGCCAAGATATTTGCTGATTTTTATAGCCGTCGCCAGACTTAGCCCCGTATTTCCATTTTCTATATTGCTCATATGGGTCTGTGATATATCCAGTGATCTTGCCAGCTTTATCTGCGATACACCTTTTGACATCCTGGTGAATCTTATGTTCTCACCTATTTTTTTATAATCTATTTCTTTGATCTCTTCTGACATCATCACAGCCCCCTATCTTACAAAGTTCTTTTTGTTCTGCCACCGATTTCTGTTTTCCAGGGCTTTCAGCGCTATGCTGTAGGCATTACTCATTGTTTTATCCTTGCCTACCGGCAAAAGCGTCATATTACCGCCTACATCGGCGCATACCTTGCCTTCTGCATCTACAATATATGCTGCAGCTATACAGTAGTTTGCGCCTCTGTTATCAAATAGATAGAGATACACTGCCGCTGTTGCCTGCTGCATATCTTCTCCCTGCCTTAAAGAAGCAAGAAATTCTGCATCAGTGTATTTTTCTTCTGCTGCTACGGCAAGATAGTATTGTCCGTCTTTTTTTACCGTCCTGACTGTATCTGTGTCGACATAAAGAATGCCGCAGTCAGTATTTCCTGCTTTCTGCAGTTTCTGTGCTGCTGCCGGTAAGGCTAAGGACAGGCAAAACAGTAAAGCTGCTGCTATTGTAAATAAACGTATCAGCTTCATAATTTTATTATTTATCCTGTTCTACAGGGCTAATCGCAAAATCTATCATCTTGTTGTCTTTATTAAATGCAAAGTTGATGCTAACTATTTTTTCTTTGCTGAAGGCAGCAATATAGGTTACGTTGTCCATTTGGTCAAATCTTTGGAAAGAATAGAATTTTGCTTCTTTCATCCTGCCGAATTTATCTTTGACTTGTTCCTGCAATGCTGTATAAGTATTTTCGTTGAATTTATCTTTAAGCTGCACATCAAAGCCTTTGGTAAATTCGTTATAGGAAGGTACTGTCTGACTGAACGCTTTAATAAAAGTTTCTGCCGCAGCCTGCTGCTTGTTTAAATCTGTGCCGTCGGCTGCCATGCAGATACCGGCAAAAGCTATGGTAAATACGGCTGTTAAAATCATTACTAATTTTTTCATATGTTTTTCTCCTTTCGATAAAAAGCAAACTAAGGCAAGACCACCCTGCCTTAGTTTACTCGTTTCAGTTTTAATTGATACCCGAAAACTTATTACTATTTAATTATTTTTCTGCTTTTTCAGCTGCCATTTTGGCATGTCTTTCCTGTTGAGCAGCAACTTTTGCTTCTGCTGCAGCTTTTTTCATTGCTTCAGCTTTAGCGAGTTTTGCTTTGGCTGCTTTTTCTTTTTCAGCTGCCAGCATTAGTCTGGCTTAATCTGGTGCCATAAGATTCGCTGTTTACATACATGCTGCCAGCTCCAGAAGCTTTACCATCGTCATCATATCTGGTACCGGATACAGTAAAGTCACCTTTACCTACGGTAGCAGTAGTACTGTATTCGTTTACAACATTTGTAGTGCTCGGCTTACCAAACTCATCATATGGGCCGTATTCATAATTTACTTTGCTGTTGCTTAAAGTAATGCTGCCGGATGCATCGTCTGCATCAGTACCGGAAGCGCTGTTTACTTTAATGCTGCTGCTTTGCCAAGACCAACACTGTCAGCTAAAATGCAACCGTTATACTTTTCTAGTTTGTTGATAATCGCAAGGGCAGCATCTTTTTGGAAGTCATAAAGCATAAATCAACACAGGAGAAAGAGCTGAAAACCATTCGGGACAATATCGAGCAGACGCTTTACGGCGCACCGAGCCAACGCCATGAGCAGACCTATGACAGATAACAAGAAAGGATACTATTATGAACGACGAACAGAAATTCATGTCTCTTTTGGACGAGGAAGAATTCGTTGAACTTGAAGATGATTACGATGAAGCAGAAGCAGAGGAATACATTTTTTCCGATCTTGGCCCATACAAAAAGGTCACGCCCCTGCCATATGAGCAGAGACGTCGATCATTTTCCTTTGATGAGGACGGACATATCCACGCCGGAAATCTGTCTGCCTTCTGGCTCCCGTCTTTGACCTTACAGAAAGAAATCAACGGCGCCGTCTACACCGTCACAGGCAGCTATGTAGGGACAGAGACGCTCGACAGGAAGCTTACAAGAATCTTTGAAAATAATCTGGAGCACACGGAGGATTCTCAATGACAAACGCTCAAAATCTTGGTACAATAAAGGCAACCAATCCTGTACTGACAGTTGCCCCGATAAAGGAGGATATCGAAATGTTACGGGCAACTGAAAAAATCACAGCCCTCTACTGCCGTTTATCCGTTGAGGATATGAAAGGCGGCAAGGAGGACAACGAATCAAACAGCATACAAAATCAAAAAATGATCCTGCTCCAATACGCGAAGGAGCATCGCTATCCTAATCCAACCTTCTTTGTTGATGACGGATACAGCGGTACGAACTATGACCGTCCCGGCTTTCAAGCCATGCTTGCAGAAATCGAAGCAGGACGAG
>CANREP010000006.1 GCA_947629685.1 uncultured Phascolarctobacterium sp.
TGCTCATGCACGCTATGGGCCCGAACGTTGCAGGCGTTATCGGTACTGCAGTAGCTGCAGGCACCATGCTGGCTATGATTGGACCGGCAACCAAATAATTGCTTGCTACTCCCCTGACAGGGTACGAGATTTCGTACCCTGTTTTTTATTTGCCTGAAAGATTCCTGCGAACAGATATAAAGAAAATAGGCAGGTAGAGCGCCGCTGGCAGGCAGATAAGGCATTTTGTACTTAAAATAGGTAATTTTGAAAATAAAAATTGTAACGAAACCCTAAGAAAGCAGGAAGCATCGGGAGTTTGCCGGTGGTAAAAGATTATCTGTGTGCATCAGAAAATAAATTAGGACGTAAAATACAGTATTTTGAAGGATGAATACTTTAAAAACAGCATATGCGTACTAATCAAAAAGACCATGTATGCATATAAAGTGTAAAAAATACAAAATTATCACTTTTTATTTTTAGCAAAGGATGTTATAATATGTATATCGGATTGAAAGAAAATACAGAGAAAAAATCCGGCAGTTCTTTAATATCTTCATATTATATTGTTCCGATATATAGTGCTTCGGCATTGTATATAAATAAATATTATAAAGGAGGAACAAAAAATGTCCCCAGCAGTAAAATGTCTCATTCTGTTGGCAGTAGTTGCTTTATTCTTTGTAACTGAACTTATCCCTCTGGCAATTACTGCAATGGCAGGCGCTATCGCATGTGGCCTGCTTGGTCTGATTCCTGCTAAACAAGTATTCTCCGGTTTGTCTGACTCTACCGTAGTATTGTTCGCAGGTATGTTCGTCGTAGGTGGTGCAATGTTCTACACTGGCCTTGCACAAGCTATCGGCAACAAAGTAGTTAAAATGTGCGGCACCGGTGAAAACAGCCTGATGTTCGGTCTGATGATGGTAGGTACCCTGCTTTCTTCCGTACTTTCCAACACTGGTACTGCAGCTTGCCTGCTCCCGGTTGCACTGGGCGTATGCGCAGCAGCTAAGATCCCTGCTTCCCGTCAGTTGATGCCTTTGGCATTTGCTTGCGGTTGGGGCGGTATCATCACCATGGTTGGTACCCCGCCTAACATCATCGCAACTGGCGCTATGAAAGCAGCAGGTCTGACTGATACTTTCACTTTCTTCGAATTTGCTTGGATCGGTATTCCTCTTTCCGTAGCAGGTATGCTGTACATGATGTTTGTTGGTAAATATCTGCTTCCGAAAGCTGAATTAGATGCTGACCAGGAAATCGAACAAGAAATCGAAGCTAATGAAACTTCTAACAGCAAAATGATCGTTTCTGGCGTTATCTTGCTGGCAGTTGTATTCGTAATGGCTATCGGTATTCCTGGCGTAACTCTGGAAATGGCAGCAGTTATCGGTGCACTGGTTTGCGTACTGACCGGCTGCTTGACTGAAAAACAAGCATATGCTTCCATCGACTGGGTAACCATCTTCCTGTTCGCTGGTATGATGCCTGTATCTTCCGCAATGGATAAATCCGGTGCTGGTAAACTTATCGCTGACTGGACTGTTAGCCTGATGGGCGGCTCTCCGTCTCCAATCGTTGTTACTGCAGTACTGTTCATCCTGTCCTGCGGTCTGACCCAGTTCATGTCCAATACCGCATCCGCAGCTCTGCTGTGCCCGATCGGTATCGCAATTTCTAAAAACCTCGGTGCTGACCCGAAAGCAGTACTTATGGCAATCGCTGTTGCAGCTTCCTGCGCATTCGCATCTCCTGTAGGTACTCCTCCGAACACCCTGGTTCTTGGCCCTGGCAATTACAAATTCATGGATTATGTAAAAGCTGGTACCGGCCTGATTATCGTATGCTTCGTAGTATCTCTGGTAATCATCCCGATTGTATGGCCTTTCTTCCCCGGCAAATAATTTGACGGCTGTAAGATAAAAAGCTTTAAATAGGCGTAACTTAGGTTACGCCTATTTTTTTTGTCTTTGGCATTATGGGTGCTGAAAGAAACGGGTCTATTTATATAGGTAGGGAAGAGGAAAAAATACTCAGATATTATTGCATAAAAATACAAAAATAAAAGTGTAAAGCAAGAAGAAATTTTCCAGAAAAAATATTGAAATAATTGTGAAACTGTGTTAAACTTAACAACAGCAGAAATTAAGTAAATAAAGTAAGTGAATTAAGAAAATAAAGTAAGCGAAAAAATCGCCTTTATTTATCTAAAATACACGAAGAAATTCATAAAAAAACCTATCGGTACATAAAAATGATTTTCTGCTTTGCTTACTTATTATTTTCAGCGCGCCACAGAAATGGCAAATAATATTTAAGGAGGATTATAATGTCCCAAGCAGTAAAATGTCTCATTATGTTGGCAGTAATTGCGGTCTTCTTTGTTACTGAACTTATCCCCCTCGCAGTTACCGCTATGGCAGGCGCTATCGCCAGCGGCCTGTTAGGTTTTATTCCCGCCAAGCAGGTGTTCTCCGGCCTGTCTAATTCTACTGTTGTTTTGTTTGCAGGTATGTTCGTCGTAGGTGCTTCCATGTTCTACACCGGCCTGGCTCAGAAAATCGGCGGCGTCGTTGTCAAAATGTGCGGCACCGGCGAAAACAGCCTGATGTTCGGCCTGATGCTCGTCGGCACCCTGCTTTCCGCAGTACTTTCCAACACCGGCACCGCAGCCTGCCTGCTCCCGGTAGCGCTGGGTATCTGTGCGGCAGCTAAAATCCCGGCTTCCCGTCAGCTCATGCCTTTGGCATTTGCCTGCGGCTGGGGCGGCATCATCACCATGGTTGGTACTCCGCCTAATATTATTGCCACCGGCGCCATGAAAGCAGCCGGCTTGACTGAAACCTTTACTTTTTTTGAATTTGCCTGGATCGGTATCCCCGTATCCATCGCAGGTATGCTGTACATGATGTTTGTCGGCAAATATCTGCTGCCTAACAAACAGCTGGACGCTGATCAGGAAATCGAACAGGAAGTTGTAGCAAACGAGTATTCCGCTACTAAACAGGTTGTTTCCGGCGTGATCCTGCTGCTGGTTGTCCTGACCATGGCTATCGGTATCCCCGGCGTATCCCTGGAAATGGCGGCTATCATCGGCGCGCTGGTTTGCGTGCTGACCGGCTGTCTGACAGAAAAACAGGCTTATGCTTCCATCGACTGGGTAACCATCTTCCTGTTTGCAGGCATGATGCCCGTATCCACCGCTATGGATAAGACCGGCGCAGGCGCGCTGATCGCTGAATGGACCGTAGGCATGATGGGCGGTTCTCCGTCCCCGCTGGTTGTTACCGCAGTACTGTTCATCCTGTCCTGCGCGCTGACCCAGTTCATGTCCAATACCGCTTCCGCAGCGCTGCTGTGCCCGATCGGTATTGCAATTTCCCAAAGTTTGGGCGCTGACCCGAAAGCAGTACTGATGGCGATTGCTGTTGCAGCTTCCTGCGCATTCGCATCTCCTGTAGGTACTCCTCCGAATACCCTGGTACTCGGCCCCGGCGGCTACAAATTCATGGACTACGTAAAAGCAGGTACCGGCCTCGTAATTGTGTGCTTCGTGGTATCCCTCGTAGTTATCCCCATGGTATGGCCTTTCTTCCCTGGTAAATAAATAAAAAGTGCAGAAAAAGCATCGGAAAGATTTTTCCGATGCTTTTTTGTTATCTGCGGACATAAAAAAAACATAAATATCTGATAAGATAATTTTGACCAGAAAAGGTACAGTGATTATAATAAAAGTAGTAGTATTACATTTGTAAATGAGGGATCGATATGATGAAGTTTGTGAAGAAGAACAAATACGCTCTTATCTTATGTGCATTTATCGCATTGAGCAGTTATGGCGGCTATCAGTATTATCTGAGCACTACCCAGACCGAAGAAACCATCAAGACGGCGGTGGTAGAGCAGGGAACACTGGTGGAGACCGTATCGGCGACCGGCAGTCTCAGCGCTGTGGATAACGTAGACATCAGCTCCAAGATTACCGGCAGGATCGTCGAAGTACTGGTAGTGGAAAATCAGCATGTCAACGCCGGCGACATCCTGGTCAAACTGGATGACGTAGCGCTGAAAGCTACCATGAACCAGATGAAGGCCAAGCTGGATTATGCAGAGGCCAATTATCTGCGCTACAGCGACCTGGTGAGCCGCGGCGCCGTATCCCAGGCTGATTATGACAATATGTATGCCGAGTACCTGGTAGCCAAGTCTAATTATGAAAAGGCTGTTTCCGATGTGCAGGATACTGTCATCACTACGCCTATCGACGGCTATATCATCGGCGAGCCTACTCCCGTCGGCCAGACCATCAGCTCAGGTATCAGCGAGCCGCAGGTAATCATGTCCGTGGCTACTTTGGATGATATGCAGATTGAGACCATGGTGGACGAGTCCGATATCGGCCTGGTAAGAGTGGGCCAAAGCGTGAAATTCACGGTGGACGCTTTCCCAGAAGAAACCTTTACCGGTAAGGTACGGCTGATTTCCAGGGCAGCAGAGACAGAAAACAACGTTATTTACTATAAAGTATATGTGGATGTTGACGATGCTAAAGGCAAACTGCTGCCGACCATGACGGCACGCACGGACATCATTATCGACAGTGCGGAAAACGTGCTGATGATACCGCTGAACTGCCTGAACCGTGACGGTAAGCGCGCCTATGTAAGCATCTATGACGCTAAGACCAAGACGAGTCGCGATGTGGATGTCCAGATTGGCCTGAGCAATGATAATGAAATCGCGGTAACGAGCTCCGAGCTTAAAGCGGGCGACGTGGTACTGGCTAAAAAGGCTGTGGCCAAACAGACCGGCACCGATGCAAGAATGCCGGGCATCCGCTAAAGGAAGTGAGCATATGACGGCGGTAATCGAATTAAGAGATATTATGAAGACCTATATTATGGGCGACAGCGTCGTACACGCACTGGATCATGTCTTCGTGCAGATAGGCCGCGGGGAGTTTACTTCCATCATGGGGCCTTCCGGCAGCGGCAAGTCGACCATGATGAATATATTGGGCTGTCTGGACCGGCCTACTTCGGGTGAGTATTACCTGGACGGCAAGGAAATTGCCGGCTATGATGACGACGAGCTGGCCCATACCCGCAACGCCAAGATCGGCTTCGTCTTTCAGAACTTCAACCTGCTGCCTAAGCTGACGGCGCAGGCCAACGTGGCCCTGCCGCTGATTTATGCCGGCGTGGACGAGGAAGAGCGCATGGAACGGGCCAAAAAGGCGCTGGAAGCCGTAGGCCTGGGCGAGCGTATCGAACACAAGCCTACGGAGATGAGCGGCGGCCAGCGGCAGCGTGTGGCGATTGCCAGGGCGCTGGTCAATAATCCGGCCATTATTATGGCCGATGAGCCTACGGGCAATCTTGATACCAAATCAAGTTATGAGATTATGGATATTTTCAAGGCGATGAACGCCAGCGGCAAGACCGTGGTCATGGTTACCCATGAGCCGGATATCGCCGAACAGACCAAACGTATCCTGGTGATGCGCGACGGCAAGATAGTAAGTGATGAATGGAGGTAGGGAGTATGCTGAACGAATCCATTAAAATGGCTATCGACGGTATGGTTTCCAATAAGCTGCGTACCTTCCTGACCCTGCTGGGCATCATCATCGGCGTCGGCGCAGTTATCGCCATGGTAGGGCTGGGCTTCGGCGTGAAGGAAAATATCCGTGAGAATATTTCCAAACTGGGCAGCAACCTGCTGATTATCACTTCCGGCGGCCGTACCGCTTCCGGCGCCAGGCTGGCAGCCGGTGAAGGCGCGCGGCTGACCTATGAGGACGCGCAGGCCATCGAAAACCAGGTGGACGGTATTGCCAATGTGTCTGCCAGCGTCAGCAGCAGCTATCAGCTGGTTATGGGCAATCAGAACTGGACTTCCCGTGTGGAAGGCACTACGCCCAGCAATTTCATTATGCAGAATTATGACATCGAAGACGGACGTGCTTTCACTGAGCGCGACCTCAACAGCCGCGCCAGAGTATGCGTTATCGGGCCAACAGTTGTGAACAGCCTGTTCCCGGAAGGCAATCCGGTAGGCAAGATTATGCGTATCAACAAAGCGCCTTTCCAGGTAATAGGCGTCCTTAAGAGCAAGGGTCAGTCCGGCGGCGGCACCGACCAGGACGATATCGTCTTTATCCCGCTGACTACCGCGCAGAACAGGATGATGGGCATTACCCACGTGCAGCGTATTACCGTACAGGCAGAAAGTGAGAATGTAATTAACGATGTGCAGGCAGAAGTAGAACAGGTGCTGCGGCAGCGGCATAAAATCAAGGACGGCGATTACGACGACTTTACCGTAGGCAACATGGCGGCCGTTATGGATACCATGATGGAGACAGCCAACAGCATTACCATGCTGCTGGGTTGCATTGCAGCTATCAGCCTTCTGGTAGGCGGCATCGGTATTATGAACATCATGCTGGTATCCGTTACCGAGCGTACCCGTGAAATAGGCATCAGGAAAGCATTGGGCGCTACTTATGACAATATCCTGCTGCAGTTTCTGATTGAAGCCATGGTTATCGGCATCGTGGGCGGCTCCTTAGGCGTAGTGCTCGGCGTTGGCGCTTCTTATGCCATCAGCTATTTCGCCGGCTGGACGACGGTAGTTTCCTGGTGGGCAATAGTTATCGCAGTAGTGTTCTCCGTAGGTATCGGCCTCTTCTTCGGCATTTATCCTGCCCGGAAGGCGGCGCTGCTTGATCCTATTGACGCGCTGCGCTATGAATGATGCGGAGGATGCATGATGAAAGAAAAACAATCTCCGCGTAAACCCGAAACACATTGGTATGAATATGTACAGGCCTTCTTGGATTATCTGAGAAGGCCTAAAACTGTTTTTGATCTCAAAGACAGAGCCAAGGCCGTTCTTTTGCTGACAGTGATAATTATTCTCCTGCAGATGGTTGTAGAAAAGCTTTCTGATTGATATAATTAAATGATAAGATAATCAGTCAAGGAGGCTGCAGTGAAGAAGAAGAAGCTGGGAATCTTAGGCGGAACCTTTGATCCCGTCCACAACGGACATATATATTCGGCACAGGCTGTATATGAGCAGCTGCAGCCGGAAAAAATACTTTTTATACCCGCCTTTATCGCCCCCCACAAGGTGGGGCAGGATTTTGCTCCGGCGGCAGACCGTTATAATATGACGGTGCTGGCGACGCAGGACTATCCTTATTTTGAAGTATCGGATATGGAGCTGCGGCGCAGCGGTATCTCTTATACTCTGGATACCGTCAAGGAGCTGCAGAAAATATACCCGGAGTACGAGCTGTATTTTCTGATCGGAGCGGATACAATCCCGCAGCTGCAGACCTGGCATAAGATTGACGAGCTGCTGCAGCTGGTGACCTTCGTAGCAGCCAAACGGCCTGGGTACCGGCAGGTACTGGACAGAGCCTGCAGCAGTCTGGGCGTTATTGCCCGGGAAAAGATCGTGCTGGTAGATACGCCGGAGTATGAGGTGTCCTCGACGGATATCCGGCAGAAAATCAAGAGCGGCGCGAGCCTGCAGGGGCTGGTGCCGGAGCCTGTAGAGCAGTACATCCGGGAACATCGGTTATATTTATTTACAGATGAGGGACATAGCTATGCTGAAGATTGAAGAAATGAAACGGATTTTAAAAGCGTCGCTGCCGCTGAAACGCTACAAACATTCGGTGGCGGTGTATGAAACGGCGCTGGAGCTGGCTTCGGTGCATGGGCTTGATATGCAGAAAGTAGGCGTTTCCGCCCTGCTCCATGACTGCGGCCGCGAGGTGCCGGGACGTGAAAGCCTGGATATGGCAGCTAAGCTGGGCATCGAGGTAGATGAAACAGAAAAAAATCAGCCCATCCTGCTTCATGCCAAGCTGGGCGTCTACTATGCGCAGCATAAATACGGCGTTACCGACAAGGAAATCTTGGACGGTATTTTGTACCATACCACCGGCGCGCCGGATATGACGCCGCTAGCGATGGCGGTCTACCTGGCCGATCTGTTGGAGCCGACCCGCGATTTTCCCGGCATCAACAAAATGCGGCAGCTGGCCAAAGAAGACATGGAAAAAGCCATGATGTGCGCTTATGGGCAGACTATCCGCTATCTGCTGGAATATGACCTGCTGATTCATCCCAACTGCATCTATGGTTATAACCAGCTGGCGGGCAAGTTTAAAAATAGAGACAGATGTGGAGCGTTTAAAGGTTAATGGAAGACAATAAATTGCAGCGGCCCAGCCATAAAAAGCGCAAGCTGCGCTGGGGCAGGCTGGTATTTTTACTGATACTGCTGTCGGCTTTCTTTACGGCGGCTTTCTGGGGCAGCGTCTGGGTATACGATAACCTCATCAATCCGCCTCAGGCTAAAATCATCGGTGCTGACGAAAAAATAGTCAGCGATGAAAAGCTCAATGAAAGAATCAATATCCTGCTTTTAGGCATTGATGACGGCGACAGCGAGGCGGCTGAAAGCGAGCCCAAGCGTACTGACGCAGTGCTGCTGGCCAGCTTCGATCCGGCGACCAATCAGGTAGCAGTGCTGTCCATTCCCCGCGATACCAAGGTCATCCTGCCCGGGCACCGCGACCCTGATAAAATCAATGCGGCCTATGCTTACGGCGGCGTGGTCATGGCCAAGCAGACGGTAGCCAATCTGCTGCGGGTGCCCATCCACTATTATGTGCTGGCTAACTGGCAGGGCTTCATCGATATCGTCAACTTAATCGGCGGCGTGGATATCTACGTCGATAACGATATGTACTATGAAGACCCCTATGCCGACCTGGTTATCGACATCAAGCACGGCTACCAGCATATGGACGGCGAGACTGCCGGCAAGTATGTGCGTTTCCGTAAGGACGAACTGGGTGATATCGGCCGCGTGCAGCGCCAGCAGAAATTTATGCGGGCGGCGGCAGAGCAGATGTTTTCCATCCAGAACGTGGCGCAGATCAGCAATCTGCTGGCAACACTGGACAAACACGTAGAAACTGATTTGAATACCCTGACCATGCTCAAGGCAGCCAACAGCTTCAAAATCTTCGGCGACGACAAGATCAGAAGCGGTATGCTGTACGGGCATTTTGACGATACCAGCGGCGTCAGCTATTGGGCGACGGACAGGGCGTCTGTCAATAAATCGCTGGACGAGCTGGGCATCCCCTATATGAAAGAGGACGGCCAGGCGGACGGCGCTGATCATGAGGATACAACAGAAATAAATCTGTAATTGATACTGGAGGTTGATGTAATGACTACTAAAGAAATGGCAATGAAGATAGCTGCTTTTGCTAACGATAAAAAAGCTGCGGACATCCTGATGCTGAACATGGAAGGACTGTCCCCTGTAACCGATTATTTCGTTATCTGCAGCGCTTCCAACAATATCCTGGTTAAGGCTATTGCCGATAATATCGAGGATAAAATGGCAGAATTAGGCGTTTATCCCGCTCATAAAGAGGGTTATGCCGACGGCCGCTGGGTGCTGCTGGATTACGGCGATATTGTAGCCCATATCTTCCTGGAAGAAGAACGCGATTTTTACAATATCGAACAGCTGTGGGCTGACGCTCCCTCTGAAGCTTTTACGGAGAGCGAAGCATGAGCGAGCAGAACAAGCAGGTAAAATACCGTCCCGGCGACGTAGTGACCCTCAAGGTTGCCCGTACCGGCGAGCTGGGTGCGTTTCTGGACGCAGGCACCGGCAATACCAGCGACGACATACTGCTGCATAAATTGCAGCAGACTGCCCCGGTGCAGACTGGCGACGAAGTGAAGGTCTATCTGTATCTTGACCCCAACAAGCGCCTGACTGCCAGCATGAAGCTGCCCAAGATGCGCGAGGGCCAGCTTGGCTATGTGCGCGTACTCAGCGTTACCCGCGACGGCGGTTTCGTAGATATCGGCGCAGAACGCGGCGTCTTTCTGCCCTACAGCCAGATGCGCGGCCACGTGAGCCCCAACCAGCTGGTATGGGTTAAGCTGTACCGCGATAAAAGCGGCCGTCAGGCCGTTACCATGCGCGTTGAGGAAGATATGGTGCGCGCTTCTAAACCGGCGGAGGGCGTAAAGGTGGGCGACCAGGTTACCGGCACTGTCTACAATATCCTGCCGGAAGGCTTCTTCATCTTTACCAATCAGCGTTTCCTGGCTTTCCTGCACCGCAGCGAAGTGCCGGGCGGCAGGCTTGATTTCGGTCAGGAAGTGACCGGGCGTATCACCTATATCCGTCAGGACGGCAGGCTGAATATCTCGCTGCGCCTGCAGAAAGAAAATGCCCTCATTGCCGATGCCGAAGAGATTTACAATTACCTGGTGAAACGCAGCGGCAGGATGCCCTACTGCGACAGTACGCCGCTGGAAATCATAAAGCAGAAATTCGGAATCAGCAAGGCGGCTTTCAAACGCGCGCTGGGACATCTGATGAAAGAGGGCCGCATCTATCAGGAGGACGGCTGGACCTATCTGAAAGATAACGGTAAAAAATAATAGCGTATACACATACATGTACTGTCATCGGCGGTACATGTATTTTTTCAAGGAGGCCAAAGATGGAGATAATCGTGCTGCTGACAGCTTGCGTAGTATTCCTGGCCGCTTTTTTTGCTACCGTGTCCGGCTTTGGCTTTGCGCTGGTGGCCACGCCGCTCTTATCGCTTTTTATGGACGCCAAGGAAGCGGTGGTGCTGGTGCTTTTGGCAGGTTTTGTGCTGCGTGCGATTACCATGGTGCGCAACCGGCACCATTTTGAGTGGGATACGGTGCTTTTGGTAACGCTCGGCAGTCTGCTCGGCATTGTGCCGGGCAGCGTGGCGCTGAGGGTCATCAGCATCGAGCAGCTGGAAATATTTCTCGGCGTTATCCTGCTTGCGGCGACTTTCCTCATGGGGCGCAAAATCGACTTTAATATAACCAATAAGACGCTGGGCAGGTTTACGGCAGGCGTCCTCAGCGGCTTTTTCGGCTCGGCGACCAGTGTCAGCGGGCCTCCGCTGGTGCTGTATTTTCTGAACGAGAATATGGAAAAGGACCTTATGCGCGCGAATATGATCTGGTGCTTCGGCCTAAACGGGACGCTGATGCTGATTGGCAGCTACCTGGCAGGGACCATGCAGTATATCGCCGTGGAGCCGGGCAGTTTATTATACAGTCTGGCGGCGCTTCTGTTGGGCTGGTGGCTGGGCGAGAAGCTGTTTTATCATCTCAATCAGCATCTTTTCCGACGGTTATCGCTGCTCATCGTCTGCGGCGGCGCGGTAGGGATGCTGTACAGCGGTATTAAAGCATTGTTAATGTAAAAAAATTTACAGTTGAAAGTGTAAATAAGTAAGAAAAAGAAAAATACAATGTTTTTATTGACGGGAAAATATAAAAGCGGTAAAATTTGCCTAATCAAGTTTTGATGCTTAATTATTTATCTTGCAGGTGAGAAAAATGGAATCTATGTTGAAGAAAACTGCAATAGAATACGGCTTTTATTTTGCACCGGTCTTTAGCTTTTACTTTAGCACCGGATTTTTTGCATGCCAAAATTCATACAGCAGTTCAATCGTAAATAGATGCCTTCCGGGTGGTATTTGAGATATCATCATTAACTTGCGTTTTCCAGCGGGCTCTCTTACGAGGGTCCGCTTTTATTATGCAGTGCGAGATAAATAATTACTGATAGACTTAAATAATGTATTTATAAAGGAGAGGTAAAAATGGTCATAGTATTCAAACCGGGCGCACCGGAAGAGGTCAAAACAAAAATAAAGGTCAATCTGGAACAGCAGGGCTTCCAGATTAACGAAATTAACGGTCTTAACATGACGATTTTCGGTATCATCGGCGATACCAGCACGCTGGATATCAACCTGCTGCGCGTCAACGACTGCGTAGATAAGGTAATGCGCGTGCAGGAACCTTTCAAACGCGCCAACCGCATGTTCCATCCTGAAGACAGCGTCATAGATGTGTGCGGCGTGCCTATAGGCGGCCGTAAGATTCAGGTTATTGCCGGCCCCTGTTCCGTAGAAAGTGCCGAGCAGGTTACCCAGGTAGCCAAATCCGTCAAACTGGGCGGCGCCAGCATGTTGCGCGGCGGCGCTTTCAAACCCCGTACTTCTCCGTATTCTTTCCAGGGTCTGAAAGAACTGGGCCTTGATTATCTGAAAGCGGCTAAAGAAGAAACCGGCCTGCCCATCGTTACGGAAATTATGTCTGCTGATAAGATTGAGCGCTTCGTCGAGGATGTCGACCTGATCCAGGTAGGCGCGCGTAATATGCAGAACTACGAACTGCTCAAGGAACTGGGCAAGACCCGTAAGCCCATCCTGCTGAAACGCGGTTTGTCCGCTACTATCGAAGAATGGATTATGTCCGCTGAATACATCCTGGCCGGCGGCAACGAAAATGTTATCCTGTGCGAGCGCGGTATCCGCACTTTTGAGACCTATACCCGCAATACTCTTGATTTGAGCGCTATCCCGGCTGTCAAGAAACTGAGCCATCTGCCGGTAGTAGTCGACCCCAGCCACGCTGCAGGTATGTGGTGGATGGTAGAGCCGCTGGCTAAAGCCGCCGTAGCAGTAGGCGCGGACGGCCTGCTGATCGAAGTGCACAACGATCCTGAACACGCTTTGTGTGACGGCGCTCAGAGCCTGAAGCCGGAACGCTTTGCCCGTCTCATGGGCGAACTGAAAGGCATTGCCCAGATTGTAGGACGCGATTTATAATAAGAGACAATAGTAAAATAAAAAACATTGGCAGCATGGAAGTATGGTAGACGAGGTGTAAAATGACTGAGGGGTTTTGGAATAAGGATTGGCAGGAATTATGCTTTGCAGTGGTAGGCATCGGGCTTATCGGCGGGTCGTATGTTAAAGCGTTAAGAAAGCTCAAGGTAAAACGCATCATCGGCATCGACAGGGATGAGGCGGTGCTGCGTCAGGCAAAGGCGCAGGGACTTCTGGATGCGGCGCTTACAGGCGGCGACAGTACTTTGATTGAAGCTGATGTAATCATCTGCGCCCTGTATCCCGATGCGGTGGAAAGCTTTGTGCGGGAAAACGTAGGCTTTTTTAAGCCAGGCGTCCTGCTCACGGATGTGGCAGGCGTCAAGGGCGCGCTGCCGGAACGGGTACAGGCGCTGTTAGCGCCCGGAATGGAATTTATTTCCGGCCATCCCATGGCGGGCAGGCAGAGCAGCGGCTTTGCCATGTCGGATGCGGCAATTTTTCAGGGAGCCAATTACATCGTGGTGCCTGATAAGCACAATACGGAAGCAGCAATCAGCTGGCTGGAAAGATTGGCTGCGGCCCTGGGATGCCGGCATACGGTGCGGGTAACGCCGGCGGAGCATGACAGCATCATCGCCTACACCAGCAATCTGCCCCATGCGGCGGCGGTAGCGCTGATTAACAGCCAGTCCTATAACGGCAAGACGCCTTATTTCGTGGCCGGCAGTTTCCGCGACGCTACGCGCGTGGCGGATATCAATCCAGATTTATGGACGCTGCTGTTTTTAAGTAATAAAGAAGCGGTGGCTGATAAGATAGACGAGTATATCCGTCAGCTGGAGCTGTGGCGCGACGCTTTGCGCAGCGGCGACGGACAGCAGCTGCGGGAAATGATGTGCAGTGCTGCTGCACGCAGAAAGGAACTGTACTGATGAGGAAGATTCATGTTGATTTGGGGCCGAAGGCCTATGATATAGAGATTGACGCCGGACTTTTGCCGCAGGTAGGCGGCAGGGTGCGCGCCCTGCTGCCAAAAGCGCGGCAGGCGGTCATCGTTACGGACAGCAACGTAGGGCCGTTATATGGCGGCATCATGCAGCAGAGCCTGAAAGAGGCAGGACTTAAGGCAGCGCAGATCGTCATCCCGGCCGGGGAGCAGAGCAAGAATATGCAGACGCTGGCCTCCGTCCTAGAGCAGACGGCGCAGCTGGGACTTACCCGCAGCGACGTGCTCATCGCCTTGGGCGGCGGCGTAACCGGCGATCTGGGCGGTTTTGTAGCTGCCAGCTATATGCGCGGCATAGCCTTTGTACAGATACCCACTTCGCTGCTGGCGCAGATTGACAGTAGCGTAGGCGGCAAGGTGGCTGTAGATCTGGCGGCGGGCAAGAATCTGGCGGGAGCCTTCTATCAGCCGAAAGCCGTCTATATCGACCCGCAGCTTTTACAGACGCTGCCGGTACGCTTTCTGCATGACGGGCTGGCTGAGGCGATAAAATACGGCTGCATCAGCGACGCTAAGCTGTTTGCCGCTTTGGAAGCCTGCGCAGATGATGCGCAGCTTTTAGCATCGGCAGAAGATATTATTGCCGACTGCTGCGCCATTAAAGCACGTATCGTGGAGCAGGATGAATTTGACACGGGCCTGCGGATGCTGCTGAATTTTGGCCATACCCTGGGACACGCCGTCGAGCAGTATTATGGTTACAGCGGTTATACCCACGGTGAAGGCGTGGCTATCGGCATGTATCAGCTGACGCTGCGCACGGAGGCTATGGGACTGACGGAGCAGGGCACGGCAGAGCGCCTGGCACAGCTTTTGGCCAAATACAGTCTGCCTGTTGCTGCAGATGCACCGCGGCAGGAGCTGCTGCAGGTCATGGGCAGAGATAAAAAGAAACAGGGCAGCGCCATTACCCTGGTTATATTGGAAAAAATTGGCAGCGGCAGGCTGCTGAAAATAGACTGGCAGCAGCTGCCGGAGTATTTGGGGTAGATTATGGATAAGGTACGGATTGCACCGACGAAATTTAACGGACAGATACATATTCCTTCATCTAAGAGCATGGGGCACAGAGAAATCATCTGTGCCGGGCTGGCGCAGGGAACAAGCGTTATCGACAATATCAGCATGTCGAAAGATATTGAAGCTACCTGCCGCTGTCTGCAGGCGTTAGGCGTGCGGATAGAAAGCGTTTCCAGCCGTTTTGCCGGACGCACGGCGCTGCGCATTACGGGCAGCGGCAAACTGACGCCGGTGAGCAGCGGCGCTGACTGCGGCGAGTCCGGCTCCACCTTGCGCTTTATCATCCCGCTGGCGGCGCTGACGGGTACGCCTTTTACGCTGACGGGCCACGGGCGGCTGGTGAGCCGCCCGCTGCAGGCGTATTACGATATTTTTGACCGGCAAAAGCTGGACTATACTACTGCGGACGGCCAGCTGCCGCTGACCGTTAACGGCACGCTGCAGCCCGGTCATTATCAGCTGCCGGGAGATGTGAGCAGTCAGTATGTCAGCGGACTGCTGTTTGCTCTGCCGCTGCTGGAAGGAGATTCCGTGCTGGAAATAACTTCGCCGCTGGAATCTGCATCTTATGTGAATCTTACTTTGAGCTGCCTGGCCAAGTACGGTATCAAAATAGAAAACGAAGGTCACAGACTGTATAAGATACCGGGCAGGCAGCATTACCAGCCTCAAAACAGCAATGTGGAAGGCGACTGGTCGCAGGCAGCTTTCTGGCTGGTGGCCGGAGCTTTAGGCAGGCAGGTGAGCAGCATGGGTCTTGCTGCCGGCTCTTTGCAGGGCGACAGGGCCGTGCTGGAAATAATGGGCCGGATGGGGGCAAAGCTTACAAAAGAAACTGACGGGGTTACGGCTGCGCAGAGCGCGGCAGCAGGCTGCCTTATCGATGCGGCCGACTGCCCCGATATTATCCCCGTACTGACGGTGCTGGCTGCAGTAAGCACGGGTACGACCAAGATTATCAATGCGGCGCGGCTGCGTATTAAAGAATGCGACCGCCTGGCCGCTATAACCGGCGAATTGAATAAGCTGGGAGCAAAGATTACCGAGCTGCCGGACGGACTTATCATCGAAGGCTGCCCGCAGGGACTGCGGGGCGGTTCCCAGGTAGACGCCTGGAACGACCACCGCATAGCCATGAGCCTGGCTGTGGCAGCGGCTGCCTGCGCTGAGCCTTTTGTCCTGACGGGGGCGGCCAGCGTAGCTAAATCATATCCTGATTTCTGGCAGGATTATGCACGGGCAGGCGGTAAAATGGAGGTGCTGGCATGAGCGGTATTTACGGCATGAATATTAAGATGAGTATTTTCGGCGAATCGCACGGCGCGTCCATCGGCCTTGTCATCGACGGACTGCCTCCGGGACTTGCTCTGGACACGGAGCTTATTGCCCGGGAAATGGCTCGGCGCGCTCCGGGTAAAAACAACCTTTCTACGCCGCGTAAGGAAGCGGACAATTTCCAAATCCAAAGCGGTTTTTTTAACGGCTATACTACCGGCACGCCGCTGTGCGCCATTATTGCCAACAGCGACCAGCATTCCAAGGACTACAGCATCCTGAAAGATAAGATGCGTCCGGGACACGCCGATTACGCCGGTTACGTTCATTATCACGGCTACAACGATTACCGGGGCGGCGGGCATTTCTCCGGCCGGCTTACGGCGCCGCTGGTATTTATGGGCGCGGTAGCCAGGCAGGCACTGGCGCAGCAGGAAATTACTGTGGGCGCGCACATCCTGCAGATTGCCGATATTAAAGAAGAAAATTTCAATCCCCTGGGGGTTGATGATATAATACTTAAGAAACTGAGCGCTAAAGAATTCTGCGTGCTGGATGATGCGGCAGGTGAAAAAATGCAGCAGCGTATTTTAGCGGCGAAGGCAGACCTCAACAGCGTAGGCGGCGTGGTGGAAACCATCGTGCAGCATCTGCCCGCAGGTATCGGCGCGCCTTATTTTGATTCGCTGGAAAGCAGGCTCAGTCACGCGCTGTTTTCTGTGCCGGCAGTCAAAGGCGTGGAATTTGGCGACGGATTTGCCTTGGCAGAGCTGACAGGAGCCGAGGCCAACGACCAGCTGCATTATACAGAGGGCAAGGTAACAGCCTACAGCAATCATAACGGCGGCATTACCGGCGGTATCAGCAACGGTATGCCCATTATTTTCCGGGCGGCTATCAAGCCTACGCCGTCCATCGCTAAAAAGCAGCAGACGGTGAGCCTGCTCCAGCAGTGCGATACCGAGCTGGAAATCGCCGGCAGGCACGATCCCTGCATCGTCCAGCGGGCAGTGCCGGTTATCGAGGCTGTAACGGCCTGGACAGTATGGGATTTATTACTGGAAGCTAAAAAATGGGAGAGATAACAGTGGGTGAATTGGATTTAGGCGCCATCAGGCAGCAGATAGATAAAGTAGACCGGGATTTAGTACAGGCTTTAGAAGCAAGGCTGCAGCTGGTCATGCAGGTAGCCGCCTATAAAAAAAGCAAAGGGCTGCCGGTCAAGGATGCCGCGCGCGAAGCGCAGGTCATCAGCAAGGTGCAGGGGATGCTGGTAAATGAACAGTATGCTCCGGCGGTAGGCGACATCATGCGCTCCATTATCGACGCGGCCTGCGAGCTGGAAGAAGCGGCGCTGGCGGCAGCAGAAAATAAAGTGCTGCAGATCGGCTGCTTTGGTGTGCCCGGCTCTTTTACCCATCAGGCGCTGGAAGAATATTTTGCCGGGCGCAGTTACGAGCGGCAGCATTTCAACCATTTTGAGGAAGTTGTCAGCGCCGTGAGCAGCGGACAGCTGGATTACGGCGTACTGCCCATAGAAAACTCCTCTACCGGCGGTATTACCGAGGTCTACGACCTGCTGCGCAAATATGACTGCAGCATCGTAGGCGAGCGCTGTGTGCGGATTGAGCAGAATCTGTTAGGCTGCAGCGGCGCCAGCCTGCAGAGTATTAACAAGGTCTATTCTCATCCGCAGGGTTTCGCCCAGAGCAAGGAGTTTTTCCGCGATTATCCTGATATGCAGCAGATACCTTATTTCAGCACGTCCAAAAGCGCGGAAAAGGTGGCTGTCGAACAGGATATTACTTTAGGCGCAGTAGCCGGACGCAAAGCAGCGGAGCTGTACGGGCTCAAGGTGCTGGCGCCGGCCATCAACTACAATTCCAATAATTTTACCCGCTTCGTCATTATTGCCCGTCAGATGGAAAAAGATGCGGCGGCGGACAAAATCACGCTGATAACGGCGGTCAAACACGAAGCAGGCTCGCTGTACAAGCTGCTGGGCTATTTTTATCACAGCGGCCTGAATCTGATGAATCTGGAATCGCGGCCTATGGACGGCAAGTCCTGGGAGTATTTCTTCTACATCGACGTTACCGGCAGCCTGCAGGATAACGCAGTAAAGGACGCACTGGACGAGGTGCGTAAAAACTGTACCTATCTGAAGATATTGGGCAATTATAAAGCGGATTGCCGAAAGGAATGAACAGTATGCAGTACGGGTTATTAGGCGGCAAGCTGGGACACAGCCTGTCGCCCAGGATACATGAATTATTTTTCCGTTATACGGGTAAAGAAGGCAGCTATACTTTGCTGGAAACGCCGGAGGCAGAGCTGCCGGAGCGTCTGCGTCAGCTGCGCAGCGAGGGGTATACCGGCTGCAATGTAACCATCCCCCACAAGGTGGCGGTTATGCCGCTTTTGGACGGTGTGGCAGACGAGGCTGCCGCTATCGGCGCAGTTAATACCATCCATTTTACAGAGCGGGGAGCCTTTGGTTACAATACGGATTATTTCGGTTTCGGCAGGATGCTGGCGTATAACGGTATCGACGTTGCCGGAAAAACCGCAGTCGTACTGGGCAGCGGCGGCGCCGCCCGGGCCGTGGTCAGCTATTTGCAGGCGCAGCAGGCAGCAGAGCTGTATCTGGTAACGCGCTCGCCCCGGCAGGTTGATAAATATTTTTATCAGATAGCACCGCAGCTGCGTGTAATCAGCTATGAAGAACTGGCGCGGCTCAGCGGCAGGCTGTTGGTAAACTGTACGCCGGTGGGCATGTATCCTGCCGTGGAGGCAAGTCCTGTTAGCAGTGAGGTTTCTGCCGCATTTGAAGCTTCTGTGGATCTTATCTACAATCCGGCTAAGACGCTGTTTCTGCAGCAGGCGCAAGGTGCAGGCAAACAGGCTGTCAACGGACTTTTTATGCTGGTGGCGCAGGCAGTGGCGGCGCAGGAAATCTGGCAGCAGGAAAGCTATGGCAGCGAGCTGATAGAAAAAATTATGACCGAGCTGGAGAATTGCTTATGAAGAAGAATCTTGTACTGATCGGGATGCCGGGCTGCGGCAAATCGACTTTTGGCCAGGTGCTGGCTAAAGAGCTGAAACGGGAATTTTACGACGCTGACCAGGTATTGGAAGAGCGGGAGCAAATGTCAATCAAAGACTTTTTTAAAATCGGCGAGGACGCGTTCCGGAAGGCGGAAACCAGGACGATTGCCTATCTGGCGGATAAGGAGGGCGCAGTCATCGCTACCGGAGGCGGTGTAGTTACACGGCCGGAGAATATCGAACTGCTGCGTAAAAAAGGCGTGCTGCTGTATATCGACCGTCGGCCGGAAAACATCATCCGCTGCATTCACGACGATCACCGCCCGCTTCTGGCGGACGATAAGCTGAAAATCTTCCGGTTGTATGAACAGCGGCGCGACCTGTACAAAAAGTACGCCGACTATATTATCGGCAATAACGGCAAGCCTGACGAGACCATTGCCAAGATAGTAAATTATGCTAGGAGGGAAGGTCTGATATGAAGAAGATACTGGTACTGAACGGCCCCAACATCAATATGCTGGGCATCAGGGAGAAAAATATTTATGGACATAACGACTACGCCAGCCTGTGTACGCTCATCAAGACGGCTGCTGCCAGACTGGGAGTGCAGGTAGAGCTGCTGCAGAGCAATTACGAAGGCGACATCGTGACTGCCATCCAGCAGGCGTATGGCGTGTATGACGGCATCATCATCAATCCGGCTGCTTTTACCCATTACAGCGTGGCAATTTTAGACGCGCTGAAAGCGGTCAATATCCCCACTATCGAGGTACATATCAGCAACATCCATACCAGAGAGGAATTCCGGCATAAATCTGTAACAGTCGCAGGCTGCACCGGGCAGATCTGCGGACTTGGTTTTACCGGCTATATCCTGGCGCTGGAAGCGCTGACCGTCTACAGCGAAGAATAAAAGAAAAAAGGCTTATGCAGTCTTATCACTGCATAAGCCTTTTCGTTATTTTCAGCCTAATTTTTTCAATGTCATCTTAACCAGGAAATCGACGCCGTTTTGCAGGCCGTCGGTGTTGAAGTGCATATTGGGGTCGTGCAGGCCTGGTTCTGCGCCTACGCCTACGCCGATGTAAGCGGATTTAAGTTTGGGATAGGTTTTGGCGTAGTAGTGGAAATCTTCGCCGCCGGGGTTGTTGAGCTCGGGAGCAAGTTTATCTTCGCCTACTACTTCCTTGATGCATTCCGCAGCTTCGGCGGTCAGTTCTTCATCCAGCATGGCAGCGGGAATGATGCTGTCCGGCAGGATTACTTCGGCAGCAGCGCCGTAAGCGGCAGCCACGTTTTCCGCTACGCAGCGCAGCTTGTCCAGCAGCAGGGTCATGTCCTCGTTGGTTTGGGAACGGATGTCGAAAGTAACTTCTGCGGTATCGGGAATGATGTTGGTAGCTACGCCGCCGCCTTTGATGATGGTCGGCTTGCAGGACCAGGCGATGTTAGGATTGATCTTGATTGCGGCAACGGAGGTGATGATGGCAGCAGCCGCTTCGATGGCGTTGACGCCCAGGTGCGGACGGGAGCCGTGGCAGTTCTGTCCTTTGACTACGACTTTGGCAAAGGTGCTGGAGGAATGTTTTACAGCAGGGGAAAGAGTGCCGTAGGGGATATCCTGGATAGGACGGATATGCAGGCCCAGCATGATATCGACATCCTCGATAGCGCCGGTCTTGATGATGGACAGAGCGCCGTTCAATACCTCTTCGCCCTGCTGGAACAGGATGCGCAGGGTGCCGCGTTTGATTTTGCCGTACAGTTCGGAAGCTGCCGTCAGTACCATGGAGCAGTGGGAATCGTGGCCGCAGGCATGAATATTTTTGTGCTCGCCGTTAATGACGAAAGGCAATGCGTCCATATCGGCGCGCAGCATCAGCACGGGGCCGGGTTCGCTGCCCTTGATTTCGCCGATGACGCCGGTGCCGCCTACATTGCGGGTAACTTTATAGCCTATTTTTTCCAAAGCGTCTGCCAGGTAAGCAGAAGTCTTGAATTCCTGAAAACCGACTTCGGGAATCTGGTGCAGATCCTGATAGATGTCTTTTACATTCAATACTGTCATAACAGACAACCTCCTTAGATGTTCCTTAAAGCTTGGCCGCCTGACTGCCGCAGGCAGCGGCTGACCTTGGGTTTAAATATATGAGAATTTTATCACATACTATACAATAATTCAAGAATAAAGTAGATTATAAAGATATATTCAATAAAAAATGTTGACAATATTTACTGAAAACAATATAATCTATACAACCAGTGTAACACTCTGGATTTTTTAGTTAGATAGTTGGAGGGTAAGATGAAAGAAGAAAAAGACGCAAAACAACAGGAAACCATCCAGGAACTTAATCCTGAACAATGGAAAGCAGGCCCCAAGGCCTTTATCGCGTTAATAGTCGCAGTCCTGTTCTTTTCGGGTTTGATGGTAAAATTCCCCGATATGAAATGGCTGGCAGCTTTTGACTTTACTACTTTGGTAGGTAATTTCGGCGTTATCAAGAATGTCGGCAAGGACACCTTCGTCGGCAGCGGCGGTCTCGGCGCAAGAGGCGGCTTCATGTTCGCGCTGTCTTTGGTGCCCAGCGTTATGTTCGCTATCGGCTGTATCGAAGTACTGGATCATTACGGCGCTATCAGGGCGGCACAGAGACTGCTGACTCCGCTTTTGAAACCGCTGCTGGGTTTGCCGGGGCTGACCGGCCTGGCGCTGATTACCGATTTGCAGAGCACGGATGCCGGCGCTGCGCTGACCAAGGAACTGTACGATAATAAGCTGATCAGCAAGAAAGAATTGACCGTCATGGGCTCCTGGCAGTATTCCGGCGCAGGTCTGATTAACAACTATTTCATGATCGGTTCCGCCGTATTTTCTTATCTGACCGTACCTTTGCTGCTGCCGCTGATTTTGATGTTCGTCTTCAAATTTATCGGCGCCATCTATGTACGTATCATCCTGAATACCGTTTACAAGGAGGATTTCAAGAATGAGCAATAATGCCCAGAGTAAACATCAGACCAATAATCCTTTCGATATATTCATCATCGGCGCCCGTAAGGGCTTCAATGTAGCCATCAACAACCTGGTACCGAACATCCTGATGGCTTACGCTGTTGCCCAGGTGCTGCAGATCATGGGCGTTATGAAATTTTTGGGCGATTTGTTCGGCCCGGCTATGGTAGTCTTCGGCCTGCCCGGCGAAGCTGTTACCGTTATCCTGACCGCCTGGCTGTCCAGCTCCGCTGCTGTAGGTCTGGCCGCTAACATGGCAGCTAACGGCCTGCTGGACGCACACGCTATTACCGTACTGATGCCCTGCTTCTTCCTGCTGGGCGCACAGCTGCAGTATATGGGTCGTCTGCTGGGCGTTGCCGACGTGCCTAAGAAATACTGGCCGCTCCTTATGTCCGCCAGCTTCCTCAACGCTTTCTGCGCTATGCTGCTGATGAACTGGGTTTTTGCCAGATAAAACTTTCCCGGATACTTTGGTGTCCGGGATTTTTTATTTAAAAGACAGATATACTGTAAATAAAGACAAAGAGGCGGTAAAAAAACTTGTTGTGCCGGCGTACCTGTAAAGAAAATTACATTAAAAAGGTGCTGACTTCCCGGTCAGCAGGTTTTGGCAATTTTTTGAAAAAAAGTTGAAGAAAATATTAGTATACGCTATTATATGTACATGTAACAATATTACCAATAAAGGAGTGTGAAAAATGAGTAACTTTTTAAGTAGCCTGCCTATGCGTCTGCTGTTGGGCGTTGTCCTGGGTATAGGAGTGGGGCTTTATGCGGATGAATCATTGATGCAGGTGATACTTACATGTAAAAGCCTCCTTGGTTATCTGATTACATTCTGCGTACCGCTGATTATCATCGGCTTTATTGCGCCTTCCATTACCAGACTGGGTCAGAACGCCAGCGTCATGCTGCGCGTAGCTATCACCCTTGCCTATATTTCTTCTATCGGCGCGGCTTTTTTCTCTACTGCCGCAGGCTATACCCTTATACCGTATCTGAACATCACCCCGACAGTCGAAGGACTCAAGGAGCTGCCCAAGCTGCTCTTTGACCTGAAAATCGACCCGATTATGAGCGTTATGAGCGCGTTGGTCTTTTCCGTACTGATTGGTCTGGCTGCTGCCTGGACCAAGGCCGTTACGGTGACCGCTTTCCTGGAAGAATTCCAGCAGATCGTGTTGTCCATCGTTACCAAAGTTGTCATCCCGCTGCTGCCGATCTTTATCGGCTGCACCTTCTGCGGACTGTCCTATGAAGGCACCATTACCAAACAGCTGCCGGTATTCCTGCTGGTAGTAGTCATCGTTATGATAGGTCATTACATCTGGCTGGCGCTCCTCTATCTGCTGGCAGGCGCTTATGCCAAGGCCAACCCTCTGGAAATCTTAAAGCACTATGGCCCGGCGTATATTACCGCGGTAGGCACCATGTCCTCGGCGGCAACGCTGGCAGTGGCGCTGGAATGCGCTTTAAAAGCCAAGGTACTGCGCCGTGACCTGGTTAATTTCGGTATCCCGCTGTTTGCCAATATCCATCTGTGCGGCAGCGTACTGACGGAAGTTTTCTTTGTTATGGTAGTTTCCCAGGTATTGTACGGTACTCTGCCTGCTTTCGGCACCATGGTGCTGTTCTGCCTGCTTCTGGGTATCTTCGCTATCGGCGCGCCCGGCGTGCCCGGCGGTACGGTTATGGCTTCTTTAGGCCTGATTATCAGCGTCCTGGGCTTTGACGCTACTGGCACGGCGCTGATGCTGACCATCTTCGCGCTGCAGGACAGCTTCGGCACTGCCTGCAACGTTACCGGCGACGGCGCGCTGACGCTGTTCCTGACCGGCTATGCCAAAAAACATGCAGTTGAAGAAGTGGAAAATATCCACGTACTGTAATTGCGCGCAGCAAAATAAAAACGGACGCGAAAGCGTCCGTTTTTTTGTGGATTTTATCTAAATTTATATTTTGCTTAATCTGGCTTCAAAACAAGTAGCGTATCTTATAGATTGCCGCTGAAAAATTTTTCTGCCGTTTGACGGGCCTGCTCAGCAGGTCTTTTTTATTTTTTAGATTTTAAGTAAGATATGATTTTTCTTGTAGGTAAGCAAGCCTTCTTTCTGCATCTTGGAAAGTTCATTGCTCATGGTACTGCGGTCAACGTTGAGGTAGTCGGCTAATTGCTGGCGGTTATAAGGCAGCTGGAAAGAATTGCTGCCTGCGCGCTTGGCGCATTCAGAAAAATAGGACATCAGCCTGCCCCGAATTGATTTGGAACTGGTGTGCAGGATACGCTGCGACAGCTGGAGACTTTTATAAGCGCAGACAGTAAGCAGGTTGCGCGCAAGCCGGGCATGGATGGGGCAGGCCTTAGTGCAGGTCGTTAAAATGCGTCGGGCGTTGATAAATAATATACAGGTATCTTCTGCAGCCGCTACCGTTACCAGCAGCGGCTGGCCGGGGATACAGGCATATACTTCGGCAAAGACGGAGCCGGGGGCAGCGTTGCCTAAAATACTGGTATTCCCCCAGATATCATTGCAGGAAATCAGAGCCATGCCGGACAGCACGATACCGATATTTTCGGTCACGCTGCCGTCAGAAAGAATGATTTCTCCTTTTTTGTAATTACGTTTAAAAGCATTCAGACATTCTAATAATGTCTTTATTTCCTCTTCCTGCAGGCCACGAAATAACTGGGTATCAGCTAAATGCATCTTTTTTCTCCTTTTGTTGTTATAACAACGGATTTATGGGTTTAATTATAGTATGGTAAAGGCAGAAACACAAGCGAAAGGGTGATTGCAGTGATTAGGAAGATTATCCAGATAGATGAAAATAAATGTAATGGCTGCGGTGCGTGTGCAGCCGCTTGTCATGAGGGTGCTATCGGCATGGTGGATGGCAAAGCCAGACTTTTGCGCGACGACTATTGCGATGGATTGGGCGACTGTCTGCCGACTTGCCCGACAGGAGCCATTTCCTTTATAGAGCGTGAGGCTGCTGCCTATGATGCACAGGCTGTGCAGGCCAATATGCAGCAACGCCGGCAGCTTAATGCAGCTGCTGCAGGCTGTCCCGGCAGCAGGCTGCAGCGCCTGCAACCAGTGCAGGAGACAGCCGCTTCTGCTGCAGTGCAGGCTGCGTCACAGTTAGGACAATGGCCCTGCCAGATTAAATTAGTCCCCGTTAATGCGCCCTATTTTGCCGGCGCAAAACTGCTGATTGCCGCTGACTGCAGCGCCTATGCTTATGCCAGGATGCACGATGAATTTATGCGCGGCAAAATTACGCTGATCGGCTGTCCTAAGCTTGATAATACAGATTACAGCGATAAGCTGACGCAGATTATTCAAAATAACGATATTAAGAGCGTCACTATTGTCAGGATGGAAGTCCCCTGCTGCGGCGAGTTGGAAATGGCGGCTAAAAAAGCTTTGCAGGCCAGCGGTAAATTTATTCCCTGGCAGGTTGTCACTATCTCGGTTGACGGAAAAATTTTAGAGTAAAAATTACTCGTGCAAGTAGCGAATTTTAAGGAGGAAGAATATATGGAACAAAAAATGTTTTGCTATCAGTGTCAGGAAACAGCCGGGTGCAAAGGCTGTACTGTTTCCGGCGTCTGCGGTAAAAAGCCGGAAGTAGCTGCTATGCAGGACTTGCTGGTATATGTTACTAAAGGGCTGGCTGCCGTTACTACTGCGCTGCGGCAGGAAGGCAGGCTGGTAACCGCTGAGATAAATCATCTGATTACCTTAAATCTGTTTACCACGATTACCAATGCGAATTTTGACCAGGAGAGCATCAAGGCAAGAATACAGGCTACGCTGACAGCGAAACAGGCACTGCTGGCACAGGTGCAGTCCCCGGACGGTTTGCCCGAAGCTGCGCGCTGGGACGGTACCGGTGACTGGGCGGCAAAAGCTGCTGCGGTAGGCGTCCTTGCTACTGCCGATGAAGATATCCGTTCTCTGCGTGAGCTCATTACTTATGGACTGAAAGGACTGGCGGCTTATTCCAAACACGCCAACGTACTGTTAAAGGACGATGAAGCCGTAGACGCCTTTTTGCAGAAAGCATTGGCAGCGACTTTGGATGATAGCCTCAGCGCGGAAGATTTGTTGGCGTTAGCTATGGAAACGGGCAAATACGGCGTAGCCGGTATGGCCATGCTGGATAAAGCTAATACGGACGCTTATGGAAATCCGGAAATTACCCAGGTCAATATTGGCGCAGGAACAAATCCCGGTATCTTAGTATCCGGCCATGACCTGCGAGATCTGGAAATGCTGCTGGAACAGACCCAGGGAACAGACGTCGATGTCTATACTCATTCTGAAATGCTGCCGGCCCATTATTATCCGGCTTTTAAAAAATATCCTAATTTTGTCGGCAACTATGGCAATGCCTGGTGGAAGCAAAAGGAAGAATTTGAAGCTTTCCATGGGCCAATCCTGATGACGACCAACTGTATCGTGCCGCCTAAAGACAGTTATAAAGACAGGCTGTATACCACCGGGGCAGCGGGCTTTCCTGGCTGCACCCATATTCCGGGAGAAATCGGCGGGCAGAAAGATTTTTCCGTAATCATTGAACACGCTAAAAAATGTGCGGCGCCTGCTGAGCTGGAAACAGGGACTATAATCGGCGGTTTTGCCCATGCGCAGGTACTGGCTTTGGCATATAAGGTTGTAGAAGCTGTTAAAAGCGGCGCTATCAAAAAGTTTGTCGTCATGGCCGGTTGTGACGGACGCGCTAAAAGTCGTGAATACTATACTGAATTTGCTAAGGCTCTGCCGCAAGATACCGTAATCCTTACAGCAGGCTGCGCAAAATATAAATACAATAAGCTTGCTTTAGGCGATATCAATGGCATTCCGCGTGTTTTGGATGCCGGTCAATGCAACGATTCCTATTCTTTGGCAGTCATTGCTTTAAAGCTTAAAGAAGTTTTTGGACTGCAGGATATTAACGACCTGCCGATTATTTATAATATTGCCTGGTATGAACAGAAAGCAGTCATCGTCTTACTGGCGCTGCTGCATCTTGGCGTGAAAAATATTCATTTAGGGCCAACGCTGCCGGCTTTCCTCAGCCCTAATGTAGCAAAAGTGCTGGTTGAGAAATTTGGCATTGCCGGTATCGGTACCGTAGAAGATGACATGGCTTTCTTTTTTAACGATAACAAATAAATAATTTCAGGAAATTTCCTCTTGTTTTTACAAAGTGGGAAACAGGTAAAACCTCCTTTATTTTTCAGGTATGAAAAAGTAAGGGAGGTTTTGTTGCATTTCTTTAGTTAAAAATAATTTGAATTCATATTTAACGGCATTTTTAGGTATTGCTTTTATGGGAGAAATGTGAATTATGTATCTTGGGAGTAGGGAAATGTAAAAAATTAGTACCTTTTGCCAACCCATGCAGGTAATTGCTGATATTTATAGTATTTATAATTATAAATAACTATAGTTTTTGGAAAATATATACGGTAAAAGAAGGACAAGGATGATGTTTAGCAAGGGGAATTTCTGGAAGATCGTCAGTATAATATTGCTGCTGGTGGCGGTAATAGGTGCCGGTACGGGCATCAGGAATATGGCAGACATCCGTCCGGCTTCTGATTATGAGGATAAAGGCGTATATGAATTTATTCCCTATAGATTATTGCCTGCGCAAAGAGAAAATACCGGCGCTGTGGGCAGGCAAAGACGCCTGCATCCTACCAAGACGGTGTATGTGCTGCACTATAAAGCGCTGGGACATCCGTCTTACAGCTATAAACTTGATACTGCCGGCGAATATACGGCCAAGCAAATGCTGGCAGAGAAAAAGAGCGTGCCACGCAGGGTACTGGCAATCAAGGCGACCAAGAGATATATAACTGTGGAGCCGGAGCTGACGGCAGAAACGTATACCCGTAAGCAGCAATATAAATATATCTGGATAATTGGCTGCTCGCTGCTTTATATAGTTTATTTTGCTGTTCATGGAAGCAAGCGGTTAGGTTTTTGAATTTTGCGGGACAGAGTTTGAATGACATACTGAATGAGAAATTTTGTTGAACATATTTTGCAGGCGGTTAATATCTGCTATAATCCTGATGGATAGATAAAGTATAAGGGAGTGTCGTTATGGCCTTGTTAGAACAGATTTTAGAAGAAAATGCAAAATTCGTGGCAGGACTGCCGGAAAGCTATGTGCACCGCAATGAAGGCGTAAGCAAATATCCGGCTAAACAGCTGGCAATCTATACCTGTATGGATACGCGCCTGGTAGATTTTTTAGAGCCGGCTATGGGAATTTCCCGCGGCGAGGCGAAGATTATCAAGGCAGCAGGCAATATGATTACCGGGCCTTTTGATGAAGTAATCCGCAGCCTGATGGTGGCTGTCTATGAGCTGGGCGTGACGGAAATCATGGTCGTTGGGCATGAAGACTGCGGTATGCAGCATTCTACTTCCGATTCGCTGAAAGCGCGGATGCTGGCGCGCGGTATTAGGCCGGAAGCTATTGCCGCCGTGGAGGGAGAATTTGCCAAATGGGTGGATGCTTTTCACCATCCTCGTGAAAACGTGGCAAAGACGGTAGCAGCTATCAGAAATAATCCGCTGCTGCCGGATGACATTGTTGTACACGGACTGCTATTCTGCCCGGAAAGCGGCAGACTGGAAGTAGTCGTACACGGCTGAGAAAGCAGGAGCAGGAAATGAAAAAGATAATCTATGTCATAGTTGCCTGTCTGCTGGCGCTGGGTTGTATGACTACATGTTTTGCCGTTGCGGTGACGGATAATGAGCATGGCGTTTTAAAGCTGGACAGAAAGAATGCAGAGGCGCTGCCGGAGAACTTCCGAACTGCTGACGATGCTTTTATCCAAGCGCTGCCCGGAGTGTATCTGCCATCCCGGGAAGGAATGGAGAAGCTGCATATTTCCGGCAGCAGAGCGTTCTCCGAGCTGGAATATCAGGAAATTTTAAAGCAGATACCGACAGCTCCAGGAAAAATATACGACATTGACTTGCGCGGAGAAAGTCATGGCTACATCAACGGTAATGCCGTGAGCTGGTATAAGGCTAACAACTGGGGCAACAAGGGGCGCGTTCACCGGGAGATAGTCAGCAGCGAGCGGCAGATGCTGGGAGAGATAGCAGAGCTGCCTTTTATCAACGTAGGTATTTTAGGCGACGATAAAAAAATCGTGTCGGGTCAATATTACACCTGGCCTGTAAAAAGCGTGCTGACAGAGCAGCAGATGGCCGCTAAGTGCGGCACCCGCTATCTGCGCCTGACTTTGACGGATCATCTGACGCCGCAGCATCTTGAAGTAGACAGATTTATCCGTTTTTATAAGACTTTGCCTGCGGAAGCCTGGCTGCATTTTCACTGCTTTGCCGGCAAGGGTCGTACAACGACTTTCATGGTCATGTACGATATGCTGAAAAATGCCGATAAGGTAAGTTTTGACGATATCGTCCTGCGTCAGTACGCAATAGGCGGTATCAATTTAACAGCCTATGACCCGGCAAAGCCCGTCTGGCGGCAGCAGGCAGTAAGCGACAGGATTGCGTTTTTAAAACATTTCTATCGCTATGTGCGGGAAAATCCCAAGCTGGATAAATCCTGGTCACGCTGGTGTAAGGAAAACAATCTGCCGCTGGCAGCAGAGTAAATAACTGTTGTTACGCAGAGGAAACAAATCCGCTTTAACAGGTATATTAAAACAGTTTGTCCGGCAGTATGCGGCAGACTGGTTAAGGAGGTTTTAATGATGGATAAAAAAGTACTTGATTATGTTGCAGGTAAAACCCATGAGCTGCTGGAGGCTGCCAGCTGCAACCAGGAAACTGCTCAGACAGCTAAAAAATGGCTGGCTGCCGTTGGTACAGCTCAGGAAAAGGAGGCCACGGCTCAATATTTGGCCGATTTAAAAAACTGCATTATGCCGATTGACGGGCTGATTGCTTTTGCTGAATCGGCAGCAGGCGAGCAGGTTTTCGGCAAGGAAACTGCTGCCCATATTGCCGCCCATGCCCATGAAATCAAGGCTGCCGGCGCTGTATATTGCGATTGTCCGGCCTGCGCTGCGGCTAAAGCAATTTTAGACTGTGAAAAGGATTTACTGTAAGCTTAGCGGATAAAAATAAAAACCTGCACATTTTGTGCAGGTTTTTTTGTTATGTCGATCAGATTTTTATTTGAGCAGTTCCTGTGCTACCAGGTGTCCCATTTCGGAGGTAGAAACTTTTTTCAGACCTTCGGCATACAAGTCGGGAGTACGGTAGCCCTGTTCCATAACAGCGTCTACAGCCGCTTCGATAGCGTCTGCTGCGGCAGCCTGATCCAGAGAGTAGCGCAGCATCATAGCGGCGCTGAGGATGGTTGCCAGCGGGTTGGCGATCCCTTGACCGGCGATGTCGGGAGCGCTGCCGTGGATAGGCTCGTACATACCTGCGCCGTCGCCAAGGCTGGCGCTGGGCAGCAGGCCAATGCTGCCGGCAATGGTGCTGGCTTCGTCGCTGAGGATGTCGCCGAAGATGTTGTTGGTCAGGATAACGTCGAACTGACGGGGATTGAGGATCAGCTGCATAGCGCAGTTGTCTACATAAAAATGATTCAGCTCGATTTCAGGATATTCCTTAGCCTGCATCTCGGTAACGATTTTACGCCACATACGGCTGGAGCCGAGGACGTTGGCCTTATCTACGCTGGTTACCTTGCCGCGGCGTTTTTTGGCTGCTTCAAAGGCAAAGCGGGCGATGCGTTCTACTTCGGGACGGGTGTACAGCTCTACGTCGCTGGCTTCTTCCACGCCCTGTTCATTGAGATGCGCTTCATTGTGCTGACCAAAGTAAATGCCGCCGGTCAGTTCGCGTACGATTAAAAGGTCTGCGCCTTCGGCTTTTTCGGTTTTCAGCGGGGAAAGGTGCGCGGTGAAGCGTGATACGCTCATGGGGCGCAGGTTGCAGTATAAGCCGAGGGCTTTGCGGATGCCCAGCAGGCCTTTTTCCGGGCGGATGTCGGGAGCGACATTATCCCATTTGGGGCCGCCTACGGCGCCGAGCAGTACGGCGTCGGCAGCTTTGGCGGAAGCGACGGTGGCTTCCGGCAGAGGAACGCCGGTAGCGTCGATAGCGCAGCCGCCGATGAGCTGTTTATCATATTCTATCTGCAGATTGAATTTTTTTGCAGCAGCGTCTAATACTTCTACTGCCGCATCGACGATTTCCACGCCGATGCCGTCGCCGGGAAGTAAAGTTATCTTCATTATTTGTTTTCTCCTTTGATATAGTTGATAAGTCCGCCGCAGTCGGCAATTTTCTGGATAAATTCGGGCAGGGGTTTGGTATGGATAGTAATGCCCTTGTTAAGGATTTTGATTTCGCCCTTGCTCATATCTACTTCCAGCTGGTCGCCTGCTTCAATTTTTTCCACGTCGCTGCCGATTTCCAGTACCGGCAGGCCGATATTGATGGCGTTGCGGTAGAAGATGCGGGCGAAGCTGTCGGCAATCAGGCATTTGATGCCTTTTTCCTTGATGACTACGGGAGCGTGTTCACGGCTGGAACCGCAGCCGAAGTTTTTGCCTGCTACCATATAATCGCCGGGCTGTACGTTAGGAGCAAAGGAGGTATCGATATCCTCCATGGCGTGTTCGGAAAGTTCTTTAAAATCGGCAATGTTGAGATATCTTGCCGGGATGATTACGTCGGTGTCTACATGATCGCCGTAGCGCCAAACCTTACTCATTTCATTACCTCCTCGGGGCTGGTGATATAGCCGGTAACGGCACTTGCTGCCGCAGTATAGGGGCTGGCAAGATAAACTTCGCTGTCTACATGGCCCATACGGCCGCGGAAATTGCGGTTAGTGGTAGATACTGCGCGTTCGCCTGCTGCCAGGATGCCCATGTAGCCGCCCAGGCAGGGGCCGCAGGTAGGAGTGGAGACGGCCGCGCCGGCATCGATAAAGGTGTCGATGTAGCCAAGGCGCATGGCTTCTTTATAAATCTCCTGGGTCGCGGGGATGACGATCATGCGGACATGGTCGCAAACTTTGCGTCCCTGCATGATTTCAGCAGCCTGTGCCAGGTCTTCCAGACGGCCGTTGGTGCAGGAGCCGATAACGACCTGGTCGATTTTAATATCGTGGCCTTCGGCAGCCGGATGGGTATTTTCCGGCAGGTGCGGATAGGCAACCACAGGCACCAGTTTGTCAAGCTCGATAGTGATTTCGCGGGCATAAACTGCGTCTGCGTCGGCAGTTACAGCTTCCCAGCTGCGGTCGGTAACGCGTTCTTTAAGATAGGCTTCGGTTTTTTCGTCTACCGGGAAGATACCGTTTTTAGCGCCTGCTTCGATAGCCATATTGCAGATGGTGAAGCGGTCGGCCATGGTCAGCTCGCTGATACCGTCGCCGCAGAATTCCAGGGACTGGTAGCGGGCGCCGTCTACGCCGATCATACCGATGAGGGTGAGGATGATGTCCTTGCCTTTAACAAAACGGGGCAGCTTGCCGGTAAGGGTTACTTTGATAGCCTGCGGTACCTTGAACCAGGTTGTGCCGCTGGCCATAGCTGCGCCGATGTCGGTCTGACCCATGCCGGTGCTGAGGGCGTTGAGCGCGCCGTAGGTGCAGGTATGAGAGTCGGCGCCGATGATGATCTCGCCGGGAGCGGCAAGGCCGCTGTCAGGCAGCAGGGCGTGTTCGATGCCCATACGGCCTACTTCAAAATAGTTTTTAATTTCATGCTTGCGGGCAAAGTCACGCATCCGTTTGCACATGGTTGCGGATTTGATATCTTTGCAGGGAGAGAAATGGTCGGGTACCAGGGCAATCTTGTTTTTGTCGAAGACGGGGCGTCCGATTTTTTCAAATTCATTGATGGCCGGAGGGCCGGTGATGTCGTTTGCCAAAACCATATCCACCTGGGAAACGAGCAGGTCTCCGGCGCTGACGCAGTCGCGGCCGGCATGTTTAGCAAGGATTTTTTCTGTCATTGTCATTCCCATAAACTGATTCCTCCAATAATATAATAAAATAAAAGTAATCTTATTGCGGTAGGCTGACGATAAAAAAGCCCCTACCTGCGCTTGCAGATAGGGGCGAAGATCGCGGTACCACCCTAAAATTTCTCTTCATTTTTCCGAATAGCTGATTCGGCGGCTTAACGCTGCTTCTGCGTCTGCTTCTAAAGGGCTGCGCCCAGGTCAAAGCAGCTGCTCGCGGCTGAGTTTCTTTACCTGTCCTGTAACGGCTTGCACCTGACGCCGTCTCTCTGTAAGCAGGGGCAGATAAATCTGTCCGTTCATTGCATTTTCATTGGTATATTGTTTTGTGAACACGTTTGTGTGCTTTTTACATTATGACAACACAACGGGGAGTTGTCAAGCGGCAAAATAATAAAATGATAAGAAAAAAGTTATGTGTGCTTATATGGAGGATTTTGCCCAATGTAAATAAACATCGCTGCTGCCGGTGTAAAAAAAGTTACTCTTTTGCAGTACGCGGATGGAGGCGGCGTTGTCCTTGGCGGTAACAGCGGTAATCAGGCGCACGGAAGGCAGCGCAAGGGCAGCCTCGGTAAGCAGCCGCACTGCTTCCGTCATATAGCCGCGGCCGCGGAAATTGCTGCCTATACCGTAGCCGATTTCGACAGCTCCGTCTGTACCGGGACCGCCCTTAAAGGCAATGTTGCCGATGCAGAGCTTTTCCTCCGGCAAGGTCAGCAGCCACAGGGTATGAAAGAAGGGCTGCTGGCGGGCAGACAGAAACTTTAGGTAGCGCTGCTGCAGGGCGGTGCGAAAAGTACCAGTGAGCGGGCGGCCATGGTACGGCAGGCCAAGCTCCTGCTCCAGCTGCGCAGTCTGGCAGATAAATTTATAATACTGGGGCAGGGTCAGCGGCAGTAAAATCAGCCGTGCGCCTGTAAGTGGTTGTGGCTGCAGCATGGGCGTCTTCCTCCTTTCTGCGTTTACTACCTTTTATTATAGCACTGCTGCAGGCTGCAATAGCAAATTAACGGTGAATTTCTGCGGCGGGTATTGAACAGAAGCCTTTAAACACGCTATAATAATCATAAGTATAGGTATTTTTAAGACTATCAGATTACAGAATAACAGGAGAAATAAAAATGTTTATTGACAGAGCAAGGATTTATGTGGAAGCAGGCGACGGCGGTGACGGCATGAGCAGCTTCCGCAGAGAAAAGTTTGTGGAAAAAGGCGGCCCTAACGGCGGCAACGGCGGCCGTGGCGGCGACGTAGTGCTGATTGCCGACAAGAATCTGAATACGCTGATTGACTTCCGTTATAAGAGAAAATATGTGGCTAAGCGCGGCGGACAGGGCGGTACCAAAAACTGCACCGGCGTCAGAGCCGATACGGTTTATGTCAAGGTGCCCATGGGTACGCTGGTACGCGACGATGTTACCGGCGCGGTGATGGCCGACCTGACCGAGGACGGACAGCAGTATGTGGCTGCTAAAGGCGGACGCGGCGGTAAGGGTAATGCCTGCTATGTTACCAGCACTAACCGTGCGCCGACTTTTGCCGAAAAAGGCGAGCCGGGTGAGAACCGCTGGCTGAAACTGGAGCTGAAACTTTTGGCTGACGTCGGCCTTGTAGGCTATCCCAGCGTGGGCAAGTCCAGTATCATCGCCCAGGTGAGCGCGGCACGCCCGGAAATTGCTGCTTATCACTTTACTACGCTGACCCCGGTGCTGGGCGTGGTACGTATAGATGAGGAACGCAGCTTTGTGCTGGCGGATATCCCAGGCCTGATTGAAGGCGCCCATGAGGGTGTGGGCCTTGGGCATGATTTCCTGCGGCATATAGAGCGCACCAAGGTGCTGCTGCACATCGTGGATGTGGCTGGCGTGGATGGACGCGACCCGGTAGATGATTTTGAAAAAATCAATATCGAGCTGGCTAAGCACAGCGAACGCCTGGCGCGCCGCAAACAGCTGGTTGTAGCTAACAAGATGGATTTGCCGGAAGCAGAAGAAAACTTTAACCGCCTGAAAGCCCATGTGGAGGCCAAAGGTTATGAAATCGTCAAGGCTTCCGCAGCGACGGGCGAAGGATTGCGCGAGCTGATGTTCAAGGCCTATGAGCTTTTGGGACAGTATGTGCCGGAAGAAGACGAGGAAGAGCTGAGCCGTTTTGATGAAATCGACCCGGACAGCTTTGAAATCGTAGAAGGCGTGGACACCGATTATGAAGTGCGCGGTAAGAATATCGAGCGTCTGGTAGCTATGACCAATTTTGACAACGACGAAGCCCTGTACCGCTTCCAGCTGATCTGGAAACGTCTGGGCATCGACGAAGCCCTGAAAGAAAAAGGCGTGGAAGAAGGACAGTCGGTCCGTATCCGTGATATGGTCTTTGAATATAAAGAAAACAATTAAGTCTATACGGGAAAACTTACTGATATGATGAGGGGATGAGCGTCATGAGTTTGGAAAGAGAGGCCTTGAAGGCCGCCAAAAGGATAGTAGTCAAAGTCGGCACCAGTACGATTACCTACAGCAACGGCAAGCGTAATTTCAGCCAGATCGACAGGCTGGCGCGGGAGCTGTCCGATTTGCAGAACCAGGGCAAGGAAATGATACTGGTAACCTCCGGCGCTGTAGCCGTGGGCGTAGACCGTCTGGGACTGGCGAAAAAGCCGGACACCATACCGGGCAAGCAGGCGGCTGCGGCAGTGGGGCAGGGCGTGCTGATGCACACCTACGAAAAGCTTTTTGCCGATTACGGGCAGGTGGTAGCGCAGGTGCTGCTTACTAAGACAGAGTCGCTGGACAGGCACCGCTATACCAATTCCCGCAACACTTTTATGGAGCTGCTGCGGCAGCGGGTTATCCCTATTGTCAATGAAAACGACGTAGTGGCGCTGGACGAACTGAAAATAGGCGATAACGACAATATGTCGGCGCTGGTGGCGGGCATCGTCGACGCCGACCTGGTCATCATCCTGTCCGACGTGGACGGCCTTTATACAGCCAATCCGCAGACCCATCCCGAGGCTGAGCTGGTGCATACGGTAACGGAGATTACGCCGGAAATCGAAGAAAGCGCCGGCGGCGCTGGCTCGCTGCGCGGTACGGGCGGCATGGCGACCAAGATCCAGGCGGCTAAGGCTGCTACCAGCAGCGGCATCAGCCTGGTAATTGCCAGCGGCACGGAGAAAAACGCCGTGCCCCGCATTGTAGCAGGCGAAGAAATCGGCACGCTGTTCGTCAGCCGAGAGAACCGTCTGCAGTTCCGTAAGCGCTGGCTGGCTTTCGGCGCGCGTATCATGGGCAGCATCGTCGTGGACGAGGGCTGCTGCAAAGCGCTGCATAAAGCAGGCGGCTGCAGTATCCTGCCTGCCGGTATTACCGGCGTGGAAGGCAGTTTTGAAGCTGGCAGCACCGTCAGCGTCAAGGACGCGCAGGGGCATGAACTGGCCCGCGGCCTGGTACATTACGGCTCGGAGGAGCTGGTAAAAATCAAGGGCTGCCGCTCCAGAGATATAGAAGAACTTTTAGGTCATAAGAATTTTGATGAGGTTATCCACAGAGACGATTTGGTTATCTTGTGAGGGGGATGGATATGGATACTTATGAACTGGTAAAGACGAAAGCGATTGCAGCAAAGAAAGCTGCGGCAGAACTGGCCGTAACCGGCGCGGCTGTCAAAAATAAGGCGCTCATGGCAATGGCGCAGGCTTTGCTGGACAGACAGCAGGATATACTGCAGGCTAATGCCGAAGATATGCGTCAGGCGGCAGCTAAAGGCATGAAGGCTTCCATGCTGGACAGGCTGAAGCTGACGGAGCAGCGCATTGCCTCCATGGCCGAGGGGCTGGAGCAGGTTGCGGCGCTGCCCGACCCCGTGGGCACCGTCGTAGGCGGCAGCCGTCTGGCTAACGGGATGACTGTTACTAAGGTACGAGTGCCGCTGGGCGTTATCGGTATCATCTACGAAGCGCGTCCAAATGTTACTGCCGATGCCGCCGGTCTCTGTCTGAAATCCGGCAATGCCGTCATCTTAAAGGGCGGCAGCGAGGCTATGCAGTCTAATAAGATGATTGCCTCCGTTTTAGCCGCGGCGGCTGAACAAGCAGGTATTCCTCAGGGAGCGGTACAGTTTATCGACACCAGCGACCGTCAGGCTGTAACCGACCTGATCCATATGAACGGACTGGTAGATGTGGTTATTCCTCGCGGCGGAGCAGGCCTCATCAAGGCTGTAGTAATGAACGCTACCGTGCCGGTTATCGAAACCGGAGCCGGCGTATGCCATACTTTTGTAGACGCTTCTGCCGATGTACAGATGGCTATGGATATCGCCTACAATGCCAAGGTGCAGCGCCCGTCCGTGTGCAACGCCATGGAAACGCTGCTGGTACATAAAGATATTGCCGGCAAGTTTTTGCCGCCCATGCTGGAAAAATATTTTGCAGCAGGCGTGGAAATCCGCGGCGATGAACGGGTGCAGGCTTTCAGCGGCCAGGTGCTTCCCGCGGTGGAAGAAGACTGGAGCACGGAATACGGCGACCTGCGGCTTTCCGTCAAAGTTGTCGACAGTCTCCAGGAGGCGCTGGCACATATTGCCGCGTACAGCACGGGACACAGCGAATGCATCGTTACTTCCGATTATGCTAACGCGCGCCAGTTCCAGCTGCGCGTAGATGCGGCAGCGGTATATGTAAACGCGTCGACCAGGTTTACCGACGGTTTTGAATTCGGTTTCGGGGCGGAAATAGGCATCAGCACGCAGAAGCTGCACGCCAGAGGGCCTATGGCCTTGCCGGAGCTGACCAGCACCAAGTATCTTATCGACGGCAGCGGCCAGGTGCGCGGCTGACGGATAATGTAGTAAAACAGGCGGGATTTTCCCGCCTGTTTTTTTGTGCCGTTTTCCGCGGAATATTTTTCCTAAAATTTGCTATTTTCTTCATAATTTGTATTTAAGAAAGTATATGCTTTACCGGGAAAATTTGATATAATAAATAAGATTTATAAGGGAAAGTGTTTTCCTATAATTATACAGAGAAATTTGGAGGGAATGTTTTGGAAGAGTTGTATCGTGAGGAATCATCTACCAGCGGCGACAGGAAAGTCGTGGCGATTATTGCGCTGCTGATTATCGGCGTGCTGTTTAGTTATGAAGGATACGGGTATTATACCACCGGCAGGATCGACGTCCTGGGCTGGGGCATGAATATCTGCTTCCTGCTTTTGTGGATCTGGCGTGTTTCTTTCCGCTATACCCTGATTTTATACCGAGATCACCGTCTGGAAGTAATCAGCCACGGTTGGGGCATCAGCCGCAGCTATACTGTAGATCTGACCCATACGGAAAGCTTTACCAATAAATACGTCAAGAGTTTTTTTCGCAAGACGAAGATCAGCCACTATATCCATCGTTACAGCTCCCTTGATTCCAATCCGCAGCGTCTGCTGGTTTTCACAGAGGGCAGGAAGAACAAGCTGGCCGGACTTCTATTTAAAGCCAGCGACCAGTTTGTACACCATCTGCGCAAACAGATGCCGGAAAAATATATTGAATTATAATTTAGACAGGTAGGTTTGAGGAGGACAAAATGGAAGAAGCAATCGCACATGTAGCGCCTGTGCTGGTCTGCAGCAGGATCATCCAGGTATTTGTATTAGCATTCTTATATATATTCCTGGTTGCCAAGATTATCGGCCCGGAAAGAAAAGAACAGTGGTTCAAACGCCGTACCAAGTATACCTTTTTCAATAGACGCGGTATTTTCGGCGAATACATCAATTTCGGCTATCCCAGATGCGTGGAGGGTATCCTGGTATTTATCGCTATTTACGGCGTTATTTTCGGCTTCGGCTACTGGTATATTTTTAGTTTAGCATATTAAGAGAGGTTCAGGTATGACTGATATAAAAGGTATCGTAATCAAAAGGCAGGGCGAAAGAGCCGAGGTAAAGGTAGATAAGAGCAAAAGCACGGGCAGCAATCTGCCCAAGTATCTCGACTGCTGGAATCCTGTCAATGCCAAGGCCGGAGAGGTTGTCGGCATTGAATATCAGGAGCTGGACAAACGCAAGGCTCAGCTGATTATGTACGGTCTGCCGGTACTGGGACTTTTGGCAGGCGCCGCTTTCGGCAACAGTCTGGCCATCTTCTTCCACATGGACAGACTTTACTTTATTGCCGGCGGTATAGTGCTGTGGCTGCTGGTAGCAATCAATTATGCGCGTATTTTCAAGCGTGATGCCATGCGTCAGGGCCTGCAGCCTGTCATTGTAGAAATAGAAGTCCAGAAGATGGTTATCGATATGAGCGATAACCCGGAAAAGAAATAGGAGTGTATTATGCGGGTAATCCTTGCTTCATCTTCTCCCAGAAGGCTGCAGCTATTGCAGCAGATAGGCATCGAGGCAGAAGTACGTCCGGCAGCTTTTGATGAGCTATCTGGCGGCAAAAAGGCTGACGAAATAGTGCTGGCCAATGCAGCCGGTAAATGTCTTGCCGTCGCTGGCAGCTGTGGCGACGCTGTGCCGGTGGTAGCTGCCGATACTGTCGTTGTCCTGGACGGACAGATTTTGGGTAAGCCTAAAGATGCTGCCGATGCCGTGCGGATGCTGACGGAGCTTTCCGGCAGGACGCATAAGGTGCTGACCGGCGTTGCCGTAAGCTTTCAGGGCAGACAGCTGGCGGAAGTATGCGAGACAGAAGTGATTTTCCGTACTCTTACAGCCGCTGAAATCGCCGCTTATGTCGCTACCGGCGAGCCGCTGGATAAAGCCGGGGCTTACGGTATCCAGGGACGGGGCGCGGTTTTTGTAGAAAAAATTAACGGCTGTTACAATAACGTTGTGGGCTTGCCACTCACCCGTTTGCATTTAATGCTGGCAAAATTAGGAGTGAACGGCAATGCCGCTAAAGACAATCAAGGAGATACCCCTGTGTGACAGGCCCAGAGAAAAAATGGCGGCCTGCGGAGCCAGGGGACTGACAGATGCGGAGCTGATCGCTATCCTGCTGCGGACAGGCACGCAGGAAAAATCAGCGCTGGATATCGCCGGAGAAATGACGGCCGACGGCGGTTTGTATAACCGTCTGGCAGGAATCACCCGGATAAGTGAGCTTATGCACATCAAAGGACTGGGGCAGGTCAAGGCGGCTGCGGTACTGGCGGCTTTAGAGATCGGCAGGCGTATCGCGTCGGCACGTCCGCTGGCACGGGTGCATATCGGCAGCGCGCAGGAAGGGGCAGATTTCCTGATGCCGCGTCTGCGCTATGCATCGCGGGAGCAGTTTGTCGCCGTTATGCTCAACAGCAAGAACAGGGTCATCGCCACCGAGGTTATTTCGGAAGGGACGCTGACTGGTTCTGTGGTACATGCCAGAGAGGTATTCGCTCCGGCGCTGCTGCACCATGCGGCAGCCGTCATCGTAGCGCATAACCATCCTTCCGGCGATCCGCAGCCAAGCCGTGAGGACCGGGAGGTTACTGCCATGCTGGCAGAGTCCGGCAAAGTACTGGGTATCCCGCTTTTAGATCATCTGATTATCGGCGACGGGGCCTATTACAGTTTTCAGGAATATGGAGCATTATAGTTTTTTAGGAGGACAGGCAGGAAATGAAGTTTACTTTCCCTAATATCAGTTTTTTTAACAATATGTCCGATGATATGGGTATAGATCTGGGCACCGCTAATACGCTGGTGCACTGCAAGGATAAAGGCATCATCATCCGCGAGCCGTCCGTAGTGGCCGTGGAAAAGGATACCAATGAAGTATTGGCTATCGGTGCGGAAGCTAAGAGGATGATCGGGCGTACACCCGGCAATATCGTGGCTATCCGTCCTATGAAGGACGGCGTTATCGCCGACTATGAGATTACTCAGTCCATGCTGAAACATTTTATCAAGAAGGCTATGGGCAACAGAAGCTTTGTCCGCCCGCGTATCCTGGTAGGCGTTCCGTCCGGCGTTACCGAGGTGGAAAAACGTGCCGTTATCGACGCTACTATCGAAGCCGGCGCGCGCGAAGCCTATCTGATCGAGGAGCCGATGGCGGCTGCTATCGGCGCAGGTTTGCCTGTGCAGGAAGCTACCGGCAGCATGGTTGTCGATATCGGCGGCGGTACCTGCGAAGTGGCGGTTATTTCTTTAGGCGGTATCGTAGTGAGCAAGAGTACCCGTACCGGCGGCGACTCTATCGACGCAGCTATCGTGCGCTATATCCGTAAATCCTTTAATCTTCTGATTGGCGAGCGTACTGCGGAAAGCATCAAGATAGAGATCGGTACTGCCATGCCTATCGAAAATCCCGATACCATGGAAGTGCGCGGCCGTGACCTGGTCAGCGGTCTGCCGAAGAATATCATCATCGACGCCAATCATATCTGCGAAGCGGTAGAAGAACCGGTAAGCAGTATTGTCGATGCGGTACGCAATACTTTGGAACGTACTCCGCCGGAACTTTCCGCGGATATTATGGACAGAGGCATCGTGATGACGGGCGGCTCTTCCATGCTGCGCAATCTGGACCGGCTGATTTCCCGTGAGACAGGTATGCCCGTCTATGTATCTGACGAGGCGCTGAACTGCGTTGCGCTGGGTACCGGCATCGCCGTGGAAAATGTTGACGTATACAAAAAAGGTTTTATGACTTCGAAATAAAATATCATAGGGCAAAAGCATGAGTAAGAAAATGATGCTCTGCATACTGTTTGTGCTGACAGTATTTTCTATGCTGGTACTGGCTGTGGCAGGCAAGAGCCGTTTTCCGCTGATTAACAGGGCGGTGGCCGTGGTGCTGCTGCCTGCCGAAAGCGGTATTACGGCTGTGGGCCATTTAGGGGACAGTATCCGTGGATACTGGCGTTCTTTAACGGTTTTGCAGGAAGAAAATGAAGAACTGAAAAGAGATAATGCCGAGCTGCGCAATGCCAACATAGCTATGGCTTCTATTTATGCGGAAAACCAGCAGCTGCGTCAGCTGCTGCAGTATAAAGAGCAGCATCCGGCTCAGACTACGGTGCCGGGCAAGGTCATTGCCAGAAATTTCGGCGATCTGCGCGACAGTTTTTATATCAATATCGGCGCTGATAAGGGGCTGCAGCGGGAAATGGCCGTGGTCAACAACGAAGGCCTTGTAGGCATCATTGATGAAGTTTACGATGATTATGCCCGTGTTTTACTGATTACTTCTTCCAAATGCAGAATCGGCGGGCGCGTCTTACGCAATGATTCGCGCGCTGTGGGCGTTACCTGCGGACGCAGTTCTGCCGGCGACAGCCTGATTATGGAGCATATTTTCCGCGAGGCCAGCATCCGTGAAGGCGATGTTATCGTTACCAGCGGCTACAGCGGCAGCCACCCGGAAAATATCCTGATCGGCAGGGTTACGGGCGTAAGCGTGGACAGCGTGGGCCTTTTGCAGCAGGCGGAAGTGGCGCCGGCAGCCGATATTGCCGACGTGGAACAGGTACTGGTGATAACTTCTTTTACACCGCAGCCTAAGATTGATGTTAATAGTGTTGAGCAGGGAGGACAGGCAAAATGAGGAGACTGATTTGGCCCGTCCTATTTCTGTTCTTATTGCTGCTTCAAGGCTCGCTGTCTGTTTTTTACACAGGCTGGCTGGCTGTCGACCTGCCTTTACTGGCCGTCTACAGTTATGCCCTGCTGCGCGGAGAGAATTTCGGCGCGTTGACAGGCATTTGGGTGGGTCTGCTGCAGGACGCCATGACCGTGGGTTTTTTTGGCTTCCATATCCTGAGCCGCGGCGCTGTGGGCTATCTGGTGGGACTGACTAAGGAAAAAATCTTTAAGGAAGGCACTTCCTATCATATTACTCTGATCGGATTATGCAGCCTGCTGATACGTTTTTGTTACTGGTGGCTGGAACTGATCAGGGCCGACTGGCATTGGGACATCCTGCCGGCTTTCTTATGGGATACGCTGGGCTATTGCCTGGGAAATATGCTGCTGGTTGTGCCTGTGTATCATCTGGCTAAGAAAATATATGAATGGATAAAGAAAGAGGATATTTCGTACTGAGGGGAAGGGGGTAAGCCATGCTTAATAAACATCATATGGAACGGCTGCATATTATGTTCGCTGTCTGCCTGGTGCTGTTTGCAGTGCTGATTGGACGCATGGTTTATCTGCAGCTGTGGCGCGGCGATTATTACACCCAGCAAGCCGACGGCAATCGTCTGCGGCAGTCGAAGATTATCGCGCCCCGCGGGCTCATCTTGGACAGCCAGGGGCGTGAATTGGTAAATAATCTGCCTGGTTATGCCGTCGCGCTGCAAAAGCAGAGCAGCTATGACCCTGCGATGCTGCAGAAGCTGAGTGAGCTGCTTAATATACCCCTGACAGACATCAATAAACAGATTAAGGAAAGCAAGAATTACTACGAGCCGATCAGGCTCAAAGGCAATCTGTCACCGGAACTGGTGACCAAGATAGAAGAAAACCGCAGGGATATGCCGGATGTACTGTTGGAAGTACAGCCTATCCGTAACTATCTCTACAAGGAATTTGCCGTACACGCATTGGGGTATGTTGGCGAGGTAAGTTCCTACGAGATCGAGCAGGGCCTGTTTAAGGATGTTACCCAAGGCAGCATCGTTGGTAAGGCCGGCTTGGAACAGAGTTATGATAAATATCTGCGCGGCGAGGACGGCGCGTTCATGGAGGAAGTGGACGTGGCAGGCAACGTGGTAAAGCATTTTGATACGGTGCAGCCGGTGCCGGGCAAGAATCTCAAGCTGACTATCAACTATGACCTGCAGATGACGCTGGAAAAATTTATCGACCAGCATCTTGCCTACCTGCGCAGTTCCGGGCTGGCTCCTAACGCCAGAGCGGCGGCTGTTGTAGCTATTGACCCGCGTAACGGCGCTGTGCGCGCCATGGTCAGCCGTCCTGGCTATGACCCCAATTTGTTTGTGCACGGTATTTCTGTCAATGCCTGGAATAAAATTAACGACGACCCCAATTATCCTATGAATAATAAGGTCATTACCGGCGAATATCCGCCTGGCTCTACCTTTAAGATTGTTACCGGCAGCGCAGCGTTTGAACTGGACAAGGTACGGCTGGACGAAATGATTTATGACGGCGGCTTTCATCCCCTGGTGCCCACCATGGGCAATGCGGAAGGAGAGGTGCTGGGCTGGCTGAGCTTTATCAAGGCGCTGGCCATGTCGGATAACGTATATTTTTATGAGCTTGGCTATCGCGTCGGTATCGACAATATTGCCAAATATGCCGGTATCTATGGATTCGGGCAGCCTACGGGCATCGACCTTGACGGTGAAAGTACGGGCCTGGTGGCTTCCAAAAAGGTAAAATGGGATATCTGGCATGAGGACTGGCGTTTAGGCGATACGTTCAACGCCGCTATCGGGCAGGGTTTCAATCTGGCTACGCCCATGCAGCTGGCCGTGATGCTCAGCTGCGTTGCCAACGGCGGTATCAGATACCAGCCGTATTTGGTAGACAGCATTTTAAATGCCGACGGCAGTATGTATATGACGCCGGAAAGAGCAGCAGGCAAACATATAGATATTTCCCAGCGCACGCTGGACTATATGCAGCAGGGTATGAGCGCTACCACGCAGGAGGGCGGCACCGCTTCTTACTTCCAGTCTCTGCCGCGGAAGGTGGCCGGTAAGACTGGTACGGCGGAAAACTCTCACGGGCGCGACCACGGTTTGTTTGTTGCCTACGGTCCGGTAGAGGCCCCGGAACTGGTAGTGGTAGCCATTGTTGAGCAGGGCGGCTTCGGTACGTCGGCAGCCGGCCCCATAGTTTACAAGGTTTTTGAAGAGCATTTCCGTGAGGAAGGGCTGCTGCCGCCGGAAAATGCGCAGGATAATAAAAAGAACTGAGAAAGGAACGTCATGGATTTAAAACGTATTTTACGCAATCTGGACTGGTGGCTGATTGGCGCGGTCCTGCTGCTCATGGGCAGCGGGCTGCTGCTTATCGACAGCGCTACTCATTCTTTCGCCGTAAGCACGGGCAAGGCCTGGCACGTGGAAAGACAGGGTATCTTTATGGTTATCGCCCTGCTGCTGGCCGCTTTTTCACTGCGCTTCGATTACCGTATCCTGAAAAATTACGCTACCCGGCTATATATAGCCAATATCGTGCTGCTGGTTGCCGTCATGGTGTTCGGTATTTCGCAGCTGGGCGCGCAGCGCTGGATCCAGATAGGCTCCTTTTCTTTTCAGCCCAGTGAATTTGCCAAGGTTTTCCTGATTATCTGCCTGGCGGCTTTTATGGAAAAACGTATCGAATGGCTGGAAACTTTCCGGGATTATCTGCCCGTGTTCGCCTATATCCTGCTGCCTTTCGTGCTGGTTATGAAGCAGCCGGATCTTGGCACTTCGCTGACTTTTATCGCTATCTTACTGGGGATGATCTTTGTCAGCGGTTTTAAGTTCAACTGGTTTGCCAAGCTGGGCGTGCTGTTTGTAGCTATGCTGCCGGCTTTCTGGATGATTTTGAAAGATTATCAGAAAAACCGTATCCGTGTTTTTTTGAATCCTGAGCTTGACCCTTTTGGCAGCGGCTATCATGTTATCCAGTCAAAAATTGCCATCGGCAGCGGCGGCCTGCTGGGCAAGGGCTGGCTGGCCGGAACTCAGAGCCAGCTCAACTTCCTGCCGGAAAACCATACGGACTTTATTTTTGCCGTGGTGGGCGAAGAATTCGGATTTGTCGGCTCGATGTTTATCATCCTGCTGTATATGATTATTATCTGGCGCGGGATTACGATCGCGCTCAATGCCGAAGACGATTTCGGCACTTTACTGGCTGTGGGCGTTACTTCCATGTTTATGTTCCACATCATGGTAAATATAGGGATGACCGTGGGCATTATGCCGGTAACGGGCGTACCGCTGCCTTTTCTCAGTTACGGCGTCAGCTCGCTGCTTACTAACGTGATGCTGGTAGCCATCTTATTAAATATCAAGCTGCGCGACCGTAAGCTGCAGTTCTAAGGAGGAAATATGGATAAAGACCTTACCATCGATATATTAAGCAGTGTCCAAAAGCCTGCCCGTTATACGGGCGGTGAGTTCGGCAGCATCGTCAAGCCGGCAGCAGAGACGGAAGTGACGATTGCATTGGCTTTCCCGGATGTTTACGAAGTAGGCATGAGTTATCTGGGTTTCAAGATCCTCTATCATCTGCTCAATAAAGAGCAGGGTGTGGCGGCGGAACGCGTCTACGCTCCCTGGGTAGATATGGAAGCCAAGATGCGTGAGCGAGGCATCCCGCTGCGGACGCTGGAAACTGATAAGGCCCTCAGCGAATGTGATTTTGTCGGTTTTACGCTGCAATACGAGCTTTCGTATACCAATATACTCAATATGCTGGATTTGGGCGGCGTGCCGCTTATGAGCGCTGATCGCGGCGAGGACGATCCTTTCGTTATCGTAGGCGGCCCCTGCGTATATAATCCCGAGCCGCTGGCTGATTTCTTTGATTTTGCCATCATCGGTGAAGGTGAAGAAATCATGGTGGAGCTGATGGACTGTTACAAAGCCTGGAAAAAGGCAGGTAAACCAGGAGGACGTCAGGGATTTTTGCAGGAAGCGGTGAAGCTGCCGGGTATTTATGTACCGTCTTTTTATGCAGCCGAGTATAACGAAGATTTTACTGTAGCCGCAGTGCGCCCGTTGGCAGACAATGTGCCGGCAACTGTGCAGAAGCGCGTAGTAAAAGACCTCAATACTGTTGATTTTCCTACTGCGCCCATCGTGCCTTTTGGCGAAATAGTGCACGACCGTATCATGCTGGAAGTGTTCCGCGGCTGCAGCCGCGGCTGCCGTTTTTGTCATGCCGGTATGGTTTACCGCCCGGTGCGCGAGCGCAAGCCGGAGGTGCTGAAAGAACTGGCGCGTAAGCTGGTGGATAATACCGGCTACAACGAGATTTCGCTGGTATCTTTAAGCACGGCAGATTATTCCTGTCTGGCGCCGCTGATTCATGACCTGATCCGTGAGTTTAAGGAGGATAAGGTCAGCGTTTCGCTGCCGTCGCTGCGTATCGACAGTTTCAGCGTGGATATTGCCAAAGAGGTACAGGCGGTACGCAAGAGCGGTCTGACCTTTGCGCCGGAAGCAGGCAGTCAGAAGATGCGCGATATTATCAATAAGGGCGTTACGGAAGATGATTTGATGAACGCCGTAGGCGCGGCTTTTGCCTCCGGCTGGAGCAGCGTCAAACTGTATTTTATGATCGGCCTGCCAGGTGAAACAGATGAGGATGTACTGGCTATTGCCGATTTAGCTAAAAAAGTCCAGTACAAATATTATGAGGTGGCAGGCAAACGCGGCGCTAAGGTTACTGTCAGCGCTTCTTCCTTTGTTCCTAAACCATATACAGCTTTCCAATGGTTTGGGCAGAACGATTTGGAAACTTTGCGCCGGAAACAGTTCCTTTTAAAAGATGCGCTGAAAGTAAAAAATATCACCTTCCAGTACCATGATGCTAAGACCGGCATTATTGAAGCCGTCTTTGCCCGCGGCGACCGCCGTCTGGGTAAGGCGCTGCTCCTGGCCTGGCAGAAAGGCGCGCGTTTTGACGGCTGGAGCGACTGCTTCTCCTTTGAACGTTGGCAGGAGGCTATGGCGGAAGCTGGACTTGATATTGATTTTTATGCTGCCCGCGAGCGCGGTATGGAAGAAGTGTTCCCGTGGGAACATATCCAACCGGCGGTGGACCGCAGATTCCTGCGCCGCGAATGGGAAAAAGCCCGGGCTCAGCAGCTTACCCATGACTGCCGCCGCGGCAGCTGTACAGGCTGCGGCGTCTGCCAAAAACTGGGCGTGGATATTATCGACTGGGGACGAGGTGAAGCATAATGAAATTGCGTATGCAGATTACCAAAGAAAAAGATATCCGTTTTATCTCGCATCTGGAATATATCCGTACCATAGAACGATCTATACGTCGAGCCAGGATACCCGCAGCCTATTCGGAGGGCTTTAATCCGCACATGAAATTTTCGTTAGCGTCCGCCTTAGGTGTAGGCGTGGTAAGCTATACGGAATTTGTCGAAATAGAGCTGAGCGAGCCGATGGAGGTGCAGGCAGCAGCTGCCGCGCTGAGTAAGGCGCTGCCGCGCGGCATCAAAGTGCTGGCGGCGGATGCGGTTGATACCCATCACGCAGCTCTGATGGCGCAGGCTGCCGGAGCCAGCTACCGGGTAACCGTACCGTATACCGGCGAAGTTGCTGCGGCAGTAGAGGCTTTTAACGCAGCAGAGCAGCTGCTGTTTAAAAAGGCTGCGCCTAAACGGAAGGAAAAATTTAAGGAAATAGACGTCAAATTTTATATCAGCCAGCTGGCTTCGCACAGGCAGGACGGAGAAGTTATCTTCACCTTTGATTGCAAGATTACTCCGGGCGGCAGTATGAAAGCGGTGGATCTGCTTAATGCTTTAAATGAGCACTATGCACTGCAGCTACCGGTTGAGAAGGCTGATATTGAGCGTCTGTCCTTATACAGATTGGATAAAAAAGGCCAGAAATGCTCTATGTTGACAGCGGATGCCGTACATATGTAAGAAAAAAGACTTCAGAAAATTTTTCTGAAGTCTTTTTTTGTTCTGAGACGGCAAGTAACAGGCAGCTTGGCTCAGCGGCTGAATTAGGCTTTAAATAAACATTTATTTCCGTGTGGGCAGGATGCTGCAATTACTCTTGGCAAATTATATAGCGCATATTAAAATTATTTAGTTTGAGAATAGAATAAGTATTATAATTTAATACATATATAAAACCTATTATCGTTAAAATCAAATAAGAAATAGTATTGACAAATAACAAAAAGAAAGGTAAAATTGCTTTACAGTAATTAAATCAAATAAAATATAAGTTATATTTAATTTTAGGTGTAGCGTTACTTAATAGTAAACAGGTGCAAATCCTGTACGGTCCCGCCGCTGTAATGCCGGAGCGCGCTTTCAGGTATGATTATGAAAGTGAGCGCGTAAAGGCAGAGTCAGACAGACTGCCTGAAAAAGCTTTGAATTTCTGCGAGTGACGGAAAAAGCCGGTAGATGAGTATAAGTGTTCCAATTTTGCGCTTTTCCGATTAACTGCGGAAAGGCGCTTTTTGTTTTTGCCAGCAGGCATATCCGAATGATGCAAAGGGTTTTATTCATATGTCTGCCAGTTATGCTTGCTTGTCTGCAGACGTTTTCTGTAAGCAAGACGGTGCTTGCTGTCCTGGATTCACAAATATTGCCTGTAGCTTAGAGCGCTATGGTATTAAGTTAATCCGGGTCATGCATAGATAATTTTTGCAGGAGGTTGATAATTATGACGGAAGATTTTATCGGTAAAAACGGCAGATTGGAAGAAGAATTTGTTGCTGCAAAAGATACGAAGCTGCATATGGTAGCGTTTGAAACGATGGAAGTAAGGGCGGCTAAGGAAAAGCCTTATCTTGCTGAAGGGCTTGCAAAGCTGAAAAGTATTATGGGGAAGAAAGATTTTGACAAATATATCAACAGTGCCGAGAATATCAACATCAGCGGCAATTCGATGCTGATTTTGGTGTCCGAAGAGAAAAAGCGTACTATATTGCTTGGCCGTTGGCAGGCTGATATAAAAAATGCTTTCGGCGTTGAAAATCTCCGTATCGTAGGCGGAGCACGCAGCGGCCTTGACGCCTATTGAAACAGCAGACGGATAAAGGGATGATGAAAAGGGACGTCTGCAAGTAAGAAAATACATGCCGGTCAGGCGGAGCAAGCCTGGCCGGCATTATGTCTGTCTATGGTAATTATTTATCTGCAGCCATGACGGCAGCAGCTCCGTTATTGAACCGGATGACGGTATTCTTGGGCAGCTGGAGCGTGCTTTCGTCCGGCTGCGTCCAGAAAGCGGGGTCTTTAAGTATACCTTCGCTGACAAGCCCGTCGGCAGTAAAACGGATGGCAGTTCCCGACTTAAACGGAAGAAATCCGGCCGAGAAGCCGTTATTGTTTTTCTGCCAGCCTGCGGGGCGCAGCAGGTAGTCGTTTTTGAGAGTACCTGAGCAGACGCGGCCGTCAGGATAGAAGGTTAAGACCGTGTCTTCCTTAAAGGTTACAAAGCCATAACTGTCAGGCTGCAGCTGAAAAGTGGCGGCTTCATTAAGAGTACCGCTTAGTACGCAGCCCGAGGCATCAAAAGTAACGCGTGTGCCGCCTTTGTATTCTATATGCCTGTAAGTAGGCAGCAGGATGCTGCTGTGGTAAGGTACAGGACGCAGGAAAGGAGGGCCGAACAGGTTGGCTGTAGTGGCGAAATAATGGTCGTTGATAAGGTACTGCCAGCCGGCAGGGCGCAGATAGCTGCTTTTATCCAGAACGCCGCTAACCACCTGGTTGCTGTCATTTAAACTGACAGTGGAATTTTTCTTGAATTTCAGTTCGCCGCGGCTGACGCTCCAGCCTTGCGGTATCAGTGCCGTATCTTTTGACAGGACGATATCCTGCGCCTGGGCGTTGGTAAATAGCAGCAGCGTCAACAGAGCAGCAGGTAAAAAACATTTCTTCATCTTTCTACCTCCAGGGCGGAGTGCATGGAATCATTGATTATTGTTACGTCTGGCGTCCTGCTGTCGCTGCATGTCTTTAGTACGTTCCAGCTGGCTGTCAGCGGTACGGTCGATACGTCTTTCTGTACGGTTATGGTTGATAGTCGTGCGGCGGCTGGCACGCGGCTCCTGTACTCGTACTGGCGGCGGTGCCGGTGTACGTACTGCAGGTTGGGCAGGCTGCTGTACGGCAGGCGGTTTGGCTACAGGGGGAGGCGCCTGTTGAGCAGCGTTTATGGCAGCTGCAGGAAGCAGCAGTAACATTAGAATGGCAAATGTTTTTCTGAACATAAAATCATCTCCTTTATTATCTTTAGTATAGCAGTAATTTATGGCAAAATAATGGTGTTTTACAAATTTGTCGGAGAAATTTTGCTGCCGGTATGTTACAATTATAACCTCGGAGGGACACGAATGAAGAAAATAGCTGTATTAAGATGTCTGCGGGTCAGCGCTTCCTGTGCTGGCAGTGGCTGCCTGCGGGCTATGAATGAGAAAACAGGAGCTTTTGCCAGCTATGATGCTGAAGAGCCGTTGCAGGCTGTGGCTTTCTGGACCTGCAACGGCTGCGCTGAACATAAGCTGCCTAATCAGGAAGGCGTGCGCAAGAAGATTGAGCGCATGAAAAAACTGATGCCGGACGCGGTGCATCTGAGCAACTGCACAATGCCTAAAGATGCAGCCGGCAACAGGCAGCTGTGCCCGGTTATCGCCTCTATCGCGGCAGAGCTGGAAGCAGCAGGCATCAGTGTTGTACATGGAACGCACTGAGCGCGCGGCAGAAAAATTAAATTTACTGGCAGAGTTGTTTTGCCAGTAAATTTTTTTTATGCTAAAATATAATATCAGTGTAAAAGCATTTTTGCGGAAAGGAGGCAGTAATGGCGGCAAAAATCATTATCGGCGTCAGTGAAGACGAGACCAGGATGGGACTGGTGGAAGACGGACGCCTGATGGAATACATGGTGGAACGCGCGCAGGATAACCATCTGGTAGGCAGTATCTACAAGGGCAGAGTCTGCAATGTGGTACGCGGTATCCAGGCGGCTTTTGTCGATATCGGACTGGAGCAGAACGCCTTTCTCTACCTGGGCGATAAGATGGACGTTACGGAAGGTCAGAGCCTGCTGGTGCAGATTTCCAAGGACGCCCGCGGCACCAAGGGCCCCACTGCCGTGCGGGAGATAACCCTGCCGGGTAAGTATGTGGTCTTACTGCCCCACGCATCTTATATAGGCATTTCCCGCAAGATTACGGATAAGGAAGAACGGGAACGTCTGAACAGGGTCTGCGCTGCGGTACGTCCGCAGGAGATGGGCATTGTAGTCAGGACGGCTGCCGCCGGGGTGACTGACGAACTGCTGGCGGCAGATATTGCCGAACTGGCAGCCGGCTGGAAGATTCTTGCAGCCCGGGAGAAAGTAGCCAAAGCGCCGGCGTTGCTGCGCCGTGAGCTTGACCTGCCGGTACGTATCGTGCGTGATTATCTGCGCAGCGATTTACAGGAAATCTGCATTGATAACCTGCAGATATATAAGAGGGTAGAGGAGCTGCTGCAGTGTATGCCGCAGGCGCAGTCTATCAAGCTGACGCTTTATCAGGGTTTGGAAGACATTTTCGCCTACAACAGGCTGACAGAGGATATCGCGGCTATTTCCGACAGGCAGGTGCCGCTGCCCAGCGGCGGGTACCTTGTTATCGATTATACGGAGGCTATGACCGTTATCGACGTCAACAGCGGCAAGTTCAGCGGGCGTGAGAGCCTGGAAGAAACCATCATGGAGATCAACCGGCAGGCTGCCGCCGAAATAGCCCGTCAGCTGCGGTTGCGTGATATCGGCGGTATTATCGTAGTAGACTTTATTGATATGCATACGGAAGAGCATAAGGCAGAAATCCTTGCGGCCTTGCAGAAATCGCTGAGCGGCGACAGGATGCATCCGCGCGTGCAGGAGATAACGCTGCTTAATTTAGTAGAGCTGACGCGTAAAAAGTCGCGGCAGAACCTGTCTTCCGTGCTGTATACGCCTTGCCCGGTGTGCAGCGGCAGCGGCAGGGTACAGAGCAGGGAAACACTGGCGCTGGAAATTAAACGCCGGCTGCGCAGCCTGCTCAAACGCCGCGGCAGCTCAAAAAATTTACTGATAACGGCCAATCCCTGGCTGGCAGAGTGGCTGCGGCTGCGCGATCTGAAACAGTGGGAGCGGGAGCTGGCCTGCAGCTTGAAGGTGGAAGCTGATGCGTCGCTGCAGGTAGAATCTTTTATGATTCTGGATAATAATCTTGTTGACAAATAATTTTATGCAGGGTAAAATATACCAGTATGGACTGCGAGTAGTCCGTCCCCAACCGCGCAGAGAGGTTCCGTAAACTCTGACAGCAGAGTACCGTATTTGGCGAGTCTATCATAAGGGAGGTGCAATAGATGTACGCAATTATCAAAACCGGCGGTAAACAATACCGTGTAAGCGAAGGCGAAACCCTGCAAGTTGAAAAACTGGACGCAGAAGTTGGCGCTGAAGTTGTTTTTGAAGACGTTCTCACCGTAGTTAACGACGCTGATGTTAAAATCGGCACTCCGGTCGTAGCTGGTGCGAAAGTTGTAGCTAAAGTCGTTGAACACGGCAAAGCTGACAAAATCTTCGTTTTCAAATATAAAGCAAAATCCAACTATCGTAAACGTCAAGGTCATCGTCAACCGTTCACCACTGTTGAAATCGCTAAAATCGAAGCTTAACAGCAATGATTACTGTTGATTTGTACAGGAACGGACAGGGCCTTATTACCGGGTATCAGGTCAGCGGTCACGCCGGCTATGCGGAAGCGGGGCAGGATATTATCTGCAGCGCTGTATCCGCTCTTACTCAGGCTCCTGTAATGGGACTGGAACGATATTTGAAATTAAAGCCGTCATATACGTTCAATGAAGATGACGGTATATTAAAGGTGGCATTGAACAGTGCACCTGACGGCCTGACCCAGGCAATCTTGGAGACCATGCTCTGTGGGCTCGATTCCATTGCCCGTCAGTGTCCGCAATATGTTCGGATTAAAGAACATAGGAGGTGAAAGTAATGTTTGAAATTATTCTGCAGCTTCATGCACATAAAAAAGGTACCGGTAGCTCCCACAACGGTCGTGATTCCAACGCTCAGCGTCTGGGCACCAAAGCTCATGACAGCCAGCTGGTAACCGCAGGCAGCATCATCGTACGTCAACGCGGTACCAAATTCCATCCCGGCAACAACGTAGGCATGGGTAAAGATTACACCATCTATGCTAAAGTTGAAGGCCGTGTAAAATTTGAACGCAAAGGCCGTGATAAACGCCAGATCAGCGTATATCCGGTTGCTGAAGAAGCAGCTATGTAATAGCGCATAAGCCCCGCATCGTAAGATGCGGGGTTTCTTTGTTTTTTATGAGTTACCCGGACACTTAGATAAGTGATAACGGCAAAATAAGCATCTGTTTTACAGATGCTTATTTTTTTATGCGCGAGATGTTGTAACTGATAAAAAATATTTATATTTACAATACATACTAAGTGTAAAAATTTAAAATTAACATATTAGACACATATTGCACAAAATAAATTCAAATGTTATAATTAGAACATTCGTATAATATTATAAATAATTATATCGAATCAAAAACATTAAGGAGTTAATTTAGGTGTCTGGCGTATTAAAAAGAAAAATTTTATGTTCTTTACTGGCAGCAAGTGTTTTTGGTGTATTGTATAATCCAAGTGCTGATGCGGCTGTTGTCAACGGCTCCAGTCTGCAAGCTGGTGAAGACGGTGTTATTACCATAACCGATAAGGATTTGCTTGATGCCGGCAGTAAAAAATTTGTTTTTGGCCAAGGTGATAAAATTAATCTTGTAACTAAAGGCGATGTAAATAAATTAATCAAAGATTTACAGGCTGCTGTGAATCTTCCCGGCAAAAAGGAAAAACTTGCAGGTATCAGGAAAGCATTGGCTGATAACGCAGTGGTGGGAGTGATCGGCGGTGACGGACAGTTGGATACCGGTTTTACAGGCCTGCTTAAAAATAATATCATTAACGGCCTGCTAAGCGGCAAAGGTCTTCCGATTGATAAGATTATCCAGCTGGATACAGCAAAAGGTACAGACAGCCTTAGCAAAGATGGGTCTACTAATGTTGTGATAGGCAGCGCTGACGCCTCTTCTGTCGTTATTGGTGTTGTCGGCGGCGATTTGTCTGTTAACAGCGGACTGAATGGTAAAATACTTGACGGATGGCTGGGTAAGTTTTCTGCGCAGCCGACTGACATTGTTCGTAACGGTGATACTAATATAACCATTAATAACGGCAATATCTTAGGCGGCGTCGGCAGCAGTGCAGCAGTAGCGGTTGGCAATATTAATGGTGAATTTAGCGCTAAAAGAACTTTCATGAGCTTTCCCGTTACAGCCAGGATGCCCTTTGAGTTTAACGGAAAGACGATAACTACGGTTAATGGGGATGCGAATCTTACTATTACTGACGGTGCCAATGTTGCTGGCTGGGCAAACGGAGGCCTGGCAGTAGGTATTGGCGGCGAGGCGACTTCTGTTGTTACCGGCAGCAGCAATATCAGGATTGATTCTAATGTCAAAACTGACGGAGCCTTAGACGGTATTACCACTTTTATTTCCGGCGGTGGTGCGGCGCTGACTACTATTGGCGGCAAGGCTAAAACTGAAGTCGGCAAGGCAAAGATTGACATTCATAACGGCCTGAGTGCAGGTATTATCGGCAGCGGTATTGCCGTAGCGATTGATGCTGCCGGATTGCTGGGCAAGGGTAATGATGCAGGTTATTCTGATATTACCGATGAGCAGCTGGAAAAATTATTGGGACTGCAAAGTGGTATACCTAAAGGCACGATTGTTATCAATGGCGCTATTGAAGGCGGCGAAGCTGCTGCCAAGACCGGCGATACTCATCTGACGCTGACCGGGAATACTGCTGCAGCCGGAGTAATGGGCGGCGGTATTGCTGTAGCCAGTCATACCTATACCAACAGGGATAATACTGATGGCAGTACAGAAAACAACGGCACTCCCGGCGGTTCTTCCCTTGCGAAGGCAGAAACAGGGAAAGCACATATTGTTGTTAATTTGGAAGGTGAACATAATACTGCCCAGTTATTTAAAGGCGTCGGCGGACTGAAAAAGGTTTTCGGCAATTTGGCTGCCGGTAAGGAAATGGCTGCTATTGCCTCTCTTAAAGATGCTTTAAAAGATGCTGAAGGGCAAAGCTCTGTCGTACTTTTGGCAGGCGGTGGCATGGCAGCAGCTCATGGCGATTCTAACAGCAGTGCAGCGACCAGCACTGCCGGAGCAGATATTGACCTGGTAAATGGTTATGCCACAGGTATATTCGGCGGTTCTGTTGCGCTTGCTGATAATAATGCCAAAGCTGAAGCTGCCATGACTGATGATATTAATATCTATATTCGCAAGGATATGGAAACTGTAGGCGTATTTGGCAATGGTCTGGCGTATTTTACCGGCAGTGCAGCCGGCGGGCAAAATAATCTCACTGGGCTGGCCAGTGTAACTGCTGCCAATACCAGCATCAAAATTGCCGGTATGGCAGATGGTGTGATTGGCGGCGGTATTGCGATTGATGACAGCCAGGCTGACAGAACAAATGCTTCTGTGCACACGAATGGCAAAGCAGAGGTTAGTGTTCTTGATGGAGCAGAAGTACATAAGCTGAATTTTGCGCCGCTGGTAGCGCTGGCTGGTAAGAGTGTCGATGACAGTATCAATCTTGCTTCTTATGTAAAAGCTGTTAAAGCTGCAGCAGAAGATGTGGCTATTTCCGGTGGCGGTGTTGCTGTTGGCGGCGGCGCGGAAAGCTATGTAAAAAATGCTGAAATCAATATTTATGGCGGTACAGTAAATGGCGATATTATCGGCGGTGGCGTTGCCGTATATGGACATGAAGAAAATGATGGTGCAGCCCATAGCTCACATGTGGAAAACAGTATGCTCAATCTTTACGGCGGTACTGTTAAAGGTGATATATATGCCGGCGGTTCCGCGTCTGCGATAACGACTGGCGGTACTGGTTACGATAAGGCACTGGCACGTGTAGATAAGGCTGTGGTTAATTTGGCGGGCGCAGTGGTGGAAGGCACGCTCAGCGGACAGGGAAAAAGCGGTAAGGCTGCCGATGCTGCAGGGCACAGCACTTTGCATGTAACAGGCGAGAATACCTTGACCGCTGTTAAGAATGCAAGCAAGATCAGCGGCTTTAACCAGATTAATTTTGCGGAAAACAGTGTAACAACGGTACAAGGCTTAACTGCCGGTAATGATGTTGCGTTCATTGATGGCAGCAAAGGTACTATCTCCGTAGCTGACAGCTCAAGGCTGAATATCAGCAAACTGGCTAAAGATGGAGAGAATGCTTATTATATCGCCGGCAATTATGCTGCAGGCAGCTCCCTGTGGAACCGGGATCAGTTAGCTTATGACAGAACTAAAGGTTATGCTTCTGTTTCTGAAACAAATGGTAAATATGAAGTAAACTACAAAGAATTAACGCAGCTTAACGAAAAAGAAAAAGAAGAGGCTGTTGATGCAGCAGCAGGCAGCTTTGGCAGATTCGGCAGAAGTGCCCGCGGCATAATCGAAGGCATCCTTATAAATGCCGATGAAACCAATAAAGGCGCAGCAGAGCTGTTCAGCGATTTAACTGCTTCTGATAACCAGGAAAAAGCACAGCAAGGGCTTTATACCGGTATGATGCTTGGTGAGGACAGTGGCGTAACAGGTAATGCCGTGGCCATGGCACAGGACTTTGCCGATAATGCCTTTATGCGTCTGTCGCTTGCTCAGGATGATGTTAACAGTGATGAAAAGGGCAGCATCTGGGCCAAATATCTTCGTAACAGGCACAAAGTAGATGGTATGAACAGCTCTGCTGGTAAGTTAACTGCCAGCAGCAGTTATGATGGCGTAATGGTTGGTGCAGAGTTTGCTCAGAAAGGCAACCTGCAGGCAGGTATTGCTTTTGCTTATGGTGAAGGCGACGGCAGCGGCCTGACTACCAGAAATGACTTTGATATGTGGGGCATCAGCCTGTATGGCAACGTGAAGAATGCTGACAGTAATATTATCGGCGATATTGGCTTCAGTAAGAGCAGCAACAAAATTACTTCCAGCGTGATGGATGAAAAATTTAACAGTGAAAGAGACTTGAATATCTTCACTATGGGTGTGCGGGCTGAAAAGGTCTACACTGCCGGCAATACCAGGATTGTTCCTTATGCCGGACTGCGCTATATGAGTGTTGACGCTGATTCCTATTCTGCTGCCTATAAATCCGGTGATGCTTTCCGTTATGATGCGGATCATCAGAATATCTGGACTATGCCCCTGGGTGTAAGCCTGAGAAATGAAACGGTGACTGCAAGTGGCTGGAGCATTATTCAGAAATTGGATGTAGCCTATATCCTGGCGTTTGGCGATACGGATAATAATGTGACTGTTAATGCAGGCAGCGGCAGCAGCGTGCTTAGCTATGATGTTATGGACGGCGGCAGCTGGCTTACTTCTGTGGGTATTGCTGCAGGCAAGGGTGACTGGTCCTGTGGTATAGGCTATATCTATCAGAAAGGCAGCCATGCAGAGAATAACAAATGGTTTGCCAATGTAAATTACAGCTTCTGATAACAAAGTATTTTTAATATGCAGCAGGCAATATCGGGTCCGCGAGGCCCGATATTGCTTTAGCTAACTGTTATAAATACTGCAGAAGTATTTTATCTATTCTGTCAGGTGATATTTATGAAACGTACGGAAGACAGATACTGTGTAAATGTAGGCAGCAACATCAGAAAATACCGTCTCCGGCAGGGTATTTCCCAGATTGAACTGGCTAAAGGTATTGGCGTGTCACAGACACATATGAGCAATATCGAAAATGGCAATTCCGGCATCAGCCTCTGGACTGCGGTAAAGATAAGCCGGATGCTGGGATGCAGTATTGATCAAATGGTGGATGATATGCCTGCTGATGATAAAAATAATGATAGGAAAATGGTGATAGATGTTGAGCTGCTGGCAGACGCCTTGAAGCTGATAGCAGCAAAAAATACCTTATACTGATTTGTTCATGCAGGCTGACATGTGCTGTATCTATTTCTAATGAAAAATATATACAATTCTTTCACAGAAAAAATTTGCCCAGTGTGCTAAACTTTATGTAAACAATAATAGATTTATGCGAAAGGGCTGAAATATATGTTAGAGATTGGTACGAAAGCGCCTGCTTTTACACTGCAGGACAAAGACGGAAAAGAAGTAAGCCTGAAAGATTTTCTGGGCAAAAAAGTAGTGCTGTATTTTTATCCCAAAGATTCCACGCCCGGCTGTACTCGCCAGGCGCAGGCGTTCCGCGATGCTTTTGCTGAATACGAAGCTGTGGGAGCGGTCATTATCGGCATCAGTAAAGACAGCGTCAAATCCCATTTTAATTTTGCCGCTAAAAACGAACTGCCTTTCCTGCTCCTGTCCGACCCGGAGCTGCAGGCTATCCAGGCTTATGATGTATGGCAGGAAAAGAAGCTGTACGGTAAAGTAAGTATGGGTGTAGTGCGTTCTACATATGTTATTGATGAGCAGGGAGTGATAGAGGCTGCCTGGACCAAGGTAAAACCGGAGGCTAATGTTGCGGATGTCCTTGGATATCTGCAGAAAGGATGCAGCTGTGGGGAATAAGACGATTTTTCTGCCTTATGCCTCGGTCTTAGCTGCTGCTTATTACCTCTTGCCCCTGTTGATGAATGATGCAGGTTCGGCCATGTTTATCCTGCTGGCCTGTATGCCGCTCATTGTCTTTGTCAGCAGTTTTTTATGCTGCCGCAGACATCGGTTTCAATGGGTGATGATTGTACTGACGGTAGTCCTGTTCCTGCCAAGTATGTATTTTTATTTTAATGCAGCCGCTTTTGGTTACAGCGTTTATTACGCTATCGTATCGGCGGCAGGATGTTTTGCGGGAGAATTCCTCAGTTAGACAAAAAAGCAGTTTGAAAGCTTTGCTTTCAAACTGCTTTTCTTTTTACGCTCAGCGCGCCAGTCTGTAGATATTTTCCATATCAGCCAGAGTGAGCTTTTTGACTGCGCCGATAGTACGGGTATTATTAAAACTGCATTTATAGGCCAGTTCTTTAATCTGCTCTTCGCCAAGCTCGATGCCGGCTTCGCTGATGGAGGTAGGCATACCGATGCTGCGGAAGAAATCTTCCAGCGCGGCGATGCCTTCCAGGGCGGTTGCTTCCGGGTTACGGAAATTATTGGGCACGCCCATAACATTGACAGCAAACTGGACGAAACGTGGCAGGTTGTCCCGGTACACATAGCGGGCCCAGGTACCCCAGACAGCTGCCAGGCCTGCGCCGTGGGCGATATCGTAGATGCCGCTCAGTTCATGCTCCAGCTGATGGCAGGACCAGTCGCCGAAGCTGCGGTCGCCGGTGGTATCGTTATGGGAAAGGGTGCCGCACCACATGATTTCTGCCCGGGCATCATAGTTTTGCGGCTCTTTAAGGGCGATTTTCACATTGCGCATCACATCGCGCATCAGCTGCTCGCTCATCCTGTCGATGATGTCCAGCTGGCAGGTCTCAGCAGCGGTAAAATAACGCTCCATGCTGTGGACGATAATATCCGTGCAGCCGCTGGCCGTCTGGTAAGCGGGCAGGGTGTAGGTAAGCTCAGGATTCATTACGGCAAATTTGCAGAAAGAATATTCCGACTGCAGATTGCGTTTGAGCCAGCCCTCTTCATTGGTAACTACCGAGGAAGTGCTCATCTCGCTGCCTGCTGCCGCAATGGTCAGTACGGCGCCGATAGGTGCGCAGCCGGCAGGACGCTTTTTACCCATGTAATAGTCCCATAGCTCGCCTTCGTTGACCAGTCCGTAGCCGATGCCCTTGGAGCTGTCGATGACGCTGCCGCCGCCTACGGCCAGGATGAAGTCTGCGCCTTCCTTACGGCACAGTTCTACGCCTTCTTTGATTTTGGAAAGGCGCGGATTGGGGACTACGCCGCCTAAAAGTACATATTCCAGTCCTGCTTCGCGCAGGCTGTCGCAGATACGGTCCAAAAGACCGGATTTTTTAGCGCTGCTGCCGCCAAAATGTATCAGTACCTTGTGGGCGCCCCAGGCTTTGCAGAGAGCGCCTGCCTGTTTTTCTGTATCCTTACCGAAAATCACCTGGGTAGGTGCGTGAAATTTAAAAAAATCCATTGAACTGCCTCCTGTCTGTCGTAAAATATGACTATTGCTACTTAAATTTTAGCATGGCAGATATTACTTGTAAATATTTGCTGCAATTTGATATAATATATATCAATAGAGGATTATTATTTAATATAGGAGTGATTGGCATGAAATATTTACTGGCTTTATGTATCGTTGCCGGCGGTATCTTCTTTTTTCTGCAGCATAGCAGCGCCAAAGACCTGGTGCAGTATGCCGAACTGGAAAAGAAGCTTGCGGCGCAGGCTGATTTTATCCTGCTTGATGTGAGAACACAGGAGGAATATGACGAGGATCATATTCCTGGAGCGGTGCTGCTTCCTTATGATAAGATTGCAGAACAGGCGGCAGTGGTGCTGCCGGATAAGGAAAAGGAAATCATCGTTTACTGCCGCAGCGGCCGCCGCAGCGCTATTGCTGCGGAGACCCTTGTCAAGCTGGGTTATATGCAGGTTGCCGATTTCGGCGGTATCAGCCGCTGGCAGGGGCAGCTGGAAAAGTAAACGGACGTAAAGAGGTGGTATTATGTATTATGCAGCCTGTTTTGGCGATTCGTTGATACAGGGATTTCCTTTCGGAGCTAAATATTCCTGGACGGCGGCAGCAGAGGCGGCAGGACGATTACGGCTGCTTAACTACGGCCTGTGCGGCGACTGCTGCGACGATATCCTGCAGCGGCTGCAGCAAACCGTGCTGCCGGAATATGTGCGCCATATCGTCTTTTTGGGCGGCGCCAACGATCTGCTGCAGATGCATCCGCAGCGGTTTATTTTAGAAGATATGGATAAGACCTGCCGCTGGTGTGAGGAGCGGGGCTACCGCCTCTGCATCGTCCTGCCGCTGATCAGCAGCGAGCCGGAACTGAATGTGCATTTAACAGCTTTAAGGCAGGCTATCCAGGAACGTTTTGCGCAAAAAGCGCTGCTGCTTGATCTGCAGCCGGCTTTGGGGCTGACCCAGAAACAGCGCAAGCAGTCCTATCTGGACGGAGTACATCCTACCGCGGCTGCATACAAGGCCATGGGAATGTATGCCGAGCCCTTGTTGGAGCAGTGGCTGCGTGAAGGTCAGCTGTGTGAAAATTAGATTGCACATAAAAATACCGCAGCAGTTCATCGTTTTTCTGCTGCGGTATTTTTTATGCTTTGCTTTTGATTCCTAAAAGCTGCGGCGGTAACTGCGCCAGCATGATGGCAGCAAAAACCAGCAGGCAGCCGAAAATCTCGCGCAGGGTAAGCAGCTGGTCCAGAACGAGCCAGCCGCTGAGTACGGCAAAGACGGATTCCAGACTGAGCAGGATGGTTGCCAGTACCACATTGACCCTTGTCTGGCCGATAATCTGCAGGGTGTAGGCGATGCCGCTGGACATGATGCCGGCGTAGCAGATGGGCAGCAGCGCCAGTTTTACCTGTGTGGCGGTGGGCTGTTCAAAAATAAACATCAGCACCAGGTTGACGACGGCGCAGGTGGCGAACTGGAAGAAAGACAGTCGGACGCCGTCGACGCCCTGAGCAAAATGCTCCACGCTGAGGATATGTACGGCAAAGAAAAAGGCGCTGCCGAGGATGAACATATCCCCTTTATTGATAGAAAAGCTTTCGTTGAGGCAGATAAAGTACATCCCGACGGAAGCAACGGCTACACTGAGCCATTGCAGGACGTTGACGGTACGGCCGAAGACGAAGCGCCCCAAAAGCGGTACGATGACGATATACAGAGAGGTAATGAAGCCGCCCTTGCCGACGGAAGTGTACATCATGCCGGTCTGCTGGAACAGGGAGTCGATAGTCAGCACGAGGCCGCAGATCAGGCCGCCACGCCATAATTTCCGGCGTTCGGCAGGGTCTTTGGTACCCCAGAAACTGCATTTTTTGCCGTTGATGAAATCGAAAATGAAGATGGCTGGCAGTAAAAACAGCGACGCCAGGATGCTGCGGGAACCGTTGAAGGTCATCGGCCCCATAATCTGGCCGCCGAGGCTCTGGGCGATAAAGGCCGTGCCCCAGATAAAGGAACACAGCGTCAGCATGAAGATACCGCTGCCGCTGCTGGTAGATGTGCTTGCGTGTTCGTGCATATGGCAATACTCCTGAAAAATAATGTAATGAAATTTATTATAGCATTTTTTGGTTGATTTACAAGGCAATGACGTCTGAAAAAAGTATTGCTGTGGACTTTTGCCGGTGTTTTGCCGAAAAGTTACTCTGGGGCAGGACTGGTGCTGTAAAGGGATTTTGCGATTATGCTCTTTATGCGGCAGAGTGCAACAGTCAGAAAATGTCAAGTCTTTTTTTGTAAGAAAAACGCAATATATGGTATAAAAAGCTTTGACAGACAAGATATATTGTGTTAGAATTTTAACTGCAATACCAATAGGTTGTTGCAGATTATTTTTGCGATTATAAAAATGCGTTGTAACGCGGACTTTTTTATAGTATTTCTGGTGGGAGGAAAAGGAAATGAAAGTTATCAAACGCGACGGCACGACTGTTGATTTTGACGGCAGCAAAATAGTTATCGCCATTCAAAAAGCTAATGCGGCTGTAGAGCCGGAAGACAGGATTGCAGAGGAAAAAATCCAGGAGATTGCCCATACCGTTCAGGAAAAGAACAGGATGCGCCTTTTGGTAGAAGATATACAGGATATGGTAGAACACAGCCTGATGGATGCCGGCAAGTTCGAGCTGGCTAAGCAGTACATTATCTACCGTTATCAGCGTGCGCTGGTACGTAAGGCCAATACCACCGACGAATCCATCCTGTCGCTGATCCGCAACAGCAACAAGGACGTTATGGAAGAAAACTCCAATAAGAATGCGACCATGGCTGCTACCCAGCGCGATCTGATTGCCGGCGAAGTGTCTAAGGATCTGACCAAGCGTCTGATTCTGCCGGAAAAGATTTCCAAGGCTCATGAAGAAGGCGTGCTGCATTTCCATGACGCAGATTATTTTGTGCAGCCTATTTTTAACTGCTGCCTGATCAATATCGGCGATATGCTGGATAACGGCACTGTGATGAACGGCAAGATGATTGAAAGCCCCAAGAGCTTCCAGGTTGCCTGCACGGTTATGACCCAGATTATCGCTTCCGTAGCTTCCAGCCAGTATGGCGGCCAGTCCGTCGATATCTGCCATCTGGGCAAATATCTGCGCCGCAGCTACGAAAAATTCAGACATAATATCATCGAAGCGGCTGACGGCCACATGGATGAAGAAACCCTGGAGAAACTGGTGCAGGAACGTCTGCGCTACGAGCTGCAGAGCGGCGTCCAGACTATCCAGTATCAGATCAATACCTTGATGACTACCAACGGTCAGTCTCCGTTTGTCACCCTGTTCCTGAACCTGCGCGAGGATGACGAATACGTTAAAGAAAACGCTATGATTATCGAAGAAATCCTGCGTCAGCGTCTGCAGGGCATCAAAAACGATAAGGGCGTCTATGTAACGCCGGCTTTCCCCAAGCTGGTATATGTACTGGACGAGCACAACTGCCTTAAAGGCGGCAAATACGACTATATTACCCGTCTGGCAGTAAAATGCAGCGCTAAACGTATGTATCCTGACTATATCAGCGCGAAGAAGATGCGCGAAAACTACGAAGGCAATGTTTTCTCTCCCATGGGCTGCCGCAGCTTTTTGGCTCCCTGGAAGGATGAAAACGGCAACTATAAATTTGAAGGCCGTTTCAACCAGGGCGTTGTTTCCATCAATCTGCCCCAGATCGGCATTATCGCCCAGGGCGATGAAAAGAAATTCTGGCAGCTGCTGGACGAAAGACTGGAGCTGTGCTATGAAGCGCTGATGTGCCGTCATAATGCGCTCAAAGGCATCCGCAGCGACGTGAGCCCCGTGCACTGGCAGTATGGTGCTATTGCCCGCCTGGGTAAAGGCGAGACCATCGACAGATTCCTGGAAGGCGGTTATTCCACTATTTCTCTGGGCTATATCGGTCTGTATGAAGTAACCAAGCTGATGAAAGGCGTCAGCCATACCGACCCGAAAGGGGAAGAATTTGCTGTCCGCGTTATGGAAAGGTTGCGCGGCGCCTGCGATAAATGGAAAGCAGCTACCAATATCGGCTTTGCTCTGTACGGTACTCCGGCTGAAAGCCTGTGCTATCGTTTTGCCCGTATCGATAAAGAAAAATTCGGCAGCATTGCTGATGTTACCGATAAAGGTTATTACACTAATTCCTATCATGTAGATGTGCGCGAACATATCGACGCTTTCAAAAAATTTGCTTTTGAAAGCCAGTTCCAGAAGATTTCTTCCGGCGGTTCTATCTCCTATGTAGAAATCCCCAATATGCGTCATAATACCGAAGCGTTGGAAGACGTTGTCCGCTTTATCTATGATAATATCCAGTATGCAGAGTTCAATACCAAGTCCGACTACTGCCATGTCTGCGGTTTTGACGGCGAGATCATCATCAATGATGATAACGAATGGGAATGCCCGGTCTGCCACAATAAAGACCATAACCTGATGAACGTAACCCGCCGTACCTGCGGTTATCTGGGCGAAAACTTCTGGAATGTGGGCAAAACTAAGGAAATCAAAGCCCGCGTGCTGCATTTATAAGAGGTGGCCGATATGAAGTATGCAACCATCAAGGAAATAGATGTTGCCAACGGCCCCGGCATCAGGGTGTCGTTGTTTGTCAGCGGCTGTACGCATCACTGCAAAGGTTGTTTTAATCCCGAAACCTGGAATTTCAACTACGGCGATGACTTTACTCCCGAAGTGGAAGACCGTGTCCTGGCAGCAATGCAACCGGCTTATATCAAAGGGCTGTCGCTCTTGGGCGGCGAGCCTTTCGAGCCGCAGAACCAGCAGGCGCTGCTGCCCTTTCTGCGCAGAGTGAAAGCGGCTTATCCTGATAAGACTATTTGGTGCTACAGCGGTTATGATTTTGAAAAGGATATGCTGACCGGCAATCTTGGGCCATGGGAGATTACCCATGAAATGCTGACGCTGATAGATGTGCTGGTAGACGGCGAATTCGTCATCGAAAAGAAAAATCCTAACCTGCGTTTCCGCGGCAGCGAAAATCAGCGGGTTATCCGGGTGGCAGATTCTCTGAGCAGCGATACCGTTGTGTTATGGGATGATAAGGAAGGTTTGCTGCCTGACTGAAAAAGTGAAGATAAAATAAAGTAAAGGCTCAGTCCCTGCGGACTGAGCCTTTTGTGATTTAGTTTTTATTTATCGTCAAAAAGTTTTTTGAAAATCGTTGTCTGCATATCGTCGATGATGTCCAGCTTGTCACGATCGTAAACGCCCTGATAACCGCAGCGCTCGCAGGTGAAGTAGCCGTTGTCGTCATGGTCGGAAACCGGGGTGATTTTATGATCTTTTTCCCAGCAGCAGGGGCAGATAGCACTCTGTTTATCGGTATAGAAATAATAATCGTGATTTTCGTCGCCGCGCTGGATATTTCTGTCCAGCTTATAGAAATTCAGTTCTGTACGTATTTCAGCAATATCTTTTCTCAGGGCGGCAATTTCTGCCTGTAAATCTTCAATAGTTGTAGCGCTCATACAGTTCAGTCCTTTCTTTGTGTCAATATAGCAGCCTGCTATGCAGGCCTGATACCTGTTACCAGCTGCGGGAAGAACCGCCGCCGCCACCGCTGCCTCCTCCGAAGCCGCCGCGTCCGCCGCCGAATCCACCGCCGCCGCGCCCGCGCAGCAGCAATAGGAGCAACATCTGGGTGATGACGCCGCCCAGGAAGAGGTTGTCGATAATCAGCAGCAGGATGATGCCTGCGCCCACGAGCAGCTTCAGCCAGGATGGATAAGTCTGGCTTTCCTCTTGGCCGGCGGCAGAGACTTTGTTTGCACCGGCAGTGAGGGAGGTCAGCTGCACGCCGGCATCCTTGGCGATGATGGCTGCCGTAGTGGCGTAGCCGTTGACGATACCCGCGGCATAGTTGCCTTTGCGGAAATAAGGCAGCATAGCCTGATCCTGGATGCGTCCTGTAAGGCCGTCCGTCAGCAGGCCCTCCAGTCCGTAGCCCACTTCGATGCGTGAGCGGCGATCCTGTACGGCGACTACGATCAGAGCGCCGTTGTTTTTTTCGCTGCTGCCGATACCCCAGTCACGCAGGATAGCCAGCGCGTAATCTTCGATGGGCTGACCTGACAGCGAGTTTACGGTCACGACGGCCAGCTGGGCGGTGGTCTTACGGTCCAGTTCCTGCCCGATGCTCAGCAGCCTGCGTCTGTCATCGGCAGTAAGCACTTTGGCATAATCCTGGACGTAGATACCTTGCGCGGCAGCCGGCCGGGGCGGTATCTGCGGTTCAGCGTTTACGCAGGCGGCAAAGAAGCATTGCAACAATAAGATGAAATAAATTAGCCAGCGTTTCATAAATTTACTCCGTCAAAGTTTATTAGCTACGGCTGCCGTTTACAGGGCAGCGAATAGTGCCGGACGGTCAGAATTTTACCTGCGGCACTTTCTGGGCGCCTTCGTCTGCTTTAAAAAAGTCTTTGGCAGTAAAGCCGAACATACCGGCATAAAAAACAGTGGGAATACTTTTGATTTTAGCGTTGTAAGCCTGTACCGTATTGTTATAATCCATACGGGCAACGGCAATGCGGTTTTCCGTACCGGCCAGTTCGTCCTGCAGCTGGATAAAGTTGGCGCTGGATTTCAGTTCGGGATAATTTTCCGCTACCATCAGCAGACGGGATAAAGCAGTATTAAGTTCGCTGTTGGCCGCGCTGGCTTCGGCTACGGTCTTAGCTCCGCCCAGCTTGGCTCTGGCGTCAGCCACCGCAGTGAAGACTTCTGTTTCATGGCTGGCAAAACCTTTTACGGTGTTTACCAGATTAGGGATAAGGTCGTTACGGCGCTGCAGCTGGTTTTCTACCTGGGCCCAGTTGCTGTTGACCTTTTCGTTCAGGCTGACCAGGCCGTTGTAGCTGCTGACAAACATACCGCCGATAATTACCACGACGGCAATAATAATCATCAAAGTTTTGTTCATTTAAAAATCCTCCATTAAGTAATGTAATATGAACTTATCCTTATTGTACGAAAAGTATGGAAGCGTGTCAAATATCAAAAAGTCAAAGCTGCTCTTACCATGCAAATTTTCTGTGAATTTTTTATTGCAGGGCGAAGAAAGATTTTCATACTTATTTCACTTGTCAAAAGTCGAAAAGTCAAATATAATAATGATACAAATGACTGTTAATAATAAGCAGGCCTGCTGGACAGGCCGTAGTTTTAAGGTGGTATGATTATGAAGAACCTGGCTGATGCTATAGAAGAATTTATTATCCGAGAGCTGCTGCATGACAGCGAGGACAGTCTGCTGGTGCAGCGCAATGAGCTGGCAGAGCGTCTTTCCTGCGCTCCTTCGCAGATAAGCTATGTACTGAGTACGCGTTTTACGCCTGAACGCGGCTACATGGTAGAATCAAGGCGGGGCAGCGGCGGCTTTGTACGCATTGTGCGCGTAATGCCGCAGCAGGAGAAAGTAAAACGGGAGCTGGATACTGCCGAAATGGTGCAGCATTTGGCGGCTCAAAGACTGATAACGCAGCGGGAACGCAAATTGCTGGAATATATGCTGGAGATTATCGACGCCAGCGAACAGAAGAAGAAAAAAGTGCTGCAGCAGGCGATGATACGCCTGAACGGCAGCGGACAGGGGTGAAATTATGTTATGCGAAAATTGTCATAAAAAGCAGGCCATTATGCATGTAGTCTGCCTGATTGGCAGCAAACAGATAGATAAGTGGCTGTGCGCTGACTGCGCCAAAGAATATATGCCTTTCGGCACCGGCGAGATACCGCTGACGCCGGAGGCGGCCAAAAATTTTCTGGAGGGGCTGCTGAAGCCGAAAAAGATGGAGACTAAAGACGGGTTTTCCCTGCGGGCAGCCAAGATACTGGAGCTGGCAGCCGGTAAGGCGCTGGACCTGGGTTGTGAGCATATTGGCACCGAACATATCCTCTGGGGCATTCTCCATGTGGAAAACTGCCTGGCTAAACGTATCCTGGCCGGATTTGACGTAGCAGTAGAAGAAATGCAGCAAGAACTGGAGAACTGGCTGGACAGAGGCGCACGGAAAGAGGGCGTGCCGCAGTACAGTCCGAGAGCAAAGATAGCGCTGGCTAAAGCCGGCGATGCGGCTAAGGCATCGGGACAGGAATTTGTCGGCAGCCAGCAGCTGCTTTTGGGCCTGCTGGAAGCAGGCGACGGCATCGCTTATAAGGTGCTGAATAAATTTGACGTTACCTATGAAAAAGTCAGCGAAGTAGTACGCGCTTTTGACGAGCACAATAAGGCTGTACCTGGCGGTAAAGGCGCTGTGAGGACGGAAGAAAAACCGGCAGACATCCTGGAGGTACTGGGCGAATTTGGCCGCAACCTCAACGAAGCTGCCCGTCTGGGCAAGAGCGACCCTGTTATCGGTCGTGAAAAAGAGGTAGAACGCGTTATCCAGATCCTGTGCCGCCGTACCAAGAACAATCCTGTCATCATCGGCGAAGCGGGCGTAGGCAAGACGGCTATTGCCGAAGCTCTGGCGCAGAAGATTGTCAAGGGTGAGGTGCCGGAATTTTTGCAGGAAAAAATTATTTTTTCGCTGGAAATCGGGATGCTGGTGGCAGGAGCCAAGTACAGAGGCGAATTTGAAGAAAGATTGAAAGAAATCCTGGAACTGATCCGCGATGACAGGCGTATCATTCTTTTTATCGACGAACTGCACACCATTATCGGCGCTGGCAGCGCCGAGGGCAGCATTGACGCGGCTAATCTGGTCAAACCGGCGCTGGCGCGCGGCGAGCTGCAGGTCATCGGCGCGACGACGATTGCCGAATACAGGAAACACATTGAAAAAGATGCGGCGCTGGAGCGGCGTTTCCAGCCGGTGCTGGTAGAAGTGCCCTCTGCAGCCGACAGTGAAAAGATGCTGCTGGGCCTGCGTCGCCGCTACGAAAAATTCCACGGACTGCGCATTGAAGACGCGGCCGTGAAGGCAGCGGTAGAGTTGTCCGACCGTTATATTACCGACCGCAATCTGCCCGACAAGGCTATCGATTTGATGGATGAAGCCTGTGCGCGTCTGCGCATCAGCCTGTATAAAAATTCTCTGCCGGTACGAAAGCTGCAGGAAGAATTGGAATACACCCGCCTGGAAAAAGAAGAGGCAGTAGAAAAGCAGGATTATGAAAACGCTGCCCGCCTGCGCGATAAGGAAGAAGAGCTGCAGCAGCTGCTGACCAGCGCCCTGGCGGAAGCGGCCAAGGATTTTGCCGTTACTGCCGACGATGTGGCAGAGGTGGTTTCCTCCTGGACCGGCATCCCGCTGCAGAAAATTACCGAAAGCGAGGGCAGCAGGCTGCTGCATCTGGAGGACGCGCTGCACAGGCGCGTTATCGGACAGCACGAGGCGGTAAGTGCCGTCAGCCGTGCTGTACGCCGCGCACGGGCAGGCTTCAAGGATAAAAACCGCCCGGTAGGCTCCTTCCTTTTCCTGGGCCCGACCGGCGTGGGCAAGACCGAGCTGGCCAAAGCGCTGGCCCAGCACCTTTTTGGCGATGAGCGCGCCATGCTGCGCTTTGACATGAGCGAATATATGGAAAAACATACTACGGCCCGTTTAATCGGCGCGCCTCCCGGCTATGTAGGCTATGACGAGGGCGGTCAGCTGACCGATGCCGTCAAACGCAAGCCTTACTGCGTCATCCTGCTGGATGAAATCGAAAAAGCTCATCCTGATGTCTTCAACCTGCTGCTGCAGATTATGGAAGACGGGCGTCTGACGGACGGACAGGGACGCACAGTTGATTTCAGGAATGCTGTCATCATTATGACCAGCAACGCCGGGGCGCGTAAACTGAGTATGACCAGTCCGCTCGGCTTTGCGTCCGACAGTTCTGTGGAGCTGAAAGGACGTAAGGAACAGGTACTGGCAGAAATCAAGAATATTTTCCGGCCGGAATTTTTAAACCGTGTGGATGAAATCCTCGTTTTTGATCCGTTGGGCAGCAAAGAGCTGGAAGCTATTGCTGATAACCTGGTAGCGGAGCTGAATGAGAGGATGCGTTCCAACGGGCTCAGTATCGAGTTGGCTCCTTCTGCCCGCCAGCTGCTGCTGCGCGAGGGGACGGATCTGAAATATGGCGCGCGTCCGCTGCGCCGGGCACTGCGCAAGCTGTTGGAAGACCCAGTCAGCGACCTGTATCTGGGCGGTAAGTTCAGTTCCGGCGACAGTATTATTGCCGAAGCGGCTGTTGACGGCAAGACGCTTGTTTTCCATAAAGCATTGGAGGCTGGACATTTCCTGCTGGAAATGCCGGTCAATGCGGCTGAACCTGTGGCAGCAGCCCAAGGAGAATATCATGGCCAAAAGTAAATCTCATTTTGTCTGCCAGAGCTGCGGCTATACTACGGCGAAATGGCTGGGACGCTGCCCGGAGTGCGGCGGCTGGGATACCTTTGCCGAAGAGGTGGAAACGGCGACAAAAATCAAAAGCTATCTGCCTGAAAACACCGGCAAGGTTAAACCCAGGCCTATTTCCAGCATAGCAGGCAGCAGTATAAAGCGTCTGGTTACCGGCATCCGTGAGTTTGACCGGGTGCTGGGGGGCGGCCTTGTGCCCGGCAGCCTGGTGCTGCTGGGAGGAACTCCCGGTATCGGCAAGTCTACAATCTTGCTGGATGCAGGCCTGCGTTTCAGCAGGCAGGGCGTCAAGGTGCTCTATGTCAGCGGTGAGGAATCGGAAGAGCAGACGGCTATGCGTGCCGCGCGTCTGGGCGGCAGCAAGGATGCGCTGCTTATCATGACGGCTACTGATCTTGATGCAGTACTTTTGCAGGCAAAAGATGCTGCGCCTGCCATCCTGATTATCGATTCCATCCAGACTATGTATAACCCGGAGCTGCCGACGGCTGCAGGCAGCGTGGGGCAGGTGCGTGAATGCACCGCGAAATTATTGCAGTTTGCCAAGACTACGGGCATCGCCGTCATGCTCATCGGCCATGTTACCAAAGACGGCAATATCGCCGGGCCGCGCTTATTAGAGCATATGGTAGATGTGGTGCTGCAGTTCGAGGGTGACCGTTCCTATTCTTTCCGTGTGCTGCGCGCGCTGAAAAACCGTTTTGGCAGTACCAGTGAAAGCGGTATTTTTTCGATGGAAGAAGGGGGCCTCCAGGAGGTCGCCAATCCCGCAGGGCTTTTTCTGGAAGACCGCAACGGCGAAGCATCCGGCAGTATCATCGGGGTCTGCATGGAAGGCAATCGGCCGCTGATGCTGGAAGTACAGGCGCTGGTCTCCAAAACGCCCTATGGTATGCCGCGCCGCACGGCGGTAGGATTTGACTATAACCGTGTCAATATGCTGCTGGCCATCCTGGAAAAACGCTTCGGACTTGATTTCGGTATCTATGATGCCTACGTCAATATCGTCGGCGGCATGAAGGTTACGGAACCGGCGGCTGACCTGGCTGTGGCTGCTGCCCTGGTATCGAGTTACCGTAATAAGCCGGTCAGGAAAGACACGCTGGTTTTCGGCGAGGTTGGTTTGACGGGGGAGATACGCCGGGTCAGCGCTCCCGAAAGACGTATTGCCGACGGTATCAACCTTGGCTTTAAAAGATTTATCGTACCTGCAGGAAATTTGTCTTTGGATAAATTACCGGCAGAAATCGTGCAGGTAAAGTCGCTGGATGAAGCCATGCAATATATTTTTATTTAAAAAGATTTTACTTTCATTTCATTTGTATTTCAGCTTGCTCTTTTATAATAGAGATAAAATAAACAGCGAGGTATATACAGATGGAAGCAGTAAAAAAATCCCGGCTCCTGGAAGTAATGCTTTTAGCAGCCTTGTTTGCCGGCCTGCTGATGCTGCAGCAGGCAGATGGTAATGGGGCGGACGCTTCTATAGCCCATGATAAACTTGTCCGCGTATTGGACTTTATTGCCAGCGAACAACCGCATAAATAAGAAAACCCTGAGAAAAATATTTTCTCAGGGTTTTCTTATTCTGGATACAAAATAAAAAAGCACTGCAATGCTGCAGTGCCTTATTGACATGGTGGCCCCGGCAGGATTCGAACCTGCGACCTTTTGATTCGTAGTCAAACGCTCTATCCAGCTGAGCTACGGAGTCATAACGTAGTATATGATAATGGGTTTTCTGCTATTTGTCAATAGCTTTGCAAAATAAATTTTATTTCACAGTCTGGCATTTAATAAATAAAGAAAGTGTTAATAAATAATGTTGCAAAAGTAAAACTGTAAACAAAATATTGACTTATGGTGTAATAAAAGCATATAATTATAGCATTATTAAAACCTTTTATTTATTATTATTTTGTGGAGGGGATTTTAAGTGTCTGTTTCTTTAGCTGTTTTGATTCTGTACATCGTGGCGCTGTTCGCTATCAGCTGGTATGCGAAAAACGCAGCGAGGGCACCAATGAGAATTATGCCCTCGCCGGCAGAAAGCTTTCCGCACCGCTGATCGGGGTAACGATTATCGGCCTGGCGGTAGGCGGCGCGTCCACCATAGGCGTTTCGGAGCACGCTTTCCGTGTAGGCCTGAGCGCCGGCTGGTATACTATTGCCTGGGCGCTTGGCGCTATCGTCATGGGACTTTTCATGGCTCAAAAATACCGTGAGCAGAATATTACTACTATTTCTGAGCTGATTGAAAGACATCATGGTACAAATGCGGTCATCTTAGGCGTTTTCTGCCAGATCGTTATCCAGTTGGTCATTATCTCGCTGCAGTATATTGCCGGTGGCAGTATCCTTCATGCTATTATGCCGGATATCTTTGACTTTAAGACAGGTATGCTGGTCAGCGCCGTTACCTTTATCGGCATTACCTTTATCGGCGGTATGTGGTCGGCTTCTTTGTCCAATGTACTGAATATCATCCTTATTTATGGCGGTATTCTTATTGCTACGGTGATGCAGTTCCGGGAGATAGGCAGCATGGACTCGCTGGCTGCCGCTTTGCCCGCAGGGGTTCCCTGGTTCAGCTTTATTGACGGCGTCGGCGCTGTGACCATTACCAGCTGGGTTGTAACGCTGATTACGGTTAACCTGTCGCTGCAGAGCATCCTGCAGATTTCTTTGGGCGCCAAGGGTGCGCAGACTGCCAAGAAAGGTTTTGTCTGGGGCGGTATCATTATGATTCCTGTCGGTGTGCTGGCAGCTTTCCTGGGTATCTGTGCCAAAGCCATGTATCCTGACGCGCAGGCAGCATTGGCGCTGCCGCAGGTCATTGTCGGCCTGCCGCCGTTATTGGCCGGTATCACGCTTGCCGCTTTGTGGGCGGCCGATGTTTCTACAGCCTGCAACCTGCTGCTGAGTGCGGGTACGCTGTTTTCCAGCGATATCTACAAAAGATTTGTCAATCCGAACTGCAGCGAAAGCCGTCAGCTGCTGATGACCCGTTTGTGCGTAATTATCAGCGGAATTTTGACTTTGGGACTTGCTATGAGTGTGTCGAGCATTTTGGGAACCATTATGATCGGCCTGTCGCTGACGGCAGCTTTCAGCGTCATCGTCATCATCGCGCTGTTCTTTCCTCAGTATACTTCCAAGGCTGCAGGTTTCTGGACGCTGCTGGCAGGGTTTGTGATGCTGGTGCTGTGGCAGGTTGCGCCGCAGGTGCGCTTGTTCAATAATGTTATCTATATGGAATGGCTGGTCTGCCTGGCTGCCTATGCTATTACGGCTGTAATCAGCCCTGCCAAAAAGCAAGCTGTGGATTTACAGAAGGTTTAAAAAATTCTTCGTCCGTATGCCGAAAAGGGATACGGACTTTTTTATTGGTAAGAATAATATTTTGTTTATTTTACTTACATTAAAGATAGCAGTAAGGAAAATACCTGCGTTTTCCGTGTGTTTCTCTGGAGGAATTACAGGGTAAAATGTTTATATGAAACACAAGGATGGGTGTAAAAAAAGAAGTGCATAAAAAGGGCGTATCAGCCGTTAAAAAATTTGCAAAAAAGTGTTGACAGGGGCTGTTATGGATGTTACAATATACCAGTACTACGGGTGAGCTATGCTCCGAAGAAGGAGGCAACAAATGAGTCTGGAAGCTTTAGTTCAGGCAGAAAAACGTGCCGTGGGCGTCAAGCAGACGGAAAAATCTGTCGTGAAGAACAATGCCGCCAAAGTTTATGTGGCAGCTGACGCAGATGAACGTGTTACCGACAAACTCCTGGAGCTGTGCCGTGCAAAAAGCGTCGAAGTAATCAGCGTCGAAAGCATGAACGAGCTGGGCAAGGCCTGCGGGATTCATGTTAAGGCGGCGGCCGCTGCAGTACTTAAAGCCTGATAAGGGCTTGGCGCGAGCCGAGTTTTTATAATCATTAAAATCTAATTGTTTGGAAAGGAGGTGCCGATATGCCTACAATTAACCAGTTAGTACGTAAAGGCAGAGAAGTTTTGAAATCCAAATCCACTGCTCCGGCATTGAAAGAATGCCCGCAAAAACGTGGCGTTTGCACCAGGGTTTACACTACTACCCCGAAAAAACCTAACTCTGCACTTCGTAAAGTAGCTCGTGTACGTTTGACTAACGGCATCGAAGTTACTGCTTACATTCCGGGTATCGGTCACAATCTTCAAGAACACAGTGTTGTTCTTATCAGAGGCGGAAGGGTAAAAGACCTTCCGGGCGTGCGTTACCACATCATTCGCGGTGCTCTTGATACTGCAGGCGTTGCTAACCGCAACCAGTCTCGCTCCAAATACGGCGCGAAACGTGCAAAAGCTGCTAAAAAGTAATTGAGTAAAACGACGAATGAAGATTTGAGGAGGGAAACACATGCCGAGAAAAGGCCCTGTAACTAAAAGAGACGTACTGCCGGATCCGGTGTACGGTTCTAAACTTTTAACAAGATTTATTAACAAAATCATGCTCGATGGTAAAAAAGGCGTTGCTGAACGCATCGTGTATGACGCATTTGACCTGGTTCGTGCAAAAACCGGCAAAGATCCTTTGGAAGTATTTGATGCCGCTATGCAAAATGTAATGCCGCTTCTGGAAGTACGTGCTCGCCGTGTCGGCGGTGCTAACTACCAGGTTCCGGTGGAAGTACGCGCTGACCGTAAAACCACCCTGGGTATTCGCTGGCTGGTAAACTACTCTCGCCTGCGTGGTGAAAGAACCATGTGCGAGCGTGTAGCTGGCGAAATCATGGACGCAGCAAACGCTACCGGCGCTGCTGTTAAAAAACGTGAAGATACCCACAAAATGGCAGAAGCAAATAAAGCATTTGCTCATTACCGCTGGTAATGGCCTGTCTCAGTTGAATTATTGAGGAGGATTTAAGAAGTGGGCAGACAATTTCCGCTTGAGAAAACTAGAAACATCGGCATCATGGCTCACATCGATGCCGGTAAAACCACTACAACCGAACGTATTCTGTTCTACACCGGCAGAGTACACAAGATCGGTGAAACCCATGACGGCGGCGCTACCATGGACTGGATGGTTCAGGAACAGGAACGCGGTATTACCATTACTTCCGCTGCAACCACCTGCCAATGGGATGGCCACCGCATCAACATCATCGATACTCCGGGCCACGTTGACTTCACTGTAGAAGTAGAACGTTCCCTGCGCGTACTTGACGGTTCTGTTGCAGTATTCTGTGCTAAAGGCGGCGTTGAACCTCAGTCTGAAACCGTATGGCGTCAGGCTGACAAATATCATGTACCGCGTATGGCATATGTAAACAAAATGGACATCACCGGCGCTAACTTCTACAACGTAGTGCAAATGATGAAAGATCGTCTGGGTGCTAACGCAGTGCCCATCCAACTGCCTATCGGTTTTGAAGATACCTTTGAAGGCATGATCGATCTGATCAAAATGAAAGCTATCGTTTACGGCGATGCGCTGGGCAAAGATGAAGAATTCGTAGAAATTCCTGCAGATATGCAGGAAAAAGCAGAAGAATATCGCGCGCAACTGATTGAAGCTGTTGCTGAAGGCGATGACGAACTCATGATGAAATATCTGGAAGGCGAAGAGCTGACCGAAGAAGAAATCATGGCCGGCATCCGCAAACAGACCATTGCCTGCAAGATGACTCCTGTATGCTGCGGTTCTTCTTATAAAAACAAAGGCGTACAGCCTTTGTTGGACGCAGTAGTTGCATTCATGCCTGCTCCGACCGACATTCCGCCTATTAAAGGCGTTAACCCTGAAACCGGCGAAGAAGACGAGCGTCCTTCCAGCGACGAAGCTCCGTTCTCCGCACTGGCATTCAAAATCATGACCGACCCGTTTGTTGGTAAACTTGCGTTCTTCCGTGTTTACTCCGGTACTCTGACCGCTGGTTCTTATGTATATAACTCCACCAAAGGCAAGAGAGAACGTATCGGCCGTATCCTGCAAATGCATGCTAACCACCGTGAAGAAATCGAGATGGTTTACTCCGGCGATATCGCAGCAGCTGTAGGTCTGAAAGACACCACTACCGGTGACACCCTCTGCGATGAGAAAAACGAAATCATCCTCGAATCCATGGTATTCCCGGATCCCGTTATCTCCGTTGCAGTTGAACCTAAAACCAAAGCAGACCAGGAAAAAATGGGCATTGCTTTGCAGAAACTTGCTGAAGAAGATCCGACCTTCCGCGTTCACACTGATGCAGAAACTTCCCAGACCATTATTTCCGGCATGGGCGAACTTCATCTGGACATCATCGTTGACCGTCTGCTGCGCGAATTCAAAGTAGGCTGCACTGTTGGTAACCCGCAGGTTGCTTACCGTGAAACCATCCGCAAAGCAGTTAAATCCGAAGGTAAATTTGTTCGTCAGTCCGGCGGTAAAGGCCAATACGGTCATTGCTGGCTGGAAATCACTCCGCGTGAACCTGGCGAAGGCTTCCTGTTTGAAAACAAAGTCGTTGGCGGCGCTATTCCTAAAGAATACATCGCTCCTATCGAAGCTGGTGTCAAAGAAGCTATGGAAAACGGCGTAGTTGCTGGTTATCCGATGGTTGACATCGCTGTTACCGTATACGACGGTTCTTACCACGAAGTCGACTCTTCTGAAATGGCATTCAAGATCGCAGGCTCCATGGGCTTCAGAGCTGGTGCTCAGAAAGCTGATCCTGTAATCCTCGAACCTTACATGAAAGTTGAAGTTACCGTTCCTGAAGAATACATGGGCGACGTAATCGGCGATATCAACTCCCGTCGTGGCCGCATCGAAGGTATGGAAGCACGTAACGGCGCTCAAGTTATCAGTGCTTTCGTTCCGCTGGCTGAAATGTTCGGTTATGCAACCGACCTGCGCAGCAAGACTCAGGGCCGTGGCAACTACTCTATGGAAGTTGACCATTATGAAGATGTTCCCAGAAACATTGCTGAAGCAATCATTGCTAAAAACAAAGGCACTCAAGCCTAAGTTTTCACAAACACTTTAAGGAGGCAATTCACAAATGGCAAAAGCTAAATATGAAAGAACTAAACCGCATCTGAATATCGGTACCATCGGTCACGT
>CANREP010000007.1 GCA_947629685.1 uncultured Phascolarctobacterium sp.
GCCGTTTTTCACTACTGCCGCAGCCGTTTCATCACAACTGCTTTCTATCCCTAAAATATATACATCTTTATTCTTCATGTGCTGCTCCTTGCCTGTACAGCCACATAATGACCGCATTTTCGTGATTATCTTCATAATAATTGGGACGCACACCCTCGCTGGCAAAGCCGCAGGTCAGGTAGGTTTTCTGGGCAGCGATATTGCTTTCCCTTACCTCCAGTGTCACAGCCTCGGCTCCCAGCTCCCAGGCCCTGTTGACCAGTGCCGCCGTCAGACGCACGCCGAAATTTTTGCCGCGTTCCTGCTCGGCAATGGCAACACGGGTAATCTGCGCTTCTCCGGCTACCAGCCAAAAACCGGCATATCCAATCAGCTGCCCGGCATATTCCATAACGATATAATGAGTCAGATTATTATTTATTTCGTTTAAAAGCATACTTTCATTCCAGGCGTCATAAAAAGCTTCCGCTTCTATTTTCACTACGTCGGGAATATCAGCCGCTTTCATTTCTCTGAAGCTGATAATTCTTTCTGTCGTTTCTCCCATAATTCCTCCGCCTCTGATCTGCGTATATAATAAGGCTCTAAGCCAAAAATCTTTCGATCCGCTTCCGCGTCAAAACTGTCCAGCGCCGCCAGCGCTACGGAAGAAGCCTTAGGCATCCGCAGGTTCTGCGGCGCCAGCCTGAGCCAGCCCGGCAGCTCCTGTCCGTCCAGCCGGCTGCATTCTCCTAAAAGCAGCGCAAGCGTACCATATACGGCAATCCGCTCCAGGAGCTGCTCTTTGCTTACCACCTCTGTAGCTGCCAGCTTCGTCAGTCTGCCGTCCTGCCACTGGAACAACGCCTGATAATAATTGCCCTTCTGTGCATCCAGCACCGGCGACAGCACTATACCTTCAAGCTGGATATTATAGGCCAACGCTTCCAGCGTATCCACGCCGTGCAGGCAGCACTGCCAGCTGTAAGCCATTGCTTCGGCAGTAGCCAGGCCTATGCGCAGCCCGGTAAACGAGCCTGGACCCATGCTTACCGCCAGCAAATCTATTTCGTTTTTCTGTACGCCGGTGCGCTGCAATAACTGCTCCAGCTGCGGCAGTAATCCCTCGGAATGAGTCATCCCTGTATTTACATCATAAGCGGCAATGATTTCCCCGTCACGGCACAAGGCCGCGCTGCAAACCTTTGTCGCTGTTTCAATGGCTAAAGTCAGCACAACGCTCCACTCCTTTGATTATTTCTTCGTATCTGCCGCCATAAGGTTCCAGTATCGCCTTACGCCCTTCGCCGTCATGCAGCAGCGTTATCTGAAGGTATGCTTCCGGCAGCTGCTCCGGGAACAGCTCCGCCCACTCAATCAACGTCACACCGTCGCCGCCGCAGTATTCGTCAAAGCCGATATCTTCCAGCTCTTCGGCTCTGTTCAGACGGTACAGGTCAAAATGCCGTATCTCAAGCGTCCGCCCCTGATAAATATTCATGATGGTAAAGGTCGGACTGTTGACAGCGGCTGCGTCAGCCCCCAGTCCTTCAGCAATGCCGCGGCTCATCAGCGTCTTACCAGCACCAAGGTCGCCGGTAAAGCAGAAAACGTCGCCGCTTTGCGCCAGCGTACCTAAAAGCCTGCCCAGCTTCTCAGTTGCTTCACTGTTTGACAGATAGATTTCCATACGATTCCTCTCTTTTAAAAAAGCAGTACCGACCAAAGCCGGTACTGCTTGTATTATTTCTGCAATAAAGTTTTGTTGCGTTTCAACGGATCTTCCAGATCCATATGCCCGCTTAAAGTAGTAACTTTTTCACCCTCTACCAGAATCTGTACCTGCTTGATTTCAGGAAATTCCGTCAGAGTATTGACGATTGCACCGGTCAGCATAAACTCATTATACGACCCCTGGTCACGTTTGGCAATTTCTTTGCTGAAATCAGCATAAGCCGTGCCGTCAGCTGCAATTTTCAGTCCTAATAGTCTGGTACCCGGCGGTACTATATCCGCCGCTTTATCGCTCTGTGGTTTTCTTTCGATAAACGCGCGCAGGGCGTTTTCCGGCAGGCTTTTGCCATTATCTTCCATTGTCACTTTTTCCGCCAGCAGTTTTTCACTGCCGTCAGCAGTCGGGCGGTAAACGACAAAGCTGATCTTTTTTATCTCTACCTGCGCCGGCTGTTTATCATTGTTGCTTTCGCCGGACATATCGCAGCCTGCAACGCTCAGCAGACTGCAAAGCATCAGCAGCAACACAATAAGTTTTTTCAATAGTTTATCCTCCATAACCGGTCTTATTTAAAATAATCTTCGATACCTTCGGCAATCATTTTGGCGGTCTTGTTTTTAAACCAGTTGCTGTTCATCAGCTTTTCTTCCTTAGGATTGCTGATGAAGCACAGTTCCAGCAAAGTAGCAGGCATACTGCAGCGTTTCACTACATAGAAATTAGCTTCACGCACGCCTAAATCATCGACGCCGAAATTTGCCGTCAGCTTATTTTGGATAGCTTTGGCAATCTTCAGGTCATACTGCGTTTTGGGATAATAGTAACTGCTGAAACCGCCAATCTTCTTATTAACAGAAGAATTGATATGCAGGCTGACAAAGAGGTCGGAATTATATTGCTCTGCCACATTTACCCTTGCCTGCAGCTCGTCTGCGTCTTTGGCATACGGTCCGCACACGTCTTTATCGGTAGTGCGTGTCATATAAACTTTAGCGCCTTCTTTTTTCAGCAGCGCTTCCAGTTTTTTGGCAATATCCAGCGTTACATCCTTTTCCTTGGTACCGTCAGCCCCGACAGCGCCAGGATCGCTGCCGCCATGACCAGGGTCAAGAGTGATGACCTTGCCTTTCAGACCGCCTTTAGTTTCAAATTTGCCGCTGCCTTTGACTGCGGCAGGGCTGACAGTCTGCTTTTCTTCCTGTTTTTTCTCCGACGTGCTTGCATTGCTTACCACCGGCTTGCTTTCCGTCTTAACAACAGTCGTCTTGCTTCCGCTTACCGGCTTATTGCCCACTACGGGCCTGCTGCTGACCACAGTACCTGCAGCAGGTTTGCTGCTTACAGATGCAGCTTTTTTATCCGCCGTAATATCCAGTACCACGCGGTAAGGACGATTAGTCTTAGGGTCTTTCTTTAACGTAAACGATTTATAATCCGTAGCGGCAAGAGTCCTGCTGAGATGCACCTTGATAACGGTTTTATCGCCCATGGACACGGTCTGCATGGACGGAGCAAGCGAACTTCTTATTTTCTCCGTCTTATTGATATTTTCCTTATAGGGAGCATCGACAGTCAGCGTCAGCACGCCGCTGCCGTTTTCTACAGTATAATCAACAGGCTCGGTAGCGTCTACTACCAGACGCACCACATTTTCGGCATCGACGCCCCATTTGGCATCGGTTATCTGTGCCGCTCCGGCTATCGAGCTCAGCAGCAGGCAGCACAGCATCACTGCAAATGTAAAGATTCTGCGCAATAAATTCACCTCTCCGAGTAGTTTTTACTGATAATATTTTATTTTATCACGTTTAAAGCATAATTGTAAACGAATTCCTCTGAGGAACCTGTTTCCACCAGCTTGCGTGCCTGCGGTAAAAATTCGCCGATCTGTCCGGCAGCCAGACCGATGCAGCCGCCTGATGCCAACTCGCCGGCCAAGCCATGCAGATATACGCCGCACAGCGCCGCCTCCTGCAAACTGATCTCCTGTCCGGCCAGCGCTGCAATAATACCCGTCAGCACATCGCCGCTGCCGCCTGTCGCCATGGCATTGCAGCCGGTAGTATTCACATAGACGCTGCCGTCCGGGCAGCCGATAACAGTAGGCGCACCTTTGATGACCAAGACGGCATCCCATGCGCGGGCATATTTTGCTGCCAGCGTCAGCCGTTCCCTGTCTACCTGCCCCGGCGTCATATCCAGCAAACGTGCAAGCTCGCCGGGATGAGGCGTAAGCACCTTAGGAGCCTGCATCCGGGGCAGGATATCAAGATGTCCCTGCAGCGCCGTCAACGCATCGGCATCAATAACCACCGGTACTTCGACCTTCTGCAAAACCTCGCGTACTACTTCCAGCGTACTTTCAGACGTGCCGAGCCCCGGCCCGATAGCCAGCACATCAGCGCCGGCAGCGCGTTTGACAATATCTGCCGCCGCGCCGCCGCCGAGGATGCCCGGCATTCTTTCCAGTAAGCCGTGCACCATGACTTCCGTAAGCTTAATACTCAGCACATCGCGGCAGCTAAGCGGCGTTACCAATGAAACAAGGCCACCCCCAGCCTTGACGGCGGCATGGGCGGATAATGCAGCCGCACCTGTATAGCCCTGGCTGCCTGCCGCTACGACCACCCTGCCGGCATCACCTTTATGGGCATTGCCTTTGCGCAGGGGCAGTAAGTTTTTAACGATTATATCCGTCAGCAGATATTTACTGCTGCCGCATTCTTCTACCAAGCGTTCTGGAAAACCTATCTGCGCAACAAATAACTCTCCCGTATGCTCTTTGCCGGGATACAGCAAAAGTCCCGTTTTTACCAGTCCCATAGTAATCGTGCAGTCTGCCTGCACAGCGTCGACTGCTGCCGCACCGTTGTCGGCATCCACGCCTGTGGGTACATCGACGGCAGCAACATATTTGCCGCTGCTGTTGATAATACGGCACATATCGCGCAGCATACCATCCAGTTCGCCGTAAAAACCGGTACCAAGCAAGGCATCTACCAACACGTCTGCCTTTAAGCAGATGACTTCCGCCAGCTGCAGATCATTGGCGTCATTAACGCACTGCAGGCGGCCGCCGGCTTTTTGGAACATGGCCAGTTCAGACGCTGCATCGCCATGCAGATCTTCTTCCACAGCATTTACCAGCAGCACATGCACCTTCATTCCGTAGGCAGCCAGCCAGCGGGCAGCGCCGAATCCGTCGCCGCCGTTATTTCCCTTGCCGCAGACTACGACGACTTTTTCCCAGCCGTTTTCATCAGCAATATTTTTGATGACGTCAGCGACAGCTTTAGACGCATGTTCCATTAACACAAGGCCGCTAACGGCAAACTCTTCCATCGCCTTTTTATCAATATCCCGCATTTCCTGAGCCGTTACCAGCTTCATATTATCCCTCCATTACCACATAAGCCGCGGCGTTATCCCTGCTGTGCGTCAGGGACAAATGACATTTTCTCACGCCGCATTTTTCTGCAAGCTCTTTATAATACCCGGATAACTTTATCTCCGGTCTTCCCATCTCATCATTACAAACTTCGATTTCTGTCAGGCTGCCGCCGCGAAAGCCCGTTCCGAAAGCTTTCAGCACCGCTTCCTTGGCCGCAAACCGCGCGGCAAAGCTGGCATACTGCTGCTGTCCCCTATTGCTGCAGTAGGCTATCTCTCCGGCAGAAAACACCCTGCATTGAAAAGCCTGCCGCTGCACCGCTTTCTTTACCCGCGCAATTTCGATAATATCACAGCCAATACCAATAATCATAATCTTGCTCCATTATTTATTATAATTTTAGAATATTCTGCTGTCTGATGGCAAAATCCTTTTATTTCACATAATTTTCACGCAAGCAAAAAGATACAGCCTCAGCTGTATCTTCCGCATTATTTTTCCGCTATTTTATTTTTTGCCAACAGCCACCCGGTCAGGATACCGATATCACGGCTCAAAACCCTACTGTTGCTGCCATGACCCAAGCTGCGCAGTAACCCGTTCAGCGCCTCGAGTCTGACAGCTTTGGCAGCAGCATCGTATTTCTTGCCTTTAGCAGCCAGTTTGAGCAGCGATTTATCCTGCACGCTCTTGCCGATATAAGCCATATTATCAGCAAGGCGCAGTTTTTCTGCAGCAGCTTCCATGTTTTCCAGTTCCTGCTGCCATTCCTGCAATCTGCAGCGCGCGGTACTGGTAGTCTGGAGATACTCTTCATTTTCCCAGTTCTTATTGTACAGCCAGCTGATGCTGCTGAAAACGGCACTGGTCAGACTGCCTTTGGCAATTTCCGTCTTTAAACCGCTGACTGCGTCCTTCTCCATTTCCTGCAACCGTTCAGCCAGAACGCTTTTCTCAAACAGCATACCGCCTGCCTGCATGATCTGCTGCCATACCTGCTGCAGCTTCCATAACAGCAGCAAACTGCGCACCCGCTGCAGCAATCCTTCCGTAACGGCCAGCGCCTGCTGCGCCCGTACATCTTCGGCAAAGCTCATACCAAAAGACAAATAACTGCGCAGATACAGCAATTCTTTCAGCAAATGCTTAACCAGGCCTCGGTCAGTTTCTTTCTGCAAGGCATTCTGAACATCCAGCAGCTTATCGCCATGCACCTGCGCTGCCTGCAGCATCTCCTGGCGGATATTGCCCTCGCCATCCATTTTAAATTTAACAGACTGTATATCAGGTTCAATACCAAGCAGCGCCAAGCCACGGGCAAATTTACTCCGCTTTTCAATAAACACCGGTACGATGCCGGCAATTACGGCGGCAAAATCCAGCAGCGCTCCCTTGTCGCCATCCAAAAGCTCTATTTCTATTTCGTCTATTCTGTCCTTATCTTTGCCGCGCCGGATATACCCTTTATCTATTGCCAGCTCGGCTACTGTACCAGCAAGCTCCAGGATATAAGTCGTCCGCTCAATCTCCGTAGTAAAAAGCTTTTCTACACCAGCCGGCGCAAGTTCCGTCAGTTCAAAGCCTAAGCCCAGCTCTTTAAAACCTGTCAGCACAGCCTCATTACTGCTCAGGTGCATATTAAGCTCCACTCTTTCACTAAGCCCGCCGCTGCTTTTACGGGAAGTCTTGACCGTCGCCTCAAAGCTGCCGTCACCTTTATCCCTTACCCGATAGGCAATACCATGCTTTTTAAAAGCAAAGTCCGCAGTATCATAATAACTGCTGCACAGCTGCACCGTTTTTTCACTTCCTGCCTGGATAACAGACTGCATCTCTTTTGCCGCCAGCAGCTTTTTCACATCTTTTTTGTCTATCAAAAGTTTTAATTCTATTTCAACATTTTTCTTCATCATTATTCTGCCTTTCCGTCATCTTTTTGCTTTCTCCGCAGCTGCGCCACCATACAAGCGGAACGCCGAAAGCCAGCACCGTAACCGCTACAGCCGCATAAAACCTGCCCGTACCGAAAGCATCGGCCAGAAAATTATAGGCTATAGCTCCCGGCAGCATCCCCAGCAAAGTTGCCCCCGCATAGGTGTTCCAGGGCATCCGCACACTACCCGCCACAATGCTTACCGGGTCATAAGGGAAAATGGGCACCGTCCGCAGCCACAGCATCCGCACAAAGCCGTCGCTGTGCAGCAAGTAATCTTTTACCCGCGTACCGATGCTGCCGCCAAAATTCTGCAACAGCCAGCTGCCGCCGCCAAATCTGCCCAGCAGATAACAAAAGCTGGCACAGCCTAACCCGCCTGTCAGCAAGAACAGTACGCCCCACCAGGGTCCGAACAACACGCCTGCACTGAGATTCAAAAGCAGCGTAGGAAAAAGCAGCAGCGGTCTGAACGTATAGACAAGCACATACATCAGCGGCGCCCAAGTTCCAAAGCCAGCTACCCAGCGGCGGATATCTTCAGCCGAGGTAGGATGGGGATTATACGGCGAAACATAGACGCCATACAAAATTGCCCCCAATACTGCCACATACAGCACTAACCGCACAAGCAAATATCTGATTTGTTTTTTCTTCATCTGCATTCTTTTTACCTGCCATTTCTCCTATGTATTATCATACTCTGCCAAAGAAAGATACGCAAGCGTCATCGATTGCTGCGACTTAAATCTTTCACATTTCACAGCTATTGACTTTTGTTGTAGGCAAGTGCATAATTAAAGTATAAGCAGTTAACTCTTTAATTATTATAAATATAATTTCCTCTGATTTTATAAGAAAGTGGTGAACTTAAGATGTTGTACAAATTTGAAGGACAATTACCCAAAGTAGACGAAAAAGCCTACGTTTTTAATGCTGCTACCGTTATCGGCAAAGTTGAAATGAAAGAATACAGCAGCGTCTGGCCCAACGTAACCGTGCGCGGCGACGTCAACCGTATTGAAATCGGCCGCTATACCAATATCCAGGATAACAGCGTCCTCCACGTTGCAGATAATTACGCCTGCATCGTCGGCGATTATGTAACCGTAGGCCACAGCGCCCTGCTGCACGCCTGCACTGTTGAAGATCACTGCCTGATTGGTATGCACGCTACCGTTTTAGACGGCGCAGTTATCGGCACCGGCTCTATCGTAGCTGCCGGCGCAGTTGTTACTAAAGGCACTATCGTGCCGCCTCATTCTTTAGTTGCAGGCATTCCCGCCCGCGTCATCAAGACGCTGGATGAAAGCAACAAAGACAATATCCATGCACAGGCTATCAAATATAAAGACTTATGGACTAAACGCTATGGCCTGCTGCCTGATAACGACGGCGAAACCTATCACGGCGAACAAATCGTTTAACTGAAAACTAAGAAAAGTTCGGATGTATGTGCATCCGAACTTTTTTATTTAGTACCCCAAATATTTTATAAATCCCTCTAACCCAGCCATAATATCATCATACGTACTATCAAAATCACCCGTATACCAAGGATCGGCAATGCTTTGTCCCCTGCGTCCCGCGTAGTCCAGCAGCAAACTTACTTTACCAAGTCTGTCGCTGCCTATAATCCTGTTGATATTGCGCAAGTTATTGCTGTCCATAGCAATGATATAGTCAAATTCTGCATAATCTTTAATGGTAAGCTGTCGCGCATATTTTCCAGCCACGCTGATACCATATTGCGCCAGTTTATTTTTAGTACCTCTATGCACAGGATTGCCAATTTCTTCCCTGCTGGTAGCACTGGACTGGATATAAAATTCATCCGCCTTGCCTAATTTCTGCACCATATCTTTCAGTAAAAACTCCGCCATCGGCGAGCGGCAGATATTGCCGTAGCACACGAACATGATTTTTGGCATAATTTTTAAACTCCTTTAAAACACTTATCTCCCTTACTTTACGGAATTTCTATGATATAAAACTAACACTAAATAATATACTTATTAATTATTATAACTACCGCTTACTACTTATTTTCTATTTCTTGGTTTTAATATTTCTTTTATTAATATTAAAGCACAAGAATGATTCAGGCTTTCTTTTATAACTTAATATAAACATTATTTAACTATTAACTATTTTTCTATGAATAAACATGAGGCAATAAAATATGTATTGAGAGAATCCAAGCCATTAAAAATTTTACTAACCAGTAATAAAGCAAAACAAAATAAGCTTGTATTTCAAGTAATCTATTTGTAACACAAGCTTAGATTTTATATTATTTATCATTTATTTTTAATTTTTCTAAGATAGCCATTATATCTGGCTGAGTAGGAGTAAACTTTATTCCCTTCTTTAACAGCCGCAAAACCTTATTAGCTTTCCGCTCAATTGTTCTGGCTATATGTTCACTTGTTACCATTAAATGATTTCCTGCAATAGTATATTCTCGTTCTATATATTTCTCTGTAATAGGAAACATATCTTGTATAAGAAACGCACTTTCTCTACTGTCATCCAATTTTACAATATGTATAATATCACAAGGTTTACCTGCCTTTTCTTTACTTTCAATAATTTTTTTATATTTATCTATTCTGCTTGATAACGGTATCATCCAAAATATTTCCATTGCAGAATCCTTTAAACAATAATAATGTGGTCTATTTCCATCTTTATTTCCTTTAAGATACGGTTCAGCCATATCTAAAAAAAATTGGTCTTTTATAATGTAGAATCCTGTTTTCTTCATTGTTTATATCCCTATCATAGTTTATATAGAAAAATCCCCCGCTTTACAGCGGAGGATTAAACTTTCAACCCAACCATTTATATACCGCATATTGGTCAGCGGTAAACTTTCAACCCAACCATTTATATACCGCATATTGGTCAGCGGTAAACTTTCTTTCCATATATATTTTAACAAGTACGAAAATAAAAGTCAATATAGTCTATCGCTATCATTCTCTGGCATTAATCATCAAATATTCCAACATACAATATTTGTATTATACATCTAACGACCCAATATATTTACTATTATATCTATCTAGTTTCTTTTTATTTTCAAGAAAATCTACCGAATAATTTTCATTAGAAACGTACACATCTACGATACCACTATTACAATCAAAAATAATATTTCCTGCTGTATTTTGTGTAATAGTGTTATATCCAGACAAATAATTTATTTTCTCTGACGGCGCTTCTCCAATTACCACGATTTTAGGATTTATCTTTTCCATCCATTCTTTTGGTATTTTACCACTTTTGCGACCATGGTGAGGCGCAAATATAATATCCGCTTTTGGTAATTCAATTATATTTTTAATTTTTTCCATAAATGTATTTTCTAAATCACCAAACCATAGTACTGTAACACCATCATGCAAAGAATACTTTATAATCGGAGATATATTATTAGGACTTTTTCCAGCTTTAACATTAGATAATTCTGATATGTAATCTTCATTACTCGTTATTGGCCATAAAATATTAATTCCGGATGACCCATACTTTTTTTCATTATCATCTTTATTCATCCAACACCGAGAACACCCTCGATAAATATGAAACACTTTTTTCTTCGAATCTCTAAGCTCACAATAGCGCTTAAAATCTTCTGTTTCATCACTTTTTGTAGCTTCGTTAGCTACACAGTAAAAATTTAAGATTTTTATGTTGTCATCCAAATATTTTAAGCCATGAATGTGATCTTCATCAGGATGTGTAGATATAAACCTATGGATATCTTTATACCTTGATTCAGATATTATTTCATCTGTGATTTCTTTTTTATTTGTGTCATCCATATTGCAATCAATAATTGTAAAATTACTGCTTCCATGTTTTATGTAGAACATATCTCCATTGCCGACAGATATAGATTTAATAATGCTCATTTTATACCACCTCTTATCTATTTCTCAGTTTGTTTTGATTTAACATACTTTTCTACTCGTTCTCTGATATAATCTGTTTGTTTTTTATAACTGATTACAAACAATATAATAATTAATAAACAAGCAACAATAAAAACTATATTATTCCCTGTAACTCCAAAATTATTTATACAGTCATACAGAAACCAATCATATACTTTTACTCCTATTACAGCAATGAGCATTGCTATAATTGTGCGATAAGTATTATTAGTTTCATTTAAAATTTTGATAAAAGAATTATTTTCAGATGCTTCTATATAATCACTGTACGGAGCAAAATTAAGAAAGGCTTCTTTTTCTTTTGTCTTTTTATTTTTTATCTTAATTGACTTCAGAAATTTTTCAATAAAAATTGAGCCAATACGGCTTATAATCATTCCTATAAAATAACAAAGAAATAATTTTTCCCATATTTCTCCAGTTTGTAATGAAATTCTTGTAGTTTTCTCTACAATGCTACAAAAAATTATGCCCGGAAACAAATTATTAAAAATGTCATAAGAAGAAATTTTTACAAATAAGTTTTTAATAATATCTTCCATTGCAAAGCTCCTATTTTACTCAAATATTTGACAACCTAAAAATATATCAATTCAATTTTTGCAAAATCATCATCTTACCCATCTTCCCCCCTACACATCCCAAACAGTTTCATCACCGCAGATATTACGGATTTTCAGGCGCAAAGGTTTTTCTTTGCATAAGATTCTGCCATCCCAGAAATCTTTTGTTTTCTCACCGTTAACTATAATATAGCCGTTTTTATCAATTTTTATCTCACTGTCAGAATGCCATTCGCCATCTTGCGCAGTGCAGTCAACACTCAGCATTTCTATCAGCTCCAAACCTTCTTCACTAATGGTAATGGGAGTAAATTCTTTCTTAGTATTCAGAAGATTTTTATCGTTAAATTCGGCAATTTTTCCCTGTACACGGTCGCTTACAAAGCTGTCAATACTTACAGCATAACCGCCAAACAAATCTTCATGTACTTCATCTACATGAAATTCTGCATAATCTTCTATTACAACATCATCAAGAACTGTTTTTAGATCACGCAGCTCAATTTCAACGGTGGTGCTATCATCTTCAGCAATAAATTTATTGATTTCATCTTCACTGGTAATATCTACATAATACACGATAACTTTTTTAATATCGCTGCTTAAATCCGGTATAGCCTGATGAATAATACGGTTCATCAGTACCTTATCAAGCAGTTTGGTACTGCTGTCCATCAGGTTGGGAACATACACCGGAACAGTACCAAGCTTACTGTCTGTAATAATACCTTCCCAGAAAGAATCTAAAGAATCTTCATTTTTCAGACCGGGAATAAGTGTCTTAATTTTATCCATAGTCTGCACAGGATTGCGATACAGCTGCACGCCGTCTTTAATTTCTAATACATCAAATTCTGCGCCATCAGCTCTTAAACGGTCACGGGTAGTCTGGATAGAATTAAGACCGACATCACAGTGAATAAATCTACGGCCAAGCTTATTGGCTACAGCAGCAGTAACACCACTGCCGCCAAAAAAGTCAGCTACAAGCATTTCTTGATTTGACGCAGATTTTATTACCTTTTCTAATAACGCTTCTGGCTTTTGCGTTGCATAATCCATTCGTTCTTTAGCAAATGGATTTATTATTGAAATTTCCCATACATCTTCTGGAAATTTTCCATCTTCATTTGGCTTATAGTTTAATACTCTATCTGCACTTCCAGTATTACTATATTTATTTCTTGCAAGAGTTGTTGGGGAATATTCATCTCTTACATCATCATAATTAAAAATATGTTTATCATCTATTTTACTATACCAAAATAATGTATCATGTTTTTTACCGAATGACCTCTTACTAGTTCTTGCTCCAGCATATTTCCATATTATTTCATTAATAAAATTATCCTCCCCAAAAATTTCATCAAGCAATATTTTTACATAATGACCAATATGCCAATCTAAATGCACATAAATAGACGCTGTTTCACTCATTACTGACTTAATCGCCATCAGATTTTCATACATCCAGTTCAGATATTTTTCTTTATCCCACACATCGCCATACATTTTTTCTTCAAAAGCTTTCAGCTCTTCAAGGTCAAGTTCCTGTTCTGCCCTGACAATAGCTTCTGCTACCTTGGGGTTACGGCGAATATATACCTTCTTAGCATAATCTGCGCCGCTGGCAAAAGGCGGGTCAATGTATACCAGGTCAACCTTAATTCCCTGCTCTTTTAAATAAGCGCAGGCGGAAACACATTCGCCGCGGATAATCATATTACCGTCTTTATTTTCACCTACTGTCTCCTGCTTTTCCATTTCATATAACGGCATTCCACGCTGCAAGGTCATAGAAACCTCGTCAGCACCTTTATACTTCAGTATTCTGTTAAAATTAAGTACTGCCTGCCCTTCAACAGGCTCCGGGATAAATGGTACATATTTTACAGGCATCAGCGTTGTCCTCCGTTATGCATAAATCTTATAAATTGTTCAAGTAAAGCAATCATTCCTACGGATGCAGCAATTTCTTTTACTAATTGTTCTTGTTGTACTGGGTTTAATTTATTAAATGCGTCAAGGCACTCTATAAATTTCTTTTTTGCATCTATATATTTATCATCAAATTCAATACCAATTACCGGTCTAATTTCATTCATACTCAGTTCTCCTTAAAAAACTCACAAATCTTTTTATGTGTCAGTTTAATCCTCTCATCTTCTGACATGCTATCTTCCAAATACAGATATTCAAATCTTTCATATCCGTACTGTGCATTATTCTGTCTGGTAAATTCTCTTTCCATAAAGCTGCGTTTATCCTGAAACTTGGGGTCATTAGCATAAATTTTGCCCTTTGTTTCAACGATAATAGCTTTATGGATTTTATTATTTTTACGCTGAATAACCAAAAAGTCCGGCGTATACATCCCTATATAGATCCATTTATTACCGCTGTGCTTATAACATTTAATTTTAAATTCTGTCATGGCACGGTCACCATTGTAATAAACTTCCAAATTTAATGTTTCTATTTCCTGCAAGGTAAGTGTTTCTGCTAAGAATCTCTGTTCAAAACTGCTGTCTGTACGATAGGGCAGATAATGAAAAGAATGATTTTTCTGAGGATGAGATACCTTGGACGCTTTCAATTTTTCTGCCAGTTCAATATTACCTGTTTCTTCCAGCAGTTTTATTGCCTGAGCAGTCTTCTTATCCAGCTTCAGTTTGCCTTTATCGTCGGCGATTATATTTTCAACAACATTTTGAGCAGGATAATAGCTCTCAGTATCGTCTGTTGCAATTACAGGTGTAAAATTAGCTATGTTCAACAAACTTGCCTCATCAGGAATAAGTTCTTCTATAGTAGTAAAATCTCGTTTTTCATAAAATGCCTTACGGATATTGGCTTCTACAAGTTTATGGTCATATAAAGAACTAAAATAACGTACATTATCTTTTGTATAAGTAATTTTATTAAAAACATCCTGTAAAAGCATACGTTTTGCATTTAGCTGCGTCATTGTAATAAAGCCAAAACTGTCTTTAACCATACCATACAGCCATGCGTTAAAAGTCGCAGGTGTTGTTCCTCTTTCCTCTGACAGTACCTCTGTCTTTTTTATTTGCATGGATAAATCTGTTGTTCTTATGATATTTTCTATATTAGCATTATCAGCAGAAATTTTTATTTCTGTATCCGTATCACGATTCTTATCAACCATTACCGTATTATAGTTAATTTTTAACTGATAATAATCTATTTTAGGTAATTTTAAATAATCGTTGCGATTATAGCGTTTAATAATCGTTTTACTGTTATCCGCAGCAGAAAATTCCTGCAAAGAAATATGCTGTTGCTGCACCAGCTGTGTATTAAGTTTTTCTGCATTATCTTTGTTAAGATAAATAAGTGCTGTTTCAGGCATATCTTTTACAACCTGACGCAAACAACGACAGGAAGTCTGTAAAACCATATTTTTAGGGCAGTCACCCTCCTGTGAAAGGATAATACCAGTTAAGCTACGGCAATCCCAGCCTTCCTTACCAATCTGTACCAAAAGTATAACTCGTATTTTAGAAATCGGATTGTCAAGAGTATCAAACTGCATTTGACTATCTGCAGGCTGAGGGTACTTTTTATTACCCTTGTGAAATTTAAGGATTACATCATTATTCAAACCATAATCGCTAAGAATACGAGAAACTAAAGGATAAACCAATTCTTCACATTTTTCGATAGTACCGCAATAAATGCCAAGTTTAGCAGTTAAACCATCTTGATAAACAGTATCTTTGTAAGTATCAAAAAACTGCCTTACACCTTGCTCAATGATTAAACTGCTATCGGCAATATCAGCAATTTTAACTGTAGGACGTTTCAGAAAATTGCCAATCCCTTCAATAAGCGGATAATAATAAACGATATTTGTAATTTCTGCTGTACCGACAGTCAATTTATCTTCTACTTTTATTTTTTCTGCCTTTTCCAGATAAGGTGTACCGGAAAAACCGATAACAGAATTTACAGTTTTATTTTGCGCCCATTTGCTTACAACGGCGCGAAGCTTTATTTCATCACTGACAGCATGATGTACTTCATCAATAAAAATCGCTAATGAAGGTAATTTACCAAGCAGGTTCCGCAATTCATTAGCTTTTCTGTCTTTTTCATCATCACTTTCTTCAAAAAGTTCTATCTGTCCGTCTTTTTCTTTAATACGGTCAAGAATAACTTTTTCTGCATTAGTTACCGCCACTAAGCCAAAAAGCTCTGATAACGGCTGATGATTAGCAATTTTTTGTACATTGGGATTCTTAACTTTATTAGATTTATTGGCAGTTTTCTGCTGGTCTAAAACCTCAAAAGCAATCATCCTTTTAATATCTGTTGCCGCTGGTTCCGGTATTATCCAGGCAGGATTAAACTTTTGGATAGTCTTTAAACTTGGCACTACAGAAGATTTTAATCCTGATGGCGCAAAGATAATAAAGTTATGAGCAAAAGCCGGATTATTGGGCTCATTAGCAGCAAAATACAAATCAAGATAAATAAAAGCTGCCATCAAATAAGTTTTGCCTGCACCCATAGGAAGGCTAAATAAATAATCTGTATATGAAACTCCATAAAAAGCTTTATTAAAAAATTCGGCATAATTTATACTTGTCGGATCTTTTTTTATTTGCTTTTCAATTTTTGCAGAAATCTGCTCACCTCTATCATTTTTAAGGCAGGCATACTCAAATAAAGCAGCAGCAGCAGGATTATTTTTCAAGTAATCGCGAATATTGGTAGATAACTCTATAACATCTAAATTTATAGAGTTGAATTTACCATTTACAAACAGCGTTTCTAAAGGTTTACATCCACACGCTATTTTCAGAAAAAGATAAATCTTTATTCCTTCAATTTGAGCATCACGCATTTGCCCTGTTTTCTCAATGTATTCAATTAAATTTTTTACAGTGCATAAATCTGATTTATACCACTCATTGCACTTTTTTTCTATCATTTTATAAAACATAAAATACTCCTTAAATTCAATGCTCAATCCTGAAATAATCTAAATACGCTTTATATTTATCCTGTGCGGAAAGACAAGTATCTTTCAGATAACCTTTTTCCCTGTCCCATTCTTTTAAACCTCGATAATAGAAAAGTTTCAGATTATCCTCAATGATAAAAGGCACTATATTATATTTAAGACACTCTTTAAACATAATCAGCCTGCCCACACGGCCATTGCCATCCTGAAATGGATGTATTTTTTCAAACTTCACATGAAAATCCAGTATGTCATCTAAAGTTTTGTCATGCTTAGAATTGTATTCTCGCAGCAATTCTTTTATTTTACCCGCAACTTCTTCCGGTAATACAGCTTGCATACCGCCTACTTCATTTGGCAGTTTTTTATAATCACCTGCTGCAAACCAGTCTTTTCTCGCATCACTGATACCATTTTTTAATGTCAGATGCAGCTCCTTAATGAATTTTTCCGTTAAGCTTGCTTTCGCATTGTCTATAATCATATCGATGCAGCGAAAATGATTGGCGGTTTCAATTATATCGTCTACATTAAGTACTTCATTTTCTATACCGATAGTGTTAGTTTCAAAAATATACCTTGTCTGCTCATGGGTTAAACGACTGCCCTCCATATGGTTGGAGTTATAAGTCAGCTCAATCTGTGTTTTATGATAAATTCCTCCGGGATACTTATTCTTTTTTTCCGAGCGTAAAATATCCAATAGCATAACTGGCAGCTTTTGTCGTTTATTGCTTCGTTCAGGTTTTTTAGCATTTGCAGGAATTTTCCATGTTTTTCCCTCCAAAAATGCACTGTCCACACGACCACTGGCACAATAGTTTCGTACGCTGCGCTCTGATATATCCCATTTTTTAGCTATGTCAGCAACTGAAAGATATTTCATCTGTATCCCCCATAAAAAATCATAGTAAACTTATTCTATTTTATAGTATATTACATTATCGGCAATAATTCTATTATCAGCACAGCAAATTATATATTTTTTGCCGCAATGTATTAACTGATGAGCTATACAAAATAAAAACTGGATTTTACCACATAATGATAAAATCCAGTTTTTATTTTCAATTTTTACTTGTCAGCAAGCACTTGCTTCCCACTTCTAAAACCTTCGTCAGCTATCGCGGTAAACAACACGTCGGTAGAGGAATTAAGAGCAGTTTCGGTAGAATCCTGCAAAATACCGATGATGAAGCCGACTGCTACAACCTGCATGGAGATATCATCAGAAATACCAAACAAAGAGCAGGCCATCGGCACCAAAAGCAGGGAACCGCCGGCAACGCCGGAAGCGCCGCAGGCGCCGATAGTCGCCATGATGCTGAGCAGCAACGCAGTAGGCATATCAACAGGTATTCCCAGAGTATGCACTGCCGACAGCGCCAGAATGGTAATAGTAATAGCCGCACCCATCATATTGATAGTAGCGCCCAGCGGAATAGAAACGGCATAAGTATCAGGATTCAAACCCAGTTTTCTGCACAACGCCATATTCACCGGGATATTGGCAGCGCTGCTGCGGGTGCAGAATGCATAAATGCCGCTTTCTTTCAGGCAGGTAAATACCAGCGGGAAAGGATTACGACGAATCATCAAAAAGACGATAATCGGATTAACAACTAAAGCCATAAAGAGCATGGTACCGAGTAAGACGGTAAGCAGTTTAGCATAACCAACCAGCGCATACAGACCGTTAGCAGAAATAGAGCTTGCCACCAGGCCAAAGATACCAAGCGGTGCAAGATGGATTACCCAACGGATTATTTTAGAGATAGCTACGGCAAAATGGAAAATTACATCCTTGGCGTTTTCCGGGCTGTTGCGGAAAGCAATACCCAGCAGGATGCTCCAGGTCAGGATGCCGATGTAATTGGCATTTACCAGTGCGTCAACAGGATTAGCCACCATATTCATTACCAAGGTCAGCAAAACCTCAGCAATATTTCCAGGCGGTTTTAACGTATCGCCGCCCACTACCAAACTAAGCGTCGTGGGAAAGCTGAAAGATACAAACACCGCGGTCAGCGCTGCCAGGAAAGTACCGCTGAGATACAGGAAAATAATTTTCGTCATATTGGTCTTAGTACCTTCCTGATGCCGCGAAATAGAAGCAATAACCAGGAAAAATACCAAGATAGGCGCAACCGCTTTCAAAGCGCCTACAAACAGGCTGCCCAGCAACGTAAAATAAGCTGCCAGTCCCGGAGCGGTCAGCGCCACTACTACACCCAAAACAAAACCGATAAAAATCTGCACCACCAGGCTTACGCTATTGATAGCATCAAATAGCCCTCGCAACATGAATGAACACTTCCTTTGCCATAAATTCCGTCAACAAGGCGGTAAAAGCAAAAAATAAATCATGTTTACATGATTTATTTTCTAAAACATTATGTGCAATATTCTAACACCTGAAAATCCATCCTGTAAAGTCTTTTGTTTCATGGTGTAGTCCATCCAGGAAGGACACACAAAAGTTTTTTATTAGTATGCAGCTAAATTTAACATTTATACAGTAATGCAATCAAAAAAGCCGTCAGCAATTATACTGACGGCTGCTGATAGCAATATAGTTAATTTATGCCTGCCTCCAAAGCAGCTTATTATCTTCAAAAGAAACGGCCAGCTTGCCATTGTCTTTCAACCATGAAAGATAAGAACGCACCGTACTGCCGACGAGCACATACTGCTCAAAATTCATGGTCAGACTGTAGTCGGCAAAAACTTTCTGCAAAATTGCCTCAAAGCAAAGCGGAGACACACATAAAGCAAGTATATGTTCTGCTACTGCATGTACTTTGTCGATATTATACTGCGCTAATTCCGCAATATCTTCCGTTGCTTCGGCATGGGAAGGCACAAAAAGTTTTGCCTGCATCTGTTGCACTTTTTCCAAGGTAGCAAGATAAGCTTCTACATCATAAATAAACCCAAGCTGATATTTATCTAATATTTCCCGGCTTGACAGGCAATCTGCCAAAAAGACGACATCATCAGGAGTGCGGTAGCCAACCATGTCAAAAAAATGCCCTGGCAGTTCTATGCTTTTAAAACCGGGCGGCAAACATTGTCCGGTCAAAATCTCGGCATCGCTTTCCTGCGCCATAAGGAATTTATGACGTAATTCGCGGCAGGGATAACCGCCGTATAAAAAGGACGGCTCCAGTATCGGTTTCCTGGTAAACGCGCATTCTACTCCCGGCGCATAAACTTTGCAGCCAGTCTGCCCCTGCAGATACCTGCTGCCGCCGATATGGTCGGCATTGGAATGAGTAATATAAATAGCTTTCAGCTGCCAGCAATTTTTATCTAATATCTGCCTTACCTTACGCCCGGCGTCTTTATCATTGCCGCTGTCAATCAGGCATACCTCGTTATCGTTAAGCTTTACCAGTCCAATCTTGGCCGGACTTTCAATATAATAACTATGTTCCGCAACCTGAACCAGTTCAAACATACAATTTCCCTCCCTTGAGCATCAACAGTCCCCTGCAGTTCTTACTGCAAATTTACGTTTAAAGCATATAATTCTATTCTTACTTGAGTTCATTCCATAAAGTAAAGCCTAAAATCAGCACGCCGCCGATAACCTGTGAAACGGTCATCGTCTCTCCCAGTATGGTGACAGAAATAAGCACGGCCACCAGCGGGTCGATGTAGCTGAGGATAGCAACTTTCTGTCCTGGTAATTCTTTAAGCGACGAAAAATACATACAATAGGTTATGCCCGTATGTACTAAGCCCACAATCAGCAAGTTTAGCCAGCCTACGCTGTTTAAACTGCCCAACATGATGCCGCTCGTGCAGACCACATACGGTGTCAGGGTGACGATAGCCGCAATAAACTGCAGAAAAGTTCTGTGAATACCTTCCACATTTTTGATAAATTTATTCAGCAAGATAACCGTGGCGTAAAAAACAGCCGCGCCCAAGCCAAAAAGGATGCCGACAATATTGCTGCCGCCCCTCATATCGCCAATGCCGATAATCAGTACCAAACCAACAGTGGACATGATAAAACAGATAATCTGTCTGGCAGTCAGCTTTTCCCGAAACAGGAAAGGACAGACGACAGTAACGATAACGGGTGCAAAATAATAGCTTAGGGTAGCGGCAGAAACTGTTGTATATTTATAGGCCTGAAAAAGCAGTATCCAGTTAATCCCCATGGCTACGCCCGAAGCCAAAAGCAGCGGCACCTCTCTTTTGACCCGCGCCCAAGGAATACGCTGCTTACTGATAACGAAAAAAACCGTCAGGAGCAGCGCTGCCAAAACAGCACGGTACAGCGCCAATTCGCCGGAAGATACGGCAATATTGCGCACAAACAGCCCCAAAGTACCGAAAATAGTCATGGAAGCGACAAGCATAAGTCTGGGGTCTAAAAATTTTTCCATAATTATCTCTCGCTATCTTTGTAAATTTCTTGAATGAATAAAATATAGCATTTTTGACATTTTTAGTCAATTTGTAAGATAGCAGGAACATTATTGCAAGCACAAAAAAGTCTGCATAATGAACCGCCCTCCAATCATTAGATTTTAGTCTAACTTTTGTGTTGGGGTCACCAGTGCAGACTCTTTAATTTTATTTACAGCAGCTAAACTGAGTTATTTTTTCACCAGCTGCAGACCTGCCGATATATAAGATTACCAACGCAGGCCCTGCCATGGCAATACCTGCCAGAAAAACTGCATAAAGTCCTATGTTTTGAATAAACATACCTCCTATAAAAGTTCCGACCACATAGCCGGTATTGGCAGCAGTAAGAAAAAGACCGTTACCAAAATCAGGAGCGTCTTGCGTAACCTTGGCAACCAGATATTGATTGATATTGGCATTGATACCGCCTAAGATGCCCCACAAGACTATGACTGCTGCAACCACAGCAACGCCGTAAGCAGCATAAGTGTAGAGCAGGCAGTACAATAATGCTACTGCTATCGGAAAAGCCATGATAGTCTTGCCGGCCTGCCTCGATAAAAGAAAGCCTGCCAGCCAGCTTCCCAAAACATTCATCATACCAAATACCAAAAGCAGGAATGCACCTGTTTCATTTTCTACGCCTGCCACACGTTCAAGATACTCTGCCAGATAATTATACACTCCAAAGATAGAACCGTTTAAAAATACTACTGCGCTGACAGCCAGCCATACCTGCACTCTGCGCAGAACACTAAATTGCTCACCATAGCTTTTTTGCTCTCCGGCAAATTTATCAGGTACAAAAATCAGCGTAGCTATAAACATAATGCCTGTTACCATGGCAAAAAAGCTCATTGCCTCACGAAAGCCAAACTGACCAGCCAGGAAATTACTTACCGGCACCCCGATGACCATTCCTGCTGCTACGCCCATATTAATACGCGCCACCGCTTTTGGTATATCTTCCGCTGCAACAAAAGCTGCTGCCATACTGAAAGCCATAGCGCAGTATATCGGGTGGAAAAAAGCCGGTATTACCCGCGCCAGTAATAACACTTCAAAGGAAGAAGCAAACACAGCCGCCAGATTACAAGCTGTAAAAACTCCTAATACTGACAGCATAACAGGCTTCCGTCTGAATCTTGAACATAAAAGCGGCATCGTCGGTCCGGCAAGAGCAACCCCCAGGGCAAACATACTCACTAAAAGCCCAGCCCTCACTATATCAATATCATAATATGCCGACACAGCCGGTAAGAGGCCTATGATACCCATTTCGGTATTTAAAATGCTGAATACGCCGCCTGCCAATATGAAGATTAGCAATCCCGATTTTTCCATATAACTCCTTCCCTGTTATGAAAAAGATGTATCAAGGTAACGTAAAATCTCAATGCAGATTTTCATTGAAAAATTTTACAATCTTAGCAAAAGGTATTTTGTCCATCTGATCATAAAGGTCTGTATGAGTAGCCCCAGCTACGACTATTTTCTCTTTAGGTTCTGCTGCCTTGTTATAAACAGCATCTGTAAAATATTTGGAATGCGCTTTATCGCCGGTAATCAACAGCAGTGGACGCGGCGACAACTCCTTAATATTCTCCATTAAAGAAAAATTAAAAAATCCATAAGGCGTCGTGGCATCCCAAGCCAAAGTATTGGAATTAATAGCGCGGTGATGATAAGCGCGTCCAACATAATAATTATAAAATTCCTGTATTACCGCCGGAGCATTTTCCGGCAGCTTAGCAGGGAACATGGTAGAAAAAGTCTGCACCTTACCATCCTCATCTACAGCAATTTCATGCGCGCCGCTGATTTCTCCGCCCTTACGCGCTTCTTCCAAACGCATCTGAGCAAGATATTTTTTCACCGTTTCTCTTTGCTGCAGCGTATAATATGCGCCTTGATAATGGTCGCTGATGCTTTCAGACATATCATACATAGCCGAGGTAACAACTGCTTTAATACGTGTATCATTAGAAGCAGCGGTAATAGCCATACCAGACAAGCCGCAGATACCTACGGCGCCAATCTGCTCAGGATTAACAAAATCCAGCAGACTGATAAAGTCCACAGCCGCACTGTAATCTTCAGTAAATATTTCCGGTGAGCCCATATTCCTGCGCACACCGCTGCTTTCTCCTGTCATGGACTGATCGAAAGCCAATGTTACAAAGCCGTTTTTTGCCAGTTCCTGCGCATAAAGCCCGGACGCCTGTTCCTTAACTGCTCCAAAAGGACCGCTGATTACGACCGCCTTATAGCTGCCACCCTTATCAAAATTTTGCGGCAGATAAAGATGTCCAACCACATCAAAACCATATCTGTTTTGAAAGCTTACTTTTTTTACATCTATTCTGCGATCAATATTAAATACTCTGCTATCATCCTTCAATTCGCTTATTGACGACTGTTTCATATGAGAAACTCCTGCCAGGGTTTTTGCTGTTACCGCAGCCTGTACATGACAACTGCCGCCGAAAGCAAACAACCCCATCAGCATAGCCATCGCTATGATTTTTGTATTTTTATTTTTCTTGCCCATGAAAAAGACCTCCATTTACTTAATTATCAGCTTATTTTGCTAACTAATTATAAAATGGAGGCGGCTATAATTACCAATACTTAGTTTTTATATTCTTTTATGCTTTTTAGGCATCATTTATTCTCTGATATCTTGTCAAAACAATCTCTCACAAGGCTTGCTGCCCTGGAAAAAGCCTTGTCTTTACGCCAGATAATATAGTTGGACGAATGCAGCGGCGGCTCTAACGGTCTAAAAACCAGCCTCTCATAGCTTGTCGGAATAATCCGCTCAAAGCATAAGACGCTGCCCATTCCCTGCTCTGCTAAAAAAATAGTGTTATGCAGCAAATTATATGAAGCAACAATATTAAGCTCCTGCAGCGGTCTACCCAGCCAATGGTCGAATTCCTGGCTATCCATCAGCTGGCGCGAAACAATTAGCGGTTCCTGTGATAAATCATCTTTAGTAATTACAATCTGCTGTGCTAACGGATTTGTACTTTTCATAAGCAATCCCCATGTATCCAGATGCTGCAAGCGCCGATATACGTATTCCACCGGCGGTGTTTCACGGCACACCAGTCCAAAATCCAGCAGGCCTTTTTTCAGCTTCTCCGTTATCGAAGCCTCGTTGCCGCTAATAAGATGAAACCGCAGATCATGATAACGTCTTTTAAGTTGAGCTACAACGCCGATAACCTCGCGCATGGCTTCCGTTTCACCGCAGCCGATAAAAATATCGCCGGAAACCGTTTCATCCTGCGAAAGGGCGGCAGCCGTACTGTCTGCCAGCGTAATTATTTCTGCAGCTCTCGCCTTAAGAAACTCGCCCTCCTCTGTCAGCGTTATCCTTCGTTTACCGCGGATAAATAACTGCCTGCCCAGCTCTGTTTCCAGTTCGTTTAACTGACGTGACAAGGTAGGCTGCGTCAAATGCAGTTCTTCTGCCGCCTTGGTTATATTGCCATATCTGGCTACCGCCAGAAAATATTTTAATACTCTTATTTCCATATTTTCACCGATTATGCAGAAAAGTTATTCCTGATTCTTCCATTTACAGATAAGCTGCGTCATGGTGCCCATGGGACAATACACACACCAGCCACGAGGTTTGGTAAGCAGCAGCGTGATAATCCCCATGATAGTAGAAGTCAGCATAATGCTGTAAAAGCCGAAAGCAAACTGCGCCAGCCACGGCGCTGTACTGCCGTCATACGCCCATTGCCACGGCAGGCGCAGCAACCAGAGAATGCTTATGCTCTGTCTAAGTACCTGCGTGCCGTCAAAGACCAGATAAGTAGTCAGCAGCATATTGGCAAACATCAGCATAAAAAAGGTCAGAAAGCCATAGCGGAAAGCTTTACTGCGCAGCCACGTCGGCGCCGGCCTGTTTGGCGAAAGCCTGAATCTGCCGCCGAGGATGTCAAACAACTGGCTGCGCCCGCAGTATTTATTGCAGTAATGCTTGTTGCCGCCGATAATGGCAAACAGCAGCGGAATCATAAAACACAGCATCCCCAGCCAGGCAAACATAATATTAAAAAAGCCCAAAGTAAAATACAGCAGCGACGCTATCCACAGATAGTCGTACCAGTGTTTTTGCTTATTCATCAGCTGTCACCACCGTAATTACCGAAGCAGGACAAGTCCTGGCGCATAGTCCGCAGCCGATACATTTTTCTTTTGCCACCCGGGCATACATTCCTTTATAGACAGCAATAGCTCCGCGCGGGCATACCTTGGCGCAGGCGCCGCAGGAAACGCATAGTTCTTTGCTGACAACAGCTGTTCTTTTCATCTTCTGCCTCCAATCCATATTTCTTCCATTATAAACTATACGGTCTAAAGAGCAATATTTTTCTAAAACACCGGCTGTAATATTTTCTTCTGTCCGGCTTCATGCTACAATTAAAAAAGCAAGACATGGGGAGATGAAGTTTTGAAACAGGAAAGCAAACTTATGACGCCGCTGCAGATACGGCAATACCTTCATAAGCTGCAGCTTGGGGACCTGCAGCCAGCGGCAGATTTAAAAACTTTACAACAACTGCAGGAGACGCATCTAAAATATGTGCCTTATGAGAATTTCGACTGTCTGAACGGCCGGATTACTTCCCTGCAGCACGAAGATATGTTCCATAAAATCATCCTGCATAACCGCGGCGGAATCTGTTTTGAATTGAACGGACTGTATAACTGGCTTTTAGAATCACTGGGCTTTCAGGTAACCAGTTTTGCCGGCCGCTTTATCGATAAACTGGAAGTTTACCAGCTGCGCCGTCATCGCAATATGTGCATAGCCCTCAACGGTAAACGCTACATCACCGACGTGGGCGTCAACAGCGAAAGCCCCCGTCAGCCGCTGGAGCTGACGGAAAACCTTATTCAAAGTGACGGCATCAGCCAGTATAAATTCACCCGGGATGAATTTTGGGGCTGGCTGCTGTGGCAGAAGGAAAAAGGCAAGCCCTGGAAAAGGATGCTGGGATTTACGGAAGAACCGCAGCTGGACAAGGATTATGTCCTGCCTTCCTTCTGGTGCGACGCACATCCCGATTCGCCTTTTAATAAGAATAAGAATCTTTCCATTTTCCGGGAAGACTGCAATATTACTATCCGCAAAAACTATCTGAAATTTTATCTGGGCGGCAGAGTAAAATACCGCTACAATATCCGCACCGGCGCCGAACTCAAGGAAATCCTCTGGGAATATTTCGGCATCAACGTGGAGTATCCCCTGAAAGACGAAGGTATAGATTTTGATTAAAGGTAAATACGCTGACTGTATACCACCCTATATCAAAAAAATAATGCATTCTCTGCTTACTTCCGGCTACCAGGCATATGTTGTCGGCGGCGCAGTGCGCGACCTGCTGCTCGGAATCTGCCCCGGCGACTTTGATATCGCCACCGATGCACGGCCGGCAGATACCCTGGCTATCTGCCGTCAAAACGGTTGGAAAACGGTCGACAAGCTGGGCGGTAACTTTGGCTGCGTAGTAGCTGTAGTAGAGCATACGGCCGTCGAAATAACTACTTTCCGCGGCGAAGGTTACGGCAGCGACGCCCACCGCCCTGAGCAGATCTGGTACTGCGACAGCCTGCAGGATGACCTCAGCCGCCGTGATTTTACGGTCAACGCTATGGCTATGGATATTGACGGTACTATCTATGATTATTTTGGCGGCCAGCAAGACCTGGCGCACAAATTGCTGCGCACTGTAGGTAATGCCTGGCAGCGCTACGAAGAAGACGCGCTGCGGATGCTGCGCGCCTGCCGCTTTGTCGGCCAGCTTGGCTTTACCTATATCCAAACAGATAGACTACTGCCATCATTTGGCCAGCAGCAGACTCCTTATTATCTGCCGGTCAATTTTTCTTTCCCGACGGACCACTGCGCCGGTCTTTCCCTGGAACGGGTAAAAAAAGAACTGGACAAGCTGCTGCTCACTGAACACGCCGGTCATGGCTTGATGCTACTTATGTCTACGGGTCTTACGGATGCTATTTGCCGCGTAAAAGAGCACGGCAGCTACACAGAAACGGCCATCCTGCCTGAGCTGCGGCACTTAGCCGGGCTGAAGCAGAACACGCGCTTTCATTGTTACGATGCCTGGGAGCACACACTCCAAGCCGTAGATAACAGCCGGCGCGACCTTGCCATCCGCTGGGCCCTGCTGCTGCACGACATCGGCAAGGGTTTACCAGGAATCCGCTGCATAAACAAAGAAGGCCAGCCCGGCGACCACGGCCACGAAGCTAAAAGCGCGGTCATGGCAGAGACGATATTACGCAGGCTGCGCTACCCCGAAAAATTTATCAGAGAAGTAGTCTGGCTGGTTGCCCGTCATATGCGCTTTGCCCCCATGCTCATTACCGGCCGCAAAACGCTACTGCACTGGGTACGCACGGAAGCAGCTTCCGGCTATTTCCGTACCGGCAGCGATATGGAAGCCGCTTTCACCAAACTGGTAGAAGTTTTTCTAGCTGACATGGGCGCCACCCACGCCAAAAATAACCCTTCCCTCATGGAATCCGGCCGACAGCTGGGCAGACAAGTCATAGAACTTGCCGCCAGTTATCCCATCCATACTTCGGAACTTGCAGTCAACGGACAGGCAATAAGCCAGCTCTGTCCTCCTCATACTGTCGGCAAACTGCTCAATTACCTGCTGCAGCGCGTACAGAGCGGTAATCTTCCCAACGATAAAGAAACCCTGCTCGCAGCTTTACAGAAATATCTCAGCAAACAACAGGAGGATTTATGAAAGATTTTAAAACCGTCTTGCTTATCGCGCTCTGCGGCGCCATCCTGACGGGAATCTGGACCTTAAAGGACAATTTCAGCGAAGTCGCGGATGGTTACTCAGCTGCCGCAGGCTGCGGAGCAGCGCAGTTTATCGGCAAGCATGACATTATAAACTCTCCCTACTTCGCTCATCCCGATATCTACAATATGCAGCCTAACGACCATTTACTGCTGCTGCCAAAATTCCAAACCATGCAGCAAAGCACCGAGTATACCTGCGGTCCCGTTGCCGCCAACATGGTCGTAAATTATTTTCTCGGACAGCCGCTGCACACGGAAATGCAGATTGCAGAAATTATGGGCACCAGCTCCTATAAAGGCACCAACACCAAAGGTATGTGCCGTTATTTTAAAGAAATAGGCTGGCAGGTAAAATCCTCCGGCGATACAGCTTCGCCCAAAAATTACGATGCTTTCCTGCAATTCGTCCATGCTAACCTCTCGGAAGGAACTCCCATCATCGTCGAAAACATTGACTGGGGCGGACACTGGCGCGTCATTATCGGCTACGACAGTATGGGCACCGAATATGCCGGCGACGATGTACTGCTGCTGGCAGATCCCTACGATTTGGCCGACCAGCTGCAGGACGGTTATAACATCGTACCGGCGGAAAAATTCTTTTATATGTGGTTTGACGCCCAGCTTTTCGATAAAAGCGAGCAGAAAAAACAGTGGCTGACGGCAAAGCCTGCTAAAAACGGTAAATAATATTATGCTTAATTTATTGTTCGCCTGTTTTCTCTTCGGCCTGCTTTGCGCCGTCTGCCTGCGCGGATTATATCGCGTCCTGAAATACCGACAGGCCTTTACTGCCGGTGACTACGCCCTTTTAACCGCTCTTTTTATCGGTACGCTGCTGTCCGCCTATATTGCGCTGAAAAATTAAAAGCATCTTACACACCGTGTAAGATGCTTTTTGTTTTAATACTCTATATGGGCCGCCTTACCGCGCACCCTGGTAAAGAAAGTGTACAGAGAAACTGAAATCAGGATGCAGCCAGTAGTTACGAGCACGAATCTCGTCGGCAGATGATTGCCTAAGATACCGCCCAGCAGCGGTCCTACTACGCCGCCAAACTGCTGCGCCGAAGTTACCAATCCGAAAGCCTTGCCGCGCATGGACTGATCCGTAACCTCCACCAGGTTGGCGTTAATATTGGGGATTGCTCCCGCCAAGAACAAACCGTAAACAAACTGGATACCGGCAAACTGCCACACATCCTGTACAAACATCTGGAACAGATTGACAAAACCAGCGCCAAAAGATACCAGACAGAAAATGCGGATATAGCCGAAACGCTGTCCTCGCTTGCCCCAGAACGGAGCCGCAATAATGCCCGCTATTCCGGCCAGTGAGAAGATAATGCCTGCCGTCTTGACCGTATCGTCGTTCATTACGCCCATAAGCCGGCTTACGTACATGGTAATCAAGGGCTGGATAATCATAACGCAGACCTGGATAAGAAAGAACATGCACATAATGTACAGCAGGTTTTTATTGGACAGAGCGCCTTTCAGATCGCGGATCAGATTGATTTCCGCTTTCTGTCTTTCGGCGCTGATGGGAACGTCATGGACGAAGAATACTACCAGCAGAGCTCCCAAAAACAAACAGCCGCTGCTGACGAAAAACGACATCCGCATACCGAACCAGCTGCTGAGATAACCGCCCAGCAAAGGCCCTAAAATACTGCCGCTGGCGACTGCCGTCTGCATCAGCCCCATGCCCCAGCCCATACGCCTTTCCGGCAGCGTCGAAGATATCAAAGACATGGAGGCAGGCACAAACCCGCTGATCAAGCCGGTCAGAGAACGCACTATCAGCAGCTGGGTAGCATTCTGCGAAACGCCTGCCAGCCAATATGTCATAGCCAGGCCCAGGCCGGCGCGAATCGCCATTTTCCGCTGCCCTACCTTGTCGGCACGCGCTCCCCAGTAAGGCGCCATCAAGGCCGCTCCCAAGAATGTTACAGAGTAGACCAGGCCGCTCCAGAAATTAACATTATCCTGCGGTACATGCAGCTCATGCAGCAGGTAAATAGGCAGAAACGGTACGACCATAGTATAGCTGGCGCAGGCAAAAAATACCCCCACCCATAAAACAGCCAGGTTGACCTTCCAGTTTACTTTTTTCTCTCCATGCTCGTCAAAAAGAGCCATACCATCATCTCCCCATTTACTGCTGTTTTAAATTTTGCAGATATATTTATACTATACTGTAATTTTATAATTTACTGTGCATACAGGAAAAATTTTTTAGAGTACAGTTGCCATCTGTACAGCTATTCTTACAGACCTTATCCACTATATATGTTACATAATAATTATAACATATCCTCGGTTATGTTTTTTTGTTACATTTTTACAAGCCGCCGCCAATTTACAATTTTTGTATTTTTATAAATTTTTTTGTGGTTTTAGAGTTATAAAATGCATAATACTGTTTTTTTATAATATAAATTCACATATTATTCACAATACTTACTGCCTGCTACAAAGACGCTCGCCGCTGTATATTCTGAAGCAGTTGACAGCATTGTGAATTTTTTCCCGTAGCCATCTTTATGTCACAAAAATTTTACTGTATAATAAAATAGATATTGTAATAAAAGGATGTGTAAATTTGAAACCTTATGTTCAACAAGAAATAAAATCCTGCGGATTTTTTTCCAAATTGATAAACGGCAAACCCACAGAAAATTCCTGGGCAGAAATAAACAATATCCTGGCAGCAGCAGCCGATGTACATGAACTGACCGCAGAAAAAATGCAGTCAGCACTGAAAAAATGGGGCGGCAAACTTGACGAAAGCAGCTTTGAACAACGTTCCGGGATGTACAGGAAGTTTGCCGACATCGCCTATACGGACGCGCAGAGCTGTGAAGACAGCCTGCTTACCGACTGCAGCTATCTGGCTGACATATTGCAGCTGCCGCCGCATCTGAAAAAAATGGCTGATAAAGGCGCTAAACAAGCCGCTTATTTTACCCGCTGCGGCAAATTGTTAAAGCACGAAGAAACTATCGACATCACCGCCATCAATAAGATTTTCGGCTATGACTATGAAGACGGGCTGAAAATCCGTAAGCAGGTCTTCCAGGAGCATTTCAATGCGCTTTTTGACGGTATCAGCGAGCGTCAGCGCTTCTCTCCCGACGAAGAAGCTTCTTTGCGCCAAGACTGCGTCACTCTCGATATTCCCTATGAATTTAAGAATAATATCGTCAACGCGCTCAAACGCTATCGTGACCTCTGGAATGCCGAACACAATAAACTGGGCAATATCCAGGTAGATATACCTCTGCAGCAGGGCGAAGTCTGCCACGCAGCAGCGCAGGCAGGTCTGTGCCAGCATAAAGTCGTAGAAAAAGAAGACAACTATTTTGAACTGACCCGCAAATTCAACATTGATGAGACCGTAACCTTTAAAGGCGAAAAGCTGGAACATCCTAAAATGAAAGAAGAAATAACCGCGCTGCTTGATATCGGCTACTTCTTCCTCACTAACCAACGCATCATCTATTTAAGCAAGAAAACTGCTCAGACCGTAGAACTGGAGCAGATTGCGTCTGCCACACTGGATGTGAATATCATTACTTTCCATACCAAAAATAACGGTGATTTTATGTACAAATTCAGCGACGAAGCTGCTGGCGTAATGTACATCCTCTTTAACCGCACCTATCAGGAAAATGTAAAATAATCTAAATAAAAAACAGCACTTTCAAAGATTAAGATTCTTTAAAAGTGCTGTTTTTTTATCCTCTAAATATTTGAACCCAGTAATGTCTATAACCACCTACACCATATAAATCATAACAATATCCAACACCTAATTCTCTAAAAGATTTATTTAAAATATTACTTCTGTGCCCTGGAGACTCCATCCAACCTTTCATTACATCTTCTGGAGTTCGTGAACCGGCAGCAATATTCTCTCCTAAACCTTTATTTTGTCTTTTGCCTAAAACGGTAAAACACTTTTCCCCATTAGGCCTTTCATGCGAAAACACTTGCGTTAATTCTTGAACACGTATGTAAGCCCCTTTTTGCAAATCATCAGCCAATCGCAATGGTTTTGCACCAACTTTAGCTCGCTCAATATTAACTAACTCTAAAATTTTTACGTCAAAATTAGCAATTTCCTCATTAGTTAATAAATCATTATCAACTTGTTCCTCCCACCCTGCTGAACCTAAATTATCTTGTGTCACTACATGTACTAAAAAACACAAACGCTCACATATAGGAGGATTAAAACACACAGGATACAAAACTTTTAAAACAGTGTCTCCCGTATTTTTAAAAAGCAGTTTTTCTTTATTTTCTACAGTAACTTGCTCAGCAAACGCATGATCAAATTCATACGTAACTGCAGGAACATCTACAAAAAAATAACTATTGACAGGCAAACATATTTCCTGATCGAAAATTTCGTTATTTGCTGCTGAACAAACACCAGAACATACACAACCTGCAATAATTACACAAAAAATATATTTCATAAAATTTTTTAACATTAAAACTCCCGCCTTATTATTTTTCTTCTACCATACTGCAATCATCAGCCTATTATAAGAACTGGAACGCAATTCTACATGACATTCTATATTACTCTCTATTTGTGCAAATAATGTTTGCGGAGAACCTGCATAATTCATAGAATACGTTCCCCTACCATCCTTATAAGCTAAATTGATATTCTTAACGTCTTTTATTTTATGAAGCGCATTCTCAACCGCCATAATTTTATCATACCCTGCTCCTACAACTATTACTTCTATTCTCTGACGGTTACCAGCTGCCAATTCCAATAACTTGCTTGACAAATACGTGCCCATTTCTTTCCCCGCGACTTTTGAAGCCTTTTGGGCGGCTACTTCCACAGAACTATCTACAGCAGCTCCGTCTTTACTGCCTGACGCTATAATCTGCCCTGTAGCTTCAACATACATCTTAGCATCTAAGCATATACGACAGCTCAACGTCCCAGTCTTTTTTTTGCCAGGTAAAAATTTGCCAATATCTCCAATATTTTCACAGGTTGCATTGCCTACTACCAGAATATCTGCCTGCATAGATTGCGCCACCAAATGCAATTTTTCACTATTTAAATTAAATGCATTACTGTATTCGGACCTATACCGGCCTATATCCAGCATATTATCAAAACCAGCATCATTAAAAGCTTTAACAACAGCTGTTTCCGCAGTAAAGTCTGACGGAATAAGAACCGCAATTTTAGGATTGCGTAATTTATTATCAATCAATCCCAATTTTGTCAGCTCATCCATCAATTGAGATTCAGGATGTAAATCAACTTCTGCATTTATCACTACACGCCAGCCGTTAGTATCTTCTTCAGATTCTATAACATCATATTTACTGATGAAACCTTTACTGACAGCATATATTTTATCTTCTAACACAACATTTTTATCTACCATAGTTTTGGAATCAATTAAAACTCCAACTGCAGTTTCCACTGCATTGCGCAAAGCATCGTTCATAGCCTCATTATGAGTTACTCCTACTCCCGTTGCAGTAATATTTTCGGCACTAACATTTTGGCAGGTTATTACAGATAACACCAGAAAAAAAAGTACGATAAATTTTTTCATAATATCAACCCCGTTTTACATAACACCCTTCAGTAATCTTATCATTTTCTTTAATAATCTTACATACTGAATATTCCTCGCTTGTATTTTCTACCTTCAGTTTCCCCAAAACTACTTCTTCTACTGTAATAATTTCACCACTTACAGGATGTCTAATCACTTTTCCTTCTTTATAAACAATAAGGGTATCGTTTATATGTACTCCATTATCACTGCCAATATCAATATATACTTTATCATTACTTACGCTGACAATCATCCCTGTAACAGGATTATGCTTGTCAATAATCTTCTTTACTTTCTCAGCAACATCACCAGCCGCATTAGCAATCATAATATCTTTATCAGGATATTTATTTTCATATTCGCTTACTGTATCAGAACCTTCAACCAATTCAGCAATGTCAATAAGCCCTGTCTTATTATCAATAAATTTAAAATTAAATTTTATTTTCGCTTTGTATCCCTTATATAAATAGTTATTAAAACGTTCATATTCTGCCAAAGTTACATTGCCAACAATTGTATAATCTGCTCCCAATATATCACCAAATTTAATAGCTGTTTCACTATTTATAAGGCCGCTGCTATGCAAATTAAGCTCACTCAATACATGCTCCAACTGTGCTCGTTCTACAACATTATAATTTCCGCTCTGCACTAATATAGTATTCAGAGCCGCTTCTAAATCTTGGGCAGCCTTTCTGCCATAACTGTTTTTTACGCCATTTTCCACTTTAGTTACCGCAACTGTTTTTTTGGCCGCTTCACAACTGATATTTCCTATCATCATTATTGTAAATAGCAAAAAAGACAATATTATTCTTAATATATTTTTCATTTTCAAAACTCCTTTTTCCTCAATCACAGTTACTTTACCTACTTAAATCACATAAATAGAATAATAAGAATTCATTTTGTAAATATTTCTCTGCAACAGGCCACAACCATTTCTTCTTCATTACCGTATCGTTATACAAATCTAAATAAAACTTACTCGTCCCATAATTATCAATGCAATTAGCGCTTTTTTGAAGTAATTCTAAAAATTTATCTTCATTTCCTAATACTAAATTGGCCATAGCCAAAATCCGCAAATTATCCGATTGTTCATCTTTATTTAATAAAAAGCATATTTCTTTCGCCAATAATTGTCCTTTTTGATAGTATACCTCTTTTTCAGGCCTATAAGCCATATCACCAGCATGGCATAGAATAGCATAATCGAGTAACAATCTTACATTATTATTACTCAATAGTTCATTTTGCAAAAACTTTTCTGCTTGTAAAAATGCACTTTTGGCATACGGAAGTACTCCTTTACCACGATATATCTGCATGGAAAGAATAACATAAGAAATATTACTATCATCTATAATCCTGGCTTTCGCTATATCAGAAATAGCAGTTGCATAAAGAGTTCCTCTTTCCGCAGCTACATTAGTATTTTTAGCCGCATAATATGCTTCATACGCCTGATTAAAGTACTTTATACTCTGAGGTACGGTATCAATAAAATCTTTCTCTGCGCTGACATATTCAAAATTTTGTTCTTCACAGTCAGCCTTTGCGACTATCAACAGCATAAATATAAAAAAAATATTTAACAATAACCGAGCAAACTTCATTCTCCACCTCATGACTTAATAAAAAAGAGGAATATACCTAAAATATAAGTATATTCCTGTCTCCTTAAAATAAATTTATTTTACAAAAACAACAGAACATTGATTAAATATATTATTTTTTTCATTAGCAAGCAAAATTTTATCACCATCTTCTACTGATACAACAACATTTACAGGATTGACAGAATTCACCCCGCCTTTAACAGTAACAGCTTTCACAACCAAAGGATTTACACCTGCTCTTGTGTTGCCGCCAGCAGCAGTTTGGACGTCCACTGCATATTCTACCATCCCTTTAGAAATAGCAAAATCTTTATCAATATTCTGTACACCGTAAATAGCTCTGCCGTTCTCATCAAAAATTACTGGCGCAAAAGTAGCCTCCAAACCAAGCCCTGATGCATCGACAATAACACCTGTATAATTTACAGCTCTTACTTCCTGTATTACCTCTTTAGTTAGAACGGTATTACTTTCGTCAATCTTTATAGCAGGTTTAGTATCAATATTTTTCATTACTTCCGGCATTACTGCGTTTGCAAGGCTATTGCCAGTGCCAAACAAAGGTACTCTCATTTTTACAAAATAACTACCATCTTCATTAGCACCTTCTTCAATTACGCGAGCCCCCTTAATTAAAGCCTTTACCCTTGCGTTAACAGTATCGCTCTGCAGTACTAAAGACTCAACAGTAGTTTCTGAATCAATCTGCACACCCTCAATAGTTTCAGCAAGCAAACGATAAGCATCAACAATTGCTGCACGCCTTGCAAGAACACTACCACGATTGCCAACATTTTCCGGCGGATAACCTACACCTACAGTAACAATATCAGATTCACTCCCTTTAGTCCAGTTCACCGCACCGTTTTGCTGCACATTGACATTAACTGCAACACTTGTTTCGGCAGATGCAACAGCCATCGCAGGAATAACATTACTTCCTCCAAAAGATAATGCCAATCCTAAAAATACTGCTGTTGCCATTTTTTTACTATTCATTTTCATTTTTCTTCCACCTTTCTTATACATGTTTTATTTACATTACAAAAACAAACATTTAAAAAATCTATATTTTATCTTTTGGCTCATTAAACAATTTGAATATAATATCATCTACAGCTGCATATGCCGCTTTTTGAATAGCATTATGTACACTGTCTTGAGTTACCTTTACAGACCCTATCTCAATGACTTTTATATTCATCCAATCTCTGCCTGCCGCAAGATTAACAAAACTGCTCTTAGATTTACCTTCGCCTTTTGCTACTGTGATAATAGTTCCAGTATCTATATCCATCATCCTAGCTATTATACGGGCTTTAACTGTGCAAATATTAACTCCACCACCTATGGCACCCAAAATCTCAGTACCTGTATCACTTACGCTCACATTTGCAACATTACCATAAATCAAATACTTCACATGCAATATTTCACCTATTCGTTTAGCAGTATCCGGATCAATAATACCTGTAACATTTAAATCTTCATCTGCAGCAACTTTAAGAGCAAAGTCTTTTTCTATAACATTAAAACAATTACGATTTACTAAACGGGTAATTATATAATCGTTAGAAGTATGTTCTGCATTATTTATATTAATTTCAGCGGTAGTAGCTCCTGGACGTGTACCGAAATCCATAACAGCAACATTAGCATTTCTATCAATTGCATAACCTGCTAAAGTGCATGCTGGAATATGAAACAAAAATAAGCATATAAAGAAAACTATTCTCATATTTAATTACGACCTACTTTAAAAAGAGAGTTCCATTTTCCAAATCTGTAATCAATGTATCAGAAATCAACTGTGCTGTAGCATCCATGGCTTTATAATACATCTCATTATTTAATTTATCACTGCCAACTTTAATAAATCCAATATTTGTTTGGCTTTGCAAGTCAGACCCAACTACACATTTATGCCATACAACCTCGCCTGTTTTTGCCTTTATCAATCTCAAGTCAGCCTGAACGCCTACCCCAGTCTTTTTCACTGATAGATTATTTGCCAACATACCAACAGGCCCCAGCAAATTACCAACTCCTGCATTACCCATCACAGCCGTTGCTATATTAGCTCCGCGAATAATATTTTCAACTTTTTCGTCCATCCAATTCCCAGTTCCAAGATTAATAATAGTTCCTTGGATTAAATAATCAACTTTATTTGCCAACCCAATAGCAGCAATAATATCAGGAGATACAAATTGTCCAACTGTTGCTGTAGCAATAGATTGTGCTTTATTTTCGTTAAATCCTCTACCTTCAAAAAGTACACTGTAATTACCATTTGTCATTGCCCAACGAGCATTGGCAAACTCCTCAACACGTTCATCGTACAATCTTTTCTCTAAATTTTCATCAATAACCTTAGTTTCCTTAAAATTAAATTTACCACTCGTTAAAAGCTTTTCTAATACTAAATCTGACAAAGTACCTGTAGATTCAATTTTGTCAAAACGGGTATCATCAGTAAATTTCATCAGCGCGCATGAAGGTAAATCATTAGCAAAAACAGAGGTTACCTGCAAACACATATACATTATCAGTGTAAATAATAATGCTGTTATTTTACTCATTTTATATTCCTCCGTTGTTTATTTCTTCTTAGCGTTTACTTTTACACCTTGAGGAACCTGCAGATATGATTGATCAGGTGTTGGCGAAAATTCATTAATCTTAATAATAGTTTTATTACCTTCCATAATACCAGAAGCATTAGTCCAATATTGTACTGCTGCTATTTTTACCATATTATAACCATTAAAGTAATATCTTACAGCCTCAAAGATACCTTGTGCATCAGACTTGTAATCCTCATAATTCAAGCCATTATCAAGCCATCCTGATCCAACATACCTAAATGAAGGCATATCCATGCTTTTCTCATCATTCGGCAATAAGGCATTTAAATATCTGGTCATTTGGCTACTACCATAAGATGCTCCCTGCATCTTATATGCAAGTTCATTTATATTATCAGCCGTAATGCTTCCTTTTTTATTACCATATATGTCTACTTTCTTACCATTAAAATACTTTACAAAAGTATATTGATCAGTTCCAATCTGCAAACGGCACTGTGTAAAATCTCCACATTTAATTTCTTCATACCTATTATTTCCATCTGCAACTGCAACGCTCTCAGTCTGACTATTCAATAAAAACGAAGACTGACTCGTATCCATACTATTCTTTCCGTACATATGGATTTTATCTTTATTAGTAATACGTGGTTCCGGAGTAATATCAACATATTTTATCGTATACGTTTTATTTTTTAATAAATTTCGATAAGTATCTGAGTTTCTTGCTTCAGCATTTTCTGACACTGAACAACTTATTCCGGTTATAAGCAACAATAATATTAAAAACGTACTTAATTTCATAAAAACCTACCTCCATTAATATTCTTCTATCAATACCGGTTTATCAAGCAAATCGTTCATATCGCCTATTCCCGCAGCATATACTTTACATCCTTTTGGTATTTTTAGAATATTTTCCGGTAACTCCTGCGTAATTTTCTTGATTTCCATTTTTTGCAATATTATATCTATTCCAGTTCCGTCGTTCATACGCGTATAAATATACTTTAACTCACCTTTATCGTAATAAAAATAATAATCTTTATTGAATAAAATCTTCCCAGTTTTACTCTTTATACCTGCAGAATATTTATCATAAGTAAATTCTTTTTTATCAAGAATCTCTTTTCCGCTTTCTACATAAACTGGAATTGAAGAACCTGAAAGTCTTTCACTAAACATATCTTCAGGTGCTAAGACAGCAAGTTCTTCAGGCAATGCCAATTTGTATTTTACACTGCCCCAGCCTTCCATTGGATCTAAATTGGGATTATTAAGCTGATCCCATGTAGCCATAACAGCCTTTTTTTTGCCTTCAAATTGATAAAATTTTCCTGCTTCATAATATGTTGTAGGAGTCTTTTGTTCGTTTGTCATAAAAAGAGACCCGATAGCTAAAAAAGGATTAATTAAAGAAAGGCCCATTGCGGCAAAAGAGTTGTCTTTTTTGTATACCGTATAATCCATTCTTCTATTATCTTGAACAGCTAAAATTTTCTTTGCATAATTCAATTCATACTCAACATAATATGTGCCAGATTGCAAAATATTTCTTAATTCAGTAGCCTGCGGTTGTTCAGCGTACACATTAGCCGCCAAAGTACTCAAAGTCAATGCCAAAGCGACAATTTTCATTTTCACAATAACCACTCCTATAAAATGATATGCGCTAAAATTTAGAATCCAGTTTTTATTTTTAACTGTTTTCCATTATTTAAAACAGTCATAATACCTGTTTTTCCGTATATGGCATCTCTGACGGCTTTGCTAATAGCATTAAGCACCTGTACATCAGACACTTCCACGGTACCAATAACAATGTTATAGTTAATATTGTCTCTTTCATAATAAATATTTTTATTACTTGACGAAACTGTACTTTGAGTATTATTTTTTTGAATACTTTCATTTTCATATTTATCATAATAATTCTCATTAGTATTTACGGTCATACTATTATTTGAAGTTTTTTGACTTATATCCTCTATATTATATTCATTTCTATCTTCTGCATTGACTTTAACAATGCCATGTGTCGTATTATAATCTTTATATTTTTGAGGTACTAGATGATATAGTACACTCTTCATAATACTTTGAGTTTCCCCTTTTTCAACAATGTTTTTTAATATAGATAAATCAGTTAACGTAATATACCCATCACCATTCAAATCAGCTTCTAATATATTTATATATTTATCTCTATTTCCTACCAGATAGTACTTTAATCTCTCGACATCGTTCTCATCAACCTTTCCATGTATATCGCCACTATCAACATCACCTCTAATATGTTTATAGGTAAGATAATATAAACCATTAACTATTTCTCTCAATTTCCAAGCATCTTTTATTGTTATTTCTCCATCACCATCTATATCTGCATTTTTTTCACAAAAATGTCCATTTTTTTCCCCGTGCATGAAGTAATATTCTATAGCTTTAAAATCATGTTCATCTATCTGCCCATCTTCATTTATATCGCCTTCGATACTAACAAATTTTACATCTACATTATTATTATCAATTTCACCTTTAGTATTGTTTTTCTCGTTTTCTAAATATGCCATATTTTTTTCATATTCATAGGATCTATCATTAATTTCATATCCAGAACTGTTCCTATATTCATCTGAGACATTATTGACTACACTATTATAAATATTCTCTGTTTCTACTTTTCTATTTCTATATTTAGTAAATCCTATTTCCGTTATAGTACTTGTCGAACTGCCTTTGCCAATACCAGCTGCAACAATACGACCAGTTTCTATATCTACAATACGAACAGTTACATTTGCACTAACAACATGTTGTGCATTCCCTGCCTTTGCATTATACGCATGTATTCCGGCAATGTTTTCTTTAGTTGTCAGACCAGTAACATTACCAATAACCATAAACTGAGCTCCTGCAATTTTACCCATTTGAACTGCGGTTCCCTGATCAATAAGGCCTGACATATTTATTTTATGCATTTGAGCAATAGAATTAAGTTGCTCATAATCAATCAAGTCAAACCATCCACAGGCAGAAAGCTGATAAATAGCATATTCCGTAGCCATAGTTATATCATGCTGTCTAAGTCCCTGACTCATTATAGCCTTATTACCAAAATCCATTACTGCAACACGCGGATAATCTTTAATATTAGCGGCGCTGGCAAAATTAGCAATTATGCACAACATCGGCATTAATAAATATTGAAAAAATTTATTCATAATTTTGTCTCCTAAATACTTATTTCTAAAACGTTTTCAGAACTGCTTTCTAAAAATACATTCATATGTTCCCTAAGCGCCTTATAAAGCTGAACTGGCTTTAAAACTGTTTCTACTTCAATAAATCCTTTCCCCGCACTAAAAGAACGTATCTGGACATTATGAACTCCGGAAATTTTTCTGATAGTTTGTTCTATTTTTAAAAAGTCATCGTTGCTGTCCGTTTTGATGATAACGTTTACATAATTATCAATATTAGAAGCTTTCAACGCAAAAATTTTCCGTAAACTTTCTGCTGCGTTAATGCCGAGTTTTTCTACCGCTTTAGTTTCAGCAACTTTTTTATCACTTTGCAGTATAGATTCTTCTACTCTAAATTGACCTATTATTTCCTGCGTATCGGCTTTCATAACTTTAACTTCCAAAGTCGCCAAAGATTTTAATAAACCTGTATTTACCTCAGAAACTTCCTCACCGCTTGTCATCCTTCTGTAATTTGGTAATGTTATATCTTTTGTATGAATATCCAATATTCCTAATACAATATAGTCAGTATCTATATTATTAAAATTTTTATTATCTGGATAAGCTTTTATTTTTTCTGCATCCAATACATGATTAAAGCCCAATTTTATAAGTTTGTTATTCATATATGATTCACATATTGTAGAATATTGATTATTTCTTTCATTCCTATCATTATAGTCATCAATTATTACAGTAATCCTTGGATCGTTAAGTGCCATAATCATACTTAATTCATCTATTAAACGAGCATTTGGCTCAGCATCAACATCTATCTGGGCAGTTATTCTGTAAAAATCTCCTTTCTGCATTTCATTTAATATTTTTATATTTTTCACAAAACCTTGAGATTTCGCATATATATCATCTAAAGCTACAATAGACTTATCAACAAGAGTCCTTGAATCTATAAAAATTCCTACAATACTTTCTACAGCATTTCTCATGGCGTCCTTTAATGCTGCGTCCTTATCATGTCCCACGCCGTCCACCGTCACAGTCTGTGCAAAGGCGGCATTATGTATAATAATTATCAACAAAAATGCTATAAACTGTTTTTTCATTTCTTTGTTCCCTTTCTATTGATTTAAAGAAAACTATTATGCCCTGTTATTTTTCTAAAAATACTCTGTTAACGTCAATAAAAGCCAATTTTTAGTATGCTTAAATAGTTTTATATAAACATTCGTTATACATTTACAATTCAAAATACTTTATATGTAAAACTATACAACTTTTAGCATTTTAAGTCAATAAAACATACATTTTTTTATGTTGTATTTATTCTCATTGTATATCATATAATTATTTATATGGAGGTCTCCTGCTATGTATGAAGATTTTGTAGCAAACAGAATTATACAACTGAGACAAGAAAAGAAAGTTTCAGCCCGCGAGATGAGCATAGCGATCGGACAAAATGTAAATTACATTAATCGCATTGAAAATAAACGAAATTTACCATCACTTCAGGGATTATTTTACATATGTGAGTATTTCAACATTACTCCACAAGAATTTTTTGAAGGAACAAAAGCATCTCCTGCATCACTAAATCAAATGGATGAAGCAATACATATTTTATCTACTCTTGATGAAAATCAACTTTCTCTTGTTGTTTCTGTTGCAAAAGCCATACAAAATAAAAATAACCAGCCATAGCTAATAAGAAAATCAAGCAATGGTTGGTTATTTTTTATTATCTAATTTAAATTTTTTATTATAAATATATAAAAACGCACCTCTAAAAATACATTACGAGGTGCGACAAAAATACTTTTATTTTACATACATTCTTTAATTGCTTTAGCCATACGTTTGATGCCTTCGATAATTCTATCGTCCGGCATATTGGAATAATTGATGCGCATACTGCGGTCAGTTTTTTGGTTGGGATAGAAAGCGTCGCCGATAACGGCAGCTACTTTCATCTCGATACATTTATTGAAAACTTTGCGCGCGCTTACGCCTTCCGGCAGCGTCAGCCACAGGAACAGGCCGCCTTCAGGATGAGTCCATTCTACTCCTGCCGGGAATTCTTCCTGCATACATTGCAGGATCAGGTCACGACGGTGTTTATAGAGAGCCACGATTTGTTTTACATGCTCGTCAAGGTCGCAGTTATCCATATAGGCATCGGCAACACCTTGGTCAAAATTGGAAGTATGCAGGTCGGCGCTTTGTTTGATTTTTACAAACTCACCCAGCAGTTTCTTTTCTGCTGCTACCCAGCCAAGACGCAGGCCCGGGCAGAAGATTTTAGAGAAAGTACCAAGAAACATTACCAGCCCTTTGGTATCCAGAGATTTCAAAGACGGCAGGATGGTACCTTCATAACGCAGTTCGCCATACGGATTATCTTCCAGTACCGGCAGGTCATATTTATTTACTACTTCCATAAATTTTTTACGGCGTTCCAACGACCAGGTACGGCCGGTCGGATTCTGGAAGTCGGGAATAACGTAGATAAATTTGCATTTCGGCGTAGTAGCCAAAATTTTATCCAGTTCTTCAGGAATCAGGCCGCCTTCATCAGTCGGCACTTCTACAAATTCCGGCTCATAAGCATTGAATGCGTTCAAAGCGCCCAGATAAGACGGGCTTTCGCACAAAACAACATCGCCGGGGTCAAGGAACAGTTTGCCGGCAAAATCAAGGCACTGCTGCGAGCCGGTGGTAATCAGGATTTCATCTGCGTCAACATTGGCATGATATTTTTCAGCCATACGTTTGGCAATTTTTGCACGCAAAGACGGGCGTCCTTCAGTAGTAGCATATTGCAGCAGCTGACGTCCTTCCTTTAATACCAGGTCATGGGATACCTTGGCAATCTCTTCTACCGGGAACAACTCCGGCGCGGGCAGACCTCCGGCAAAGGAAATAATATCAGGCTGTGCGGTAAGCTTTAAAAGCTCACGGATTTCTGATGCCTGCATACGTTCCATACGTTTTGAAAATTTCATAAACAAATCATCTCTCCCTCATTTGCTGTATACAGTAGCTTATTTTTGTATGATTTTTAATTGTAGCACTTTGACAGACAGTATACAAGCAAAATGTGACACTTTAAATTTATCCGATTAGTTTTCTCTAATAAGTGTTAATTTATTTACGCTTTTATCAGGCCTTTTTCTTCCAGATAAACTGCTAAAAGCTGCGCAATCCTGTTCGTAAGTTTCAGGCAGTTTTTCAGATGATCCCTGGTATCAAATTCATAAGGCATCAGGTCTTTACACATAGTTGAGCCAAATTCCTTGGCAAAACGATCGTGAAACTCCTTGCTTACAGGATAGATGTCTTTTAAAGCCTTTTCAGAAGGATGATTACGTCCTGCCAAAGTACTGATTACCATAGTGCAGCCTACCAGCGCGCCGCAGATATTAGCTGCATGGCCGATACCGCCCCCAAAGCCGGAGCACAGGCGGAACGCGTTATCATTGATTTCTACGCCGGCTTCCTTTCTGAAAGTTTCTACAATCGCTTCGCAGCAGTTAAAGCCTTGTTTAAAATTATTGCCTGCCGCCATGCCTATTCTTTCGCTAAATTCACTCATGATACTGCCTCCTTTTTACCATTCCCTTTCACGGACCGCCGTCTCCACTGGTATATCAATCTTGAACCAGTGCAGAATATAGTCCAGGGAAGCAATAATACTTTCACGGGCTACCGTGTCTATCTCACTGTCATGTTCTGTAAATTCCTGCTGCAGACTGTTGACAAACAGCGTAAATTCATCAAATTTTTCCTGCAGAATATGCTTATCGCGCTCATCCGTTTCCAAAAACTCAATAAGATTGATTAACTGCCATTTCAGTTTATCTGTCAGATACTGCGGAAAAAAGCTGTCCTCATACATACTCTGCAGCAGGATATATCGGTCGTCAAATTTATCCATCAGCCATCAACGCTCCTGTTTGTCGCGGTCGCTTTCTGTTGCATACGGCCAGGCGCTCATGCCGCCCTCAAGACTGTATACATCCTTGCAGCCGGCACTGCGCAGGATTACCTCCGCTTCATAACCGCGCAGGTCAATCTGGCAAGACGTTATAATCCTGCCTTCTGTCTCCTGCAATTCAGCGCCTCGCTCCCGCAGCTCTCCCAGTTGTATATTGACGATATTTTTAATACCGGCAATACGGTTCCTGCTGAATTCTGCCGGAGTACGCACATCGACAAACAAATAGTCTTCCTGCTGTTTCTGCGCTTCAAAATCTTTAGGATTGATACCGCGCATCTGTCCTGTCAATTTATTATGCAGTACGTTGGCTGCTGTAGCAATATTGTCGATAGGCCCGTTAAACGGCGGCGCATAGGCAATATCCAGATTGGAGAGATCCTGCAGCGTCGCTCCCAGGGAAATTGCCGCTACCAGCGTATCAATACGTTTATCCACACCGCCGCGGCCCACTGCCTGCACGCCCAGCACTCTTTCTGTACCTTCTTCTGCCAGCAGCTTTAAAATAATGTTTTTTACACCCGGCATATAAGCCAGTCTGTCGTTGCCTGGTACGATGACGCTCTTGAACTTCAACCCGGCAGCTGCTGCCGTGCGTTCATTCAGGCCGGTACTGCCCGCCTGCCAGTCTAAAATCTGGCAGATGCCGGTAGTAAGTACGCCCGGATATTTCAGTCCGTCGCCGCAGATATTGTCGGCAATCAAACGTCCGTGTTTATTAGCGGTAGACCCCATCGGCGTAAAAAGTTTAGCGCCGCTGACACGGTGCGTATTTTCTGCACAGTCGCCGCCGGCATAAATGGCCGGGTCGCTGGTCTGCAGATATTCGTTGACAGCGATAGCGCCGCTGGGCCCTATCTCCAAACCGGCGGCACGTGCCAGTTCCACATTGGGACGCACGCCTACAGCTACGATTACCAGCTGGGCCGGAATAACTCTTTTATCCGTCGTAACCGCGGTGACAATACCGTCGGCAGCCTCAAATCCCAGTGTTTTTTCTTCCAGATACAGCTGGATACCTGCTTTTAAGAGCGGTTTCTTAATAATATCCGCCATCTCTTTATCCAACATCTGCGGCAGTACTCTGTCCTGCATTTCTACGATGCTGGTCTTTAAGCCGCGCTTATAAAAAGCTTCTGCCAGTTCCATACCGATAAAGCCTGCGCCGATGATGACCACGTCAGTAACATTGCGTTCCCTGATTTCCCTATCCACTGCCTCTACAACCCAAGGGAACCAGAAGCTGTGAATACCTACTGCATCAGCATTGGGCAAAGGTAATTTTACTGGTGTAGAACCAGTCCCCAATACCAGCACATCATAGGGCAATACCTGCTCTTTGCCTGTAGCCAGCTCCGTATAGACAACGGTCTTGGCCGCCCGGTCAATAGCAGTCACGTTGCAGCCAGTCCGGGCATCGATTGCCTTATAATTTTTAAAATAAACAGCATCACGCGCCACACCCTGAGGGGTATGGTCAAATTCCGCAAAATTCTTGACGTCGCCGCCGATAAAATACGGAAAACCGCAAGCGCCGTAACTAAGCTGAGGGCCGCGTTCCAGAACGATGATTTCAGCGTCCTTGTCGCGCCGACGCAGACGTGAAGCCGTCTTCATACCTGTTGCCACGCCGCCGATGATCACTACTTTTTTACCCATATTCTCACATCCCTTGCTGATTTATTTTCTCGTCTACCTGCCGTCAGCTGACAGCGGCACATTATTTCCAACCAGGTCTTCCTGCAGCAAAAATATTGCAGAAAAACCATTATTTTATATTTCTGTACTAAATAAAAAAAACCTGCTTGTGCAGGTACAAATAAAAAGACTTAGTCCAAGAAAACCCTGAACTAAGTCCAATACGATAGACTGATATATTTTGACGCACTTTTTACTGCTGTTTTTTAAACATACTCTTAGGCTGCTTGCATACCGGGCAGACAAAATCTGCAGCCTCCTGCTCCAGATTGCCTTCATACACATAGCCGCAGACGCTGCAAACCCATTTTTCCTTACCGTCGGTTTCAGCTTCTGGCGCCTGATAAGTAGGAGCATTCTTAGGCGCACGTCCCTTGATTACTTCATGATAATATTTATAAGTCATAGGCTGCGCTTCACCAAGCACGTCAGCATCAAGTACGCGGGCCAGGATGACAAAATGGGTCTCCATCTCATAGCTGCCCAGCACCTCCGCCGTAATATAAGCGCTGGTCTTGTCAGTAATAACAGGCAGTTCCCCGCGCATTTCCCAGGCAAACTCCGCAGCAGCAAATTTATCCGTATCACGGCCGGAGCAGAAGCCCAGTCTGGCAATAACGTTCTGCGGCGTCTGTTCGGAAAGGACGGATAAAGCAAATCTGCCGGATTTTTTTATCACGTCGTAAGTATAATTGTTCCTGTTCAAACTGATGGCAATAGTAGGATTCTGACTGGTTACCTGTACCGCAGTATTGATGATGCAACCTGTGGGACGACTGTCATCCATGGCGGTAAGAGCGTACATTCCATAACTAAGCTTCCATAAAGCGGACATATTCATCCTGCATCCCTCCGTTTGTTTTTATTATCATCTATTATTTAATTATAACAGAAAATAATTATTTATACAATAAATATGGACGTATCTCCCGCGCAAAAGCCGCGTCCTCACTGCGCCAGCGGGCAAAAACAGTCTCCGGCGCTTCATTGAGACGCAGGCTGTCTTCCCCAAGAGCAATATCAGCCTTATAGCCGTCTACATATCCGCGTTCAGGAAATAACACCTGCTCCGGGTAAAGCTGGTGCAGCTTATAGACGATAAGATAACCCAGCTCAGCAGTATTCACCTTATCCGGCTCCGTCAGATATATTTCCACGCCTTTAACCAGTTCGTCCTTGTATTTGCCGTAACGTGGAATAAAAGCGGCCGGCCGGAACAATACATAAGGTAAATTCAGCTCGGTCAAAGCTGCATAAACCTGTTCTTCATCAGCAAAGGGCGCACCCACATAATAAAACGGCTTTGCTGTCCCTACGCCCACAGAAAGGCTCGTATCGCCGGCAACTCCCGTAACCGCATACAGAAAAGCCGTATCCGCCGTCGGAATCAGCGGCGACGTCCCAACCCACAGCAGCCCGGTATCCTGCCACAGCATAGAGCGCTTCCAGTTCTTCATCGGGATTACCGTCAGCTGACAGCCAATACCATAATGTCCATTGATATACGCCGCATACTCGCCTATCGTCAGACCGTGCCGCAGCGGCATGGCATACAGTCCGATAAAGCTTTCATAACCAGGTTTCAGTACCGGCCCTTCTATTTTGCCGCCTAAGGGATTAGGCCGGTCAAATACCACTACCGGCTTACCAGCCTTGGCGCAAGCTTCCATAGCATAGGCCATAGAAGACACATAAGTATAATGACGCACGCCAATATCCTGCAAATCTACGCATAAAACGTCAATCTCCTGCAGCATTTCATCTGACGGTCGTTTACTGTCGCCGTACAGGCTGAAAACTTCCAGACCATGGAAATCATCATCACTGAATTCTTCACCTGCCTTGATAGCGCCATAAAAGCCATGCTCAGGTACAAAAAGCGCCGTCAGATGATAACGCTCCCACAAGATATCGACAGTGCTGCGTAATTTACTGTCTACGCCGGTCTGATTGGTCAGCAGCCCAACCCGCTTTCCCTGCAGCAGTCCGTCGTATTCCGCTACCCGTTCCACGCCGGGAACGACCCGCGCAGCAGTTTCTGCGGCCGGCTGGTTACTAAGCAGCAGCAATAGTGCAAAAACAATTCCCTTGAATAAAAATTTCATATCTACCCCTCTTTAGCTTTATCCCTGCCGCCATTATCAAAATGGCGGCAGCAGAAATACAAGAAAAAGGCTCCTCTCCAGGAGCCTTTTTCTATAATCCTTGTGCCTGCCATTCGGCTTCTTTGAATCCCACCAGCACAAATTTTTCTGTTATAACTAACGGACGTTTTACCAGCATCCCGTCAGAAGCAAGCAGCGCTAACTGTTCCTGTTCGGACATCTGCGGCAGTTTGTCTTTCAGCTGCATATTTTTATACAGATTACCGCTGGTATTGAAAAATCTTTTCAACGGCAAACCGCTCCTTTTATACCATTCAGTCAGCTCCTGCAAAGTAGGATTGCTGCCCTTAATATCGCGCTTAGTAAAAGCCAGGCCTTTTTCCTGTAAATATTTTTCTGCTTTCTTGCAGGTACCGCATTTTTCATAGCATATAAAAAGCATTTCTTCTCTCCTATTTCTGCTGCAATTCACGCTGCAGATATTCCTCAGCAGCCTGCAGCTGTACATCTGTTTCCGCTCCGTCCGGCAGCTCGATATTGACATCCGGCTCTATGCCGACATTATGTATGGATACGCCGGAAGGAGTATAATATCTGGCCGTAGTTATCTTGACAGCCGTATCGTCGTCAATACGGTATACTCCTTGCACGCTGCCCTTGCCGAAAGTTTTAACACCAAAAAGACGTCCGGCGCCGGTATCCTTGACCGCTCCAGCTACTATCTCAGCCGCACTGGCCGTACCATGATCCACCAGCACCGCCAGAGGGTATTTCACCTGCTCCAGCGAGGAATTTTCTACATATCTGTCGCCGTTTTTATATACCAGCGAAACGATAGGCCCTTTCGGCACCAGCATCCCAGCCACAGCTACGCCGTCATCCAGGATGCCGCCCGGATTGCCTCGCAGATCCAGGATAGTCGCTGCCATCCCTTCCTCTTGCAGTTTGGTATAGGTTTTCTTGAAATCTTCGCCGGTAGCCTCATTGAATACCGTGATTCTGATATAGCCTATCTTCGTACCCGGCAACAGCTGCCCTCCCACTGACGGAGCTTTGATATCCTGGCGCACGACTTTGACGTCTTTTTCTTCGCCGTCTTTATTCCGCAGCCGCAACACCACTTCTGTACCCTGCTTACCGCGGATTTTTTCAGCAACATCCGTCATATTCATCTTAGCTGTTTCCATACCGTCTACAGCCAGAATAATATCGCCGCTCTTAATACCGGCCAAAGCGCCTGGATGTTCCGGCAAGGCAGAGATAACCACATAATCATCGCCGCGTTTGCCAAAAACAATACCTATCCCGCCGAAACTGCCTTCCGTCATCTCACTGAGCTTGGCAAAATCTTCCTTATCAAGATAAACGGAATAAGGGTCGTCAAGCGAATGCACCATCCCTTCGATAGCGCCGTCAAATAACATCCTGTTATCCGTTTTACCGTCAAAATTATTTTTCACAATACTCATAGCACGCAGAAACCGCAGCGCGCCGACAGCATCGCCGGTAATCTCCTGCACTTTCCAGGTAACTGCGCCCAGAGTAACTGCTACAGATAATAGGCAGCAAGTTAAAAGCTTTATATTTTTTCTACTGAACAAAATCTGACTGCCTCCCTAAATCAGGGTAAATAATCCAAAGGCTCCGTCACATCGCCATGCAGACGCACTTCAAAGTGACAGTGCGGACCTGTTGACCAGCCTGTACTGCCCGCATAGGCAATAACGGTACCCTTGCTCACATACTGACCTTCGCTTACATTCAGCGACTGATTATGTCCATACAGCGTTACCAGACCGCCGCCATGGTCAATCATGACCGCGTTGCCATAACCGCCCAGCCAGCCGCTGTAGATGACAGTGCCTGAATCGGCAGCATGGATAGGTGTGCCATAATCCACGGCAATATCCATACCAGAATGATACCTTGTCGTACCAAATACCGGATGGGTACGCCAGCCATAATAAGAAGTGATTTCACCGCTGCACGGCCACATAAACCGGCCCGTACCGCCGCTGCCGGCAGGAGCATAGCCGCCGCTTTCCATATTACGGAGCATGGCCGCGATATTCTCGGAAATCGCCAGCAGGCGGTCGTACTCTTCCTCGCTGTCGTGCTTAGCTTCTTCAGCCTTATACAGGATCTGTGCCCTGCGTTCGCGTACTTCGTCGACTTTGGCTTTCTTGGCATCCAGTTCAGCCTTTGTAACCTGGATTTCCTTCATTTCCTTGTCCAGCACTTCCCGCTGCTTTTTGATTTCTTCTGTTGATTTCTTGATATCTTCTAACATCGCCACATCGCGGGCAATAATTTTCTGCAGCAGATACATACGCGAGGAAAATTCTGTAAAATCCGTCGCACCTAAAAGGATATCAAGGTAGTTAAGCTGGCCGTTCATGTAGATGTTGCGCAGCCTGCGTCCATAAATCTGCATTCTTTCATCAAGCTCGCGCTGTTTAGCTTCCAGCTGAGCCTGGTTTTCATCAATACTGCTCTGCAGCGCATCGCTCTTACGAGTCAGCTCGTCAGACTGAGACTGCAGCTCACGCAGCTGGCCCATAACTTCATCCAGATTGGCGCTTGCAGCTTCTGCTTCTTCTCTGGCCGCAGCCCTGCGCGTCTCCATCTCCTGCATTTTCTGCTGTACTTCGCTAAGCTCCGCCCGTTTATCGTCAATCTCACTGGCAAAACTGAAATTCACACATACAGGCAGCAGTACCAGCCATAAAGCCAGCAGACTGCTAACTAAATCCTTTTTCTTCATACTGCGCCACCTTATACACGTAAAAATTTACGCAGCGAGATATAACTGCCTAAAGCGCCGATGCCGGTACCAGCCACCAGCAGGAAGAACGAAACATAAGTAAGCAGCGGATACGCAGGTAAAAGCGGCAGAAAGGCCAGCGTCGCATAAATCTTGGTCTGCAGTCCGCTATAAATAATATTGATCAGCAGCGCGGCGACTATGGCTCCGAAAAAGCCCAGCGTCATGCCTTCCAGCAAGAAAGGCCAACGGATAAACCAGTCCGTCGCACCTACATATTTCATAATGACTACTTCCTTACGTCTGGCAAAAACAGTCAGTCGTATAGTATTGGAAATAATAAATAATGTTGCCATGGACAGGAAGACTACCAGCATGATACCGCCAAAGCGCAGTATCCTGGTCAGCTGGAATAAGTTTTCCACCACTTCCTGACCAAATTTAGCCGTTTCTACTTGCGGCAGCTCACTGATCTGCGGCGTAAGCTGCTGAATACGTTCAGGGCTATCTACCTGCACATCAAAATAATTAGGAAAAGGATTATCGCTGCCCAACGAATCTAACAGCTGCTGCTGATCGCCCAAACGCTCGCGGAATTTTTCTAACGCTTCATCCTTGCTGATGAAAGTTACTTTTTCCACGCCTTCCATTTCACTCAGACGTTTCCCGACTGACTCTAACTCCTCGTTATCCGCTTCATCCAGCATATAGACGGAAATCTGTACCTGACTTTCCAGGTACTTAGCCAGATTATTGGTATTGAGGAAAATCAGCAGGAACATTCCCAGCACCAGCAGAGAAACAGCTACGGTAGAAATAGAGGCAAAACTCATAAAGCCGTTACGGCGTATAGATTTATATGTTTCTCTGACAAAATATTCTTTCGTACTAAAGCTCATATCCATATACCCCGTTTTTCTCGTCTCTTACAATCCTGCCCTTTTCAATGGCAATGACGCGCTTACCCATAGCATCAACGATTTCCTTATCATGCGTCGCCATGACGATCGTCGTACCGCTGGCATTGATTTCCTTGAAGATCTCCATAATATCCCAGCTGGTTTCAGGGTCAAGATTGCCAGTAGGTTCATCGGCAATTACCAGCAGCGGGTCGTTGACTATTGCCCGGGCAATAGCGATACGCTGCTGTTCGCCGCCGCTCAGCTCATTCGGATAGGAGTTGCAGCGGTTACGCAGCCCTACCAGCTCCAGCACATTCATTACCCGCCGTTTGATTTTTCTGTGCGGCGCTTCAATTACCTGCATGGCAAAAGCCACATTTTCATAAACCGTCCTGTCAGGCAGCAGCCGGTAATCCTGAAAAATGATGCCCAGCTGCCTGCGCATATAGGGAATTTCTTTCTCCTGCAGCTTTAAAATATCTATACCATTGACAAAAATGCTGCCCGTTGTAGGAATAACTTCACGGAACAGCATTTTAATAAAAGTAGATTTGCCTGCACCGCTCGGGCCAACCACGAAGACAAATTCACCTGGCTCTATATGAATATTAACGTCCTGTAAAGCAGTCGATCCTCCGGGATAAATTTTGCTCACATTCGACATCAAAAGCATAATCTTCACTCTCCCTTCAGATGCTTTTGGGAAACAGGCAGCAATGAAAAAGCCATGCTGACGTTTTCCATTGCCTTACTGCGCAAATCATCCAGCCTCTGCCAGCTTTCCTTGCTGCCCTGCAGCGCCTTTTCCGCCGCAGCAACAACAGCCTGTGCAGTAAGCCCGTCTATCTTCCCGGCATTTACTCCGGCTACTTCTTTAATAAATCCGTCTATCTTGGGGTCATAGGAAACACCAACAAATGGAATCCGCATAACTGACGCAAAAATCAGCGCGTGCAGACGCATACCGATCAATAAAGAAAAATTACCGATCAGCGACAAGAACTGCTCCGTATCACAGGCCGCATCCAGCACCGTACAAGCTTCGCCATGACTGATATACTGGCGCACTTTCCGGCATACTCCTATATCAACAGGGTACTGTAACGGCAGCAAAACTACATGGGCATCGTATTTTTCAATAAGTCCATCCGCAGCTTCGGCAAGCACTTTGAGATAATTTCCTCCGTCCTGCCATTTACGGACCGAAACGGCAATCAGTCTTTTATCTGCCGGTACTCCAAACTGCCGCAGCAATTCTCTGCCCTGCGTTATTTCTGCCTGCGGCAGCGTCAGTACAGCATCGGCAGTCAGCACAACCTTTTCCCCGGGAATGCCTATCCGCCTGAGCTCCTGCAAAGAATCAGTATCGCGCACCGTTATGAGGTCAGCACTGCTGCAGACAAAACGGGTCAGCCTGCGCAGCAAACATGACCTTATCGGCCCAATCCCCTGCGCAAACAGCATTACTTTTTTTCCGCACCATTTTCCCAGGGCCAGCACCGAAAGATAATACAGTAAGCTCTTTCTGCTGGTGACATCCTGGAGCAGGCTGCCGCCGCCGCTGATAAGCAGGTCGCTTTTCTGCAGGGCGGTAATGATAGCCAGCGGATTGAATCTGTGGATGGAGTTTACCTTGTGCCGGGCAGCCGTAGCTTCAGGATGACCGGAGATAACCGTTAATTCTGCCGTTGCTTCCCTGCTGCGCAGAGCTTTGATAATAGCAGTCAGCATCGCTTCATCTCCGGCATTAGCAAAGCCATAATACCCGGAAATTACTATTTTACTCATTACTCAAGGTATCTCCTTCTCAATCTTTCCCAATAAGGCAACAGCAGCATCACTACGGTTACCGCAATAATACCCAGCGCCGCTCCGGCAACGTAACCGTCAACGGCACGCATTACGCTCATCCATACGGGTGTACGCATATGGCAGAAAGTCTGTACTAACGAACCCTGTCCAATAACGGCAGCACAAGCCAGTACAAACTGCCACAAACGCGGCGCGCCTTTATAAGCGGCTAAAACAGCCAGGAAAAACGCAGGATGCCCCACCAGGAACTCCTTACCGCGCGGGCGGGCATACATCAGCTGCTCCAACAGCGCACGCATCTTCAATTCGGCTGCAGTAACCGGCACTCCGTCAGTATGACCGCTGCGGCCGACAAAATAATATGCTACAAATAACAGGATACCTAAGATAAGCAAATGCTTCAGGGTTATCTCTGTATTGACAAAATCTTTGAATTTCCAGACAACGGTGCGGATACCCCGTCCCATTATCTGCAATAAATCGTATTTTTTTATATACAGCAGCGCCGTCATCAGCACCGGCAGGATAAAGGTAATCTTAACGCCGCGGTAAATATCTATTTCCAGCAGGAAACGGCTGTCCGTGAGTACCGCAGACAAAAGCATCGCGCCTACCAACGAAAGTATGATGGCAAAAGCCAGCTGCCACAGGGCATTACCGATGATGCCGGACCATTTTTTCGTTCTCTCACGGCAGTTATCCCAAATATTGAAGATCACGCTCATTGAAAGTACCGGGAAAGTTACAGCCGCCGCCAAAGCCAAAAGCTGCCTTGTCAACAGTCCGCGACCAGCCATCAGCACAACGGCTGCCGCTAAGCTCAGCACAGCCCACACTATCAACTGTCTGCGTCTAGTAATATTTACCAGCAGAGACAAATATAAAACGACCGCAGCCATAATGGCACCGATAAGCGGCAGATAGACCATCTTGTCCGGGAAATAAGGCCCGGAATAAATATTGCCGTTGTTATTACCAGCAGCTTCAAAAACACCCGCCTCGCCAATTTTAAATCCGCGAGCCTTGACGCTCTTGACAATATTCTGGACATATTCCAGGTTCATACTCATCAGGTCTTTTCCGTCTTTAGGCATCATAAACGGCCTGATATAGTTGACACGGATATTACGTTCTTCATCCGTCAAAGCCCACCGGCGCAGCGCTTCATCAACAGAGATTTTCTTCTGCTCCGTAGGGTCTATAACATAAGAACGAGCAGCATCATATTCTACGCCAGCTGCCAACGGCAGCAGCCCGTCAATCTTAGCAAACTGCAACTGGGTATAATGTTCCATCATGATCAGCTTCATACCCTGCTCTTTCATCTTCGCAGCCATATAATCCAGCATATCAGGATAACCTACAGCCTGAGTACCGCAAGGCATATAAGCATTGACTTTTACATTTGCTTTTTTGATGCGTCTGAAAATACCGTCTACCTGTTCAGCGCTGATATCAGTATAATTCTGCGGGCGCACAATAACATGGAAGCCCATGGCTGCCACCCTGCGCATATCCGCTGCCGGCAGTCCCAACGGAGCCTGCAGCAGGCCAAGCGGCTCATCGTATTTATCCTCTGGCACAAGCGCCGTGCTTCCCAATACCTCTATGATGCGCGGCCCGTTAGCAATAACCCTGATGCGTTCGCTGCCATAACGTAAACGCAGATCTTCTATAACATCGTTAAAAGTTTCCTTGTCATTGCCTTCAGCCACATAGACAGCATTGGCCTGCAGATTTTTCTGTGCCAGCACCGGCGCAAAGATACCTGCATCCGTACCAAGGGCAGCCGATTTACGTAATTCTTCGCCAGTAGCGACAGTAATAACGCCATTTTTGTTCAGTCGTTCCAGCGTAGTATCAAAAATCATCAGCGAAGTGATACCAGCAGCTTTAAATCTTTCCAGAACGGTTTCCTCAGGAAGGCCTTCCAGCGCCGCCAGTTTGCGCAGATTTTCGTATTCCATAGCCATCTCTACGGTATCATTATTCTGTTCAATTCCATGGCGTACCACGTTCAGCCACAAAGCGCAGCAGAAACCCACCAGCACTATGGCTAAAAGTATCGGATTATAACGGCTCTTCATTGATTTCACCCTTCTTACAAAATTATACGGAAATTATATCTTTTTTTGCAGACTGCGCAGATAGCTTTCCACAAAACTCATCAAATCGCCGTCCATCACAGCCTGGATATTACCCGTCTCCGTGCCGGTACGGTGATCTTTGACCAGTGTATAGGGCTGGAATACATAGGAACGTATCTGGCTGCCCCATTCGATAGCCTGATAATCGCCGGCCAGATCACTGATCATGGCATCCTGCTTCTGTTTCTCGTACTCATACAGTTTAGCACGCAGCAGCTGCAGACAGCGTTCTCTGTTTTGAATCTGCGAACGTTCATTCTGACATTGTACGACTATGCCTGTCGGTTCATGCGTCATACGTACTGCAGACGAAGTCTTATTGACGTGCTGTCCGCCGGCGCCGCTGGCGCGATAGGTATCAACACGTACTTCATCCATATTGATGTTGACTTCGATATTATCGTCAATTTCCGGCATAACGTCCACTGCCGCAAAAGAAGTATGCCTGCGGGCATTAGCATCAAAAGGCGAAATACGCACCAGTCTGTGCACGCCTTTCTCGGACTTCATAAAGCCATAAGCATTATGCCCGTTAATCTGGATTGTCGCACTTTTTACGCCGGCTTCATCACCTGGCTGAAAATCCAGTGTTTCCACAGCAAAATTATTCTTTTCTGCAAAACGTACAAACATGCGCAGCAGCATGGAAGTCCAGTCCTGCGCCTCTGTACCGCCGGCTCCGGCGTGCAGGGTAAGAATGGCGTTATTGGCGTCAAATTCCCCGCTCAGCAGCATCCCGAGTTCCAGGTGTTCAAGCTCTTCCTTGCTGCGCTGCAGCAGCTCATCCATCTCCGGCAGCAGGCTTTCGTCATTTTCTTCCGTAGCCATTTCCCACAGCGCTTCCAAATCATCGATATTGGCAGCAAGCTTATGGAACCCATCCACTTCTTCTTTCAGCGCATTGACATCCTGCGCCGTTTTCTGCGCTTTCTCCGGGTCGTCCCAAAACGTAGGATCCCCCATTTTATGTTCTAATTCTGCAATGCGGTCCTCTTTGACAACGATGTCAAAGAGATCCCCTCATTTCCTCTAATTTTGCCTGCAGATTAGTTATTTCCGGTTTAAATTCTTCAATCAGCAAATCATTCACAACCTTTCATAGCAAACTTAGTTATTTACGGACCTTATTTATCCTTACCGCAGCAATTTTTGTATTTTTTGCCGCTGCCGCAGGGACACGGCTCATTGCGGCCGATTTCGTCCTTTTTGACGGTCGGCTGCTGCGGGCCGTCGTCTCCGGCAGGATTATTCATAGAAGCATTTTCCAGATGATCTTCTACTTTAGGCTGAGTAATAACATTTACTCTGTAAATATAACGTACCACATCGTCCTGGATAGCGTCTATCATCGCCTCGAACATATCATAAGCTTCAAACTTATATTCCACCAGCGGGTCTTTCTGCCCGTAAGCGCGCAGGCCGACGCCTTCACGCAGCATATCCATGGCATCCAGATGTTCCATCCAGTGATTATCTACGACCTTGAGCATAACCAGATTTTCCAGTTCACGCATCAGTTCAGGCCCGATAGCTTCTTCACGCTGTTGATAATGTTCTACCGCAACCTTATGCAAGAATTCACTTAATTCCTCACGGCTCAGATTCTGCAGGTATTCCACAGTAAGCAGACCGCGGGGAGCATAAAATTCTTCCGCATAATTGATCAGCGATTTCAGATCCCAGTCTTCGGAATATACTTCCGGCGGCGCATACATGGCCAGGGTACGGTCTACGACCTTTTCTACCATTTCCATGATATTATCGCGCAGATTAGCCTGATGCAGGATCTTTTTACGCTGAGCATAGATTACTTCACGTTGCTGATTCATAACATCGTCATATTCCAGGACATGTTTACGGATGCTGAAGTTACGCGCTTCAACTTTCTTCTGAGCATTTTCAATGGATTTGGTTACCAGAGAATGCTCGATAGGCTCATCATCATCCATACCCAGCTTATCCATGATACCGGCAATATTATCGCTGCCGAAAAGACGCATCAGATCATCTTCCAAAGACAGGAAGAATTTGGAAGAACCAGGGTCGCCCTGACGTGCGCAGCGTCCGCGCAGCTGGTTATCAATACGGCGGCTTTCGTGACGTTCCGTACCGATGATATGCAAGCCACCCAGCTCGGGTACGCCTTCGCCCAGCACGATATCCGTACCGCGTCCGGCCATATTGGTAGCAATGGTAACGGCTCCGTACTGACCTGCACCGGAAATGATTTCCGCTTCTTTTTCATGGTATTTGGCATTCAATACATTATGGGGAATACCGCGGCGTTTCAGCATTGCCGACAGCTCTTCGGACTGAGAAATAGACGTAGTGCCCACAAGCACAGGCCGTCCTGATTTATGGCATTCCTCAATCTCATTGACGGCAGCCTTGTATTTAGCCAGCTTAGTCTTATAAATAACATCCGGCGCATCCACACGGATCATGGGTTTATTGGTAGGAATTACCACTACGCTGAGATTGTAAATCTTCTGGAATTCCTGTTCCTCCGTTTTAGCGGTACCAGTCATGCCGGACAGCTTCTGATACATACGGAAATAGTTCTGGAAAGTAATAGTTGCCAAAGTCTGGCTTTCGCGCTCTACCTTTACGCCTTCCTTAGCTTCGATAGCCTGATGCAGACCTTCGGAGAAACGTCGGCCAAACATCAAACGACCAGTAAATTCATCGACGATGATGACCTGTCCGTCCTTAACCACGTAATCGCGGTCACGATGCATCAGCGCTTTTGCTTTCAAAGCGCACATCAGCTGATGAGAAAAATCTACGCCATGCTCGTTATCATACATATTGCTGATGCCCAGCATTTTTTCGGCTTTTGCAATACCTGCTTCCGTAGGCGCAACCTGTTTCTGCTTTTCATCAACAGTATAATCTTCGCCTTCAGTCATATTGGCTACTACATGTGCCAGCACACGGTATAAATCGGTAGATTTTTCACCAGGGCCGGAAATGATCAACGGGGTACGCGCTTCATCGATCAGGATACTGTCGACTTCGTCGACGATACAGTAATTCAGTTCGCGCTGCACCATTTGGTCTTCGCTGACCACCATGTTATCACGCAGATAATCAAAACCGAATTCATTATTGGTACCGTAGGTAATATCGGCAGCATAAGCGGCGCGGCGGGCAGGAAAATCCATGTCATGGACAATCAGGCCTACGGACAGGCCCAGGAATTTATAAACACGTCCCATTTCTTCACTGTCGCGTTTTGCCAGATAATCATTGACAGTAACTACATGCACACCTTTGCCGGTCAGTGCGTTCAGATAGGCCGGCAGCGTAGCCACCAGCGTCTTGCCTTCGCCGGTACGCATCTCTGCAATTTTGCCGCGGTGCAGTACGCAGCCGCCAATCAGCTGTACATCAAAATGACGCATACCCAGAACGCGTTTGGAAGCTTCACGTACTACAGCAAATGCTTCCGGCAGGATATCATCCAGCGTCTCGCCTTTTTGCAGGCGCACTTTGAACTCGCCTGTCTTGGCAGCCAGATTGGCAGAGCTTAAAGATTCTACGCTTTTCTCCAGACTGTTTATCTTATCTACAATAACACGAATCTGCTTTAATTCTTTTTCATTAGGATCACCGAAAATCTTCTTTAAAATGTTTTCGAGCAAAATCATCACTCCTTAAAAATATGGTGCGTAAAAACACTACACCTAATATACAATTATAGCAGAAATATTTTTGAAAATCAAAAAGCACAGGACTAAAGTCCTGTGCTTTTTGTGAAGTTTGAGTAAAACTTGTGCTTATTTAAATTCGGGAGAAAGCAGACCATATTTACCGTCTTTACGACGATATACAACATTGGTGCTGCCGAGGTCAGGATCATAGAATACGAAGAAATCATGATTCAGCAAATTCATTTGCAGAATAGCTTCTTCTACATTCATGGGATGCAGAACAAACTTCTTGTTCTTGATGATTTCAAATTCACCGTCATCTTCAGCAGGAGCCGCTGCCGGAGCTGCAGGAACATCTGCAAAGTTGCTGTATTTTCTCTTCATAAGACGAGTTTTATATTTATGAATCTGACGTTCAATTTTTTCAACAACCAGATCGATGGAAGAATACATATCTTTGGTTGTTTCCTGTGCTCTCAGTAAGATACCACTTGCCGGAACAGTAATTTCTACAATATGATTGCCTTTTTCCACTTTCAATACTGCAGAAATGTCGCCTACTGTTTTAAACTGTCTGGTAACTTTCGTAATTTTCTTTTCGACATACTCTTTGAGAGCCGGAGTTACATCGATGTTTATACCTTTTACATTAACGTTCATAAATCATTCCTCCTTGATATTTCAAGGTATTTATTTGGTATCTCTACCTTTGTTGCTATTAGATTTCGCTATTTACTGAAAATTCTCCTGCCAAACTTTGCATTTTGCAGTTATTTTTTTATTTTCGCTTAAATAGTGTAACATTCTTACAAAATCTTTGACAGGAAACTTCTGGTTCTTTCTTCTTTGGCATTGCTGAAGATTTCTTCCGGCGTGCCTTCTTCCAAGATATTACCGCCGTCAACAAAGATTACCCTGTCGCCAACCTCGCGGGCAAAACCCATTTCGTGTGTTACCACGACCATGGTCATACCTTCGTTGGCAAGACTTTTCATAACGTCCAGTACTTCGTTGATCATTTCCGGGTCAAGCGCAGAAGTCGGTTCGTCAAACAGCAGCGCTTTCGGCTTCATGCACAGCGCGCGGGCAATAGCGACACGCTGCTGCTGGCCGCCGGAAAGCTGCTCAGGATAAGCGGAAGCCTTATCTGCCAGACCTACCTTGGTCAGATAGGTCAGCGCAGTTTTTTCTGCTTCTTCTTTCTTAATGCCGCGTACCTTCATCGGCGCCAGCATCAGGTTCTCCAGCACCGTCATATGCGGAAAAAGATTGAAACGCTGGAATACCATGCCCACTTCCTTGCGGATCTCATTGATATTGGCCTCGCTGTTCAGCGGAATACCGTCAATGACGATGCTGCCGCTGCTGGGCTCTTCCAGATAATTCATACAGCGCAGCAAAGTGCTTTTGCCACTGCCGGACGGGCCGATGATAACGACTACTTCCTTTTCCGCCACAGACAGATTGATGCCTTTAAGCACCTGCAGCTCACCGAAGTTTTTCTTTACATCAGTAAGTTTAATCATTTCCTTGGTCATTTCTTATCGTACCTCCGCTCCAGCATACCGACGAATCTTGCCACGGCAAAAGTCATTACCAGATAGATAATTGCAACAGCCATCCAGATTTCAAAAGAAGCATAGGTGCGGGCAATAATCAGCTGACCGCGGCGGGTAAGCTCTTCGAAACCAATGACGGATACCAGCGAAGAATCCTTCAGCATAGCAATGAATTCATTGCCCAAAGGCGGGATAATACGTTTGAAAGCCTGCGGCATAATAATATACCGCATGGTTTGAGCCCAGCTCATGCCCAGGCTGCGTCCGGCTTCCATCTGCCCTTTATCAATGGACTGAATGCCGGCACGGAAAATTTCGGCAATATAAGCGCCGCTGTTAATCGAGCAGGCAGAAATTGCCGCAAAGAAAGGATCTACACGCTCGCCAATCAACCCCGGCAAGGCGAAATAAACCAGGAAAATCTGTACCAAAAGCGGCGTACCGCGGATAAAGTCTACATAAATATTAGCCAGATACCGCAGCGGTTTAATATTACATAAACGTGCAATGCCGATCAGACAACCAATCAAAAGACCGAAGCTGACGCTTAATGCCGTAATTTCCACAGTAATGGCAGCACCTGCCATCAGCAGGGGAAATGAATCCGCCATCAGACTAAAATTAAACTCCATTATTTCCATCCCTTCTATGATGTTGGGTCGTAATCAGTAAAACCTGAGGAAGATTATTTATCCTCGCCAAACCAGGTTTTGTAAATCTTGTCAAATTCGCCGTTCTTTTTCAGTTCGGCCATGGCCTTGTTGATTTCAGCGGCAAGTTTGGCGTTATCCTTTTTCACAGCGATACCATAATCTTCCGCTTCCATCTTTTCACCGACAGTCTTTGCAGATTCGCTGCCGCCCTGCTGCAGATAGTAAGCCACAACCGGCGCATCATTGATGACTGCGTCAGCGCCGCCGTTTTTCAGTTCCAGAGAAGCTTCGCTCTGGGTATTGAAAGCGGTAACCTGCGCTCCCGGGATAGAACGGGATTTCTTTTCACCAGTGGTGCCAATCTGGCAGGCAATGCGTTTGCCTTCAAGATCTTTCAGACTCTTGATATCATTGTTATCCTTATTGACCATAATAATCAAACCGGAAGTATAATACGGATCAGAGAATTCTACAACTTTCTTACGTTCATCCGTAATGCTCATACCGGCAATAGCAACGTCGATATTACCAGCGTTCAGCGCAGGAATCAGCGCGTCAAAGCCCATGTTCTGCACTTCAACCTTATAACCCATCTGTTTGCCTATAGCGCGGATTAAGTCAATATCAAAGCCGGTAAATTCTTTGCTGCCTTCTTTTTGGAATTCAAACGGAGCAAAGCTCGGCTCCGTACCTACACGCAGCACCTTTTCGGCAGCCTCTTTCTTATCGCCGCCGCAGCCTGCCAGCAGCATCGCGCAGGCAGTAAGCATCATCATTACCAACATCAAAAATTTTTTCATCATTCATTCCCCTCACTTCTTATAAAATAAATACGGAGCACAGGCTATTTCCAGCGCATTGTGCCCCGCAAGCAAAACCCGAAAGATTATTTTTTCACTTCGCCAAACCAGGTTTTATAGATCTTATCATATTCGCCGTTCTTCTTCAGTTCAGCAAGAGCTTTGTTGATATCAGCAGCAAGTTTGTCATTGCCTTTTTTAACAGCAAGACCATACTGTTCAGCTTCCATAACCTCGCCAACTGTCTTAGCGGTCTTATTGCCGCCCTGGGCCAGATAATAACCTACGACAGGACTGTCGTTGATAACTGCGTCAACACCGTTATTGGTAAGTTCCATTGCGGCTTCGGTATTAGTATTAAATGCCGTTACCTTAGCACCGGCAACGCTTCTTGCCTTGCCTTCGCCAGTAGTGCCGATCTGGCAGGCAATACGTTTGCCTTCCAGGTCTTTCAGACTCTTGATTGTATTATTATCTTTGTTCACCATGATGATCAGGCCGGAAGTATAGTACGGTTCAGAGAAAGTAACAGCCTGTTTACGTTCGTCGGTAATGCTCATACCGGCAGCAACAACATCGATATTGCCCGCGTTCAGAGCGGGAATCAGAGCGTCGAAGCCCATGTTCTGGATTTCAACCTTGTAACCCATCTGTTTGCCCACAGCACGGATAAGGTCCATATCAAATCCGTCATACTCCTTGCTGCCTTCCTTTTGGAACTCAAACGGAGCAAAGGTCGGTTCGGTACCAACGCGCAGAATTTTCTCAGCCGCTTCCTTCTTTTCTCCGCCGCAGCCGGCAACCAGCATTACAGCAGCTGCCGTCAAAGCCATGATCATAATCAGTATTTTTTTCACCTTATACAGCTCCTTTCGTATTTTAAACACTAATCCTGCATAAAATTTACATTTATTATATAACTATTTATTTGAAACAGCAATATAAAATCCATGTATTTTTTTGAATATTTCAAACGCAAGATTATGCAGTCCAGCTGACCTGGTCTTCGCCCCCACACTCGCCTGCTGGGAGGTTCGCTCCTAAGCATACGCGCTCCCCACTACTGCTCCTCTCGCTTTTCGCGGCAGGACTTACTCCTAAGCTGCACCGTGCTCACAGCCGCTTTGGGCTGCTTACGTGGATCGTTTTGCCTGCAACTGGCCTCGACTTGCAACCACAGACCTGAACTGCATTCCTAATTATATTCCTTTAGAAATTTTTGCGCAAGCCGCTATTTAATATTTGACAAGAAAGTGATATACTATTGACACCACTTAGGAACGGACGGATTTTTATGATTGCCATACCTCAATGTCTGGATTTCACCGACAATGAACTGACCAGGGAAATCTGCGACTTCTACCTGAAAATTTTAGAGCGAAAAAACAAAGACCTGTATCTGCACAGCCAGCAGGTAGCTAATTATTCGGCCAGTACGGCTGCCAAACTGGGCCTGCCGTATTCCGAAGTAGCCACTGTCAAGACTGCCGCGCTGCTGCATGATATTGGGCATCTTTCTGTGCCCAACCTTATTCTGTACAAGGTTCCTTTCCTCACCACGCGCGAACTGTCAATTTACAAAAGGCACTGCATCGCCGGCGCCAGTATGCTGGAAAATATTCCCGAATTCAGCAGCATTACAGAAATCATCAGAGCGCACCATGAACAGTGGGACGGCAAAGGTTATCCCAAACGGCTGAAAGGACAGAACATTCCTCTGGGCGCACGCATTATCGCCGTGGCCAATTATTACGACCGTTTTCTCAACCCGTGTACGCAGCATTGGCAGAAAACTCACGATGATGCCATCATTGAACTGAAAAACAAAGCTGGCCTGGATTTTGATCCGGCGGTAGTCAAAGCTTTCATTGAATCTATCGTACCGCAGCTGCCGGCAACACAAAAATAAAACTCTGAAACCCGGACCAGATATCCGCATGATTTCAGAGTTTTATTTTTTATATACAATATTATAACAGTAAGCAAAAAACAAAAAAGCACTTCAATTTCTTGAAGTGCTGAATTTCGTGGTGGGCGCTAACGGGATCGAACCGCTGACATTCTGCTTGTAAGGCAGACGCTCTCCCAGCTGAGCTAAGCGCCCGAATGGTGACCGGTGGGGGAATCGAACCCCCGATACCGCCGTGAAAGGGCGGTGTCTTAACCGCTTGACCAACCGGCCAGGTGGCTCCCCGAGTAGGACTCGAACCTACGACCCCCTGATTAACAGTCAGGTGTTCTACCGGCTGAACTATCGGGGAATTTTTTGTGATGTTTTGTATTGCTCAACATCACGAATGTTATTATATATATATTTCAGCTTATTGTCAATACTTTTTTTAAACTTTTTTCTTTTTTATTCAGCCAGTACCTTCACTACTATTTTTTGTACCTCGGCAGGCTGCTCCTGACTGCAGCCGGGACGATGCAGCTCCCAGGGGAAAAATACTGCAAAATCACCTGCAGCAAGATTTACGCAGTCTTTTTCGCCTGCGTCAGCATAAAACAGCAGATCATCCGCCGAACGGTCTTCGACCACAATATGTTTTGCTTCTTTCGGAACATACCAGATAGTTTCACTGCCGCGTCCTAACATCTGCACGTCAATATAAGCATTATGGCTTTCCGGCTTCTTATTTGCCTTGGGCTCTGTTACATAAGTATTCACGCGCACAAAGACATTACGGCCGTCAATTTCATATTCGCCATTAGGAACAGACGAAAAATCTGTTGCTGCAATATACTGCAGAGCGGTACGCAGACGCGCGCTGACGTATGGAAGGACTTTTTCTATATCTTTTTTATTACCGCTGATCATTTAAATCACCTTTTCTGCAAAGTATTTTCATAATATATTCTACACTGGGAAAAAATCACCTGCCAGCCTTTACAAAAGCCAGGGTGCATAATAAAATTACTATATAAATTTTTCTTATGAGGTAAAAAATGAGTTATTTAAATGTTACTGATGTGTCTCATTCTTTCGGCGGCCGCCAGATTTTGGAAAATGTTTCCTTCAAACTGCTGCGCGGCGAACACGTCGGCCTCGTCGGCGCCAACGGCGAAGGCAAATCAACTTTTTTAAATATCGTTACCGGCCATCTGCAGCCGGATGAAGGCAAGGTCGAATGGCCGGGCCGTGTTACCGTCGGTTATCTTGACCAGCAGAGTACGCTGGAAAAGGGCATGACCATCCGCGAAGTACTGCGCACCGCTTTCAATGATATGTACGCCATGGAGCAGCAGATGCTGGAGCTGTACGATAAAATGGGCGATGCATCTCCTGAAGAACTGGATAAAATGATGAATACGGTCGGCGAAATACAGTCCGAACTGGAGCACAGCGGCTTTTATTCGTTAGACAGCAAGATAGAAGAAGTAGCCAACGGCCTCGGTCTCGGCAGCATCGGTCTGGATAAGGACGTCAGCGAGTTGTCCGGCGGCCAACGCAGCAAGGTACTGCTGACCAAACTGCTGCTGCAAAATTCCTCTATTCTGCTGCTGGACGAACCCACCAACTATCTGGATGTAGAGCATATCGAATGGCTGACCAAGTTCCTGCAAAACTATGAACACGCCTTCATACTTATTTCCCACGACATACCTTTTCTTAATAAAGTAGTCAATGTCATCTATCATCTGGAAAATTGCGAATTGACACGCTACAGCGGCAACTATGATAAATTCCAGGAAATGTACGCCATCTACAAAGCACAGAAGGAAAGCGCCTATGAACGTCAGCAGCAGGAAGTAGCAAAACTGGAAGATTTCATCGCCCGCAACAAGGCCAGAGTAGCTACGACCAATATGGCCAAAAGCCGTCAGCGCAAGCTGGATAAAATGGAAATGATTGAAAAACCGCGCGAGAAAATCAAACCGACTTTCAAATTCCGCGAAGCCCGTACTCCCAGCCGTTTTATCGTAGAAGCTAAAGACCTGGTACTCGGTTATGATACGCCGCTGACACGTCCTGTAACTTTCAATCTGGAGCGCGGTCAGAAAATCGCTATCCGCGGCGTCAACGGTCTGGGCAAGACTACGCTGCTGAAAACCATTCTCGGCATCATCCCTCCTTTCAGCGGCACTGTCGAACTGGGAGAATTTCTTGAACCCGGCTATTTCGAGCAGGAAGAACGCGAGAAAAACGAAAACACCGCTCTGGAAGACGTCTGGAACGAATATCCCGGTCTCACCAATTACGAAGTACGCGCCGCTCTGGCAGCCTGCGGCCTTACCAACGAGCATATTACCAGCAAGGTCTTTGTCTTGAGCGGCGGCGAAGCTGCCAAGGTACGCCTGTGCAAACTGATGCTCAAAGATATTAACTGGCTGGTACTGGACGAACCTACCAACCATCTTGACGTGGACGCCAAAGACGAACTGAAAAAGGCTATCAGGGAATTTAAAGGCAGCGTACTCCTGGTTTCCCATGAACCAGAATTTTACGAAGGCCTGGTAGACAAGGTCTGGAATATTGAAGACTGGACGACAAAAATAATCTAATATAACACAAAACGGCTAAGAGCAAGCTCTTAGCCGTTTTATTTTTATTCTGACTCTTAAACTTTGGCTACCCACAGTCCGTGCAGATTGCAATATGCATAAGCTGCTACCGGCTTATCATCAACCAGGGCAAATTTAACTTCCGGCGCTTCACCAGCGTGCAGGACTTTACGCTGGCCGCCTTTTTCAGTTTCCAGATACACCCAGGTAATCAGATGAGCTTCCGTCATCGGATGCGGAGCACTGCCGATTTTTACCGTCACCAGATTTCCTTCTACACTGATAACGGGCACATGTTTTTCCTGTGCTGCGTCAGTCGTATTAGGCACCAGTTCGGTCATTTTTTCACCACAGCACATCATAGGTACCTTAGCGTCAAAAACCATGCCCACGATATTGCCGCAATGTTTGCAGATAAAGAATTTTCTTTCAGCCATTTTTCTCACTCCTGTTTATATATTTGCATCTTACTACTAAGCTAATTATACCTTACTTTATCCTAAACACCAAATTTTTGAACTGTTTCCGATTTAATTCTTTTAGGATAAAGTTTAAAAAGATCCGTTTTTTCCCCGGACATAAACTGATAGCCCGGCGCAAGCTCTTCAGCGCGCTTACGGGCATTTTCCAGGTCATGGAAAACATCCCATTTACATTCCACCAGCCGTTTTCCAAACTGGCGCAGCAAAAATGCCGGATGATAAGTAGCAATACAGTCAAAGCCGTGCTTGGTCCTGAACCACTGCCCCCTGTCTCTGGTAATACGCATATCAGGATTGCCCAGATAATGGAGCGCCACACCACCCAAAGCCACGATAACTTTGGGCTGCAGTATTTCCAGTTCCTTATCCAGCCAGAGACGGGCACAGAAATCTGCTTCCGAGATATCCGGCGTCCTGTTGCCTTTGGGACGGCATTTAATTACATTAGTCGTCAGCACCCGGTCGCGTGTCATCTTGGCCGCCCACAGGGCTTTATCAAGCAGCTGTCCCGAAGGTCCTATCAGCGGACAGCCGTATTCATCCTCCACCCCGCCGGGACCTTCACCGACAAATACTATAGGACTGTGCGGATTGCCGAACCAGCCTACGGGAGCCAGTGCATCCTTACGCAACGGACAGCTGCTGCACTGCTGCAGTTCTGCCGCCAACTCCTGTAAATCCATCTTATTTTACCTCCTACAAACCGCTTAAAGTCGTCTGATATTCCGTTGCAACAAAAGGCAGCTGTTTTTTCAGCTCCCCGCGGGCCTGCAAAATACTTTCACCTGCAGCCTGGATATTGCCGGACGCAGGGTCAACCTTTTTAGCAAAAGTGCTGATGCTCAGCAGCCCTCCGTCCGCAGTAAACACTGCCTGATTGAGAGCAATATACCAGTATCCTTTATCTGGCGGCCTGTTGCCGTCGATGCCGCAGACAATCACATATTCCGCGCCGGCTTCCCTGCTCAGACGCATAATCTCGCTGTGGGTATAGTTGTCTTTGTCATCCAGCGATTTTTCCATAATCGTATAGGACGGCAGCATCATTTTATATTCGTTGATCAGCAGCCTTTTTATATCTGGCACATAACGCATCTTCCTGATGCCGGGCGAACCGTTGATCCACAGAGCTACCGTCGGCACGCCGTCCGTAAGCTTATTGTCCGGCAGCGGCTGTACCAAGCCGGCAGCAACAGCTCTGTCAAAGGTTTTAAAATACTCGCTGACACTATGGTCAAAGTACATGGCAATATCATGCTGAAAATTGCTCATCTTCATAGACAGGTGATATTTGTAATTATAGCCAAACTGCTTATAGCCGCCGAACACTGTCTGCAGACTGCCCGGTACAGGATCCGCAGTATTCGTTATACGCATCAAATCTATTTTGTCGCCGTAAGCAGCCGCAAAAGCATCATTGCCCACTGCCGGCGCGCCAAAAGTTATAACGACGAATTTATCTTTCGGCATCCCGAGACTGACCAGCCTTTCGCCCAGCAGCGTCGCTGCAGCGCCGCCCAGGCTGTGACCAGTTAAAATAAGATAAGCGTCAGGTTCTTCATAAACTTTGCGGAAGATACCTTTGAAATTATGATTTTCGTCTATAACCGAAGACAGCACCATGGTATCGGTATAACTGATAAAACCTTCATGCACAGCAGGCGTACCTTCCGGCATATCTTCCTGCGGCTGCGCAGGAATCACATCACCCTGGTAGGGCACCTGCCTTGTCTGCAGGTTGACGCTCCAATCGCCCTTATCGGCGCTGCCGCGGAAGGTTACCAGGTAAATATGTTTATTGATATCGGGGAAATAATTATGGGCCAGTGAAAAATTAGTCGCTATCTTACCACTACTTTCATGGTAGGGCATGATCTGCCAGCCGTAATCGCGCAGATAACTGAACTCAGAAGAATTTTCCGGCCTATAGATTCCAGCGCAGGAAGCCGCGGCAATAGAAATAAAGTAGGAATGATTATATTCTTCCTGCAGATTTTTCGGCGCCGCAGCCCGGACAATCCCGGTAAAAGCACACAGCAGGCAACAAAGACAGATTAGCAGCACAAGCTTTCGCATACTATTTCCTCCCGACAAATACTGTAGATATTTTTATTATAGAATAAATTTGCCGAAATTACAAAGACCAGTCTTGTCCTGCTTTTCGATAGACAAAAACGGACAGCCACGCTGTCCGTTTTTTATAACCAAAGATACCCGAGAAAAAGCCACCCTGCAAATAATACTGTTATCGGAAGCATCTGCGTCTCGCCTTTCTAAACATCTTTCTTTTTTTCTTCCAGCCTGTATTGCCTGCACAGCCCCGTTATATGTTCTTCCAGAGCAGCAGCGGACGTAAAGCCGCAACTGTACTCAAAGACCTGTACAGCCTGGGGCGCAAATTTTTTGACGGCGCTAAAATAGCCTTTCCAATCAATACTCCCTTCGCCTACAGGCAGATGAGCGTCAGCATCGCCGTTATTATCGTGAATATGGCAGCCGAGCAGCCTGCCTTGCAGCGCTTCAATAACAGAAGGCAGTTCCCAGCCGTTTACGTGGGCGTGGCCGGTATCAAGCAGCGCACAGGCATCGGGAAAGATATCAAAAAGAGCTATGTATTCATGCAGATCAAACAGAACATTACCCTTAGTACGCAGCCCGACATTTTCTATTACCAGCCGCACACCGTAACTTTTGGCAAGGCTGACCAGCTGACGCAGTCTCTTGATAACCAGCGCCTGCACTTTATCCCTGTCTCCCTGCCAGCTTTCATTGGTATGCACTACTACAAATTCCGCTCTAACTTTTTGCGCATATGCAAAAGTTTTTTCAAATACCTTATTATAATTTGTCTGCTTTTTATCAGCCAGATTAACGGCCACGCAGGGGCCATGCAGGGAAAGCGGCCTGGTACCCCAGCCGGCAGTTTCCTCATTCCAATAATAATCTTTGCCGAATTCGTAGAAAAATTCTATACCGTATGCGCTGCTCAGATCCCGCAGGGAAGATTTCTGAAAACCAGGAAACAATAAATCACTTACAGAAAAACGCATTATCTTACCTCACATATCCTATATTCATACCTGTTGCAGCGTCAAACAGGTTGACATTGCTCCAATCAAAATCAAAACCCTGGACAGACTGCAGTGACAGTTTCGGGTCGCTGGCCTGGATAAAGCAGTTTTCACCGCTGCCCAACCTCAGGCTGGCAGTTTTCAGATTACCCGTATTTTCCATAAATTCCACCTGTCCTTTGAGCATACCTCCATCAAATTTAGGCACGCAAGCTTCCGGGCGCAGGCCAAATAAAAGTTCTTTTCTGCTGCCGATAAGCTTGCACCATGCTTCCGGTACTTCCAGGCAGCACTTACCAACAGCCAGTTTTTTATTGTCGAAACGTGCTTTAATGATGTTCATGGCAGGAGAACCGATAAAAGAAGCCACAAAAGTATTGGCAGGATGATGATAGATGTTTTCCGGCGTATCAATCTGCTGCAGCTCGCCCCTGTTCATTACAGCAATCCTGTCGGCAACTGTCATGGCCTCAATCTGGTCATGGGTAACATAGATCATGGTCGGTTTAAACATCTCATGCAGTTTGACCAGTTCCGTCCTTGCTTTCTGACGCAGCTGCGCATCCAGGTTGGAAAGCGGCTCATCCAGCAGAAAATACGGCGAATGTTTGACAATGGCGCGGCAGAGAGCCACTCTCTGCTTTTGTCCGCCGCTCAGCTCGTGTGTTTTTTTATGTTCGTAGCCTTTAAGATGCAATATATCCAGGGCTTTTTCCGTTCTTGAACGGATTTCATCTTCCGGCAGCTTCTGCAGCTGCAGGCCGAAAGTAATATTGTCCCAGACCGTAAGATGCGGAAACAGCGCGTAACTTTGAAAAACCATGGCGATGTTGCGCTCTCCCGGCGGCAAATCGTTAACCACCTTACCGTTCATATACAGCTCGCCGCCGCTGATTTCTTCAAAACCGGCAATCATCCGCAGCGTGGTCGTCTTGCCGCAGCCGGACGGCCCCAGCAGTATCAGACGCTCGCCTTCACGTATTTCCAGATTGAGATTTTCGATAACAGCTGTCTTGCCGTAAGATTTATTGACATGTGAAAAAACAATACTGTTTTGCATTAACCTTTAACCCCCGATTGCATAAATGTGTTGATGATGAACTTCTGGCAGAAGCAGTATAGGAGCAGCGGCGGCAAGCTCGTTAAAGTAGCTACGGCCATGGCGATGCCCCATTCGCTGCCGCCCTCGGCGCTGATAAACATCTGCAGAGCCAAAGGCAGCGTGTAATTATCCTTATCCTGTAAAATCAAGAGCGGCCAGAAATACTCATTCCAGGAATTGATAAAAAACAATATGGAAACAGCCAGTACCGACGGCTTAATCAGCGGCAGTACTACCTTCCACAGAATCTGATGCGGCTTGGCTCCATCCAAGATAGCTGCTTCCAGCAACGGCTTCGGTATGCTGCGCATAGTCTGCCGCATCAGGAAGACACCCATACCGTCTACCAGGCACGGCAGGATAACGCCCCAAGGCGTATCCAGCAAATCAAGTTTTGCCATCATCAGATAATTAGGCATGATGAGGACCGTTATAGGAATGAAAAATGTCAGCAGCATACCATTGAAAACAGTTTCCTTATATTTAAAATCATAATAAACAAAGGCAAATGCCGCCAAGACGCTGGTCGCCGCCTTGCAGACGGTTACTACCGCTGCAATAAAGAAAGTATTCCAAATATAAGTCAGCAGAGGAAAACTTTCCAGCACCGACAGATAATTGCTGAACGTAGGCGGCCAAGGCAGCGGATTTAAGGTAGACTCAAATACCTGGTTCAGATCTTTAAAAGAAGTGGAAATCATAAATAAAATGGGCCACAGCATCAAAAATACTGCTGCTAAAAGCAGCACATGCCAGATAAATTCTTTGCTAAAATCAGTTTTCATAATATACTTTTTTCTCCAGATATTTATTTTTTACATATAGGAACGCCAGATAGCAGATCATGGTTATCACCGCGTAGGCAGCAGACTTACCTGTCTGGAAGAACGTGAAAGCGTACTGATAAATGATATACACCAGGTTAGAACTGCCCTGGTCGGGACCGCCCTGCGTCAGCATATTGACAGGCACCAGCACATACTGCAGGCCGAATACCACCGTTATGGTAAATACATAAATGGCCGTTGACGATGTCATCGGCAGGATAATCTTTTTAAAGATCACCCAGTTAGAAGCATTTTCCAGTTTAGCTGCCTCAATCATTTCACGGGGCACTGCCACCATTGCCGCCAGCATAATAATCAGATTATAGCCGAAAACTTTCCAGCCGATGATAGTACAGATAGCGAAGATAACCAGATAGCTTTCCTTAAACCAGCGCGGCGATTCCATATCAAACCAGCCCAGGACGATGCTCAGCGGACCTGCCAGCGGATTATAAATCCATAGGAACAGAATACTTGCTACCGCCAGCGACAGTGTCGACGGCAAAAATAGTGCCGACCGGTAAAAAGCATTCCATCTATGTACCAGATGACCCAGTACAAATGAATAAAGGTAAGGAAGGACAAAATTAAGTATCAGCATAATAGCCACAAACAGTACTGTATTCAGCAAGATTTTCAGCAGTTCGGCGCTGGCTAAAAGCTCGGTAAAATTCTCAATACCGACAAATTTCATGGTCGGGCTGACCATATTCCAGGAAAAAAAGCTCAGATAGATATTCTGCAGCAGCGGCCAGTAAAAAAATAGCAGGAACAGCGCTGCCGCCGGGAAGATGTATAATAAAGCCTCTTTGCTGTTTTTACTCATAAAAGACTCCTTTGACCAGTAGATAAATAATGCCGCCTTGGCAGCGGCATTATCAAGATTTATACAGTTTACAGTAATTTATTGATTTTTTCCGCCGTCTCATGCAGCGCGTCAGCCGCGCTTTGTTTACCGCTAAGGATTATATCGCGGGCGTCAATCAGCAGCTGTTCTGCCTGCAGTCCGTTAGCTCCGGGAAAACTTGCCCATTTCACAACTTTGGGCATCATTGCCAGAGCCGTCTGGATGTTTTTATTTTCGTCGACAATCTTTTTGAAGCCGGCAGGATCTTCCGCTACGCCTTTACGAGGCGGCAGATAGCCGGTGCCTGT
>CANREP010000008.1 GCA_947629685.1 uncultured Phascolarctobacterium sp.
ATGAAAACGGGGCTGAACCGCTGAAAATTCAACGTGTTCAACCCCGTTTTTAGTTCAAAGTACATTTTTCAAAATCACGGTGGCAAATCGGTGGCAAAGCCGCCTTTTTTGTTACTCAAAACAAGCGAAAATCCTTATTTTATGCGGGTTAGCCAGCACACGGTTTCGATATGGCTTGTCATCGGAAACATATCCACAGGCTGCGCCGTCATCGCCTTATATCCGCGCTCACTTAAGTAAGCCAGATCCCTTGCCAGAGAAGCAGGGTTGCAGGAAACATATACTATGCGCTGCGGCTCAACATCGGCAATAGCTTTCAGCACCTTTTGCTCACAGCCTGCCCGCGGCGGGTCAACGACAACCACATCAGGTTTAACGCCATCAGCCAGCAGCTGCGGCAGCTTTTCAGCCGCATCACCTAAGATAAATTCTGCATTATGGCAGTTATTATCTTGGGCGTTCTTTTTAGCGTCTTCAATAGCAGGCGCCACAATTTCTATACCATAAACCTTATTGGCATGTTTTGCCAAATAAAGCGAAATCGTCCCTGTACCGCAATATACGTCTACCACAGTCTCGCTGCCGCTTAAAGACGCATACTCCAGCGCTTTGTTATACAGTTTTTCCGCCTGCTCACTGTTCACCTGGAAAAAAGACTGGGCAGAAATATTAAAATTCAGCGCCCCTAAGCTGTCAGTAATAGTAGGCAGTCCGTACAAGGCCCTGGTCTTGCTGCCCATAACCACGTTAGTAGGTTTTTTGTTAATATTCTGCACTACACTGACAAGATTAGGAACATATTTTGTCAGCCACTCCACCAGCTCTTTTTTATGCGGTATATCATAGGCAGATGTAATCAGTACCGCCATCACTTCACCGCTGTGCACGCCCACACGGCTCATGACATGACGCACCAGCCCCTTGCCCGTCTTTTCATCATAGGCGCTGATACCATACCGCTGCATCCATTTGCGCACCGTAGTCAGCACTTCATTGTTAGCTTCTTTTTGAATCAGGCAGCAGCCGGTATCGATAACGCTATGGGTAGCCGCTGCATAACAACCTATGTTAATCTTGCCTTCAACACCGCTGGCAGCCGGAAACTGCATTTTATTACGATAATTCCAAGGATTATTGCAGCCGATAACGGGCAAGACTTCCGTATCCAAGTGTCCTATACGTGTTAAGGCGTCTTTGACCTGCTGCCGTTTCATACGCAGCTGCCCGGCATAAGAAAGATGCTGCAGCTGACAGCCGCCGCACTCAGCATAGACAGGACAAATAGGCTCCACTCGCTCAGGCGAAGCTGCAATTATCTTTACCAGCTTACCTGCTGCATAGTTTTTCTTAACCAGAGTAATTTCTGCCTGCACTGTTTCTTCGGGCAACGCTCCCTGTACAAAGACAGTAAAGCCTGCATACTTACCAACGCCCTCGCCGCTGCTGCCCAGTCCGGCAATCTGTAATTCTATATTATCCCCTTTTTTGACGGGTATATTCTCCTGCATTTACCAACACTCCTTCGGCAATCTTAATAATTAGATTATACCATAGCCGCAGGTAAAAAAACAAAACGCCCCGGCAAAGCCGGAGCGTTTGATATGCAAAATAAAGCTTAGTAGTTGATTACATGCAGTTGGAAATATCCCTGCGGATGAGCGCATACGGGGCATTCTTTCGGAGCTTCTTCACCAACGATGATTTCACCGCAGTTGGTGCAGATCCATACTTTCTTTTCATTGCGTTTGAAAACGCGGTCATTTTCGATGTTAGCAAGCAGCGCACGATATCTTTCTTCGTGATGTTTTTCAATCTTAGCTACTTCTGCAAACAGATATGCCAGTCTTTCAAAGCCTTCTTCTTTAGCAGTTTTGGCAAATTCTGCATACATTTCCGTCCATTCATAGTTTTCGCCTGCTGCTGCGTCAGCCAGGTTTTCCATAGTTTTGGGAACGCTGCCGCCATGCAGTTCTTTAAACCAGATTTTAGCATGTTCTTTTTCATTGCCGGCAGTTTCTTCAAAAATAGCTGCAATTTGATTGTAGCCTTCTTTTTTAGCTGCGCTTGCATAATAGGTGTACTTATTTCTTGCCTGAGATTCGCCGGCAAAAGCCGCCCACAAATTTTGTTCAGTCTTGCTGCCTTTTAATTCCATGTTTTTCTCCTCCTCGAAGTGAAATATTATTTTACCCTGTCTCCAGGGGCCCAACACTTAATTTTTCTTTTCCAGTTCTGCCTTTTTCTGGCATTCAGGACACAAGCCGTTGAATACGATGTCATGGTGCTCCATTTTATAGCCGGTAACAGCAGCTACTTTTTCATCCAGGTCCTGGAAATAATCAAAATTTTCTACATTAGAAAATTTACCGCAGCCGGTACATTTTATATGATAATGTCTGGCCAGGATATGATCAAAACGATCAGCGCCGCTGGGAACGGAAACCTTGCCCAACAGGCCGCTTTCCACCAGAGAGTTCAGATTGCGGTATACCGTGCCTTTACTGATATCAGGATACTCCATGGTAATGCGGTCGTATACTTCTTCGGCAGTCGGGTGATCTGCCAGAAAACGTACGACAGCAATAACTAATTGTCTTTGAATAGTATTCCTTTTCGCCATCTCCATCATCCTTTATCAAAAATAATTCTCAATTAGAATTATACAATTATTTTAGTAAAAGTCAAGTCAGAACAATGCTATTTTTCTAATATATCACATTTGAAAATCAGGCTTTGTGAGTATCTTGTCTCATTTAATCTGAATAATTCTTATTTTATAAAAAATACAGATATCCAAGCTTTACATAAAGTAAATACTTTTAAATTGACACTCCAAATACATGATTATATAATTATTAAGAGTTATTATTTATTACACAGAAGGTATCAGAATCATGCAAAAAGACATATTGACGCTCGACAAACTCCCTTTGGGACAGAGCGGTATCATCCAGACTGTCGGCGGAGAAGGCATCTTGCGCCGCAGATTGTTAGATATGGGGCTTACTCCCAAAACTAAAGTAATGGTACGCAAGAAAGCGCCTCTCGGCGACCCGCTGGAAATTTTTCTGCGCGGCTACGAACTTACCCTCCGCGCCGATGAAGCGGCTAAAATTACAGTTTTACCGGAAGGTGATGAAAAATGAGTATTCATTTCGCCTTAGTCGGTAACCAAAACTGCGGTAAAAGTACCCTTTTCAATTATCTTACCGGCAGCAATCAGCATGTAGGCAATTTCCCAGGCGTTACCGTGCAGAAAAAAGAAGGCGCGTTGCTGCGTGTACCAGATGCCAGCGTCATCGACCTGCCCGGTATTTACTCTCTTTCACCGTACACCTCGGAAGAAATCGTTACCCGCGACCTGCTGCTCTACAATAAGCCGGACGCCATCATCAACGTTATAGATGCAACTAATATTGAGCGCAGCCTGTATCTGTCGCTGCAGCTTATCGAACTGAACATCCCCATGATTATCGCTTTGAACATGATGGACGAGCTGACAGCCAGCGGCGGCAGCATTGATATCAAGGCCATGTCGGAAGCGCTTACTATTCCAGTAGTGCCTATTACAGCCAACAGCGGCGAAGGCGTGGCCGAACTTGTACGCCAGGCAATTTCTCTGGCCGAAAACAAACGCCTGCCGGAAAGGCTTGATTTCTGCAGCGGTCCTGTACACACTGCCATCCATGCTATCGCCCATCTGATAGAACGGAAAGTACGCGCTAAGGGTCTGCCGCTGCGTTTTTCCTCTACCAAGCTTATCGAAGGCGACTCTATTTTTGCTCACGAGCTGGAGCTCAGCCCCAATGAGCTGGATATTATAGGCCATTTTACCGAAGAAATGGAAACCTCCCTTGGTACAGACAGAGAAGCCGCTTTGGCCGATATGCGCTATGCCTATATTGAAAAGCTCTGCGCCAGCACGGTACACAAGCCAGTACATACGGATGCGCAGATGCGTTCTGTAAAGATAGACTATTATCTGACTCATAAATATTTCGCGCTGCCTATCTTTGTAGCCATTATGGGACTTATTTTCTGGCTGACTTTCGACGTTATCGGCAGTTTTCTCAGCTCGCTTTTGGAAGAAGGCATCGACGCTGTCACAGCGACAGCCGATGCAGGTCTGACGGCGCTTGACATCAGCGCTCCCATGCATTCGCTGATTATCGACGGTATTTTTTCCGGTGTCGGCAGCGTACTTTCGTTCCTACCTACTATTATTACCCTGTTCTTCTTCCTCTCGCTGCTGGAAGACAGCGGCTACATGGCCCGTGTGGCTTTCGTCATGGATAAGCTGCTGCGCAAGATCGGCCTTTCCGGCTCGTCTTTTGTACCTATGATTATCGGCTTTGGCTGCAGCGTTCCCGCTATTATGGCCACACGTACCCTTGCCAGTGAACGTGACCGCAAAATGACGATTATGCTGACGCCTTTTATGAGCTGCAGCGCTAAGCTGCCTATTTACGGTATCTTTATTGCCGCTTTCTTTCCCGATAACGGCAGCCTGGTTATGCTGAGCCTTTATTTTCTTGGTATCATCATGGCCGTTCTTTCCGGCCTGCTGCTGAAAAGCCTGATTTATAAAGGCAAGCCCGTTCCTTTCGTCATGGAACTGCCGGCTTACCGCCTGCCTACCTCCCGCAATATCCTGCTGCATATGTGGAGCAAGGCCAAGGATTTCCTGCATAAAGCCTTTACAATTATCTTCTTAGCCAGCATCGTTATCTGGTTCCTGCAAAGCTTTGATACCCGTTTTTATATGGTAGATGCCAGCGAAAGTATGATTGCTCAGATTGGCAGACTGATTGCGCCTATCTTTGCTCCCCTTGGTTTCGGCAGCTGGCAGGCGGCTACCTCGCTGCTGACAGGCCTTACAGCCAAGGAAGTCGTTATCAGCACACTCTCCGTACTGGCCGTAGGCACTAACGGCGCGCCTGCCTTAAACGATATGTTCAGCGGACTGACAGCGTATACTTTCCTTGTTTACTGTCTGCTCTATCCTCCCTGCGTCGCCGCTTTGGCTACTATTAGAAGGGAAATGAACTCCAGTATGCATACTTTAGTCATTATTATCTACCAGCTTGCAGTTGCCTGGCTGGCAGCTTTCATCGTCCGTCATATAGGTCTTTTATTAGGTTTCAACTAAATCACAATATTTTTCAGGCTGCACTGCTAAATCTCAGCGGTGCAGCTTTTTTGTCAAGCAAGTTACCCGCTGGTACCTATTGCAGTCACCATCCTGCTTAACCTTGCATGTTTGTTTAGAGCCCGATAGCAGCAAAACATTTGTTATATACTTTACATTTTTTGATACTTTTAGCTTTATACATGCAAATATTTACAAATTGTTAGTGAATTATCCTTGACAGAAGCCTGTTTGCTTGACATAATATACAAAATAACTATTCATAACAGTAAATATTGTAAAGGCAAAGAACGGAAGGACTTTGCGTTAAGTCGGTAAGAGAAGCGGCGGTTGGTGCAAGCCGTTCCGAATACGCACGGTTGTAGTCCCGGAGCCTCGTTCCTGAACTATCAGTAAGGCGCGACGCTGCAGCGGCGTTATGCGTAGGAAGAGCATCTAAATAAGGGTGGTACCGCGGTTTATCATCGCCCCTGTCTGCAATTTGCAGGCGGGGGTTTTATTTTTGGGGAGGGAAGATTTATGGAACAGATTTTATCAATAGTAGTACGTAATCAGCCGGGCGTGCTAATGCGTGTTTCGGGTATGTTTTCCAGGCGCGGCTTTAATATCGACAGTCTTGCTGTAGGCACAACGCAGAACCCGGAATTTTCCAGGATGACAGTTACTATGGAAGCGGACGAAGCAACTATCACCCAGGTGTGCAAACAGCTTGCCAAGCTTGTAGAAGTAGAAGCAGTCAAGATCCTGCCGCCTGACAGCAGCGCCAAGCGCAGTATGGCGATGGTCAAAGTACATGCTGGCGACAAAAGGCTGGAACTGCTGCGTCTGGCAGACGTTTTCCGAGCCCATGCGGTAGACGTTACCGGCGAATCGCTGATATTCGTCGTTACCGGCGACGAAGGCAAGTTGAAAGCCTTTGTTGACGTTATGCGTCCCTACGGCGTCACTGAAATGGTTCAAACAGGGCTTGTCGCTCTTGAACGCGGCGATGCGTCGCTTGCCGTAGATAAATCCCGTTACGAATGGCCGCCGGTCGTGACCGCTGCCTGTACGTTATAAAAAAGCACATCAAAAGGAAGTGAAATTATGCAGTTAACAGGTGCTGAAATAATGGTAAAATGCCTGGAAGAAGAAGGTATCAATACAGTTTTCGGATATCCGGGAGGCGCTATCCTCCCCTTTTATGACGCGTTGAGAAATTCTGACATCAAACATATCCTGACTGCCCACGAGCAGGGAGCCGCTCATGCTGCCGACGGTTACGCACGTGCTTCCGGCAAGGTAGGCGTATGCGTCGCCACCTCCGGCCCCGGCGCTACCAATCTCGTCACTGGCCTGGCGACAGCTTTTCTTGACTCTGTCCCGGTAGTGGCAATCACCGGGCAGGTTGCCTGTGAATTTATCGGGCACGACGCTTTTCAGGAAGTAGATATTACCAGCATCACTATGCCAATCACCAAACATAATTTTCTGGTCAAACATCCCGCCCATCTGCCCCAGATTATGCGTCTGGCCTTTCAGATTGCCAAAACCGGCCGCCCTGGCCCGGTGCTCATAGACGTACCCCGCGACGTGCAGACAGCTTTAATCGAATATACCTGCGATAAATTAAACGAATTGCCCCAACCACAGCCCGATAAACAGCGTGTAGACGACGCTATCCAGGCGCTGGCAAAGGCTGAACGCCCGGTAATGCTTATCGGCGGCGGAGTTATCACTGCCGATGCTGAATATGATGCCATGCATTTATGCGAAAAGCTGCATATTCCTGTAGTAAGCACTCTTATGGGGCTCGGCGCCATCAGCGCCTACCGCAGGCTGTTTCTTGGTATGACCGGCCTGCACGGCCACAAACGCGCTAATAATGCGATTAAAGCGGCCGACCTCATCCTGGCTGTAGGCAGCCGTTTTAATGACAGGGTTACTGGAGAACGCACCGGCTACAGTAAAGATAAAACCATTATCCATCTTGACATCGACCCGGCCGAACTTGACAAAAACATCGATTCTGCCATCGGTATTACCGGCAATATCAGGATGACCCTGAATCTCTTAGAACGAGGCAGCGACGCACAGGATCTTTCCCGATGGTGGGAACTCATCGACAGCTGGGAAGGCATAGACGACGATTACGGCAGCGAAAAAGCGCCTGCATTTTTCCGGGCGCTCAATCCTGTTATCAGAGATAAGGACTATATTATCACAACCGACGTCGGGCAGCATCAAATGTGGGCTGCGCAGCATATCAAGATCCAGTTTGCCCGTCAATGGATCAGCAGCGGCGGCCTGGGTACTATGGGCTTCGGTCTGCCTGCAGCAATGGGAGCGCAGCTGGCGCGTCCCGCCAGCAGAGTTATCTGTTTAAGCGGAGACGGCGGTTTTAAAATGACCGGCTCCGAACTGTTTACTATCGCCGCCAATAAACTGCCTGTTATAGCTATCGTTTTTAATAACAGCGGCCTGGGTATGATCCGCCAGCTGCAGACAGTACAGTTTGACAGACGTTTTACTGCCTGCGAACTGCCCGGCTTTATCGATTTTGTCCAATATGCCTCAGCTTTCGGTATCAAAGGCGAGCGTGTCGCTGCTCCCCAGGAGCTCGCTGCTGCGGTAGAAAAGGCTATGCGGCTGTCTGAGCCTTACCTTATCGAAGTTGCTGTTGACCCGGAAGATATGGTTCAACCTATGGTAGCGCCCGGTAAAGGCATAAACGATTATGTAGACTTTGCAGCGAAAAAATAATTTATTTTACAAGCCAAAATAGGCTGAAAAGAAAAATGCCATGAAAGCATAAGCTTTCATGGCATTTTGCTTTTTATTTAGTTATGAGTTCCACCAGTTTCAAGGTCATCAGACATGATTTTTCCACTGCACTCATAGGCATAAATTCGCAGTTAGAATGGAAGTTATGCGCACCCGTAAAATAATTAGGAGTCAAAATTCCCTTACTGGAAATAAAGGAGCCGTCGGTGCCGCCGCGCATAGCAATAGTCTTAGGCGTAATCCCCAGCTCGTCCATAGCCTGATAAATAAAATCTATACACTTCTTATTATCTTCACGCACGGCATCTTCGATATTGGCATAAGTATCGCTCATAGTCAATTCAATAACCGCTTTCGGATGACGCAGCCGTAAAAATTCTACTGCATCACGAATCTGCTGCTTACGCGCTTCATAAAGTTTTTTATTATGGTCGCGTATCTTCAAAGAAACTTTAGCTTCCGACACGTTAGCGTCAATGCCGTTGACCCAGATAAAGCCTTCCAGTCCTTCGGTATGCTCAGGAGTCTGCATCCTGTCAAAACTGTTGACCAGGTCTACAGCTACCAGAGCCGGATTTACCAGCACACCCTTGGCAGACATTGGATGAGCGGTAATACCTTTAATATAAACTTCAGCGCTGCCGGCATTAAAGGTCTGGTAAACTACTTCTCCCAGTTCGCAGCAGTCGATAGTATAAGCAAAATCAACAGGGAACTTACTGAAATCCATCTTTTTGCTGCCCAAAAGGCCTACTTCTTCGTCCGGCACAAAAGCAACATAGATTTCTCCATGATAACGGTTTTTATCATTGACCAGCGTTTCCAGCGCCACCATGATATTGCTGATGGCAGCTTTATTATCAGCGCCTAAAACAGAAGTACCGTCGCTGACGATGATATCGTCGCCGATATAGCGCTCGATTTCAGGATGCTCCTTGACAGTAAGATAAATCTGTTTTTCCTTATTCAGGCAGATATCGCCGCCCTGATAGTTTTTGATAATCTGCGGATGTACCTCAGGCGACAGGCAGACATTGACAGTGTCAAGATGAGTTACCCAGCCGACCTTCGGCACAGCATGATAACCTTCGGGCAGATTGGCAGGCAGGCGACCCGTCAGTACGGAATATTCACTGATTTCCAAATCTACCAGGCCCAATTCCGCCAAATCCTTTTTCAACAGTTCTGCCAGTTCGCGTTGTCCTGGAGTACTGGGAACAACAGCCGCGCCTTCATTACTTTGACTGGAAACAGCAGCATAACGCAGGAACCGCTCCTGCAATCTTTTTTGCAAATTCATTACTAATTCCTTCTTTCTACATTACACGTCTGGGATATACGTAGTCAGCCTGGAAGCCCAGCGGGATATCCAGTCCCCAGAATACATACAGCATGATGGTCAGACTTATCAGCAGCGCTACGGTATAAGGCAGCATGAGCGAGCTCAGCGTACCAATACCGGCACTTTTTACATAACGCTGGCAGTACAGGATAATCAACGGATAGAAAGCAAACATAGGCGTTACTACGTTAACAGCAGAGTCGCTGACACGGAAAGCTACCTGGGTAAGCTCAGGAGCAATGCCTACCGCCATCAGCATCGGTACAAAGATTGGCGCCAGAATGGCCCATTTTGCCGAAGCAGAGGTAATAATAAGGTTCAGGCAGGCAACAAAGATGATGATGCCGAAAACTGTTACCTGCGGCGGCAATGCCAGGGATTTCAAAAATTCCGCACCGGCAATAGCTATCAGCGCACCCATATTGGAAGCGCCAAAAGCATAGAGGAACTGCGCCGCAAAGAAATAAAATACAATAAGCTGTACTAACGTCTTGGTAATATCTTCCATGGCTTTGGTAACGTCCTGCGGCGATTTGAACTTACCTACCATGATGCCATATACCAGACCAACAGTACCTGTAAAAACAAACAGCAAAGAGACAATAGACTGCATGATAGGAGCCTGGAAGCTTGCCAGTACGCCGTTTTTATCACGCAGGATGGAATCTGCCGGCAGGATAGCAGCAATCAAACCGACAATCATCAGGACAAGTACGCCGGTCGCTACCAGAAAAGCCCTGTTTTCCTTAGGAGTTACCTCAGTATTCGCATCTTCGCCGATATTGATATCCTTATCCAGCGGGCAGGCTTTCCACAGCCAGGGTTCAGAAATTTTTTCCGTTACATACCAACAGCTGGCAATAACGATAAAAGTTGACCCAAAAGCATAAAAATAATTGCAAAGTACATTGACCTGATAAGTCGGGTCAATCAGCTGGGCAGCGCTCTGCGTAAAGCCTTGGATTACCGGGTCGATGGCAGACGGCGTGTAGTTAGCTGCAAAAGCGCCGGCAATACCTGCAAATGACGCGCCGATACCAGCCAGAGGATGTTTGCCGCTGGCATAAAACATATAAGCTGCCACAGGGATAATAATTACATAGCCGGTATCAGGTCCCAGATGGCTCAGCATACCAACCAGAATGATAATCGGGGTCAGCAAAAACTTCGGCGTAACAGAAAGAATCTTTTTCAGACCCGTATTGATATAACCAGAGCCGTCGGCAATACCGATACCGAGCGTAGCAACGATTACCATTCCCAGCGGCGGGAAGCCTGAATAGTTGGTTACCATGGTACTGAGCAGCTTAACGATATTTTCTCCGCTCAGCATATTATTAACAACGATATTTTTGCCTGTCGTAGGATGCACATAATCAAAATGCATCTGTGACAACACTGCCGATACCACACAGACAATGACAAAAGCCGCAACAAACAGGATCGTGATGTCGGGGATTTTATTGCCTATACGTTCAATAAAACCGAGGACACCGCCCACCTGCTGCTTTTCCTGAACAGTTTTCATGAAATTTCCACTCCTTCTTTTTAGCGCTTACTTTTTTATTATAACATTTTTACCCGAATAAAAAACAGAGCGGTCAGTATTTTGCTGCCGCTCCATGGGCTCTTTTAGTAAAACTATTGGCGTCCGGCGTCAGAAAGTTTCTGACATCATTTCAGCCTTTCAATAATCATAGCCTGTACTATCCCTGCCGGACTTATTTCAATAGCAAAACGGTAGGTATCATCTTTCTGGTCACAGAAGAAATATTCATAGCAGACGCTGCCATCACCATAAACAACCGTATCAGGAGTACCGTACTGTCCTATCGCTCTGGCACTGTCATCCCCAACGCTGATTCCACGCATGGTAATGAACCGCGGGTCGCTTATCCTGTAATAGACAATATTCTTTGTACGTTTATGCACACCTGCAACCAGATTGGCAAAAGTATAATAATATCTGCCGTCCTTTTTCTCTGAGCTGAGACATTTACCCATGCTCTGCTCAAATTTTTCCAGTACAAACTTATTATTTAAAGAAAGATACCCTAAGGCAAAATCTTCCTCAGTCAGCATATCCTTACGACACGCTTCTGTAAACGGCGCATAAACATATCCTTCCGTACCGTCCGCCAACACCTTATACCAATCCTGCTCCCTGTCCAGTACCCGCAAAAGCGTATGCCTGGATAACACCCGGATTACATTGCCTGTTTCCGGCCTCTGCCTGAGATTGACGTCATCGCCCTCCATCACCACGAAGCTGCCCTCAGCATAGCCCTTGACCTTATCTGTACAATACAGCTTTTCTGCAGCAGTCCCCGCTGCTTGCAGCATCATGGTCATTACAAGCACCAGTATTGTCGCCTGCCATTTTTTCATGGTTTTCCTCGCCTTCTATCCTGATTCTTATTGCAAAAACGCAAAAACTGCTCTCCCCGTTTCCAGGGAAAGCAGTTCTTCAAGTTAATTTTATCAGCCTAACCAGGAACGAACGCCACTGCGTTTTAAAACAGTTTCCTTATTCACGCCCACCTGCTCAGGAGCATATAAAAGCAAATCATCATTTACTTTTGATACGGACGCATTGACAATGTAGCTTACACCGTTCAGGTAGTCAAAAATACGGTTTTTCAGTGCTGCATCCACAGCGTCAAAGCAAACCATGATTGCACTGCCGCCCATCAGCGCGTCGGCATAATCGCGCACATCACTGAAAGATTTCGGAGTGCGGATCATAATATTAAGATGTCCTGATTTCAAAAGACGCGGTCCGTCAAAAAGCTGCTCTTCATGTTCCTCTGCTGAGAAAAATTTCATTGCCGTATTTTTAAAGTCCATTGGTATTGCCCCCATATCCCATATAAATACTATAGTAGAGAATTATATTCTCTATGCATAGGTAAAACTCCTGCCGGAAATAAAAATTTATTGATTATTTTTAGCACGTCCGCGCATACGGCCACGTTCTACACGGTCCAGCACTTTCTTGCGCATACGGATGCTCTTCGGAGTTACTTCGACCAGTTCATCATCATTGATATGCTCCAGTGCCTGCTCCAGAGAGAAAGTCTTAGGCGGAATCAGACGGATAGCGTCATCGCTGCCGGAAGCACGCATGTTGCTGACATGTTTCTTTTTGCAGGGGTTAACGTCCATATCATCTTCACGGCTGTTTTCACCGATAATCTGTCCTTCATAAACCTGTTCAGCAGGAATAATGAACATCGTGCCGCGTTCCTGAGCGTTGCCGATACCATAGGAAGTAGTTTCCCCAGTTTCAAAAGCAACCAGGCTGCCGCGGGTACGGCCAGGAATCTCGCCTTTGTATTCTTCATAACCGGCAAATACATGGTTCATAATGCCGTTGCCTTTGGTATCAGTCAGGAACTGGTTACGGAAGCCAATCAGGCCGCGGGCAGGAATCTTAAATTCCATACGCAGATAGCCGGCCATCTCCGTCATGTTAGTCAGCTCTGCCTTACGCAGTCCTAATCCTTCCATAACTGCGCCCATATAATCCTGCGGCACGTCGATGGTCAGCGCTTCCATAGGCTCAAGCAAGGTGCCGTTTTCATCACGATGCATAATAACCTTGGGTTTGCCTACCTGCAGCTCATAGCCTTCACGGCGCATGGTTTCAATAAGGATGGACAGATGCAGCTCGCCGCGGCCGGAAACTTTGAACGCGTCGGGACTATCAGTTTCTTCCACATGCATGGAAACATTGGTTTCAATCTCTTTAAACAAGCGGTCGCGCAGATGACGGCTGGTAACAAATTCGCCTTCACGGCCAGCGAAAGGACTGTTATTAACCGAGAAAATCATGGACAAAGTCGGCTCATCGATTTTAAGGCCTTTCAGCAGTTCCGGATTTTCATAATCGGCAATGGTATCGCCGATATTAGCGTCGTTGAGACCGATCAGGGCAACGATATCGCCTGCTGCCACTTCCTGTACTTCTACACGTTTCAGGCCCTGATAGGTATACAGACGGCCGATTTTAGCTTTTCTGCTTTCATTTTCATTCATCAAAGTGATGTTTTCGCCATTGTGGATAGTACCGCGTACAACGCGGCCTACAACGATGCGGCCTACATAATCATCATAGTCCAGGGTATTAACCAGCATCTGCAGCGGAGCTTCTACATCTACGTCCGGGGCGGGAATATTTTCCAGGATAACTTTGAACAGCGGTTCCAGATTAGTGCTTTCCTCGTCCATGGACAGTTTGGCAATGCCGTTGCGGGCAGAAGCCAGTACGACCGGGAATTCCAGCTGATCTTCATCTGCGTCCAGCTCGATGAACAGATCGAGTACTTCGTCGATAACCTCGGTAACACGTTGGTCAGGACGGTCAATCTTATTGATAACTACGATAGGTTTCAGATGCTGTTCCAACGCTTTGCGCAGAACGTATTTTGTCTGCGGCATGGGGCCTTCATAAGCATCTACCAGAAGCAATACGCCGTCAACCATGGTCAGGACACGTTCTACCTCGCCGCCAAAGTCAGCATGGCCCGGAGTATCCAGAATGTTGATCTTGGTACCGTTGTGCATAACGGCAGTATTTTTAGACAAAATGGTGATACCGCGTTCACGTTCCAGATCATTGGAGTCCATGACGCGTTCTTCAACATGTTCATTGGCTCTGAAAATACCGCTCTGCTTCAGCATAGCGTCCACAAGCGTGGTTTTACCGTGGTCAACGTGGGCAATAATAGCTATATTACGTAAATCATTTCTAATCATTCTGATGATTCTCTCCTTCACTAATTAAAAAGAAGAAGGATGCCTGTCAAGGAGCATCCTTCTAACTGCTTTTCCATTATATTCTTTTTATAACTCTCTGTCAATAAAATAGCATATTATTTAACAACGCTGGGCAGCCAGGTGGCAATCTGCGGGAAGAAGCAGAGCAGGACGATTTCCAGCGCCATAACGATGCCGAAGGGAATAACGCCTTTGATGATCTGCGTCATCTTGCTGTCCGGGCTGATGCCCTGCAGCACAAACAGATTCATGCCGACCGGCGGAGTAATCAGCGCCAGTTCCAGGTTAATCAGCATTACTACGTTGAACCAGATCGGGTCGAAACCAAGACGCATGATAAGCGGGAACAAAATCGGCAGAGTAATAAAGATGATGGAAACAGATTCCAAGATACAGCCCAAAAAGAGCAGCAAAATATTGATAGCTACAAAAATCACCCAACGATTGGTCTGCATATCGACAACAAAATTTGTCAAAGCCTGCGGAGCGTCTAAGATGGTAAGCACGAATCCGAACAGGCTGGCGCCGATCATGATGGCAAAAATCATGCAGGTGGTCTTGATAGTATCTTCCAGTATCTCCGGCATATCTTTCAGTGACAAGGTACGGTAAATAAAGAAAGTGATAATCAGGCTGTAGACGGTACCGATGCCGGCAGCTTCAGTAGGCGTAAAAATACCGGTGTAAATACCGCCTACTACGATAACCGGCAGCATCAGTCCCCAAAAAGATTTTTTCAAAGCGCCGATACGCTCATCCCAGCTGGCAGCAGCCTCCAGCGGCAGATTTCTTGATCTGTACACAACAATCATAATAAACAATACTGTCAGAATAACTCCGGGAACCACGCCGGACATAAACAGTTTACCGATGGATTCGTCAGTAATAGCGCCGTATAAAATCATGGGGATGGACGGCGGGATGAGGATGCCCAAAGTACCGCCGGCTGCAACAGCACCCAAAACCAGCGAGCGTTCATAACCGCGGGAAAGCATTTCCGGAATGGCGATAGCGCCTATCGTAACAGCACAGGCAACTGAAGAGCCGGTAATAGCAGCAAAGACCGCACAGGCCATAACCGTAGCGATACCAAGACCTCCGGGCAGATGACGCAGCCATTTATTCGCCAGTTCAAACAAATCGTTGCCTACCTTGCCGGTCAGCAGTATCTGGCTCATCAAAATGTATAATGGCACAGCAGTCAGTACAAAGTCATCCAATGATTTATAGCCGATAATCGGCAGCTGTGCCAACGCTCCGTCGCCGCCCATAAAAAGCAGCATTCCGGCAACGCCCGCCATACCGAGCGAAAAAGCAACCGGCAGACCCATAACAAGCAGCAGCAGCAGTAAAGCGGTAAATCCTAAAATCATTTATTTTACCTCCTCACTGAAATCATTATTTTTGATTCTGACAAAATCTACCAACAACGTGCGGATAAGCTGCAAAAGCAGCACCAGCATACCAACAGGCATCGCCATCTGCGGTATCCATAGCGGTGTACTCAAGGTCGTAGGCGCGCAGTTATTGATTTCCAGAGAAAACATCGTCATTTCCCAGGACTGCTGCATAAAGATAAAGCTGTAAAACAGGCCGATAATGCTTGTAATAAACTCCGTATAGCAGCGCGCCTTAGGCGACAGCTTGGACAGGACAATATCCACATGGATATGTTTTTTGCCTGCATAAGCAACGCCCATACCTAAAAATCCGGCCACGACCACACAATAGGTAGAAATTTCCATTACCCATTCTGTCGGCGCATTAAATGCTCCACGGCAGATTACCTCATAGACGATCATAAAGCCGGTAAACAGCACCAGCAAGCCGGCAACAATCCCGGCAGCCTTAGTAATCGCCCGTAATATTCTGTCATATATTGCAATAAATCTTTCCACTGTATCACTCTCACTTTAATTTACAAAACCCGTCAGGACTTGGTGCAGATATCAATCAGTTCCTGACCAAGTTTGCCGTTTTCTTTAACGAATACGTCCCAAACCGGGGCAGTTGCATCACGCCAAGCCTGCAATTCGTTTTCAGGAACGACATACACTTTCATGCCTTTGGCTTTCAGATCTTCCAATGCCTGCAAGTCTTCTTTCTTAGCATTAGCTCTGATATCGTTACGTACTTCCAGCGCAGCTTCATTCAAAGCTTTCTTCTGGCTGTCGTTCAGCTTGTTATAAGATTTTTCGTTAATAGCAACAATAAATTCCGGGGAAGCATGATTGGTAATAGTCAGATATTCATGCACTTCATACATCTTACGGTCGCGCATAGCCGGTGTGCCGGAGCTCTGTCCGTCAATAGTACCGCGCTGGATGCCCATATAAACTTCACTGGCGCCCATGGTAACGGAAGACGCGCCCAATGCTTTAATGGTTTCAGCAGAATATTTGCTGTAGCCGCGAATCTTGAGTCCTGCAAAATCTGCCGGCGATTTGATTTCCTTTTTGTTATTGGCAAACTGTACAAAACCATAGTCAGCCCAAATCAAAGGACGCACGCCTTTTTTCTGCAGTTCGCTGCCAAGCTTGTCGCCCAGGCCGCCGTCGATAGCATGGTCTACCTTAGCATAATCCGGGAACAGGAAAGGTACGTCAAAAACGTCCATCGCTGGTATGATGCTGGCCCATCTGCCTACGGTGTTAAGACCCATATCGATACCGCCGGACATAATGGCATCATTCATATTTTTGTCGTTATACAGCTGACCCGCCGGATAAATAGCAATCTTGACTGTACCGCTGGATTTAGCCGCTGTCTTATCCTTAAGACTTTCCATTGCCTTTACCAGCGGGTGACTTGCCGGCAGCGCCGTAGCCATTTTAAGTTCTACTGTACTGCCGTCTGCAGCTTTTTTGTTGTCGCTGCCGCCGCAGCCGCCAACCAGAGCCATTGCGGCAATCAAAGCTGCCGCTGTCATCTTTTTCATCCATTTCATAATTAAACACTCCTTTTTTAATGAAATTTTTTATTTATATTTTTGATCAAGCTCATTGTATGCATTGAGCCCGATAAATTCATTGAACTGTTCAAAGCTGAGCATCTCCTGCCCGCTGCCTGTCGTGGTACCATGTTCACGCAGCTGACGCATAACCGTACCGAAAGCCTTGGTAACCGTATAGACAGAAGTGCAGGGCCAGAAAACAACTTTAAAGCCCATTTCCTGCAGTTCAGCCGCAGTAAGTACGGGCGTTCTGCCCCCTTCTATCATATTAGCTATCAGAATTGTATCCGGGAAACTGCGGCTGATTGTTTCCAGCTCTTTCACATCCTGCGGCGCCTCGATAAAAAGCGCGTCGGCGCCGCTGTCAAGATAAAGCTTGCCGCGCTCGACAGCGGCCTCCAGCCCTAATACCGCTCTGGCATCAGTCCTGGCAATCAGCAGCGTATCCGTAAAAGTTTTAGCATCTGCGGCTGCGCGTAGTTTCTTGGCGTGTTCAGCAGCGTCAATAACCTGTTTTCCCCGCATATGTCCACAACGCTTAGGCCACACCTGGTCTTCAAAAAGTACGGCAGCAGCTCCTGCGGCTTCATACTCCCGCATCGTCCGCATAGCGCTCAGATTATTGCCATAACCAGTATCGCCGTCTGCAAAAACCGGCAGCTGCACGGCTCTTGTTATACACCGCAGCGCTTCAGCCATCTCCGTCATGGACAAATACCCTACGTCAGGTTCTCCCAGCCTGCTGGCTGCCACCCCATAGCCGCCCATGACCAGACCTTCAAAGCCTGCTGCAGCCGCAATCTTGGCCGTCAGCGCATCGTAAACGCCGGGCAGAATTAGAATATCTTTTTGCTGCAGCCTTTGCCGCAGCTTTTTGCGTACATCCATTTTTTCACCTCTCTGTTTACAATAAAAAAAGCCCCTATCGGCAAAGCCGATAGGGGCGTAATACGCGGTACCACCCTATATTATACTCTTAACTTTAACGCAGCAGTACGCTTTTTCCTAATTATTTCAGAAAAAGAGCTCCCGGGCGAGAAAAACAGTTCCTGCTTTTCCGGCTCACACCAACCGCCGGATCTCTGTAACGAGTCCCTGTCTTATTCCCGTTCATTACCTATACATGTTTACAGTTTCTAAGGTTTTTCTTAAAAATTAAACATAGTATAACAACGCTCTTATTTTCTGTCAACAATTCAGAGTTATCTTATAAAATTCTTTTTAATTTTATCTTTTTTTGTATTAACCTTTACACTTTTATTTATATTCTCACTTGCATTATGTGTGCATTACAAGTCGCTGAGCAAATCATCCATGTATTTCCGCAGCTTATCCAGCTTTTTACGGATAGTATTTACCTTACTACTGTCACGTGCTGCAATCTGCTCTATCTTCGTTCTATGCAACAGATAATCGCGCTCCATCTGTCTGAGATATTCTCTCAGTTCGAGTGCCGCAGTATCCACAGTAACAAGCTTGGACGCCTCGATATGCCATTCCGTACCGCTTATTTCCACACAGTCGCCAAACTGCGGTATATATGCTGCCGTTCCCAGACGTCGCTGCAGCTCATTAGCCAGGTTTCCCGCAGCGTCAAACTCGCCGTGGGTTACGAAAAAGGCTTTCGGCATACTGCTCATTTTTCCGTACCAGGCAAGCAGCTGCTCCTTGTCCGCATGAGCAGAAAAACCTTTCATATTATAGATTCTGGCATTAACCCTGATATCTTCACCCATAATCTTGACCTGCTTAGCGCCCTCTACAATACGCCGCCCCAGCGTACCTTCTGCCAGAAAACCGGCAAAAACGACACTGCTGTCAGAGCGCCACAGATTATGTTTCAAATGATGCAGGATACGTCCGGCATCTGCCATACCGCTGGCAGAAATGATAATCTTGCTCGCTTCATCGTCATTGATGGCCCGCGATTCTTCCGGCGTAGCAGTAAAACGCAGGTTCTTCATATCTACCAGCCTGCGTCCCTGCATTTCGTACAGAGCCCTTGCTTCTTCGTCATACTCTTCAGGATTGGTCAGCGTAATCTGCGTTGCCTTGTTGGCCATGGGACTGTCAACAATGATAGGAATATCCGGAATCTTGTTTTCCGCACGCAGTTTCTGGAAATAATACAGCAAGACCTGCGTCCTGCCAACAGCAAAAGCCGGAATGATGACATTTCCGCCGCGTTCTACGGTGTCATTGATAATCTTGGCCAACTCGCCCTCTTTATCATATTCCTTATGTACTCTGTTGCCATAAGTGGACTCGGTAATAATAAAATCAGCGCCGGAAATATGTTCCGGGTCTTCAATAATCGGCTGGTTAGGCTGCCCGATATCACCTGTAAAGACCAGTTTCGTCCGCCTGCCCTCTTCTGTAACGAACATTTCCACGATTGCAGAGCCGAGGATATGTCCTGCCACTCTGAAGCAGACTTTAATATGCGGTATGATATCAACTGTTTCATCAAAATCATGTATTCTGAACAGCTTCATGGCTGCATAAGCATCATCAACGGTAAACAGCGGCTCCACAATTTTTTTACCCGCTCTCAACCCTTTACGGTTAGCCAGTTCAGCATCGCCCTCCTGGATATGAGCGCTGTCCGGCAGCAAAATGGAGCACAGTTCCTGCGTAGATTTTGTACAGTGGATGTAGCCTTTAAAGCCTTTTTTTACTAATTTAGGCAGCAGGCCGCTATGATCGACATGCGCGTGTGTCAAAACTACAGCGTCAATATCGGCAGGATTAAAAATAAACTCCTTTTCATTAAATGCAGTAATAAGTTTGGAGCCCTGAAACATACCACAGTCAACAAGGATCTTTCTGCCCGATACTTCCACCAGATAGCAGGACCCGGTCACCATACGTGCCGCACCTAAAAATGTAATCTTCATAACAAAACCTCCTGCCATTTTAAAAATTTACTATACAGATTATATTATATTTATTCGCTTTAAAAAGTTTTTTACCTGCCTTCCAAGGCTCTGTCACTAATTTATTACAAATTAAGGAATCTTCGCCAGCTGGCATTGGCCCTATTGCTGCAGTTACCACAGTTACCGCAGTCTTTATCCGTTTTCTCGCCAAAATACTGGAGCAGATAATTACGCAGGCAGGCAGAAGTATTGCAGTAAGTAACCATCTTATCCAGCAGCTGCAGCTCGTGCTCTTTCCAGACCAGGTCAGGCTGATCATGTCCGATGAGATAAGTATTGACTGCAATATCGCTTTTATCATAAAGCAGCAGGCATTCTGCCCGTTTACCGTCCCTGCCGGCTCTGCCAGCTTCCTGATAATAGCTTTCGATATCTTTGGGCATATTATAATGAATGACGAATCGCACATCTGCCTTGTCGATACCCATACCAAAAGCATTAGTCGCTACGATGAGCTTGATTTGGTCTCTGACAAAACAATTCTGATTAAACTCTCTTTCTTCACTGGTCAACCCGGCATGATAGCGCATAGCCAGATAACCATGCCTGATAAGCAGCGCGGTAACTGTTTCTACCCTTTTTCTTGTTGAACAGTAAATAATACCGCTTGCATCACGATGTTGTGCCAAAAAGTCAAGTAAGGCTCTATCTTTATCTGCCGACCTTCTGACAGAAAAATGCAGATTGGGCCGGTCAAAACCCGTAACTACCGTCTTGGCATGTTCAATATGCAGCTTATTTAAAATATCGCGCCGCACTTCGGCCGTAGCAGTCGCTGTAAAAGCCGCAATCAAAGGCTTACGCGGCAGGCAGCCGATAAACTGCGGTATATTATAATAATCTTTACGGAAGCTGTGCCCCCACTGCGAAACGCAATGCGCTTCATCTACTGCCACCATAGTAATGGCCGCCTTGCGTGCAAAACTGACAAACTGAGGATTAGCCAGCCTCTCCGGCGCAACATACAAAAATTTACACTTTCCGTTCAGGGTATCGTATAGAATCTTGCCGTAAGCATTGCCCGTCAGGCTGCTGTCCAGATATGCTGCCGGTATGCCGCGGGCGCATAATGCTTCCGCCTGATCTTTCATCAGCGAAATCAGCGGCGATACTACCAGTGTCACGCCTTCCATCAGCAGCGAAGGCAGCTGAAAGCACAGACTTTTCCCGGCCCCTGTCGGCAGTACTGCTAAAACGGGCCTGCCGGCCATAATCTCACCGATTATCTCTTCCTGTCCGCTGCGGAAATTATCGTAGCCAAAATATTTTTGTAACGCCGTTAATAAACTGTAATTTTCTTTAATCATTATATTTCCTATACTCTCGGTAAATTTCTTCCTTTAACTTGGAATAAGCTATTTTCACTGCTCCTAATGACTGCAGCTTATTTAATCCAATAGATTCATTACCTGTCTTTTTATAATTTAATGTCATAGTTGCACCTAAAATTAAAACGACTGCTCAGCAGTCGTTTTAATCCATATTCTTCTCTTTATAGGGACATTCTGCCAGCACGGCACATTCTGTGCATAAGGGCTTACGTGCCTTGCATATCTTACGCCCATGCCAGATAAACCAGTGATGAGAGTCGCTCCATTTCTCCTGGGGAATAATTTTCTGCAGCTCTTTTTCCGTGGCCAGCGGATCGGCTCCCTTAGCCAGCCCTAACCTGTGCGAAACCCGGAATACATGAGTATCGACAGCAATGGCAGGCACATTATAAATAACACTGGCTACTACGTTGGCAGTCTTCTTACCTACTCCCGGCAGCTTCATAAGCGTTGGAATATCAGCTGGTATCTTACTGTCAAATTCCTGTACCAGCATTCTGCAGGTAGCCAGGATATTCTTAGCCTTGGCATGATACAGGCCGCAGTCGCGTATTTGTTCTTCCATTTCTTCCTGTGTCAGAGCGCTCATTTTAGCCGGCGTATCAAATTTAGGGAACAAGCGTGCCGTAATCTTATTAACACGCTCATCCGTACACTGCGCCGAAAGAATAACCGCAACCAATAATTCAAAGGGAGAGTTATAATTCAATGCCGTCTTGGTGCCGGCATAGGTCTCTTCCAGAATATTTAATATCGCTTCACGTTTACTTTTACGCAGCATCAGTTGGTCAAACTCCTTACCGGCGCCGGTATACGTCCGCCTCTGGCAATAAATTTATCTGCTTTAAAATTATTCACTGCAATAATCGGCGCATAACCAAGCAGGCCGCCAAATTCTACCTTGTCGCCTACACCCTTGCCAGGCACCGGAATCAGCCGGACAGCAGTAGTCTTATTGTTAATCATACCAATGGCAGCTTCGTCGGCAATAATAGCGGCAATAGTTTCCGCGGTAGTATCGCCCGGAACAGCAATCATATCAAGACCTACAGAGCATACACAGGTCATAGCCTCAAGTTTTTCCAAAGTCAGGCATCCTCTTTCAACAGCAGCAATCATGCCTGCGTCTTCGCTGACAGGTATGAAAGCGCCGCTTAATCCGCCGACATAGCTGGATGCCATCAAGCCGCCTTTTTTAACGGCATCATTGAGCATAGCTAGGGTAGCCGTAGTGCCTGGACAACCGCAGCTTTCCAGCCCGATTTCTTCCAGAATATGCGCCACACTGTCGCCTATTGCCGGTGTCGGCGCAAGAGAAAGGTCGATGATACCGAACTGAGTATTCAACCTACGTGCCGCTTCCTGAGCGACAAGCTGGCCTACGCGCGTAATCTTGAAAGCAGTCTTCTTAATAGTTTCTGCAACCATGCCGATATCGCCGTCACGCACGGCTTCAAGCGCGTGCTTTACTACGCCGGGACCGCTGACGCCTACATTGATAACGCTTTCCGGCTCTGTCACGCCATGAAAAGCGCCGGCCATAAAAGGATTATCCGGCACGGCATTACAGAAGACCACCAGTTTGGCGCAGCCGATAGCATCACGGTCAGCAGTACGCTCGGCAGCCATTTTTACGACCCGGCCCATCTGCGCAACAGCATCCATATTGATGCCGCATTTAGTGGACCCAACGCTTACAGAGGAGCAGACGATATCAGTAACTGCCAAAGCTTCGGGAATAGCGGCAATAAGATTATGATCGCCTTTGGTGTAGCCTTTATCTACCAACGCAGAAAAACCGCCGATAAAATTAACGCCGACATTTTTACCAGCTCTATCCAAAGCCTGTGCCAGCGGCACATAATCGCTGCTGTCGCAGCTTTCGCCAACCATTGCCACCGGAGTAACGGAAATACGTTTGTTGATGATGGGCACGCCAAGTTCCGCTTCCAGATCCTCGCCTGTCTTAACCAGCTTCTCAGCTTTTTGACAAATTTTATTATAAATTTTCTGCGCCGTAACCTTAATATCAGGATGAGCGCAGTCGCGCAGGCTGATACCCATAGTAATAGTACGCACATCCAGATTGTTTTCGGTAATCATGCGTGTTGTTTCTAAAATATCATTGGTATTGAACAGCATGGCGGCCTCCTATATGCGATGCATGGCAGTAAAGATTTCTTCGCTCTGCAGACGGATTTCTACTCCTATCTCTCTGCCAAGCTCAGCAAATTTTTTCTGTGCTTCTTTAATTGTAACATTGGCGTTGCTCATATCCGCAATCAGCACCATGTTGAAAAAACCCTGCATGATATTTTGATTGATGTTGATGATGTTGATGTTGCATTCAGCCAAAGTCTGACTTACAGCGGCAATAATACCTACTTTATCTTTACCTACGATGGTCAATACAATACGCATAATGTTGCCTCCCTGTTGTTAAAATAAAAACATCACTTCCGTGATGTTTTTATTTTAACATATAATATGTTACCTGTCTGTAGTATTTTAACCCGCAATACTTGTCCGCAGCTGGATAGCTTCGGCCACATGCGCGGCTTTTATTTCCTCACAGCCTGCAAGATCGGCAATCGTCCGGGCAACTTTCAAGATTCTGTCGTGGCTCCGGGCGCTGAGATGCAGCGCGTTAAAGTATTTTTCTAATACGCCGGAAGCTACACTATCCAAGCGGCAATAGCGTACAACCTCCTGCCTTCCCATCTGGGCATTACAGTACAGGCCGCTGCCCTGCAGTCGCTTTAACTGGATATTTCTGGCTCCCACTACCCTGTTTCTTATAACAGCGGAGCTTTCTCCAGCTTCCTTATTTTTCAGCTCACTGAAATTCACCCTTGTAAGATTGATCTGCATATCTATTCTGTCCAGCAACGGCCCGGATATCTTGCGCCTGTAATTGTCTATTTCTTTCTGCTTACAGCTGCAGCGGTGCTCCTTATCGCCAAGGTAGCCGCAGGGACATGGATTCTGAGCTGCGCAGAGGATGAATTTGCTGGGAAAGGTCAGCGCCGCCCGGACGCGGGAAATATTTACTTCGCCGTCCTCCAGGGGCTGGCGCAGCATTTCCAGCGTATAGCGTTCAAATTCCGGCAGCTCATCTAAAAACAGTACGCCGTTATGGCTCAGCGTTACCTCGCCAGGACGGGGATAAGGCCCGCCGCCTAAAAGCGCACTGGCAGAAACACTGTGGTGCGGGCTGCGAAACGGCCGTTCCAGCATGATGCTCTCTGTTTCCGGCAGCATTCCCACTATACTGTAAATCTTGGTAACTTCTAAAGCTTCCTCCTCAGTCATCGGCGGCAGGATGGTAACCAGCCTTCTGGCCAACATTGTCTTCCCGCACCCAGGCGCGCCGACCATCAGGATACTGTGCCCTCCGGCAGCGGCAATCTCCAGCGCCCTGCGCGCTACAGGCTGTCCCTTGACATCGGAAAAATCCTCGTGATACACACGTTCCGAGTTGGCAAGAATATTTTCCTTAGGCAGCGGCGACAGCTTCTTTTTGCCCAGGAGATGCTCTACCAGTTGGCTGAGGCTGTTTACCGCATACACATCTATTCCTGCAATCAGTTTTCCTTCAGCTGCATTATCAGCAGGAATGAAGATTTCTTTCAAGCCGCTTTTCTTAGCTTCGATAATCATGGAAAGGACTCCCGAAAGTTTACGGACGCTGCCGTCCAACGATAGTTCTCCCACAAATATCTTGCCGTTGACCATTTCCTGTGAAAGAAATTTAGAACTTACCAAAACACCTACCGCCATCGGCAGGTCAAGTCCCGAGCCTTCTTTTTTCAAGTCGGCAGGCGCAAGATTGACGGTTATTTTCGTCATGGGAAAAGGATAGGAGGAATTGCGGATTGCGGCCTTTACTCTTTCTCTGGCCTCACGCACAGCAAGATTAGGCAGTCCTACGATGTCAAACCCAGGCAGTCCGTTGGACACATCAACCTCTACTGCTATCTTTACTCCGTCGATACCCATAGTAGTCTCACCAAGTACATAAGAAAACACTACATAAAACCCTTCTTTCTCAGAAGCAATGCGGATAATGGTGAAACTCTTTTACCACAGTTCCTTCTTTTAAAATTTCTATTACATCAAAAGAAAGTAGCGGCATGTTTTGTATTATACCTCTCACCTGCATATAATATTCAGCACATCGATAAATCTTTTTCTGTTTGGTCCAGGTCACTGCCTCCGCCGGTTTACCATATCTGCCGGAAGCACGTGTCTTGACTTCAACAAAACATAGTACAGAATTTTTTTCAGCTATGATATCTATCTCGCCTAGGCGGCAGCGAAAATTACGGCACAAAATGCTGTAACCCTGCCGCCGCAGATAATTGCAGGCTAAGTCTTCCCCGAATCTGCCTAATTCATCTTTCGGGTGCATATTCATATGTATCAAGAAGCGGCGAATAAAGAATATTTTCCTGCTGCTCTGCCGCAGGCAGTCCCATACTTTTAACAGGCTCAAAACTCCGCCTGTGCCAGCGTGTAGCTCCATACTCAGACAAAGCCTGCATATGCTCTTTGCTGCCATAACCTTTATTCCCCGCAAATCCATACTGCGGATAATAAGCAGCCAGCTTTTCCATAATCCTGTCACGCGTTACTTTGGCAATTACCGAAGCTGCCGCAATAGATGCGCTTAAGGCATCGCCATGAATTACCGAAAGACACTTCATACCTGCTACTTCCAGCGGCATCGCGTCTATCAAGGCAGTCTGCGGCCTAACAGCCAGATGCCTGAGCACCTGGTTCATTCCCTCCTGCGTGGCTCGGTAAATATTTAAAGTATCGATATTGCTGACGCTGACTATATTTACACTGATAGCTGCCGCCGTTTTGACTATTTCTGTATATAATTGTTCTCTTTTCTTCGCGGATAGCTGCTTAGAATCATTGAGTCCGCTGATAAACACATCTTGAGGCAAAATAACTGCTGCTACTACCAGCGGACCAGCCAACGGGCCTCGCCCCGCCTCATCCACACCAGCCACATACTCTGCCCCCGCTTCATATTCCTGCTTTTCGTACTGCAACAGCTCCTGGAAGCGCTTATATTCAGCTTCAGCTGCGGCAGTCTTCTTAAAATATCCTTGCAGCAGCTTCTGCACACCGCTGCGCTGATCTAAAGCCAGTTCATGCAAAAACTCTTCACTGGGATTATTGTTTAGAATTATTTTAATTTCCTGAATTTTCATGCAAATCACCTCGCAAAAAAACCGCCTGCAAAGGCGGTTCTGTTCAGGGCTCGTCCATTGTAAAACGACCCATGCGTCCTGAACGAAAATCACGTAAAACAAGCTGATAGACCTTATCCAGGTCATATACGCCTCCGGCTTTCAGACAGCCGCGGGCAGCTGCGATTTTCGCCATTACATCCTTTACATCTTCACGATCGGCAAAATCTATCGTGTATTTACTTTTAACATCCTGAGGATATGCTTCCATAAGCCTTGCCAACAACAGTTCGGCAGCCTGTTCCCTGTCAAACACATCTTCTTTGATTGCACCGGTAACCGCTAAACAGAAACCAACCTCTGGATCTTCGAACTTAGGCCACAACACGCCTGGCGTATCTAAAAGTTCCAGTCCTTTGGCAATGGTAATCCACTGCTGACCTTTAGTCACGCCTGGCTTATCAGCAGCAACAACTTTATTCTTGCCCACCAGCCGATTGATTAAAGTAGATTTACCCACATTGGGGATTCCGACAATCATTACCCGGATAGGACGATTGCGAACGCCTTTTTTCAGCCATTTATCAATGACAGGCTTAGCAGCCGTCTGGATTAGGCTTATCAACTGCTTGACGCCCTTACCGGTAGCGCAGTCCACCTTGCATACAGGTATACCGCTGATTTTAAATTTCTGCAGCCATAACTCCGTTTTAGCATTATCAGCCATATCGACCTTATTGAGGGCAATTACTTTAGGCTTACCTCCCAGCAGATTAACCAGCATCGGATTAGTGCTTGAACGCGGTATTCTGGCGTCAAGCATTTCGACAACCACATCTACCAGTTTAATCTGGGTTTCCATCATCCTCTTGGCCTTGGTCATATGCCCGGGGAACCATTGAATCTTGAAATTCGCTATCATTTGCCCATACCTGTATCAGCCTTAATCAGATGGAACTGATCCAACGGCCAGAACACCAGCGCAGCCCTGCCTTTAACAAGCTTCAGCGGCACAAAGTCAACATCGGCAAAACGGCTGTCTTCCGAATTATTGCGATTATCGCCCAGCACAAAGATATGACCTTCCGGCACCACGGATTTCCTGTAGTCGGAAAGATTAGGCCCTTTAGGATCATCCTTATAGATATAGCCTTCATTCAGCATCGTACCGTTGACAAATACTTTGCCTTGCCGCATCTCAATAGTGTCGCCGCCAACAGCTATTACCCTCTTGATAAAGTCCCGGCTTTGATCCTTTGGATAGCGGAAGACGATAATTTCGCCTTTTTTAGGATCAGTAAAATAATAGCTGAGTTTATCAACCATGACGCGTTCATGATTAACCAAAGTCGGATACATGGAAGAACCTTCTACCATATACGGCTCAACCAAAAAAGTCCTTATGCAAAAAGCCAATGCCACGGCTACTATAATAGAAACAAGCCAGTCACTGACTGAATCCTGCCAGGAAGAATTATTTTTATTGCTCATAGCTGCACTCCTTTTTGGAAACATTTCTAAAGCCTCTTGAATCAAGGCTGTTTTTTATTGTAACACAAAATTTCTTTTCAGTCAGCAGTTACGGCAAAAATAATAAAAGGGACTGTTAAAACAGTCCCTTCCATCATTTCGGTAACAATTAGCGTCTTTCTCTGATACGAGCTGCTTTACCGGTAAGGTTACGCAGATAGTACAGTTTTGCGCGACGAACAATACCACGACGAGCCACTTCGATTTTTTCCAGACGAGGGCTGTGTACCGGGAAAGTTCTTTCTACGCCGACACCATAAGAAATACGACGAACAGTAAAGTTTTCACGCACGCCGGAGCCGCTGCGGGAAATTACAACGCCTTCAAACAGCTGGATACGTTCTCTGCTGCCTTCAACTACTTTTACATAAACTTTTACGGTGTCACCTGCACGGAAGTCAGGAATGTCGGAACGAAGTTGTTCTTGTTCCAATACTTCAATAATGTTCATAATTTCCTCCTAATTCATAGACGTTCATGTGCGAACTCCACAGCGGACCGTCCGTATTACACAAAAAAGATTTTATCATAATCTACGTTTTATTGCAATATATTTTACACTTTCCAGCAGATTATTTTTCCCACCATGCCTCGCCAGCCAAGCGGTCCAAGATAATAGCCGCAGCACTGCGCACACACAGATGATTGTAGTCGCAGCTGCCATAAACCGGCTCCAAAATATAATCAAACTGTTTCATCACACCGGCCTCGATGCCGAAACCTGTACCAAAAAGCAGTAAAACTGGCCGCGAGCCTTCTTTGAGTTTCTGCCGCATAAACTGATAGCTTACCGTATTAGGATAAGTCCTGGCATCAGTAGTAACAATATATGGTTCCTGCCCGGTAATTTGCTTAATATTTTCCGCCGCTGCCGCAATATCAGGCTGCCAACAGACCCTATTAAGAGCGTCTTTACGGTCAGGATTATACACACTGCCATAACCATGCTGCCAATAACCGATAATGCGCTCAATAATTTGGCGCTGCACATCAAGCGGGTGGATAATATAATATTTTTTTACATCATATGTCCTACAGGTACGGGAAATATCGTGCAAATCAAAATTTGTTACAGCGCTTGCAATAACCTGCATATTTTTATTATAAATCGGATAATGTACTAATCCTACAAATAAATCAGCCATCTGTATCACCCTGCAGTTCCGCTTTTATTTCCGCAAATAGTTTTTTGTCTTCTTTATCCATTTCCTGCGGCAGCAGCTCCGGGCGCAGCAGATAGGTTGCCTTCAATGACTGTTTGCGCCGCCACTTATTGATCAGAGCATGATTGCCGTTGCGCAGCACTTCAGGAACTATCAGTCCCTCAAAATCTACCGGCCTGGTATATTGCGGATATTCCAAAAGCCCTGTACTGAAAGAATCCTCTTCAGCACTGACAAGTTTACCCAGCACGCCGGGAATAAATCTGGCCACAGCATCCATAACAATAAGCGCAGGCATCTCACCACCAGTAAGTACATAATCGCCTATGGAAAGCTTTTCATCCACCCAGTTGAAGATACGCTCATCAAAGCCTTCATAATGGCCGCAGACGAAAATAAGATCCTGACCGCAATGGGCATATTCCTCTACTATATCCTGTTTCAGCGTCCTGCCGCCGGGACACATAGCGATAACTCTGGCTGCCGGCAGCTGTTCTTTGGCCTTGCGTATCGCAGCCACCATCGGTTCCGGCTTCAGCACCATACCCGCGCCGCCGCCAAAAGGTGCGTCATCCACCGTACGGTGCTTATCCGTAGTAAAATCGCGCGGATTGATGCAGGACACGCTGATAAGGCCCTTGTCTATCGCACGTTTAATGATGCTGTGAGCAGCGGCCTGCTCAATCTGCTCGGGAAACAAGGTTATAAACAAAAAATTCATGCTTCATCAGTCCATTCGGGCAATTTTACCACAATACGTTTTTCCGGCAGATTGATTTCTCTTACATAGATTTTCAATGCCGGTATCAGCAAGTCCTTGCCGTCAGGAACAGCGACGATGTACACATCATTGCTGCCGGTGGTAATACTGTCTTTAAATGTGCCCAGCTGTTTGCCCTGCTCGTCAAATACTGGCAGTCCTACCAGATCAGCCACATAAAAACGTCCTTCTTCCAAAGGCGGCAGATCCTCGGATCTGATCAGTATTTTTTTATCGCGCAGCAGTTCAGCTTCATTCATGTTAGTTATTTCTTTAGTGCTCACCAACACCATTCTTTTATGGAAGCGGGCCGCCTTTACCGTCAGCTGGCGTCCGTCTTCCAAAAGCAGATACGTAAGATTTAAAAATTGTTCCGGCCTGTCCGTAAGAGGCATAATACGAATATCGCCCCGCACACCGTGCGGAGCGACTATTTTTCCAATAACTATTTCTTTATCCATGCTCTTACTCGCGAAAAGCAATAACCTTTCCGTCTTCAGTAAGGATTTCAGCGCCCATCAGAGCATCCAGATTGGTGCCAACCGTAATCTCCACAGTACGTTCTAAAGTACCATGTCCGATTTCAGCGCCCATTTCCAGAGCTTCAGCGCGTTTTAGCTTAGCCTCTGCCTCATTTTTGGCAGCCATGCGCTTATTGCGCTCGACATCGATTTGTTCGCGTAAAGCCGGAAGTACGCTCAAATCGCTGGCAGCCTGGCTGAGAGCTTTCTTGGCCTGGAATTCAAACTGTTCCAGATCAAGTTCCATTTTCTTTATAGTATTTTGGAGATCTCCAATAATTTTCAATTTCAAATCTTCGGTTACTTTAGCTTTTACTGCAACAGGAACCCTGACATACATTTTATCCATTGTTATACCATCCTTGATCAGATAATTTCCACGATAACCTTTACATTTTCGCGTGTTGCAACTGCTTTCATAACTGTTCTAATCGCTTTTGCGATACGGCCCTGTTTTCCAATAACTTTACCCATATCCTCAGAAGCAACATGGAGGCGAAGCACCGTTGTTGTACCGGTTGTTTCCTCCTCCACGACTACTGCAGACGGATTACTTACAAGAGACTTGGCCATTACTTCTACCAATTCTTTCATGTAAACACGCCTCTCTTATTATTTTGCTGCTTTAGCTTCAGCAAATTTTTTCATGATGCCGTCTTTGCTGAACAAAGATTTAACGGTATCGGTAGGTTGCGCACCTTTAGACATCCAGTCGATTGCTTTTTCAGCATCGATTTTTACGCTAGCCGGTTGTACAGTAGAATCATAGTAGCCAATGCTTTCGATGAATCTGCCGTCACGCGGAGAACGGGAATCAGCAACAACGATACGATAGAAAGGAGCTTTTTTAGCACCCATACGTTTCAGACGAATTTTAACTGCCATGTTGATTTCACCTCCTTAAACTGCTATCAACTAACTTAGATTATTTATTAATGCATAAAGGGGATTTTAAACCCGCCTTTAGAAGCAAACTTTGCCATACCCTGCATACGCTTCATCATTTTCTTGCTTTCGTCAAAATTTTTCAGAAGCTTATTGACATCCTGCACCCTCATACCGCAGCCTGCCGCAATGCGCTTGCGCCTGCTGCCGTTGATGATGTCTGGATTGCGGCGTTCTTTCGGAGTCATGGAACGGATAATTGCCTCTATCCTGTCAAACTCTTTTTCATCCACATTTGCTTCTTTAAGCTTTTGGCTGATGCCGCCCATACCGGGTATAAGTCCCAGGATAGTATCCAGGGAGCCTAATTTTTTGACTTGCTGCATCTGTTCTAAAAACTGTTCAAGGGTAAATTCATCTTTACGGAGCTTTTTCTCCATTTCCAGCGCTTTAGCCAGATCAGTAGTAGACTGGATTTTTTCTACCAGCGTCAGAATATCGCCCATACCCAGGATACGGGAAGCCATGCGGTCGGGATGGAAAGGCTCGAGAGCGTCGAGTTTCTCGCCCATACCGATAAGCTTGACCGGTTTGCCGGTTACAGCCTTGACAGAAAGCACGGCACCGCCGCGAGCGTCGCCATCCAGCTTGGTAACGATCAAGCCGTCAATACCAAGTTCACGGTCAAAACTTTCTGCAACAGTTACGGCATCCTGACCGGTCATAGCATCAACAACAAGGAGTATTTCCGTGGGATTTACGCTGCTTTTAATTTCCCGGAGCTCGTTCATCAGCTCCTCATTTATATGCAGCCGGCCTGCGGTATCGATGATTATCGTATCACACGCCAGAGAAAAAGCCTTCTCAAGAGACTGTTTGGCAATCTCTACCGGAGAAACTTTGTCGCCGAGAGCAAACACCGGCACATTGATTTGTTCACCCAGCACCTGCAGCTGCGTAATAGCAGCAGGACGGTAAATATCGCCCGCAACCAGAAGCGGTTTCTTATTCTTACGTTTAAGATATGTTGCCAGCTTACCGGCAGTCGTAGTTTTGCCTGCGCCCTGCAGTCCGACCAGCATGATGATAGTCGGCGGCTTCGGAGAAACTGCCAGCTTGCTTTGCGTTCCGCCAAGCAGCTGTATAAGTTCTTCATTAACAATTTTGATAATCTGCTGATGCGGATTAAGGCTTTCATTAACTTCTGCGCCAAGAGCACGTTCCTTGACCTTGGCAACGAAGTCCTTGACTACCTTGAAGTTTACATCCGCTTCCAGCAGCGCCATACGCACTTCACGCATCGGCGCCTTTAAATCTTCTTCTGTAATCTTCCCGGCGCCGCGGAACATCTTTATAGCGTTTTGTAATCTTTCAGACAAACTTTCAAAAGCCATTGTTACCTACTTTCGCCACACATTCCATTTAAAATCTTTATGGCTTCATCATTTTTCTGCCTGCTGCAGTCAGCAAGCAAATCTATCACTTCCCGCAGCCGCGCCTTTTCGGCTTCGCTGCGAGCCAAAAGTCCTAATTTTTTTTCATTGCGCTCTAAAATAAGCTCTACCCTTTTCAGCAGGTCATGAATTGCCTGCCTGGATACGCCTGTTTCTTCCGCAATCTCAGTCAGCGACAGGTCATCGTAAAAATACAGTCTCAAACATTGCTGCTGTTTATCAGTCAAAAGACCGCCGTAAATATCGAACAGCCTTCCCAGCCTCATTCTCTGCTCAAAATCGTGTTCTGACAATGCCCTGTTTCCTTTGCTCAAAATATCTGACTATGCAATTATACTGTATCGCAAAATATATGTCAAGTATTTTTACTTGTCACTGTCAAATAAAGCTTCCACAAATTTATCGGCTTCAAAAGGACGGAAATCCATAATGCCTTCGCCAACGCCTATCCATTTTACCGGTAGTCCCAGTTCTTCTTTGATGGCTACGACCACGCCTCCTTTAGCCGTGCCGTCAAGCTTTGTCAGCACGACGCCGGTAACATTGGCAGTTTCCATGAATACTTTTGCCTGACTGATAGCATTCTGCCCGGTAGTCGCATCCAATACCAGAAAAGTCTCATGGGGTGCTTCCGGTATTTCTCTTTTTACGATACGGTGGATTTTTTCCAACTCATTCATCAGATTAGTTTTGTTATGCAGTCTGCCGGCAGTATCAATAAAGAGGATATCAGCTTTGCGCGCCACCGCGGCTTTCACAGCGTCAAAAACCACTGCAGCCGGATCAGCGCCTTCGGCATGACGGATTACATCGCAGCCGGCACGCTCGCCCCAGATCTGCAGCTGTTCAGATGCAGCAGCCCTGAAAGTATCGCCTGCAGCCAGCACGACCTTATAATTAAACAACGTAAAATAATTAGCCAGCTTACCGATCGTAGTAGTCTTACCCACGCCGTTGACGCCGACTACCAGGATAACTGTCGGTTTAGCGCCGATACGTGTACGCTGCCCGGAATCCTGCAGCATCTCCGTAAGATATTTTTTTAAAAAGGGAATAACATCCTGAGTGCCGCCGATTTCTTTTTTCTTAGCCGCCTGACGCACAGCATCAATAAGCTTTTCCGTAGTCTTGACACCTACGTCAGCAGTTAAAAGAATCATCTCCAGTTCTTCCAAAAAATCCTCATCAATAGACGCAGAAAGGCCAACAAGTTCTTCTATTCTGTCCGTAAAATTACGGCGCGTCTTGCTGAGGCCTTCTTTCAATCGCTCAAAAAATCCCATAAAATCCTACTCCTTTTCATTTATCTTAACAGAAAGCAATTTCGATACGCCAGATTCTTCCATCGTCACACCATACATGATATCGGCACATTCCATAGTACCTTTACGGTGCGTAATTATGATGAACTGCGTTTTCAGCGAAAAATCCCGTAAAAATCTGGAAAACCTTATAATATTGGCATCATCAAGCGCCGCATCTATTTCATCCAGGATGCAGAACGGCGCCGGCCGATAGCTTAGCAATGCAAAAAGCAGCGCGATGACAGTCAGCGCCCTCTCGCCGCCGGACAGCAGATACAGGCTCTGCAGCCGTTTTCCCGGTGGCTGCACTTCAATATCAATGCCGGAATTCAATAAATCGTCAGGCTCGGAAAGCTTCAGCACTGCCGTACCGCCGCCAAAAAGCCGTACATAGCATTCGGCAAAAAATTTATTTATTTCCGCAAATGCTTCTTTAAACTTCCGCGTCATACCAGAATTTATTTCGCTGATGACAGCCTGCAGATTATCTCTGGCGGCTGACAAGTCCTCATACTGACGGTTTAAAAATTCGCTGCGTTCTTTTACGGCCTGATATTCCTCCACAGCAGCAGGATTAACAGGTCCTAAGGCTGCAATAGCTGTAGCCAGCCTGCTCTCCCTCTTTTTCAGTTCCGCGCTGTCCAGTTCCAGTAATTTTTCTTTTCTTGCGGCAGTTTCATCAAGTCCGTATTCTTCTTCCAGCTGTACCAGCGCATGTTCATGGTCATTACTGTGCCGCGCCATTTCTATATCCAGCTGCTTTAAAGATGCTTCGCTGCTGTTGCACTGTTTGCGGATAGCAGCAGCCTGTTCTTCAGCCTGCTGTTGGCTGTTCTGCAAACGGAGCCTTTCCTCTCGGAACTCTTCCTTACCGCTTGCAGTCTCCTGCAGCTGCTGCAGCAGCGCCGCGCTCTGTTTATCGCAATCCTGCTTTGCTGCTTCACACTTAGCAATCAGCTGCTGCAGTCGCTGCTGTTCCTGTTCATTGCCTGTAATTTCCCTGCGCAGCTGCAGCGTATCGCTGTCCAGTCCTTTCATCCTGTCGCTCATTAGCTGTACTTTAGCCGCAGAAGTTTCTGCCAACAGGCGGACATCGTGCAGCTGATTTTCCGCCGCATCAACTTTACTCTTTTCCGCAGCAAGTTTTTTCTGCATTGCTTCCAGCAGCTGCTTAGCTGCACTGTCCTGTGCTTCCAGCTCTTTAACTTTAGAACGAAGTTCCTGCACTTGACCGCGTTTTTCCATGTATTCGGTAGCAATGGCATTTCTGTCATCAAGCAACAGGAACAGTCTTTCCTCTGTTTCCTGCTTTTTCTGCTGTAAATGCTGCAGCTGTAAATCAAGCTGGGAAGCAGCTAACGTATACTGCTGCAGCTTTTCTTTTTCCTGCTGCAGTTTGGCAGCGAGTTTCTGCTGACTGCCTTCCGCTTCTTCCAGCTTTTCCTGCAGATAAAGCATTTCACCGCGCTGCTTGGTAAGCGCTGCTTGCAAATGCTGGATATCACGTCCGCGGCTCAGATAGCCCTCTTTATGCCTGCGGCTGCCGCCGGACATACTGCCGCCGGCATTGATGATATCTCCGTCTAAAGTCACTACCCGCAGACGGAACCGCGCCGCTCTTGCCGCTGCCAGCGCAGCGTCAATGTTTTCTGCAACCAGCACTCGTCCCAGTAAAAACTTTATGGCTTTGGCAGCCTGCTCCCGGCAGTTTACCAAATCGACAGCATAACCACAGATGCCTTTCAGACCGCGCAATCTTTCCTCTTCCTGCGTCAGCCTGTGTTCCTGAAGGGTGTCTAAAGGCAAGAAAGTAGCTCTGCCGCCATTTTGCTCTTTCAAAAATGTAATAGCAGCCTTGGCGGTAGCTGCATCTAAAGTCACCAGGTTCTGGGCGCTTTCTCCCAGCGCTGTTTCCACAGCAGTAACATATTTTTCATCTGTCTGCAGCAGTTCTGCCGCCACGCCGATAATATTTTTTCTCCAGGGCGCGCTGCATTTCAGAATATTTTTAATGCCATAGCCAAAACCCTCATAAGAAGCCTGCAGCCGCTGCAGCGAATTAAGGCGCGTTTCTGTTTCCACCAGTTTTTTCTGACATATGCTCTGCTCCTGTCTTATCTGCTGCAGCTGTTGCCCATAATTTGTTTCCTGCTGCATATCCGCAGCCAGCTCGTCAGCCAGGCGCTTCTGTTCATGGCCGCTGCGGGCCTGCTTTTCCAACAACTGACGATATTCTTCCTCCATGGAGGAAGATGCGGCTTCTGCCTCGCTGATACTTTCTTTCAGCGCTTCCCTGCGCTTTACACGCCGTTCCTGTTCCTGTTCCAGCATCCGCAAGGCATTGCGCGCTTCCAGCAGGCTCTGCATATCTGCAAAAACATCCGCTTTTAAATTTTCCGACTGCTCGCTGATAGACTGCAGATTTTCTTCATATTGCTCTTTTTCCCGCAGCAGCTGCTGCAAACTGTATTCGGCTGCTGCGCGCTTCTTATCAACAGCGTCAAATTCTTCTGCCAGCGAAGCCATCTGCTTTTCCAGCTCGTCAGCCTGTTGTTCCAGCTTACTGTTTCTCGCAGTAAGCCTTGCGGAACTCTGCCTGCTATTGATGATACGTTCATCCAGCACCGCTTTCTGCCCGCGCAGCTTTTCCAGCGCCGTTTCCTTATCTTTCATTTCATCCAGCAGTTTGGCAAAATTTTCGTTCAGCAGGTCGGCTTCCGCCTGCAGCTGCGCTGACCGCGTTTCCTGCATACTTAAAGCAGCCAGGCGCTGTGCCAGTTCCTGCTCCAGCCGCTGTTTTTTTCCCTGCAGCTTCCGGCAGATATTTTCAATATCATCTATCTTGTGTATAAAACCGGTCAGACGGCACTGTCTTTGCTCTGCATAAAGGGCATTATACTGCTGCGTTTTTTCCGCAGCAACCCGCAGCGGCTCAACCTGCGCTTCAACCTCTCCCCTGATATCGTTAATACGGGTAAGATTGGCTCCCGTTTCATCCAGCCGTCGCACCGCCTCTTTCTTCCGCAGCCTGTATTTAGCAATACCAGCCGCTTCTTCAAATAAAGCCCTGCGTTCTTCGGGCCTGCTGTTAAGCACCTCGTCGATTCTGTTCTGCCCGATGATGGACATGGAGCCTTTACCGAGGCCGGTATCTGCCAAAAGATCCAGAATATCCTTCAAACGGCAGGTTTTCTTATTGATTGCGTATTCGCTGTCGCCGCTGCGGAACAATCGCCGTGTCAGACTTACCTCGGCAAAATCAACATCCAGTACATGGTCGCTGTTGTCAAATTCCAAAGTTACTTCCGCAACGCCCAAAGCCCTTCTCTTACTGCTGCCGGAAAAAATAATATCTTCCATCTTGCTGCCGCGCAGATATTTGGCGCTTTGCTCGCCCAGTACCCAGCGGATAGCGTCAGAAATATTACTTTTCCCGGAGCCGTTCGGACCCACTACGGCCGTAATCCCTTTATCAAAAGTTAATTCAGTTTTTTCAGCAAAGGATTTAAAGCCGTATGTAGAAAAAGACTTTAAGCGCACGGTCATCACCTTATTTCATAATACTTTATCAAGATATTTTATCATATATATTACGCGGGGCACAACCCAAGATACTTTTATCATTCGCGCAGCCAGTATTGCAGTATTTTCCATTCCTCCTGCAAAGCTGCGAGATCCATCCTGGCATTGGCCGGACTGGTCGAATGCAGGTAGTATACCGGTATATCGACGGCGGCAGCAAAATACCTTTTAAATGAACTGCCGGCTTTACCCCCGTTACAGACGATTGCCCGCAGTTGGGGATATTCCCGGAGCAGCCTCATAACGTCATTAGGTTGCTCATTGCGTATATCGCTGTCAAGGCTGCCGTCCCGCTCACATATTCCCAGCACGTCCCACAACGCAAGCCTGTTATCCTGCAAAAGCTTCAATTTCGCCGGATAATCACCAGGCACATCGGCAGCAAACAAGGCCGCCAAAAGTTTCCAGAATCTGTTTTGCGGATGGGCGTAATACTGCTGCATCTCCAATGATTTCCTGCCCGGCATGGAACCGAGAATCAACACCCTGCTGTCGGGAGTAATAACCGGCGGAAAACTTCTGCAAATATTCATCTTCTCCTGCCTTTTTCATTCACTGCAGCTGCGCTGACAGTAATTTCATCAGCGTCAGCTTTTTCTATAATGATTTGAGACGGAGCCAACAACTGCCGCCAGTACTCAATATTGCTGTTTCTGCTGCCTCGCAGCTTTGACTCCTGCCTATACGGACAGCGGATAATAATCTGTCCGGCTCCTTTGACAGCCAGCAGCTGCGTGGTCAAACGCTCGCGCAGCAGGAAACTCTGCACCAGTTCCCCCATAGCCGGATGAAAAGGACCTGCCAGGATATTGCCGGGAGCGCGCAGTTCATCGTCAGGCTGCAGTCCTACCCTGATCACCTTGATTCCGTTACGCGTTAATTCGTCATACGCCCAGGCGCTCTGACGGATGGCCTCTGCCAGGCTCAACGGCTGAAAATCACCTTTCAGCCAGCTTTCAGCCAGCGGCGTATCCTTTATTACCAGGAGAGGATAGATTCTGGCAAGATCAGGCTGCAGCCTGACAGCCTGCATTATGGATTGCCGCAGGCTGTCAAAGCTCTGCAGCGGCATCCCCACCATCAGCTGCAATCCTATCTGGAAATCATAATCACGCAGCAGTTCTACTGCCTTGACCACATCTGCTGCTGTATGACCGCGGCCTGCTGCCTGTAATACTTTATCGTCAAGCGACTGCACGCCCAGTTCTACTACACGTACCCCGTGTCTGCGCAGCAGTTGCAATTTTTCTCCGTCAATATAATCAGGCCGGGTAGATATACGCACACTGCCTATAAGGCCGCGTTCACGCAGTTCGTCGGTCAAAAGCAGTAATCTTTCCTGCAAACCGCTGTCAAGAGCAGTAAAAGAACCGCCGTAAAAAGCCGCCTCATTGCTCAGTGACGGACGCAGCCACTGCAGCCAGCGGGCAATCTGCTCACGCGCGCCGCTTTCTGCAGCCGTCTTCTGTCCGCTGATGGTCTTCTGATTACAGAAAACACATTGATGCGGGCAGCCTGCATGAGGTATAAAAATAGGTAAAATAGCCATTTACATTCATCCTTTGATTTTCACCATTGAAAAGTACCACTAACGCTCGTTATATAGTGGAAAGGCAGGTATGCACGCATACCTGCCCTGCAGTCATTATTCTTCGACATGTACCTGTTTAGTCAAGATACTCTCGATGACCAGCGCCACTCCGTCGTCATTATTAGAAGCTGTAACTATCTTCGCATTATCTTTGACGCTGTCTTTGGCATTAGCTACAGCCACGCCTACTCCGGCATTTTTAATCATCCCTATATCATTGTTGGAATCGCCTATACACATAATTTCCTGCGGCTGAATACCATAGGCTGCTGCTACAGCTTTCACCGCCTCCCATTTATTCACGCCCGGCTCCATCAGTTCCAGGAAATTATCCTTTGAACTGGTTACATCCAGCCTGCCGGCAAATTTCTCGGCAAATTCACGCCACACCTGTTCAAATTCATCGTCTGCCGTCATGATAAGTATTTTGTACGGCGCTTCTGCAGTCTTATAGATAGCTTCTCCGACCTCAGTAGTAGGTATGCCGGAAATCTTGGTATACATCCGGGAAAATTCGTTTTCTTCTTTAATCAAAATCTTATCGCCGATATACACCTGCAGATAATAACCCTTTTCTTTACAATAAGTTAAAATATCGCAGGCTGTCGCCAGCTTCATTTTATGTTCATAAAACACCTTGCCGCTCAAGCTTTCCTTTACCAAGGCGCCGTTATACGTTACCAGCGGCACGTCAAGGCCAAGATCAAGCGCGTAAGGACGCGCAGACACATACATTCTGCCCGTAGCTATCAGGAAAATAATCCCTTCGGCCACTGCTTTTTTGATAGCGGCCGCGTTGCGTTCCGAAATCTTACAATCTTTATTGAGCAAGGTATCGTCCATATCACTGGCAATCAATTTTATCTGCATCTTCTTTTTCCTCTCAATCCATTCTTTCCAATATATCAGCCATCCGCGCCGCTACACATCCATACAGTGCTAAAAATACAGTCAATATCAATCTGTCGGCAATCACATAGCCTGGCAACAGGCGGCACAGCAATTCCATCCCAACCAGAGTGCCAGCTACTGCTACTACACAGCCAGCAACAGCAGGAAGTCTGCGGCACAACCTAACGAGCACGGTAACAAATGCTGCCAAAAGCGTCGTCCCTGTCAGCAGTCCTCCTAAGGTAACAACTTCGAGCCATTCTGTCTGATAAATTACAGCAAAAAAAATAACACTCAATGTAAGCCACTGAGTAAAAATATTATACATAAAATCACCGTTTTTATTATATCATACTAATTACTGTAAAGTACAATTTATATTTCTGCTTTTTGCATAAAAAAACTTTGCAGACAGTAAAAATATGATAGAATAGGGGCAATACAGCAAAGCAGATTCTGTTTCTGAACGTATAGAAAGGGGTTTTCTCTATGAAACGGAGTGATAAATTCCGTCAGGCTAACTATGAAGCCAAAGCAACCGTGCTGGCAACTATTGCCGTAATAATTTTCTGGTGGGCGGCAGGTTTCGGTCTTGCCGACTGCGACATTACCTTCTGGCACACGCCCCTCTGGGTCTGGGGAGGCTGTTTCGGCACCTGGATTTTTGCCGTTTTAGTAACGGTTTTCCTGACTAAGAAAATCTTCGTAAATTTTGATTTAGACGACGAGGAGACAAAAAATGACTAGTATCTTCAACCTGCTGCCGGTAATGCTCTTCCTTATTTTTATGCTCGGCATCAGTATCTACATCCAAAAATCATCTACGGCAGAACGTAAAAAAGACTTCGCCAAAGACTATTTCATCGGCGGCAGGACTTTAGGCGGCTTTGTCCTGGCAATGACCACTGCTGCCACTTACAGCAGCGTCAGCACCTTTGTCGGCGGACCGGGCATGGCCTGGGTCATCGGCTATGGCTGGCTGTATATGGCTATCGTACAAGTAGTAGTCATTTTCCTGGTCTTGGGCGTATTCGGCAAAAAAATTGCGCTTATTTCCCGTCGCATTGACGCCGTTACCGTTATCGACGTCATCCGAGCCCGCTATAAATCCGACCTGCTGGCAAATTTTTCCGCGCTGGTCATCGTTGCCTTTTTCTGTGCAACCATGGTAGCGCAGTTTGTCGGCGCCGCTAAGCTTTTTGAAGCCGTAACCGGCTTTTCCTATGTGACGGGTCTCAGCCTTTTTGGCTTAATCGTAGTCTTTTATACCACTATCGGCGGATTTAAAGGCGTGGCTGTAACAGATTCTGTCTGCGCTATTGCCATGATTCTTGGCCTGTGCCTGCTTATGGGCTCCATGATGGAAGTAGGCGGCGGCTTTACAAACATTATGAACTATATAAGCACCAGCCATCCCGATATGCTGGAACCTCTCTCCCGCGGTAAGATGCCAGTTTCTCTGTATATCAGCCAATGGCTGCTGGTCGGTATCTGTACCCTGTCGCTGCCCCAATCCGTAGTACGCGGTATCAGCTACAAAAACACTCAGGCGCTGCATCGCGCCATGATTATCGGCACTATCGTCATCGGAGCAATGACCCTTGTCGCAACCTGGATAGGCGTGCTCAGCAAAGGCATTCTGACCGATTCTCTGGCAGCTTACGGCAACAGCGTAGATAATATCACTCCGCTTGCCATCGTCAAGAGCATGGGTCCTTTCTGGGCCGGCGTTACTATCATCGGGCCTATCGCCGCCACGATTTCCACCGTATCTTCCCTGCTTTTAGCCTCTTCTTCTTCCATAATTAAAGACATCTACATGCACGAACTTGGCAAGCGCGGCCTTGCTCCTTTGAACAGCAAGATACGTACTTTCAGTCTGGCAGCGACCATTATTCTTGGTCTTGCAGTATACTTCATCGCTATTTCTCCCCCCAGCGTCATCTGGCAGATCAATATGTTCGCTTTCGGCGGTCTGGAAACCGCCTTCTTCTGGGTGCTGATTTTCGGTCTGTTCTGGCCTAAGGCCAATAAAACGGGAGCGTTGGCAGCCATGATCGGCGGGGTCCTCGTTTACTGCACTACAATGGCTTTGAAGATAAAATTTTTCGACCTGCATCAGATTGTCTTAGGCATCCTTTTTTCTCTGCTCTTGTTCATCATCGGCAATTATTTAGGACAGCCTGCTGACCGTAAAACGCTGGAAATCTTTTTCCCAGAAAAATTTGAAAACTAAAACATAAAAAAATACCGGATCTTACTGATCCGGTATTTTTATTTTAACAGCATAAATCCGCCCATAATGCAGGCACCGGCAGCTCCACACTGCCGCAGCTCGGCAAACTGCTCTCCTGCCGGCGAGATTCCGCCGATAGCATAGACTGGTATATCGACCGCCTTACAGACGCTCTGCAACCAGACAAGTCCTCGTCCAGGCACTCCGGCTTTACAGTTTGTAGCGTAAATGTGCCCGGCAGTCAGATACTGCGCTCCCAAAGCAGCCGCTTCCTGCGCTTCTTCGCTGCTGTGCACGGAAGCGCCAATAAGCCTGAAAGCTCCTTTATGACGCTGAAATTTTTCCGTCTGCAGTACAGATAAAGGCAGATGGATATATCTAAAGTCCAAAGCCAAAGCAATTTGCCAGAAACTATGCAATATCAGGGGCACTTGATAAACTTCACATACTGCCGCTGCCTTTTGAGCCAGTTTCCCGTAAGCAGCGGCAGACAGGTCTTTTTCCCTCAGGATAACTGCATACGGGCAGCGCTGCCCGCTGCAGATAATTTGCAGTTGTTCTATCAGGCTGCCTGCGCACAGATGCCTGTTAGTTATTGCCAGCACTCTAAACATAGACATACTCCGCCATGACTGGCTGCAAGCCACGTTCTTGAAGATCAGCATGAATTTCCTGCAGCGAACGTGTATCTGCTATTTCAAACTGCTCATCCCCCAAATGCTCTTTTCCATGACTGCCAATACCGGTGCTGACCCCTGCCGAAATCTTATTGGCTGCCAGCAGCATCAGATTATCACGTACACGGGCACATTCCCTGCTGGAGACGACGATAGCAGCAAATGGCAGGAATAATCTGTAAGCGCAGACAATCTGCAGCAGCTGCCGCTCATGCACATCCAGCGGCTCAATCTTATCATTATTGATAATGGGACGCAGACGCGGACAGGAAATACTTATTTCTGCATGGGGATACTTCCGCTGCAACAGATAGGCATGTAAGCCTGTCGCCAACGCGTCGCTGCGAAAATCATCAAGACCCAGCAGCGCCGCAAAACCAACGCCGCGCATTCCTCCCCTTAACGCTCGTTCCTGCGCGTAAAAGCGATAGGGAAAAATGCGTTTATGCCCGGCAAGATGTAATTGTTCGTATTTAACGCTGTTATAAGTTTCCTGAAATACCGTCACATAATCTGCGCCGCAACGATGTAAATAACGATACTCATCACTATTGACTGGATAAATTTCCAAACCTACTACCTTAAAATATTTAGCAGCCATCCGACAAGCCGCGCCAATATACTCTATATCGGACATCTTCCTGCTCTCTCCCGTCAGAAGCAGTATTTCCTGCATACCGGTAGACGCTATTGTCTGCATCTCCTGCTCCATCTGCTCGTTAGTAAGCTTGGCACGCTGAATTTTATTATGACAGTTAAATCCACAGTAAACGCAGTAATTTTCACAATAATTTGCCAGATACAGCGGCGTAAAGATATTGACTGAATTGCCGAAATAGCGTTTTCTTTCCCGCTGCGCCGCTGCCGCTATCTCTTCCAGGCACTCGAGCGCCGCCGGTGACAGCAGCGCCTTAAAATCTTCTATACTGCGTTTGCCTTTGGCTAACGCTCTTTTTACTTCCATAATAGTATACTGCTGCCACTGGCAATTATTTCTTGCCGCCGTTACCCGCTCCAGCAGATCCGAGTCAATAATTTCCATATCCGGCAGATACTGCATATGGTCTGTCCTGCAATTTTGCGCATATTCTTTGGCCTGGGCATCATAAATACTTGCATTGAAAAATTTATCTTCCATATGCTCCTCCTAATCATGCAGAAAGCCTGTCAGCGGCGAAGAAGCCCTGGCTGTATCGCAAACAGCGCCCAGTCCGGCTAAATACGCTTGCCTGCCAGCTATTACGGCTGCTTTAAACGCCGCCGCCATAAGCGGTATATCTCCAGCAGTAGCAATCGCCGTATTGAGCATTACCGCCGCCGCCCCCATCTCCATGGCTTCGCAGGCTTGTGACGGCCTGCCGATACCGGCATCCACAATAACCGGCAAATCTATTTCATCGATCAGAAGCTGAATAAACTCCTTCGTAGCCAGTCCTTTATTAGAGCCGATTGGCGCACCCAGCGGCATAATACAAGCTGCACCAGCAGCGCACATTTCCCTGGCTGCCTGCAAATCAGGATACATATAGGGCATGACGACAAAACCTTCCTGTGCCAGAATTTTTGTGGCTTTTATTGTTTCATAATTATCCGGCAGCAAATACCTGCTATCCTTAATCACCTCTATCTTGATAAAATCAGTACGGCATAACTCGCGGGCCATCCTGGCGATACGTACTGCTTCCTCCGCATTGCGGGCCCCGGAGGTATTGGGCAGCAGCACTACATTTTCCGGGATATAGTCCAGAATATTGTCTAATTGCCCGCCATTAGCACGGCGCAGGGCCAGGGTGACCATTTCAGCGCCAGCTTCTTCCACTGCAGCCTTAATCAATTTCAAAGAATATTTTCCAGAACCTAAGATAAAACGCGACGAAAATTTTCTGCCGCCTAATTCCCAAAAATCTTCCTGCATAAAATATCACTCCAATCCTAATATAAGCCTGCACACAGTCTGGGCCTGATGTCCGGCACAAACTGCCGCCCTCGCCGCAGTCAGCGGCATATCGGCACAGTCGCTTCGTCCGTCGCCGCAGATATACAATCTGCCGTTGAGCTTACGGGTAACAATCTCATTAGCGCTGCCCAATCCTGCCATCCCCGAAGCTGCCACTACCTTCTTATCTGTATACTTCGTCATCAGGGTATCCACCAGCAACGCTTTGCATTCTGCTGCATCCAAAGCTTCGCAGATAATATCATCTTCGGCAAATACTTCTGCCATATTGTCGGCATTAAGGCGCAGGCAGTCTGTTTTTATCGCTGCATAAGGATTTATCCCCAGCAACTGTTCTTGCAACACCTCTGCTTTATACCTGCCGATATCGCCAAACGCGTACTGCTGCCTGTTTAAATTGCTCAGCTCCACCCTGTCATAATCAATCAAGTGCAGCCGCTCTACTCCCATCCGCACTAACATTATGGCGATATTGCTGCCAAGTCCGCCCAAACCAGCTACTGCAACGCGTGCCTGCCTCATCCTTACGGCAAATTCAGCTCCATGCCTGTCGGCGAGGCTTGTTCTAAATCCGCTAATGTCTGTCATTACAATCAGCCTCCGCCTACAAAACTCACAATTTCCAGCTTATCTCCATCCTTCAGCAATATGCCTCCATAGCTTTCTCTGCTGACGATTCTGCCGTTAAGTTCCGTTACTATCCGTTCTGTCCGATAGTCTTGCTGCTGCAAAAACTCTGCAATAGACAACTGTGCAGACAAAAATACTTTTTCTCCATTGACTATGACCAGCATCTTTTTACCTCCTGTAAAACAAAAAAGTCCATGAAGAATCTACACCCGTGGTGGTGTACCCCTTCATGAACTTACGCTCACTCTCAGTCTGCAATATTTTCTTTATCAGCCTGACGGCTTATTTATAAGTATACTTGTTTCTTATCTGCCTGTCAAACATTTCATCATCCTACATATAGTGTTTTATACTTTTTTCGATGCAAAATATTGTTATATTTTGCTTGACATCTCTGAAAAAACCTTTATAATATGAATTACAATTCAACATTCTGGTGCAGGACTGACGGATAAGTGGAATTGACCACATGTACTGCTCCATGAACACTGCCGACCGTCTGGGCAATCTCATTTGACCCGGATGGTTTTTGTTTTTCTTCCGGTCAAAAAACTATGAACAGAAAGAGGTTTTGATAATGAAAAAAAACAAATGGCTCATCGTTCTGTCAGCTATCGGAATCCATATCTGCATAGGCAGTGTTTACGCCTGGAGCGTCCTTACTAAGCCTATTATGCAGTCAATGGGCTTTACCCTGCAGGAAACTACCTGGACTTTCTCCCTGGCCATATTGTTTCTTGGCCTTTCTGCCGGTTTCTTAGGCAGTTACGTTGAAAAGCACGGTCCGCGCCGCAGCGGCCTTGTATCTACTGTCTTTTTCGGTATCGGTATGCTGGGCACCGCCTTTGCTCTTTCCCAGCATAGCTTATCACTGATGTATCTGTTTTACGGTGTTATCGGCGGCATCGGACTGGGCACAGGTTATATAACTCCTGTTTCTACCTTGGTAAAATGGTTTCCCAATAACCGCGGCCTGGCCACCGGTCTGGCTATTATGGGCTTTGGTTTTGCCAGCCTCATTGCCGGCCCCGTCATGCAGCTGTTGATTGCTAAATACGGACTTATCAATAATTTTATCATCCTCGGCTGTGTTTACATGGTAGTAATGACAGCTTCCTCACTGTACCTGGAGCCGCCGCAAGCCGCTCCCATAACCGAAGCTAAAGCTAAACTTGCCTCTGTGCCAGCTGCCAGTCAGTCACAGTACACTGTTAACGAAGCTATGAAAACTTGGCAGTTTTATGCTTTATGGTGGATTTTCTTTACCAATATTACCTGCGGCATCGGCTTACTTGCAGTAGCATCTCCCATGGCCCAGGAAGTCATCCACATGACGCCGCTGGCAGCAGCCTCCATGGTCGGCATTATCGGTCTGCTTAACGGTCTTGGCCGTATCGTTTGGTCCACTATTTCTGATTATATCGGCAGACGTAATACCTACATCCTGTTCTTTTTACTGGAAATAATCGCGTTCTATCTGCTCGCCAGTGTTACCGACAGCTTCCTGTTCCAAGCGCTGATTTTCCTTATCATCACTTGCTACGGCGGCGGTTTTTCCTGTATGCCGGCATATCTCAGCGATTTATTCGGTACCAAACAGCTCAGCGCCATCCACGGCCGTATCCTCACTGCCTGGGGTCTGGCTGGTATCGCCGGACCATTGCTGCTGTCCTGGATCAAGGAAACTACTAACAGCTACTCTATCACTCTTTATTTCTTCTCCGGCTGTTTCGTACTCAGCCTGTTGATTGCGGTTATTTTGAAATTAAAAACTCAAAACGGATTAAAGAAAATTTAGTATAATATTGTAGTCATTTAATAAAAACTATATATAAATGACAGATAACTTACAGTTGTCTGTCATTTATTTTTACAACCATACTTCCAAAGCAATTTTTCTGAACAACTTTCCTATATACGCAAAAAGCACCTGCCAAATGGCAGGTGCTTTTTTAGATTTACAAGTTGTCAAAGTATTATGGATAAGTTATTTTTTTTCAACAAGTTTTAACGGAGCAGAAACTTTAGCATCAACTTTTTCGCCTTTAGCAGCTTTTACAGCAACTTCTACGCCCTGTTGACCCATAATGTCCGGCTGCTGAGCAATAGTAGCGGACATGGTGCCGTTTTCAACAGCTTTTACGCCGTCAGCGGTACCGTCAAAGCCAACGATAAATACTTTCTTATTAGCGCTCTTAGCAGCTTCAATAGCGCCTAAAGCCATTTCGTCATTTTGAGCGAAAATAGCCTGGATGTCAGGATTTGCCTGCAGCATGTTTTCTGCTACAGTCAAGCCTTTGCTTCTGTCAAAATCAGCAGATTGTTTAGCAACAACAGTGAGCTTCTGATCGGCTACTTTGTGGAAACCTTCGCCGCGTTCACGAGAAGCGCTGGCGCCGGGAATACCTTCCAGTTCAGCGACTTTAACTTTTTCGCCCAGTTTCTTAACGATATATTCAGCAGCCATTTCGCCGCCTTTTACGTTATCGGAAGCAACCAGAGAAGTTACTTTCCCTTCGTCAGCACTGCGGTCTAAGCAAATAACAGGAATATTTGCTTTGTTAGCAGCTTTTACAGAAGTGGAGATTGCCGCAGAGTCAACCGGGTTAACCAGCAATACGCTGATATTCTGCTGCAGCAGGTCAGCAATATCATTAGCCTGTTTAGCAGGATCGTTTTGCGCGTCAACGATTTTTACGTTAACACCCAATTCTTTGGCTTTAGCTTCTACGCCATTACGCAAAGTAACGAAGAAGGGATTGTTCTGAGTGGAAACAGAGAAACCGATGGTAATATTTTTGCCGTCGGCAGGTTTAGCTTCTTTTTTCTCGCCACTGCTGCAGCCTACAATCATCATAGCCATAGCAACAATAGCGATCATAACCAATAAAAGTTTTTTCATTAGATGAAATTCCTCCTAAGATTTTTTGCGGTCCATAAGAACAGCAAGCAAAATAACTATACCTTTGACAACTTGTTGATAAAAGCTGGATACATTAAGGATATTCAGACCATTATTCAAAGTACCGATAATAAGCGCGCCGACCAGGGTGCCAACAATACGTCCTTTGCCGCCGGAAAGGCTGGTACCGCCCAATACTACGGCAGCAATGGCGTCAAGTTCATAACCTGTACCGGCTGTAGGCTGAGCGCTGTTCAGACGGCTGGTCAAAATAGCGCCGGCCATACCGCACAGCATACCAGTAATAGTATAAGCAAAAATCTTGATTCTATTAATCTTGATACCGGCAATATAAGAAACCTTTTCATTGCCGCCGACAGCATAAGTCTTACGTCCCAAAGGAGTCTTATGCAGGATGAAGTACAGAATGCCGAACATAATCAGCATCATCACCGCAGGTACCGGCAGTTCCAGGAAATAACCTTGACCAAAGTTCAGAAAAGCTTCATTTTCAGTAAGGCCGCTGATAGGATTTCCGTTGGTATAAACCAGAGTCATACCTCTGAAAATAGTCATAGTAGCTAAAGTGGCTATAAAAGGCGCAACCTTGCCGTAGGTGATTACCAGGCCGTTAACGGCACCAAGCGCAGCGCCGATCAGGCAGGCAAGTACGATACCCAGAATAGGATCTAAACCACCGACGATAAAACTTCCCATAAGAGCGCTGGATAAAGCCAAGATACTGCCCACAGACAGGTCGATGCCGCCGGTCAGAATAACAAAAGTCATACCGAAAGAAATAAGCGCGTTAATGGATACCTGACGCAGCAGGTTTTTCAGGTTGCCAGGATCAATAAAGCTGCTGTTCAGGCAGGCAATAACAACAAATAACACCACCAATCCGATTAGTGAACCGGATTTTTTTATTATAGCTTTCACATCCATTATAAATTACAAACCTCCCGTTGCAAGTGACATAATTTTTTCCTGAGTTGCTTCACTGCTCATCAGCTCTCCAGCAATCTTACCTTCATGGATAACCAGGATACGGTCGCTCATCCCCAAGACCTCAGGCAATTCGGAAGAAACCATGATGATGGATACCCCGCTGGCTGTCAGTTCATTCATCAACTCATAGATATCTCTTTTCGCACCTACGTCGATACCGCGGGTAGGCTCATCCATAATGATGACATCAGGATTCATCCCGACCCATTTGGCAATAACTACCTTCTGCTGATTACCGCCGGACAGCGCACCAGCTTCCAAATCCAGCGTATGCGCCTTGACGCCCAGCTTATCAGCCAGGCCATGCGAAAATTCATTCACCCGCTTATAATCTATGATGCTCTTTCTGGCAAACTCATCTATACTCGGCAAAGCAATATTGCGCATGATAGAAAAATCAAGAATCAGGCCTTCCGTCTTTCTGTTTTCGGTAATGAAGCCGAAGCCCGCCTTAATAGCATCTTCCGGCTTTTCAATCTTCAATTTCTGCCCTTTAAAGAAAACCTCGCCGCTTTCGCATTTGTCCACACCGAAGATGGCACGCATGATTTCTGTCCTGCCGCTGCCCATCAATCCGGCGATACCGAGGATCTCACCTTTTTTCAGATTGAAGTTGACATCATGGAAAACACCGGGCTGGTTAAAGTTTTTAACTTCCATAATTATTTCTCCCGGCAGATTACGCCGTTCAGGATAAAATTCCGTTATAGAACGGCCAACCATATCGCGGACAATTTCATCAAGACCATATTCGTTCACAGGCCTGGTATCTACGGAAATACCGTCTCGCATTACGGTAATCACATCGCAGTTATTAAATACCTCTTCCATACGGTGTGAGATATAAACCATGGCTACACCGCGTTTTTTCAGTGATTTCATAACCTCAAACAGTTTTTCTGTTTCGCGGTCAGTAAGAGCCGCGGTAGGCTCGTCCATAATTACTACCTTGGCATCCAGCAACAGGTTGCGGACAATCTCCGTCATTTGCTGCTGTCCCACGGAACACTCGCCTGCTTCCATGTCCAAAGGCAGCTCGATATGTATTTCCCGGCATTTTTCTTCAGCAATCTGACGCATCTTCTGAAAATCCAACATACCAAACTTATTGGTAATACTGTGCATCAAAAATAGATTCTCCAGTATGGAAAGATTAGGCCAGATATTTAGTTCCTGATGGATAAAGGCAATACCGTATTTTTCCGCATCAACCGGGTTTTTAAAGTGCATTTCCTGCCCGTCAACAAAAACTGAGCCTTTATCCTGTTTATGCAAACCCGTCAGTATATTCATCAACGTAGATTTACCGGCGCCATTTTCTCCCATCAAAGCATGTACTTCGCCGCTTTTCAGTTTTAAATTGACACCCTTTAAAACTTCATTGCTGCCAAAAGCTTTATGGATATTTCTTAATTCAATCTCCATGTTGGTTCCTGCCTTATTAAAAAATTACATTACTGTGAAGGATTATATTCGCATAAGGTGTAATCTCGCCCGTGCGAATTACTGCTTTCGCTTTAGCAGTAGCCGCCTTAAATGCTTCGTGATCCTTATCTATGATCCATTGCTGCTGCGGGAAAAGTTCTTTCAGCGCTGCGTACACGTCGGGATTTTTCTCCTGTATTTCTGCAGCAACCTCCACCTTCTCAATTTCCATATATTTTGCTACTTCGCTTACAACTTCCATAAAAGAAGGCGTTCCCCATTTCAGTGCCAAATCAATTTTCGGCACGCCTGCCGGTACCGGCAAGCCGCAGTCACCGATGACGATGGTGTCTGTATGCCCAAGGTCTGCCAACACTTTGGCTATAGAGCTATTTAAAATACCAACTTTCTGCATCTTAAAGCATCTCCTCTACTTCTTTTAAATAAGGCATACCGCCCTGCGCACCGATTTTCTGCACGGAAACAGCTGCTGCCGCATTCGCAAAACGGACGCTGTCAGCCATATCCTTGCCTGCCGCACGCGCCACAGCAAAAGCGCCGTTAAAAGTATCTCCTGCGCCGGTAGTATCCACCGGTGTCACCTTGAAAGCCGGCACAATCTGTACTTTTCCATTCTCATAATAAGCAACTCCTCTGCTGCCCAAGGTCATCAGTACCTTGCCGGCATAACGGCTCAGAATCGCTTCGGTCGCCATATTCTCAAACAGTATTGCTGCTTCATGTTCATTAGGCGTAAGGTAGGTAACTTTTTCCAAAAGTTCCTGCGGAACAGGCGCAACAGGAGCCGGATTGAGCAATACTGGCACACCCAGCCGCCAACATTTTTCAATCGCATAAGCGATAGCGGCAAAAGGAATTTCATGCTGCAGTAAAACAAGATCCGCTTCCTTGATTTTTGCTTCGGCCTGGTCTATCAGCTCCGCATCAACCAAATCGTTGGCAGCCTTGATTACAATTATCGTGTTATCATCTTCAGCAACAGTAATATGAGCAGTACCGCTGTTTTCACCTGGCAGCACTTTGACAAATTCTGTATCAATACCGTTTTGCTGCAGATTTTTGATAATCATTTCACCGTAGACATCATCACCTACGCAGCCCACCATGGTAACATCTGCCCCTAAACGCGCTGCTGCCACAGCCTGGTTGGCACCCTTGCCTCCGGGAGAAACAATCAAACGGTTGCCGAAAATTGTTTCGCCGGGCTTGGCCCATCTGTCACACTCTACTGTAACATCTATATTGCAACTGCCGATAACAACTATTTTAGCCATTTTTCTACCTCTCTGTACAATATATATCATCAGTATTAAATAAAAATTCTGATATCTTATTAGACTTCTATCTCAATACTGTATTTTCCTTTTTTTTATAAAAAAATGTCAGCTTATTGATAATAAAAGCTTACAATATGTATCATCAAGTAAATCAGGCTGCAGTAAATCCTCCAGATATGTCAGCTGTTTTCTGCTTGTCTTGGGCTTAGTCCTGCTCCAATAGGCAATCTCCAGCTGGAGCAGCAGTAACACGCGCTGCTTCATTCTCTCTCCGGCGTCCTGCAGCAACCAATCATGCCATTGCCTGATAATCTTCAGTTCATCCTGCATCGTTGCACGTGCCATATTGGCAATAAGATCGCGAATATTAAGCAGCACCGCCCGCAGATATTGACACCGCAAACTTTCACTGAAGCCAGATTTTCCTGCATAATCAATGAGGATAAAATAGAAATACTGTAATTTCCTGTATGCTGCAAAGGCGTTCTCCACACCGTCCCAGCGGCAATACATCTGCAAATGCAGCTGCAGCTGCAGTAATACGCTGTTAAGCAGGCTGCTGTCTTTTTTCCGCCATAAAGCCTCAAACAGGCTCAACAATAAAAAGTCACTGACTTCAAACCATTGTCTTCTGACCATTTGGGCAACCAAGCTGGTCCATTCACTGATAAATTGCGTCAGTACAGCCTTATTGATCGTGCAGCTGACGAAACATACCATCAAACGCCTTATATACGCAAAAGCAGCTGTAAGCTTTCTGTCACAGACAATAAACGTAATGCTCAGCAAAAAATTGCTCAGCGCATCTGGTTTTTCTCTGTCTGCAATCACAACTTTAATAAAGCCTTGCGCCTGCTGCAGCCAACTGCAAAATAACTCTTTTTTTCTCAGCCGAGCAGCCATTGCCAGCATATCTCTCAACGACAAAAGCACCGTCATGGAATCATCAGAATTATCTGCTGCTTCCAGCAGCTGCCGGAAACATTGTACTGCATAATCTTCCGAAGCGTATTTCAACGCCAGACATCCATACAAGCTTATCTGTTGGATATGTTGCGGCCTATCATCAGCTACAGCCTTATGTAAAGCAGAAAAAGACTGCTCTAAAATATACTGCCACTTATCAGTTTCCGTAACAGTTATATCTAAATCAGTCTTTTCCATAACTTCACCGCCAGCTTACAAATTTATTTTTCCTTCGTAAACAACTCCTGAAACAGTATCCACTGTCACCAGCTGACCGTCACGCAGGATATCGACTGCAGCGGCAGCTCCTACGATAACCGGTATTCCGCAGGTTACGCCGACAATCGCCGTTGTTGAAGTAAGACCGCCTTCCTGCGCAATAATTGCCGCCGCCTTTTTGGAAGCAGCAGCAACAAATTCGTCATCCAATATATCTACCACCAGAATATCACCCTGCTGCAGCTTTTCGGTAAAATCAGCCGCACTCACAGCCCGGCAAACTTTGCCGCTGACAGATACTCTGCCGATGCCGGTACCTGCTACCAGTTTATTGCCCACATTAACCACCTTGATTAAATTGGTACTGCCAGTCATACCTACCGGCACGCCTGCAGTAATCACCACACAGGAACCATCCTTAATAACATTATGCTGTAAAGCACATTCCAACGACAGGTCGATTATCTCATCCGTGCTGTCTGAAGACGGCCCCAGTAATGGCTGTACGCCCCAATACAGCTGCATAGCCCGCACCTTTTCAGGCAGGCGCGATACTGCGATAACCGGCGCCTGAGGTTTGTATTTGGCAATCATTCTGGCCGTAAAACCTGTTTCGGTAATGGTCAGGATATTATCGGCCTGCAATTCCTGCGCAATCTGCACCGTAGCATGACTGATCGCATCTGTAGCATGAATACTGTCACTGATGCCTTTCTTACGGAAAATGGCAGCATAATCAAGAGCAGCCTCCGTGCGCTCCGCAATCTTGGCCATGGTCTGCACTGCTTCCAAAGGATATTTTCCGGAAGCAGTTTCACCGCTCAGCATAATGACATCGGTTCCGTCAAAAATAGAATTAGCTACATCGCTGGCTTCTGCACGGGTAGCACGATAGCTGTGCATCATACTTTCCAGCATCTGCGTCGCTGTAACTACCGGTTTGCCGGCCCTGTTGCAGGCAGCAATGATTTCTTTCTGTACCAGCGGTACAACCTCGTAGGGAATTTCCACTCCGAGATCCCCTCTGGCAACCATTATACCGTCAGATACATTGATTATTTCTTCAATGTGCCTTACGCCAGCTTCATTCTCAATTTTGGAAATGATACCCATAGACGAGCCTTCTTTTTCCAAAACCTTGCGGATAGCCAGCACATCGTCGGCTTTCTGCACAAAAGAAGCGGCAATATAATCCATGTCATTTCTGGCTGCAAAACATATATCAGCCTTATCCTGTTCGGAAAGGAAAGGCAGCTGCAGTTCTATACCCGGGCAAGCCACGCGTTTGCGTGAGCTCAGCTCACCGCCGTGAGTTACTTTGGTATGGATAATATTGTCTTCAATACCAGTCACTTCTAAAGAAAGTAAACCGTCTGACAATAATATCTTACTGCCGCATCCTACTTCAGCAGGCAATCCGGCATAATTTACCGAAGCAATTTTTTCGTTGCCTATAATTTCTTCTGTAGTCAGAGAAAATTCTGCACCTTCCTGCAAGTAGACACTACCAGCAGCAAAATTTCCCAGCCGCATTTCCGGCCCTCTGGTATCGGCAATACAAGCCACAGTCTTGCCGGCTTTAGCAGCCGCTTCTCTTACCAGCTGCAATCTGGCTGCATGATCCTGATGCGAGCCGTGAGAAAAATTAAAACGCGCTAAGTCCATACCGGCATACAGCATCTTTTCCAGCAGGCCAACATCGTCGGTACTGGGACCAACTGTACAGATAATTTTAGTTTTTTTCATAACAGAAATCCCCGCTAACCTTTAAATTTATGCTCGCAAAGAACTTCGTAAGCGTCTTCCGCTTCTGAAAACGGAACACATATTTCATAAGCTTTATTATGCTTGCCTCCGGCCGCCTTTACCCTGATCAGGAACCCGTTGGCCGTAAGCATTTCTTTTATTTTTTCCGCATTCTCTTCATTTTGCTCAATATATACAACTTTCCACATGGGAAGCTTCCTCCGGCAAAACTCAGGCTTCTTTATAGGCTTTGATTTTGGCAATCAGCTTAGGCAGGATTTCCTTAATATCACCGACGATGCCATACTGTGCAATCTTGAAGATAGGCGCATTAGCGTCTTTATTGATGGCAATAATGATATCTGAAGCGTTCATACCGGAAATATGCTGGATAGCACCAGAAATACCGCAGGCAAAATAAATCTTCGGAGTTACAGTCTTGCCGGACTGACCTACCTGCTGACCGTGTCCGATCCAACCTTCGTCAACTACGGCACGAGAACCGGCAATAGCGCCATTTTCAAACAGAGCTGCCAATTCTTCCAGCAGCTTGAAGTTATCAACACAACCCATACCGCGTCCGCCGGAGCAGATTACTTCTGCGTCTTCAATTTTTATAGAACCGCTTGTTGTTAAAGCTTCTTTGTGCAGCAATTCTACTGAGGATGCTTTAACATCTTGAACGGTAAAGCTGATAATCTCGCCGGTACGGGATGCGTCAGCAGCGGCAGCTTTGAAGACTTTAGGACGCACGGTGCCCATCTGCGGACGATGCTCGTCACAGAGGATGGTAGCAAGGATATTGCCGCCCAAGGCCGGACGAGTCCATTCAACAATATTGTTTTCCGCTGCAATGTCCAGGGCAGTGCAGTCTGCGCACAGGCCGGTATGCAGTCTTGCTGCTACGCGGGGAGCAAAATCACGTCCGTCTGCAGTAGCGCCGAACAGCACTGCATTAGGCTTATAGGCTTCTGCCAGCTGGCAGAAAGCATCTGTATATAAATCTGTATTATAGTCAGCATAACGACTGTCAGTAATAACATATACTTTGTCTGCACCTGCCGCAATCAGCTTCTGCGGAATATCGGCAGCATCAGCAGCAATCAGAACGGCGCAGCATTTTTCACCGGCTTTTTTTGCCAGCTCTGCAGTTACTCCCAGCAGTTCATAAGTAACGCCGACAGGCTCGCTGTCTTCCAGTTCAGCCATGACCCACAGGTCGCTGCCTTCATTATTTTTTACTTCACGCACAACCGCTTCGCGGGAAATAGCTTCCACCGGGCATTCGTTAATGCAGGCGCCGCAGGAAATACATTGCTCGGCGTCCACAGCCGCTTTACCGTCTTGCATACTCAAAGCTCCTACCGGGCACACTGCTACGCAGGATTCACAACCTATACATTTTTCTCTATCTACAAAAACTGCCATTTTCTTTCACCTCAGCGAGTAATAATTTTAGCTTCAACAAGCTTGTCAAATAACATATCTACAGCTTTATCAGTATCTTCTTCGTTGATAATTTCACTTTCCACTACTGGTACTTCAGGTGTGAATACCTTTTTTACCTTAGTAGGAGAACCGGAAAGGCCGACAAGCTTGGTGTCAATAGCCAAATCAGCTACCGTCAGAGTGGAAATAACAGCCTTGCGCGCTTTCATTTTACCTTTGATGCTGGCAAAGCGCGGCTCTTTTTCAGCCCTGGTAACAGTTACCAAAAGCGGAGCAGCGCAGGCGAGAGTCTGCACGCTGCTTTCATTTTCGCGTACAACAACAAATCTGCCGTCAGCAAACTCGACTTTCAAAGCGCCGGTAATCTGAGGAATACCCAGATGTTCTGCCATTTCAGGACCAACCTGCGCAGTATCGCCGTCAACAGCCTGCTTACCGCACATTACCAGGTCATAACCGCCGATATGTTTTACAGCGGCCGCCAGGGCGATACTGGTAGCCAGTGTATCGGAGCCGGCCAGCGCACGGTCGCTCAGCAGAATACCGTCGTCAGCACCCATAGCGATAGCTTCTTTTAAAATATCAGTTGCCTGCGGCAGACCCATAGTAAGTACGGTAACCTTGGCACCTTCTTTATCCTTCAGCATCAGCGCGGTTTCCAACGCCTGTCTGTCAAAAGGATTCATGATGTTTTCTACACCGTCACGCACTAAAGTATTGGTTTCTGGATTTAATTTTACCGCTTCTGTATCCGGTACTTGTTTAAGACAAACTATAATATTCATGAGCAACCTCCTTGCGCATACTAACAAAATATTTTCTCTTTATTGTAACATTTTTACAGTTATACTTGCAAGTATACCTAATATTTTCTTCTTTAAAGAAAACAATTCTCACCCAAAACTTTTTCAATCGCTGCTTTAAAACCTTCTGCAGTACTGTCTACCCAGAAAGAAGGATTGGTTTTAATTACTTTACGCGAGCCCTGCAAATGCAGATAAACCACGTCATTGCCCCTGAAACGGCTGAATACTTTGGCAAGCTCCCGCTGCACCAGCGGGTTTTCCAAATAAGGCGCTATCTTTATTCTTACTTCGCCTGCGCTCTTGCTGAGCTTGACAACCTTGGCAGCATTAACGCTCCTGCTGCGTTCATCTATATTCATGCGTCCTTCGACAATTACAATATTTTCTTTGTACATCTCTTTCAGGCAGGAATGATAAACGGTCGGGAACACCAAGACTTCTATACGTCCAGTATAGTCCTCTAAGGTCAGCACAGCCATGGTATCGCCTCTCTTAGTCGTCTTAATCACACACTCAGAGATAATACCGGCTACATTTATATGTTGTCCGTCTGCAACATTATTTTCATTTTGCAGCCAGTAAAGAGGCGTATACTTGCTCAGCACTTCTTTATATTCGTCCAGCGGATGTCCTGTCACATAAAAGCCGATCAGTTCTTTTTCATTCTGCAATACATTAGCGCGCGGCATTTCCTCTAAGTCAGGTAGCTTAATATCGTTTATTTCTGTAAAACTGTCTTCGCTGTCGTCAAAAAGCCCCATCTGTCCGCAGGCATAATCTTTCTGATAGCTGGCGCCAAGATCCTCTGCCTGTTCGGCAATGGCCAGCAGCTGAGACCGCTTGGCCCCGAAAGAATCCATAGCTCCGCATTTTATGAGGTTTTCCACTACTCTTTTGTTTACCAGCCGCATATTCACGCGCCTGCAGAAATCAACCAGACCGGTAAATTCTCCACCTTCTGCACGGGCCCGGATAATTTCCTTGACAGCCGCTTCCCCGGCGCTTTTGATGCCGGCCAGTCCGAAACGGATAGAATTTCCTTTATGAACGGTAAAATCAAAACCGCTTTCATTAACATCCGGAGGTAAAATCTGGATGTTAGCATTGCGGCAGATAGAAATATACCAGCTGAGCTTATCGGCATCACTGATGATGCTGTTCAAAAACGCCGCCATATACTGGGCCGGCCAATGCGCTTTAAGGTAAGCTGTCTGATAAGCAACCAAGGCATAGGCTACCGAGTGAGATTTATTGAATCCATAACCGGCAAAATGCTGCAGCAAGGAAAATATTCTGTCGCTGAGCTCTTCGGAAATATTATTGATCTTGCGTGCCCCCTGGATAAAGGCTTCACGCATGGAATCCAGTTCCTTAGCTTTCTTTTTGCCCATAGCGCGCCGCAGGATATCTGCCTGTCCCAGCGTAAAACCCGCCAATACGGAAGTAATCTGCATTACCTGCTCCTGATAAAGGATGACGCCGTAAGTATCGGCAAGAATGGGCTCCATTAACGGATGCAGTATCTGCGCAGTCCTGCGTCCGTGCCTGCCTGCAATAAAATCTTCGGCCATACCTGTTCCCAGCGGCCCCGGACGATACAAAGCCACCAGCGGGATCAAGTCCTCGAAGCTTTCTGGCGCCAAATCCATGACCAGCTTGGTAATACCGGCGGATTCCAGCTGGAATACGCCGTAGGTATCACCGTCACAAAGCATCCTGCAAGTTTTTTTATCAGCCAGTGGTATATTATCAATATCTATTTTCTCTCCAGTAGTCTCGGCAATAAACCGAATCGTATCACCGATAACGGTCAGAGTACGCAGCCCCAGGAAATCCATTTTCAGCAGACCGAGATTTTCCACCTTATCTTTATCATACTGAGTAATGACCGAGCCTTCACTGCCCAGCTGCAGCGGCACATAATCCTTAAGATCCTGCGGTGCGATAATAACGCCGGCCGCATGGGTACCTGCGTTACGAGGCATACCTTCCACGCTCTTTGCCAGGTCGATAAGACGATGTACTTCTTCGTTTTGCTCATACAAATCATGCAAATCGTTATTGCCGGCTAAAGCCTTATCTAAAGTTATTCCCAACTCACGTGGAATCTTCTTAGCGACTTCGTCTACCGCGCCATAGGTCATCCCTAACGCGCGTCCTACATCACGTACCGCCGCCCTGGCCTGCAAGGTACCGAAAGTAATAATCTGAGCTACGCGTTCCTGCCCATAGCGCCGCACCACATAATCCAGCACCTGGTCACGTTTCACGTAACAAAAATCTGTATCTATATCCGGCATACTGACACGTTCAGGATTTAAAAAACGTTCAAACAGCAGGTGATATTTCAACGGGTCTATATTGGTAATCCCCAAAAGATAAGCGACAATACTGCCTGCAGCACTGCCCCTGCCAGGGCCTACAGGTATATCATGTTTTTTACAATAGTCGATAAAATCCCATACGATGAGGAAGTAACAGGAATAACCCATCGTCCTGATGATATCAAGCTCAAAATCAAGCCGCTTTAAAACTTCTTCACTATCCGCCCCATACTTGGCAGGAATAGCTTCACGACACAAATACAATAAATATTCATTAGCATCAACAAAACCTTCCGGGATAGGAAATTCCGGCAGCAACAGCTTACCAAACTCCAGCTCCACATGACAGCGCTCAGCTATCAGCTGCGTATTTGTCAGCGCCTCCGGGCAATCGCTGAACAGCTCTGCCATTTCTTCATAGCTTTTCAGATAAAACTCATCATTAGGAAAGCGCATACGTTCGGGCGCATCCACCGTGCTGTTAGTCTGGATGCACATCAACACGTCCTGAGCTTCGGCATCTTTTTTCCTTACATAATGCAAGTCGTTAGTAGCGACAAGCCCCAGTCCAAACTCCTCTGCCAACAGTTTTAAACCGCGGTTAATTTTCTTATCTTCCGGCAGGCTGTGATCCTGGATTTCAAGGAAATAATTCTCCTTACCGAAAATATCTATATACTCACTGACAGCCCGTCTGGCTCCGTCCATATTATCCTGCAGAATATAGGCAGGTACTTCGCCGATAATGCAGGCGCTCAGACAGATAAGCCCCTCAGAATTCTGACGCAGGATGTCCTTGTCCACACGCGGCTTATAATAAAATCCCTCCAGCTGCCCTTTGGAAACTATCTTCATCAGATTATGATAGCCAGTATTATTTTCAGCCAGCAGGATTAAATGATGCATACTGCGATTGTTCTTTTCCAGATGATCGTCTACCACATATACTTCGCAGCCAATAATTGGTTTGAGGCCTTGTTTGACTGCTTCCTGGTAAAAATCAATTACGCCGTACATAACGCCGTGGTCAGTGATAGCGATGCTGTCCATTCCCAGTTCTTTGGCATAGCCCAGCAAATCAGTAATCTTAGAGGCTCCGTCCAAAAGACTGTATTCCGTATGTACATGCAAATGAGTAAATTTTTTCTCCATAAAAACCTCTGTTAAGCAAAATCAGTCAGGCGCTGTTCTCAGTGCCTGTGTTTATAGTAATAGGTAAGTCCCGGCAAAAGGAAAAACAGATTGCAGGCCAGTGCCGGAAACAAGGCGTTAAATTTCAGCGGCGGGAAGATACTCCACAGGCAGGAAACCAAGATGCCGAAAAATATAGCTGCAAGGCCAGCTTTGGACTGTATCTTACCAGCAAAGAACACGGCAAAAGTCAACGGCAGGAAAATACCGCTGCCTCTAAGAGCCATAGACAGATAATTCCATTCCAGCACGGAAGAATGCAGATGAAAGAATACAAAGACAATGGCGCATATCGTCACCAGCAACACACAAAAGCGGTTTGTCCACAGAAGGTTTACCTGGTTGGCATTGCACCAGAAATTTTTTACCAAGTCACGGGAAATCATGGTACCGATGCCCAGCGCCAAGCCGGCAATGGAACCCAGGGCCGACAGTAACAGAGCACCCAACCCTATGCCCCCCAGCCAATCCGGCAGATAATACAGCATATATAAGGGCAGGGCGTCGATGGAATTTATTTCAGGGTGCTGCACATGCATAAACATCCCTATCAATACGGACGGCAGCCCAATCGGAATAATGATGCAGGCTGCGGCAGCACAGCCTTTTGCAGCCGTTTTGCTGTCTTTGGCAGAAAAAATCGCCTGCACATAACTTTGCGTGGAAATGACGCCCACAATCATGGACACCAAACTGAACAGGCCGTCTTCCCAGCCCCTGCCAAAAAGACTGAACCAGGGATAGGCAGGAAAAGTGTGATGCAACCCCTGCCAGCCGCCGAGCTCTCCGTATGACAGAAACCCTCCGACAAAGATAGTCAGGACTATGAATCCCAGCTTCAATAACCCAGCCATGCCGCTGCCGCTGATACCGCCAAAAAACACGAAGCCAGCCGTAATAAGCAGGATGATGACGGCGCTCGTCAGCAACTCTACATTAAAGATGCCGGCCACAAGGTGCAGTGCCGTCAGCGTACTGGCCACGATGCTGAAAAAAATACCTGCCGACGCTGACAGACTGGTCAAAATCCCCGCTTTACTGCCATAACTGTTCACCAGGAACTCGCTGACAGTCGTCAGCCCGCTCCTGCGCAGAGGCACAGCATAAAAAGCCGCCATAATCAGCAGCGCAATGCCGCTGCCAAGAGTAAACCACCAAGCCGTCAGCCCCAGACGGAAACCAAGCTGCGCCGTACCGACAGTAGCTGCACCGCCAACAAGAGTACCGATAATACTGCCCGCCACCATGCTTACGCCGGCACTGCGCCCGCCTACATTATAGTCGTCTGCAGATTTTATCTTTCTTGAAATAATTATACCCGGTAAAATACTTATCGCCAGTGTTAGCAATAGGCTGACAATATGTGTAGCAGATAATTGCATACCTATATCTCCTGTATTACGTAATTTATTTCTTTACTTAGTATAACATATACTAAAAATATTTTTTATCAAAAGTAACAAAAAGCGGCCTCTCTATATTCATCAGAACATTTTAATTGCCAAACCAACTAAAATTCGTTATAATTATTGCATACTATTATATGTTTTATGCATATATAGTATACACTTTAAATCAAGGTTAAGTATCAATAATATTAGGAGGGAAATATGAGTCGTCTACATCTTGAAACACAAACCCAGGCTCAACGTACAGTCGAACGCCTGTATAAAGACCTGGAACGCCATCTCATCGCCAGTCCTCCGGGAGCCTGCCCGATAGATCTGCAGCTGTCATTTCTTAAGCTATGCCATGCTCAGACCTGCGGCAAATGTGTTCCCTGCCGCATCGGTCTCGGCCAGCTACAGCGTCTGCTGGAAGACGTCCTGGACGGCAAAGCAACCAAACAAACCATTGCCACAATTAAGAGCACTGCGGCCAATATCCGTGATTCTGCCGACTGTGCCATCGGCTATGAAGCTGCCAACATGGTTCTGACCGGTTTAGACGGCTTTATGGACGACTATATCCATCATATAGAAAAGGGCACCTGTGCAGGACTGGCTGCTGCGCCTATTCCCTGTACTGCTTTCTGCCCGGCTAAAGTCGATATTCCAGGCTATATTGCCCTGGTCGGGGCAGGCCGCTACGCTGACGCAGTACAACTCATCCGCAAAGATAATCCGTTCCCAACTGCCTGCGGCCTAATCTGCGAGCATCCTTGCGAAACACACTGCCGCCGCAATATCATTGACACAGCTATCAATATCCGCGGGCTGAAACGCATGGCAGTAGATAATGCCCCCAGCAACACTGTTCCTCTGCCTGAGAAAGCTCCTGCTACCGGCAAACGTGTAGCAATCATCGGCGGCGGACCCAGCGGACTTACAGCTGCTTATTACCTGCAGCTGATGGGCCATCAGACTGCTGTGTTTGAAGCAAAAAGCAAGTTGGGCGGTATGCTGCGTTACGGCATCCCCAGTTATCGTTTCCCGCGTGAGCGCCTGCAGCAGGATCTGGATGCTATTCTTGCCGCTGGTACGGAAATTCATCTGAACAGCAAGATAGGCAACGCTCCCGGCGAAATTCCGCTGGAACAGTTAAATAAAGACTATGACGCTATTTATATCGCTATTGGCGCTCATACCGACAAAAAAATCGGTATCGAAGGCGAAGATGCCGACGGAGTAATCTCTGCAGTAGAACTTCTGCGCAACATCGGCGATGACAATCTGCCCGACTTTACCGGCAAGACCGTAGTAGTCGTAGGCGGCGGCAATGTGGCCATGGACTGTACCCGCAGCGCCATCCGTCTGGGAGCAGAAAAAGTCGGTATCGCCTATAGACGCCGTCAGGAAGATATGACTGCACTGCCAGAAGAAATAGAAGGCGCTATTGCAGAAGGCGCAGAGCTCTACAGCCTGAAAGCACCGCACAAAATTGAAAAAGACGCTGACGGCAAAGTTGCCGCCCTGTGGGTAGAGCCTCAGATTATCGGCCCTATCGACGACTGGGGCCGCGCCCGTCCTGTACGTGCCGACCTGCCCCTACTGAGGATTCCCTGCGACATCGTCATCGTCGCTATCGGTCAGGGAATTGAATCACAACCCTTTGAAGAAGCAGGCGTAAAGGTAAAAAGAGGCAACATTGCCGCCTTGGACAGCACTAAACTCCCCGATGACAGCAAACTGTTCGCCGGCGGCGACTGCGTAACCGGCCCTGCAACTGTTATCCGCGCTATTGCTGCCGGCAAAGTTGCCGCAGCTAATATCGACGAATATCTCGGCTATCATCACGAAATCTCCTGCGATGTGGAAATTCCCACCCCCGCACTGGAAGACAAACAGCCCTGCGGCAGGATTCAGATGAATGAAAAAGAACCGAGCCAGAGAAAAAATAATTTTGACGCTTTTGAATGCGGCATGACCCTGCAGGAAGCATGTCAGGAAGCTGGCCGCTGCCTGCGCTGTGATAAATTTGGCATGAGCTCGTTGAAAGGAGGCAGGTCTTTCAGATGGTAACTTTAACTATTGACGGACAGAAAATAACTGTGCCGGAAGGCACCACAATTATGAAAGCGGCAGCATCTGCCGGCATCAACATCCCGCATCTGTGCTTTCTGGAGGGTATCAATGAAATAGGCGCCTGCAAAGTATGCGTGGTGGAAATCCAAGGCAAAAACAAACTGGTCACCTCCTGCAATACGCCTGCAGAAGACGGGCTCGTAGTTTATACCAATTCTCCCAAAGTGCGCGCTACCAGGCGTACCAATGTGGAACTTATCCTTTCCCAGCACGACTGCACCTGCGCTATGTGTGTACGCAGCGGCAACTGTAATCTCCAGAAAACAGCCAATGACCTGGCTATTTTCGACAGCCCCTTTGCCAAAGATGTGACAGACCTGCCTTGGGATATGGATTTCCCGCTTATCCGCGATTCTAAAAAATGCATTAAATGTATGCGCTGCGTGCAGATTTGTGATAAAATACAGCATCTCAATATCTGGGAAGTGCAGAATACAGGCGCCCGTACTACGGTCGGCGTAACCGACAGTATCAACATAGCCGCAGCTGACTGCAGCCTCTGCGGTCAGTGCATCACCCACTGCCCTACGGGAGCGCTGCGTGAACGCGACGACGTTCCCAAAGTATTTGCAGCGCTGGCAGACAGCAGCAAGGTAACTGCCATTCAGATTGCCCCGGCTGTGCGTACTGCCTGGGCAGAAGCCATGGGACTGCCAGAAGGCCAGGCAACCGAAGGCTTAATGGTAGCAGCTCTCAAACGCATGGGTTTTGACTACGTCTTTGATACCAGCTTTGCTGCCGACGTAACCATCATGGAAGAAGGCAGCGAACTGCTGGAACACCTGCAGGAACCTGCTAAGCATAAATGGCCCATGTTCACCTCCTGCTGCCCCGGCTGGGTAAGCTACGTTACTAAAAAACATCCTGATTTTGTACCTCATCTTTCTACCACCAAATCGCCGCAGCAGATTTTCGGAGCGCTTCTTAAAACCTATTTTGCCAAATCCAAAGGACTGGCTCCAGAAGATATCTGCTCCATCTCCATCATGCCCTGCGTTTCCAAAAAACGCGAAGCAGCGCTGCCCAGCATGTGCGACAGCGGCGCCCGTGATGTAGATATCGTACTGACAACCCGTGAGTTTGCCCGCATGATCCGTGCAGAACATATCGACATCACCACCCTGCAGGAAATGCCCTTTGACAATCCTCTGGGCAAGAGCACCGGTGCCGGCGTTATCTTCGGTGCTACCGGCGGCGTTATGGAAGCTGCTCTGCGCACTGCTTATGCTATTGTAGAAGGCAAGGAAGCTCCCCGCGACGCTTTTGCCGATGTACGCGGTGAAGCTGGCCGTAAGGTCAAAGAATTCCAGCTGGGAGGCAAAGTATTGCGCACCTGCACTGTAAGCGGACTTGGCAACGCCGATAAATTGCTGGCAGATATCAGAGCAGGTAAGGTAGAATATGACTTCGTAGAAATCATGGCCTGCCCGGGCGGCTGCGTAGGCGGCGGCGGACAGCCTATCCACGACGGTTGTGAACTTGCCGGCAGCCGCGGTCAGAAACTGTACCAGCTTGATAATGAACGCCCGCTGAAACAATCGCATCACAATCCTGATGTTCAGGAGCTCTACAAAGAATTTCTTACCAAGCCTCTCAGTGAACTTGCGGAAGGATTACTGCATTCTAATCACGTAGAAGAAAAAAATTATCTGTAAGACGGCAGATAACAAAAAAACAGACTGCATATCAATGCAGTCTGTTTTTTATTTACTGTTTTTAATTATTTACCAGTTCTGCCGCGTTTGGTAAAAGGAATTCCTTTTGCGCACAACGGACAGTTATCAGGATCAAATGTTTCTACGCTGAGGTGCAGCAGAGCTTCGGTACGGATACCAAAATCAACTTTACCGCCGCTGCGGTCAACTAAAAGACCGACGCCCACTAATTCGCCGCCATGTTCTTTGACAACTTCCATAACCTCGCGCACGCTGCCGCCGGTAGTAACGATATCTTCTACTACCAGTACGCGGGTGCCCGGCTCGATGTGGAAGCCGCGTTTCAATGTCATCTTGCCGTTTTCACGTTCAGTGAAGATAGCGCGGGTACCAAGAGCCTTGCCTACTTCATGAGCCAACAGGATACCGCCGGTTACCGGGCCTACAACCAACTCTACTTTATCGTTTTCATAACGACGGGCAATTTCCTGGCACAGTTTTTCTGTATATTTAGGATGCTGCAGTACGTTGAATTTTTCAACATACATCGGGCTGTGCAACCCGCTGGTCAGCAAAAAATGACCATGCAGCACTGCCTGAGTTTCTTCCAGCATTTTCATTACATCTTTTTCTTCCAACATCAGTCTACACTCCTTTGATTTCTTCCACGATTGCCGCTGCCGCAGCCTGTCTGTTTTCAGCCTTAGTAATCGGACGGCCTACCACGATATGGCTGGAACCGTTCTTGAAAGCGCCTGCCGGCGTTGCCACGCGGCTCTGGTCGTCAAGTGACGCCCCCGCTGGACGCACGCCGGGAGTAACAATCAGGAAATCTTTACCGCAGGCTGCTCTGATAGCGGATGCTTCCTGCGGCGAAGCAACAACGCCGTCCATACCAGCTTCTTTAGCAAGCTTCGCCAAAGAAATAACCTGTTCGGCAATAGTATTTTTATAATTCAGATCAGCAAACTGTTCATTATCCATACTGGTAAGAATAGTAACAGCTATCAGTTTCGGCGCCGGTTTGCCGGCAGCCTCTGCCGCAGCATGTACTGCCTTGACTGCCTCACTCATCATCTTACGGCCGCCTACGGCATGTACATTCATCATATCTGCACCCAGGCTGCTGAGTACAGTAAGCGCATGTGCCACCGTATTAGGAATATCCTGCAATTTAAGATCAAGGAATACCTGTTTATTCTGGCTTTTCAGGAAGCGGATAATCTCGCTGCCCACAGCATAGTATAATTCCATACCAACCTTATAATAGCTTACCGCATCTCCCAGTTCCAGTACGCAGCTTTTAGCCTGCTCCAGCGTAGGGAAGTCAAGCGCTACTATTAAACGATCATCGTGCTGCACACAATCTCCTCCTTACCTCATGGCAATGACAACCATTACCTGTATTCTTTATTTGTTGAAAAGCGGCATACTTGCCTTACCTTCCGGCAGCGCCAAGCCGATAATTTCTGTTATATTACGCACATTATGGCGGTCAAGATATGCCAGCATCCCGTGCGCAATAGTCTCCGCAATATCTGGATGCACAAAATTAGCTGTACCAACAGCCACTGCACTGGCGCCAGCCAGCATAAATTCAATAGCGTCTTCGGCATTCATGATACCGCCCATACCGATAATCGGTACGCTTACTGCCTGAGCCACCTGATAGCACATGCGTACTGCTACAGGTCTTACTGCAGGGCCGCTCAAACCACCGATAACATTGCCCAGGACAGGACGCTGACGTTCAATATCTATCTTGGTACCTATCAGCGTATTGATAAGGGAAATCGCATCCGTACCTGCTGCTTCTGCCGCTTTTGCCATAGCAACTATATCAGTTACATTAGGTGATAATTTGGTAATAACCATCTTGGAGGTATTACTCTTTACCTGCTCGATAACCTCTGCCGCAGCCTCCGGGCAGGTACCGAAAACAATGCCGCCCTCTTTGACGTTGGGACAGGAAATATTTATTTCCAGCGCATCTACGCCTTCCACATCAAGCTTTTTGGCTACCGCGCCATATTCTTCCGGCGAATGACCGTAGATATTGACGATAACCGGCACATCATACTTACGCAGCTTAGGCAGCGTCTGTTCCAGAAAATAATCGCTGCCGGGATTTTCCAGACCGATACAATTAAGCATACCTG
>CANREP010000009.1 GCA_947629685.1 uncultured Phascolarctobacterium sp.
TTTCTTTTGTACTCATAAGAGTAACGCATAAAAATACCCTCCTTACTGGTTTGTCCAGTAAAGAGGGTACATATCATTTACAGGAGGTTTATTTTTTATTGATTGATAATCAAGCTACTTCAGTTTCCACCCTTGCCAGAATAAAGCACAGGTCGGATAAACGGTTTAAGCAGATCAGTACCTGCGGATTAACAGGTTCTGTTTCTGCCAGACGCAGCAGGCAACGCTCTGCCCTTCTCGTAGTAGTGCGGGCAATATCCAGCGCTGCCGCACCGACAGTATCTCCCGGAATAAGGAAATGTGCCAGCGGCTGCAGCATAGCGTCATATTTATCAATGGTCTCTTCAAATAATTTTACATGTTCTTCTTTAATATAGGGTTCGGGCAAATTCAAGCTGGCAACATCGGCCATAACAGACATCAAAAGCTTCTGCACCTGATAAATGGTTTCCCTGACATCGTCACGCTGTACATTAGCGCGTGCCAAACCCAGAGCGGAAGTAATTTCATCCACCGTCCCGTATGCTTCTACACGTAGGCTCTGTTTAGGAACACGTTCCCCTGTATACAGGCCTGTTGTTCCTTTATCGCCAGTCCTTGTATATACTGCTGCTTTCATTTGACACCATCCTTTCGTAAGAAGAAATGAAAATTAGTAGATTTCTTCAGCTTTGAAGAAGTTAGCAATTTCACGTGCTGCAGATTCTTCGCTGTCGCTGCCGTGAACAATGTTTTCACCAATGCTCAGAGCATAGTCGCCGCGGATAGAACCCGGTACGGAATCCAGAGGATTGGTAGCGCCCATCAGGCCGCGTACAGCTTTAATAGCATTTTCACCGGAAATTACCATAGCAGCAACAGGGCCGGAGGTAATGAAGTCAACCAGTTCACCGAAGAAAGGTTTGCCTTCATGTTCAGCATAGTGATATTTAGCTTGAGCTTCAGTAATTTTAACAAGTTTCAGTGCGGATACTTTCAGGCCGCGGCGTTCAAAACGAGCGATGATTTCGCCGATAAGATTTTTTCTAACTCCGTCAGGTTTTACAAGTACGAGTGTTTGTTGCATAATTGATCTCTCCTTAATTTGATATAAAAATTTATACTAAATCGTTAAAACGATATTAGTCCTTTAAGCCTGCAGCAATTTTTTATATTGCTCACTATCCAGCTTTTCTACCATGGCGGTAATCAGCTTTACTGCTCCCAAGTAATCGTCTATGTGGATTACAGATTGATGGCTATGGATATAACGGGTAGGAATACTGAAAGTAAGCGTCAATACGCCTGCATCATGCAGATGGATACGTCCGCCGTCCGTAGCGCCGCCTTCAGAAATACTGATCTGGGTAGGAATCCCCAGTTCTTTAGCTGTCTGCATAGCAAAATCGCGCAAAGCAGTATTCGGTATCATGCCAGCATCAAAAATAGTAACAGCCACGCCAGTACCAATCTTGGCCGGAGCCACATCATCGCTTACGCCGGGAGTACCGCCGGCAACACAAGTATCGATTACTAAGGCAATATCAGGCTTGAGCAGATTAACGCTGGTCTGTGCTCCGCGCAGGCCAACCTCTTCCTGCACCGTCGCTACACCGTAGACAGTACTGTTTAAAGCTTTAGCACTGATATTTTCCATGACATCAGCCATTACTGCACAACCGATACGATTATCCCAGGCTTTGCCAAGCAAGGTCTTACCATCCCCCATCACTGCCATTTCTGCATAAGGCGTTACGGGACAGCCTTCAAAAACGCCCAGTTGGCGCGCTACTTCTTCATTACTTGCGCCAATATCTATATACATATCTTTTTTGGCAACTACTTTGGTACGTTCTTCCGGGCTCAAAATATGAGGCGGCTTACTGCCGATAACCCCTACCAAATCTCCCTTGCTGCCATGTACTGTTACGCGTTGGCTGAGCATTACCTGCTCCCACCAGCCGCCAAGGCAGGTAAATTTCAAGAAACCTTCTTTGGTAATATGTTTGACCATAAAACCAATTTCATCCATATGGCTGGCCAACATAATCTTAGGAGCATCCGCTGCTGCCTGCTTAGTAAAAACAACGCTGCCCAATTTATCGTAGCTTACTTCTGCCATGCCGTCCAGTCTCTGCAGCATCAGCTCTTTCATTCTGCTTTCAAAGCCGGATACCCCGCAGGTTTCGGAAAATCTTTTCAGCCATTCTAATTTTTTATCCATTACATATTACCTCTTTTTTGATTACGCATTTCCTGTGCCTGTTGACGCAGCAGCATAACACGTTCTTCCGTACTGGGGTGGGTACTGAACATCTTCTGTACATTGGCCGCCGTAAACGGATTGATGATGAACATATGCGCGGTAGCCTCTGTAGCATCCGGCATCACACCACGTCTGGAATATGCTTCTAATTTTAACAGCGCGTCTGCTAAAGCATCAGGATTACCGCAAATCTCGCCGCCGGATTTATCGGCCATATATTCGCGTGATCTGGAAACAGCCATCTGAATCAGCATAGCAGCAAGCGGCGCCAGCAGCATAACTAAGATTGCCGCAATAGGATTGCGGCTTTCGCCGTCTTCATCACGACCGCCACCCAGGAACATCCCCCATTGAGCGATAGTAGAAATCGCACCTGCCATGGTGGCAGCAATAGTGCTCACCAGGATATCACGGTTTTTGACGTGGCTAAGTTCATGGGCCAGTACGCCTTCTATTTCATCCCTGCTGAGAAGTTCTACCAGAGAACTGTTTACCGCAACTGCCGCATGTTCAGGATCCCTGCCAGTTGCAAAAGCATTAGGGATAGGACTGTCGATAATATATACCTTCGGCATGGGTAAATCCGCTTTTTTAGCCAGCTTGGCTACGATACAATACAGTTCAGGCGCTGTACGCTCATCGACCTGCTGCGCTTTATAATGAGCCAATACCATTTTATCGCTGTTCCAATAAGCAAAAAAGTTCATAGCTATGGATACCAGCAGCATAAAGGTCATACCCTTGATACCGCCGAAAAAATCACCTATCAACATTAATAAGGCCGTCATCAGAGCCATCAAAAATGCTGTTTTCATTAAAATTTATCCTCCTCAAAAACATGAAATAATATTAAATAAAACATTTTCGCTTTTATAATTATAGCAAGCGGGCGGTTATTTTTCAATTTGCTCTTTTATTGATGTCAACATATTTTCACTGTTTTCACGAACTTTTTTCTTCAAAATAGGATTCAGCAAGCCGGCAATCATCGGTATGCCAAATTCAAAGTCGACGGAAAGCGTAACCTCACAACCTTCGCCGCAGGGAACAATATTCCACGCACCTTCCATTTTTTTCAAATCACCCTCAGTCTGGCAGTAGGTAATTTTTAACTCATCAGGATAAAAGCAATCTTTCTCCGTCCACACAATCTTTCTGCCGTCAACATTGGAAACCCAGTGCGACACAGTATACCCTTCGCCGCGCTCCAAAATCTCCACGCTGACAAGATCCTTCATAAAATCAGGATAGGCAGTCATATTGCTGATAATCTCATAAATCTTACTACCTTCACCTTTAATGACAGTCTTGGTTTCTACATACGGCATGATACCACCCCTTATAAATCTTCAATAGCGGCAGCAGTCATCTTTACCGCTTCTCTAAACTCTTCCAGCACATGGTCTACCACTTCCAACGGCATAATCAACGGCGGCTCAATGCGGATAACTTTCGGATTATTCAGCGTATAAGCCACAATGATTTTCTTGTCAATCATCAGGCTCATCAACATACCGCCAGCGCCTTCTTTCGTCAGCTCTATACCAAGCATCATACCGCGTCCGCGCACCTCTGCAATGACTTCAGGATATTCCTGCCTGATTTTTTCCAGTCCGGCTTTAAAATATGCGCCTGTTTCACTGCTGCGGCGCAGCAGATCCTCTTCCTGAATATACTTGATAGCAGCAATGCCGGCAGCGCAGGCCAGCTGATTGCCGCCAAAGGTAGACGTATGCAGGAAAGGAGCTTCGATAAGTCCTTGCCAAGCACGGGGCGTACCAATGATAGCGCCTATAGGCATTACGCCTCCGCCCAGCGCTTTAGCACAAGCCATCAGGTCAGGAGTAACACCGTCATGGTTGACACCAAACCACTCACCAGTGCGTCCAATACCTGTCTGTACCTCATCGGCAATAAGCAGCGCTCCTTTCGCCTCACAAATTTCTTTTACCTGGCGCAGATACCCGTCCGGCGGTACTATAATACCGCCTTCGCCCTGTACAGGCTCCAAAATTACAGCAGCCGTATCTTCATCCACTGCTCTTCTTATAGCTTCGATATCACCGTAAGGCACATGTGTAAAACCTTCCAACAAGGGTTTAAAAGGGTCACGGTAAAGGTCGCGTCCTGTAGCTGTCAGCGCCCCCATTGTTTTACCGTGAAAAGCATTTTCTGCTGCCACAAACTTGGTACGTTTTGTCGCCAGGCGGGCAACTTTCAGGCAGCCTTCAACTGCTTCTGTGCCGCTGTTGACAAAAAAACTGTACTGCAGTTCACCCGGAGTTATTTCCGCCAGCTTTTCGGCCAGGTCAGCCATCTGCCTGTTAAACAGTACTTTGCCGCACATGGGCATAGTATGCAGCGCCTCCTCCACAGCCTTTACAACTGCAGGATTACGGTGTCCGACGGCAAACATACCATAGCCGCCAAGGCAGTCAATAAACTGCTTACCTTCGCTGTCAGTAATAATCCAGCCTTCGGCGTTATCCTCCACGCTGGCAAGTCCCATAAACCTGAACAATCTTGCCTGGGAAGGGTTAATATATTTCTCATATTTAGCAATCGTTTCTTCCACAAACATATCCAAGACCTCTTTTAATATAATAATTCTGTAATCGGAACCAAAGAGATTCCTGTATTTTTGATTTCATTGGCATACATGCTCCAGGCTTTAGCCGTATTAGGACGGGCATGGCAGATTGCTACAGCACTGCCGTTTTTTTCAGCCATTTCCATCGCTTTATAAATCTGCTTCCTGATAGCCTGCACATCGCTGCTGTTATCCAGAAAAATATCGTTACGGGCAGTCGGCACACCCATAGCTACAGCTTTATCGCGCGCAACAGATTGAGAAGAAGTCCTGCTGTCTACAAAAAACAGTCCCTGATTCTTCAGTTCCTGTAATACCGTAGTCATAGTAGCAGCATCAGCAGTAGCTTTCGAGCCCTGATGATTGTTAACGCCACTAATTCCCTGCAGGCTGTTGATAGCTTTTCTTGTAAGCGAAAGTATCTTTTCTTTGCTCATATCAGTACATATGGTACTACTGCCTTCGGACATCGCACTGCGGTCCATAGGCTCCATAGGCAGATGCAGCATCGCTACCCGTCCGCTGCTTTTAATCATTTCCAGTACATCGCTGCTGTAGGGTTTATAAGGCAGTACTGCAAAATTAAATGGTAAGCCGGTATTCAACAGCGTACGCACGGAAGACATATCATAACCGCAGTCATCGATTATGACAGCCAGCTTGCCGCTGTACTTCTTGCTTTCTGGCTTTTCCTGTACTTTCTTGACATCCTTATCCTCGCCATGCAGGTTACTGTTATGGAAAAAATATACTGTGTCAGTTACAAACTGCTTCTTGCCGCTGCCAGCTTTGACTGCAATACCTACTTCAACCTTATAGGCCTGCCAGTCCTTGTATTGGTCTGCTTTGCCGGAAATATTTACCAGCCCGGCAGCCGCGGCCTTTTCCTGCAGCCATACACCTGCTGACTTAAGGTCGGTACTGGCAGGAACACCTACAGCCAGCTGCCGCTGCGATATCTTCACACTTGTATTTGCTCCGGCCACCTTAACGTAATTTTCTCCATGCTCTCTTTCAATCAGCTGCCAGTTGGTTTTCTTCAGCAGGATATTATCCAGAATGCGCTGAGCTTCTACAGATTCGTCCAATAAACTTACTTCTTTTTTTTCCTTGCTGTCCTTGTTCTCCATGACATCTTTTTCACTGCGGCCAAAAGCATAGAACATACCGGCAGCAACTGCCAGTACAGCCAGCAGAGTTACCAATGCCAGAATCACAACATTATTGCCGGAAGATTTTTTTCTTCTTGTAGACTTCATCAAAAAATCTCCTTTCCTTAAGCCCGGGGATGCGTTTTATCGTAAACCGCCCGTAGTCTTTTATTAGTCAGATGCGTATAAATCTGTGTCGTCGCTATATCTGCGTGACCCAAAAGCTCTTGTACCACACGTAAATCCGTTCCATTATCCAAAAGATGGGTAGCAAAAGAATGGCGCAGCATATGAGGAGTAATGTTCTTGTTGATCCCGGCACTTTTCCCATAGGACTTGATAATCTCCCAGAACCGCTGCCTGGTCATCGGCCCTCCCCACAAATTGACAAACAGGTTATCAATCTGTTTAACGCCGTCCTTAACCAGTTGAGGCCGGATTTCCTGCAAATATTTTTCTAGATAGCTTACAGCCGTCCTGCCTAAAGGTATTATCCTCTCTTTAGACCCTTTCCCGAAAGCAATAATATACTTCATCTGCAGATTTACGTTATTTATCGGTACGTTCAGCAGCTCTGATACGCGCATACCTGTGGCATACAGCACTTCCAGCATCGTTTTATCACGAAAGCCTTCTACCGTTGTCGCATCAGGCTCATCAAGCAGGGCTTCTACCTCTTCAACGCTCAGCACCTTGGGAAGATGCACCCCTTTATTGGCCGCCTCAATAACATCTGCCGGATTACTGCTAATATATCTTTCTGCGGCCAGAAAACGGTAAAACGCTTTGATTGAAGCTAATTTCCTGGCTATGGTAGCCGGCGACCTGCCTTCGTTTTTCAGCTGCTTCATATACAGCAGCAGCTGTCTGCGATCAACTGCCGCCAGCTCTTCTTCCGACTGGCACCCAAGATACTTCTGCAATAGCCTTAAATCCCGCAGATAAGCAGCCCGGGTATTTTCCGATAATCCCAGTTCTACAGTCAGATATTCCACAAATAATTCCAGATAATTGAACATATAAATGCCCCAAAAAAGAAAAACAACGCCTCAGCGCCGTTTTCCTTACTTTACTCAGTCTCTTTTTTCCGGCTGCATGATAGTGATATTAGCCGCAGGAGAAATAGTGGAAATTGCGTGCTTATACACTAATTGCTGTTTGCCTTCATTTTCAATAATAACGGTGAAATTATCAAAGCCTCTTACCAGTCCGCGTATCTGGAAGCCGTTCATCAGATAGATGATAACGCCCAGATTTTCCTTGCGTACATGATTTAAAAAGCTGTCCTGCAAATTCATTGCTGGTTTTACTGTATTATTCACGTGAATTCCTCCAAACCAGGTTACTGTTCTTTTTAATATTATTTATAATTGTACAACAGTTTAATTATTTAGACAAGATTATCCACCAAAAATACATCCTGCTGCGCTAATCATCCCAGCGTTTCTTTATTTCAACGTACATTGCATTTACAACAGCCGCATAATCCGGCTCGCTGCCCAGCTCCAACCAGTTGATGTAGGGCATTTTCCTATACCAGGTAAGCTGGCGTTTGGCAAAATTACGCGTCGCCTGTTTGAGCTTGTCGACAGCGACCTCATAGGGCATTTCTCCCTGCAGATACCAGACCATCTGCCGATAGCCGATACTCTGCATCGATTGGCAAGAAGCAGGTACCCCTTCATTCAGTAAACGCCGTACTTCTTCTTCCAATCCTTGCTGCAGCATAATATCCACACGCTTTTCTATACGACTGTATAAATCTTCACGCGGCATATTTAATCCAAACACAAGCGCATCATAACGCTCTAAAGATGTATGGTCACAGGCAACAGTTTCTCCCTGCAGCGCAGATTCAATAGCGCGGATTACCCTGCGGGTATTATTCATATGGATGTTGGCCGCAGCCTTACTGTCCAGCTGCAGCAGCTTCTCATACAACGCTTCTTTACCCTCAGCCAGCAAAAAATTTTCCAGCTCTGCCCGCAGTGTCTCGTCTTTATCAGCCTTATTGAAAGAATATCCCTCCAACAAGGCCTTAACATAAAGACCAGTTCCCCCGGCAATAATCGGCAGTCTTCCTCTCGCCGTAATTTCGGTAATCAATTTTTCTGCCTGCGCTTTGAAATCCACTACATTAAATTCGGCATCAGGCGGCAGAATATCCACCAGATGATGAGGCACTGCCGCCAGTTCTGCTGCCGATGGTTTGGCTGTCCCGATGTCCATTCCGCGATAGACCAGCATGGAATCGCCGGAAATAATCTCACCCTGCAGCCTTTTGGCAAGTTCTACAGCGCAATGGCTTTTCCCGATGGCAGTCGGCCCAAGGATAACAACTATTTTTTCTTTCATCCTGTCAACCTCATCTTCTTATAATACCGTATTTCACCTTACTGTAACGTCCCCCGCAAATTTCGCTGCAGCCATATTCACGCAATATTCTTTCACCGCGTTCCTTAATTACCACCGTCGGCGCCGCATTCAGGGCCAGCTGCACCGTCTGCAGCGACAGCGGCTGAGTATAAGCTACCGGCCTCAATGCCTGCATAGCAGAAGAGCCGCTCACGGGAAAACGGAACATAGGGTCAAAATATACCACATCAAACGCATCTCTGCCGCACTGTTTTAAATATTCGCCGGCAGTCATATGCACCGTCTCTATCCGGCGCAAAGCCTTAGTAAGGTCTTCGTCTTCCGCCGTATAAGTCTGCAAGCCGTTGCTAACTACGAACCACAAAAGACGTGACGCTTCCAAACCTATTACTTCTCCGTCCGGTCCTGCCAGATAACTGGCTATTGCCGCATCGCTGGCCAGGCCTAAGGTAGCATCCAGTATCTTGGCTCCCCTGCTGATATTCAGCGCTGCTGCAAAATTATCTTTTTCACCGTTTTTTAAACGCTGTAAACGCAGCACCGCCATGCTGGGATGGTAAAAAAAAGTTCCTGCGGCATTGACAATCCGCGCACCGGAAGCTGTCGCAACCAAGACGGCATCCAGGTTTCTTTCTTCCAGCAGCGTGTCCAGCCTGCCATAAAGATTACGCGGAATATATTCAACTTCCAGCTGCCGTGCCCATATTTTTGCCTGCCCGGCCAGTTCCATCTGCCCGCTGCGCCCGGTTGTTACCGCAAATTCCATCAAAAGCCCGTCCTTTTAAACATTTTATACAGCTGATCGCTGTCTATCTCTATCATGCACGGCCTGCCATGAGGACAGGTAAAAGGATGCTCCGTATTACATAAATCAACAATCAGCTGCCGCATCTGCCTCATATTGAGCAGCTGTCCGGCTTTGATAGCAGCTTTGCACGCCGTCATATGCAGCAGCTCCTGCCGTAAATCACTGGGACTTACATAGCGCATATCTTTCAGCATCCTGCCGATTTCAATAATAAATTCTTCTGCCTCCTCTACCCTGATATCCGTAGGCAGACTGGATACCCGCAGCGTAGCTTCTCCTCCGGCGCAGGCATCAACTCCCAGACGCAGAAATTCATCATGGAATTTTTCGATGAGAGCAATCTGCTCTTCGTCTAAATCTATATAAAGAGGCATCAACAACTGCTGCGCGGGAATATGTTCCTTAGCAGCAACAAGTTTATCATACAAAATACGTTCATGGGCCGCATGTTGATCAATCAAATACAACGTATCTTCCGACTGAGCAATGATGAAAGTTTTGTCCACCTGCCCTATGGGCCAGATAACATCTATACCATTATCTGTATCAGTAAACGCCAGTTCCTCTCTGGTATGTTCCGTCAAAGGTTCTACCGCAGCAAAAGCTTCGCGAGTCTCGCTGATAGTATGTGCCGGCGTTTCCTGCGGCATACGATAACTACTGCCAGTAAATTGCCTTGTTGTCTGTACCTGCTCTTGCACGGCATTTTCCGCCGCAGCGGCAGTTGTCTCCGGCGTTTTGAAAATATCGCCTATAGGGCCAACATGTTTAAACACTGGAGCAAATACCTTGGGTTCTTCCTGCCTCGGCACGGTTTCTTCTACTGACTGGAACGCAATCAGCTCAGAATCCGGCAGCAAGGATACGGACTCAGTTTTTTTAGCGCTCAGCGGACGTGTAAGCGCATCAGTCAGAGCTTTATATACAGCTTTATAGACACTGCTTTCGTCGCTGAACTTTATCTCACTTTTCTGCGGATGCACATTGACGTCGATGCTGGCCGTATCCACCGTAATATTAAGCACGGCAAAAGGAAAACCGCTTTTCGGTATCTGCGATTGATACGCATGGTCAATAGCTTTACCTATCATCCTGTTAGTTATCATACGCCCATTAACAAAAAGCGTCTGCCATTGACGTGTTCCTTTGAGGACAGTCGGTTTGCCGATATAGCCGCTGACTTTGATTTTCTCATCTGCAAAATCCACGGTTAAAAGCTCGTCAGCAACTTCCTTACCATACAAAGCCCTGATAACAGCAACTAAATCGCCGTCTCCCGGAGTATGGAGGATCTCCTTATCATTGCTGGACAGCTTAAAACAAACATCCGGCCGGGACAAAGCCATCTTGGTCAAAAGTTCGCTGATGTAACGGCCTTCGGTAGCAACCGTTTTTAAAAATTTACGGCGTGCCGGCACATTGAAGAAAAGGTTTTCCACTACTACCGTCGTACCGGCGTTACCACCAACCTGCAGGCATTCTGTCTGTTCGCCTCCGTCAATACGGATAGAAGTAGCAAAATCTTCTGTTTCAGGTCTTGTAATCAAGTTGAAATTAGATACGGACGCAATACTTGGCAGAGCCTCACCCCTGAAGCCCAGAGTATGCAGCTGCATCAAATCTGCGGCCGTCCTGATTTTACTGGTGGCATGGCGCAGCACTGCCATTTTGGCGTCTGCTTCCGACATTCCGCTGCCGTTATCCGCCACCCTGATATATTCTGTGCCGCCGGCAAAAATAGTTACCTCTATTTTATCCGCACCGGCATCCAGCGCGTTTTCTACCAATTCCTTGACCACAGAAGCTGGCTTTTCCACAACCTCGCCTGCAGCAATCTGGTTTGCGGTATTGACATCTAAAAGCTGTATTTTAGTTTCATTCATCATCTGCCGCTCTCCTTCCTTGCCTCATCCTGTAATCTATACAAAGCATTCATAGCTTCAATCGGCGTCATACTCATAACGTCCAGCTGCAATATCTGCTCTGCCAAACTGCTGGTAAACAGCGAATCCATAGGCTGCGGCCTAACCTCCGCTGTGGGAGGTACTTTCACCATCTCCTCATTTCTGTCATATCCAGCCAGTATTTCGTTGGCTCTTTCTACGACTTTCTTCGGCAGGCCGGCCAGTCTTGCTACATGTACGCCATAGCTTTTGTCGGTACCGCCCGGTACGATGCGGCGCAAAAATACTATGTCGTTGCCGCGTTCTTTAACTGCTACAGAATAATTTTTAACGCCCTCCAGTTCATCTTCCATAGCAATCAACTGGTGATAATGAGTGGCAAATAATGTTTTGGCCTTAATGCGGCTGTGGATATACTCCATAACAGCTCTGGCAATACTCATCCCATCAAAAGTACTGGTGCCGCGGCCTACCTCGTCCAGGATAATCAGACTGTCTTTAGTCGCGTAGCGCAGTATCTGCGCCACTTCATTCATCTCTACCATAAAAGTGCTCTGCCCCGTTGCCAGGTCATCGCTGGCGCCCACTCGCGTAAATATCTTATCAACAGGACAGATGCTGGCCTGGCGCGCCGGAATAAAGGATCCCATCTGCGTCATCAGCACCAGCAGCGCCACCTGCCGCATATAGGTCGATTTCCCAGCCATATTGGGGCCTGTAATAATAATCATCCGCTCGCTGCCGTCCAAGTTAACGTTGTTGGGCACAAAGATTTCTTTTTCCAGCAGTCGTTCCACCACAGGATGCCTGCCGTCGACAATCTTTATCGCGCCCTTATTATTTAGCTCCGGCCGCACGTAATTATATTTATAAGCAGCCATTGCCAGCGCTGCCAACACGTCCACTGTGGCCAAAGCTCTGGCAGTCTGCTGCAGCTCTTCAATCTTGCCGCGGATTGTTTCTCTCAGACAACTGAACAGATAATATTCCAGCTGCTGTATTTTTTCCTTAGCGCTCAAGATTTTATTTTCAAAATCTTTCAGTTCAGGAACGATATAACGCTCCGCATTAACAAGCGTCTGCTTTCTGACAAAATAATCCGGCACACTGGCAGATTGTCCTTTCGATACTTCGATATAATAACCGAACACCTTATTGAAACCTACCTTGAGGGTCTTGATACCAGTTTCATCTTTAATTTTCTGCTCAAAATTCTGCATCCAGGCCTTATTATCTCTGGCGATAAGATGCAGCTCGTCCAGTTCGGTATTATACCCGCCCCGTATCATGCCGCCTTCACGCACAGAAAAAGGAGGCTCGTCAACTACTGCGCGCTGCAGTTCGGCAGCCAACTCCGTATGCAGATGCATATCTTTATATATTTTTTGCAGGCGGCTGCTGCCACATTTTTCCAGCAAAGCCTTGATTTCCGGCAGCACTGCCAGCGAAGTACGCAAAGCCACTAAATCTCTGGCATTGGCACTGCCGACTTCAATGCGGGAAATAATCCTTTCCAGATCAAAAACTGTCTTCAGCTTCTCGATAACCGCTTCCCTCAGCTGATTGTTCTCCAGTAATTCCGCCACCGCATCCTGCCGCTGTTTTATCTTTCCGACATCAAGCAGCGGACTTTCAATCCAGCTGCGCAGCCTGCGGGCCCCCATAGACGTACTGGTAAAATCAAGCACTTCCATCAGTGTTCCCCTTTTAGAGCCGTCGCGCATGTTTTTAACTAGTTCAAGATTGCGTATCGCAGTGACATCCAACTGCATAAAAGCATCTTTTTCGATTTTATGCAGTCTGTTGATGTGGGTAAGATCCGCCATAACCGTAGCGTGAAGATAATCAAGCAGATATTCCACTGTCTTCTGTACCAGAGAGCTTTCGCCGCCGTCTTCAAAATGCTGAGAAAAATAATTTTCCGGGTCTTCCTCCCAAGAGCTGATAGCGCATTCCGGCAGCTTACTGCGCAGCCATTCACGCAAAGTTTCCCAGCCTTCCGGCTCTTGCCGCAGCACTATTTCAGCAGGCTGCATTCTAAACAGCTGCTCAATGATATTCAACAACCGTTCTTCACCGCCGGCTGTAAACCAAAGGCATTCCCCCGTAGAAACATCCGCTGCCGCCAGACAGAGCTGCCTGTCTTCTTCATACAGGAATACCAGATACCTGTTGCGTTTATCTTCCAGTACCTGGTCATTGATAGCGGTACCGGGAGTAATGATTTTGATAACCTTCCGTTGGACAATCCCCTTGGCCAGTTTGGGGTCTTCCACCTGCTCACAGATAGCTATCCTGTAACCTTTTTTAACCAGTTTGGCTATGTACCCGTCAACAGAATGATAAGGAACTCCGCACATCGGCATATTCTCCATCCCGCCTGCACGTTTGGTCAAAGTAATATTCAACTCTCTGGACGCCGTGACAGCATCCTCGAAAAACATTTCATAAAAATCTCCTAATCTGAAAAACAGCAGTTCATTTTGATGTTCCTTTTTTACATCAAGATATTGCTGTACCATAGGAGTGTAATTAGCCATTCTGTACCGCCTTACCTTTCACCAACCATGTCTGCGCAGTCTCTACCTTGACCATTACCTTCTCGCCCGGCTGATATACTTTTCCTTCCACCGGCCATAATACAATCTTATTAGTACGGGTGCGCCCTGTCCATACGGCAGGATTCCTGCTTGGTCCTTCTGCCAGCACTTCCACTATTTTACCAAGCATTTCCTCATTACGACGCAGACTGCTGAGATTCTGTACTTCCATTAAACGATTAAGTCTGTCTTTTTTCATCTCCAGCGGCACCTGCGCTTCCATTTTAGCAGCAGGCGTACCGCTGCGTTTAGAATAGATAAAGGTAAATGCAGCGTCAAACCCAACCTCTTCTACCAAGGCAAGCGTATCTGCAAAATCCTGTTCCGTTTCACCGGGAAAACCTACAATGATATCCGTAGTAATCGCAGCGTCCGGCACATAGCTGCGAATCATTTTAATAAGCTCCAGATACTTTTCTCTGGTATAACCCCTATTCATTTTACGCAGGATCTCGTCGCTGCCTGCCTGAAAAGGAACATGGAAATTTTCACAGACATGTTCACATTCGGCAACAGCTTTGATGACCTCTTCATTCATATCACGGGGATGACTGGTCATATAGCGGATTCTTTCCACACCCTCTATTTCATTGACGCGGCGCAAAAGCTTAGCGAAAGCATCCTTTTCACCGAAATCCTTACCATAGGAATTAACATTTTGTCCCAGCAGGGTAAATTCCTTATACCCTTCTTTAACAGCCTGCTCAATTTCCGCCACAATATTTTCTGCAGCACGGCTGCGTTCTCTGCCGCGTACATATGGCACAATGCAGTAAGTACAGAAATTATTGCAGCCGTACATAATGGGTATCCATGCAGAAAAAGTGCTCTGCCGCACCATTTTGCCTTCAAACTCACTCTGATGTATGGTTAAATCAGTATACAGCGCTCCCTGTCTGTCAGCCAGATACTCCGTCAGGATATTTTTAAAATCGTTGACATAAGCAGTCCCCAGCAGCAAATCTACCTGCGGATGCTTTTTCAGCAGCTTCTCACCATCTTTTTGCGCCATACAGCCTGCTACGCAGATAACTGCCGCGGGATTTTTAGTTTTCACATTTTTAAGTTCGCCAATCTTACCGGCAATTTTCTTTTCGGCACTTTCGCGCACGCAGCAGGTATTGACAATAATCACATCTGCCATATGAAAGTCGTCGGCAGGCACATAACCCAGCTCTTCCAGCTGCCCGGCGTAATGCTCTGTATCACTGGCATTCATCTGGCAACCGTAATTAAATATATAGTACGTTTTTTGCTTAGTTTCCATATATCCTCCGTAAAATTCACACTGATAAATCCAAGTAACTTTTTATCCATATTATAATATTATACCTAAAAAATAAGCTCTACGACAAGGGCAGGTTTACGATTAAGGTCATTGTCAGAAAATTTATTTTTTTAATTTTCCTCTGCTTTAACATCCCTATTTTTAATGATATACTGTTTATATACTATTATAACGAGGTGCGCACCATGGATAAAAACAGCAAAGAACTCCAGCTTAAATTCCTCAGCGATAAAATCGCCCGTCTTGAAATGCAGATTAAGGCTCTGGAAGCCAAAAAAGCTCAGTCTCTGGAAGAATATAAAAAAATTCTGAATTCCCTGGAAGACACTTTCAACCCCATAGCTGTCTTCACTAATACTTCTCTGAAACTGTATCTTTACAGTGACCACGTCGACGTCTATGATCCGCTGCACGAATCATCTCCCCTGCGTTTTTATAAAGACGATATCCGAGCCATCGAAATCGTCTTATCCGATAATGAAGACTTTGCCAGCTTCCGTTTCAATCCCCTCGGCTCCCAGCTTCTTTCCGAAGCGGAATTTGAATCCAACAAAGATTGCTCCTCCAGCATTACCAAAGAAGAAGGCAAGAAAATCCACCGCCTCTTCCAGGAAAACTGGCCCGACATCGAATTAACTCTGCGTACAGGTTTAAATCAACGTTATTACTGGTAAGAATATGTTTTTAGGACAGGACTACGGTTCTGTCCTTTTCATTCACAGCGGTAGTTTTTCAACTGCAAAATTTACTTTAAAAATTAGTATCAGGTATTGAAATCTGCTTATAACATAGCTAAAATATAAAACAAGAAAATCACTATTTTTCCTTAAAATTTTTAAGCAAGGAATGAAATACTATGCTGAAAAACAACAAAAAACTTTTATTTATCATCCCGCTGATTTGCATAGCTGCAGGACTGGCTTACTATTTCCTCTAATGGTGCAAAACGCCTCTTTATGCCGTAAATGAAGTACGTACAGCCGTCCAACAGCATGACGTAGAAAAATTTGAAAAGCATGTCGATCTGCATTCAGTACTGGACAAAGCGTTTGAAGATGTTATCGTCGCCGAAAGCAAAATCAATAATGATGCTGTTACCGCCAATCCTTTCGCCCTCGGTATCCTGCATATGCTGAAGCCTGCTGTCATCGAGCTCATGGTAGAAGAAGCGAGAGCCGCAGTTGCAGGCGACGGCAAGGAAAACAATGCCGATACGCCAGCTAAAAAAGATGCTGTCGCCGTACCTGCGCCGCGTAAAAATCCTGTCACCGACGCTATGCGCAACAACATCGAAAAGAAAATAAACCTGGACCAGCTCAAAATCTCCGATATCGTCCTGGAAAGCACTCAGAACAATAACGCTATCGTTGCGCTGCAGCTGCATCATAAGGCTCTGAACAAAGATTTTTCTCTTAAATTCAAAATGACAGTCAATGAGGCAGGGAACTGGCAGATCAAAGAAATAACTAATCTGGAAGAGTTTCTCATCCAGCTGGACGCAGCACAGAAGACAGCTCAGGCTTCACACGATAAACCTACGCTGGAAAAACTGCATAGCTCGCTGGAAATCGTCGATCAAAAACTGAGCATCAAAAACGAAAACGATAAACATATCCTTTCCGCATTGATAACGGTAAAAAATACTACTGCCAAAAATATCAACCGCATTTATTATGATATCGAGGTCTTTGACGGTAATAACAATATCATTTACTCCTATCCAGAACATTTCAACGGCATCCTGCCGCCGGGCAACACACAAATCCTCAATAATTATAAAATACTGAACAAAACACTGCCTGCCGACCAAACTTTAATGTCTCTTGATTTTGACAAGCTGAACTGGAAAGTACAGCCTACCTATATCAGCTTCGATGACGGTGAAGTTCTGGAATATTCGCGCTATTAGACATAATACACAAAAAGCCCTTATACAGATAACTGTATAAGGGCTTTGTATTTTCTCAAAATTTATCTGTCAGCGGCACTCTTGACACAGCTTGTAGTAAAATTTTCTAAACATCTCCGCATTTAAATCAAGCTTATTTAAAATGGTATATCTGTCCTTGCGTACCTGCGGCGCAAACAGCCATGCCCGTACAAACTGTTCTTCTGTTACGCCGTGCCTGCGAGGATTAGCAGAAACTCCGTATGCATCAAGGAAATCCAAAAGTATCCTATAATCACGCTGCTGTAAAGCACAAGCTACGATACTGCCCATCGCTACCAAAATACCATGAGGTATATTATGGTCGAACAGCTCGTCCATAGCGTGACAGAATAAATGCTCGGAGCCGCTGCAAGGACGCGAATTACCGGCAACATGCATGGATAGTCCGCTCAATACCAGTGATTCGGCCAGCATCTTGACCCCAGGTACCGTATCTAAGGATTTGGCAGCCGAATACAACAAAGAATTAAAAGCGTTTTCCGAAAGCAGGTAGGCAAAATCATTGGGGCGATCATCATTTTCCTCACAGCCCAGCTGCCAGTCGTATAAAGCAGTATAATTGCTGACCGTATCGCCTACTCCAGCCTCCAGCAGGATACGCGGCGTTTTTAAAATAATATCAGTATCAATCAGCAGTCCATCGGGGATTTTAGAAGTAAAAGAATGTTTTCTTTCATTCTGAGCAAAAAGTACGGACACAGGCGAACAGACTCCGTCATTACTCAGCGCCGTCGGTATGGCAATATAAGCAACATTGGAAACGAAAGCTGCATATTTAGCTGTATCTAAGGCAGTACCGCCGCCCAGGCCGATAACGAGCCCTATATTTTGCATGGATACTTTTTTGGCCACCTCGACAGCAAAATCAAACGAACTGCGCTTAACCGTGACAATATCATAGGCCTGCAGCTGCGCCAAGATAACCTTCACTTTCTCATTCAACGTCTGCAGCAGCCCTTCCGTAGTCAGGATAAGCGCTTTTTTGTCTGCCTGTTTGGGTAAATACATCTTTAGATTCTTACGTAAATCGGCTACCGCATTAGCTTTAACCTGCATGAATAAAGGCAGAGAATAATTGTTCATCATGTCCTCCGTTTGAGCTTCAGTATTTTTCTAATACTATTCTAAACAAAATACCTGTGATGCCTGCACTGATTTAACCAAGATTTAACAAAGCAGCCTACTTTTTCTTTCTGTACCTGCTGTAAACCAAAAATATCAAGCCTACAACGACAATCAATATTGCCAGCCTGTCACTGTTTTGCTTAAAATTTACAATATCATGACCGATGACTACTTCCAGTGCCGTCGAAGGAAATTTACCAAGCAAATTGGCGATAATATAATCCCTGATACTTATGGAGCTTACCGCGCCTATGGCAGTAAGGATGCCGGACGGAAAATACGGCAGCGCCCTGGCGAAAGCCATCCATTCCAAGCCATGTTTGCCGCTGGCCTCGTCGATATGCTTTAAACTGTCGCTTTTGGCAATAATTTTTTCCGCCGTATTACGGAACAAAAAGCGCATCAGCAGGAAACTGATAACGACACCCGTAGTTTCTGCCAGCCAGGAAATAAGTATACCTAAAGGCAATCCGAAAATCAGACCATTGGCTGTGGACAGGAAGATAGAGGGAAATATACTGCCCGCATTGATCAGCACATCCAGCAAAAAGCTGATAACAACAGCCCACCCGCCAAAAGAGCGCAGATATTCAACCAGTCCTTGTACATCTCCATTTATTGCCAATGTTAAAGTTCTGCTGAAAAACCCTTCTGCAAAATAATTTACAGCCGCCGCCAAGATAACAAACAGCGCCAGTACGGCAAGCTTAGTCAGCAGGTCAGGATTTTTCAATATGTCTTGCTTCTCCAAAATATAACCCCTTTAAGAATTAAAAATCATTTGAAATCTATTATCGAACTGCCTGTCTATCAATTCTCTCAGCAGTTCCCAGTTATTATTCTGCAAAATCAGTCTGAGCGCAAATTTGCGTGCAGATACAATAATCTCCGTATCACGAATTATATCAGCAATCCGCAAATCAGGCAAACCATGCTGCCGCAACCCGAAAAGCTGACCAGCTCCGCGCAGCAGCAAATCCTGCTCCGCCAGATAAAAACCGTCGTCACTGTCATGCAGTACCTGCAAACGAGCCAGCGTTTCAGAATTATCAGTGCCAGTTAAAAGCACGCAATACGATTGTTCACTGCCACGCCCTACTCTGCCGCGCAGCTGATGCAGCTGCGCCAGGCCAAACCGTTCTGCATTTTCTACAACCATCAGTACTGCATTAGGTACATTGACGCCTACTTCGATAACGGTAGTACTGATCAGCACATCAATTTCTCCAGCTGCAAAAGCTGTCATAACAGCATTTTTATCGCTGTCCTTTAATTTGCCGTGCAGCAAAGCACATCGTACATCCTGTAAAACGCCCTGACTTAGCTCCCTGAAAACATTTTCTGCGCTGCGTACTCCCAAATTTTCTGACTCCTGGATCAGCGGGCACACAACATAGGCTTGACGCCCTTTTTTTACCTGTCTTCGCAGTCCTGCATAAACCTCCAGACGCTTTTCTTCCGTATAACAAAGCGTCTGGACTTTTTTACGTCCCGGCGGCCTGCCTTTGATAAGCGACACCTCAAGATCACCGTAAACAGTCAGAGCTAAGGTCCTGGGAATAGGCGTAGCTGTCATTACCAGCACGTCTGGAGCATCCTGCCCTTTATTAGCCAAAGCAGCTCTTTGTCCTACGCCAAAGCGATGCTGTTCATCCGTGATGACCACCGACAACTTTTGAAATACGACATCTTCCTGCAACAAAGCATGTGTCCCAACAACTACATCAATTTCTCCGGCTGCCAATCTATCCAGCAGCGCTTTTCTTTCTTTCGTCTTTATACTGCCTGTAAGCAGGCCTGTACGGATACCCAACGGTAAGAAATACTCCTTCAGCGTCTGATAATGCTGTGCAGCAAGTATTTCTGTAGGCGCCATCATACAGCCCTGAAAGCCGTTTTCCGCCGCCTTAGCCAGTGTCAGGGCGCCGATAACAGTCTTGCCGCTGCCGACATCGCCCTGCAGTATTCGGTGCATAGGCGTGATATCCTGCATATCAAGTGATATTTCCCGCCAGGCGTGCTGCTGCTGCTCCGTAAGTTTAAACGGCAAAGTTGCAATCAACTTCTGCAGTATCTGTCCGTCCTGGCCATGTTTGATGCCGGCTTTGGCGCTCTCATTACTCTGCCGGTAATACAGCAGCCCACACTGCAGCAAGAAAAGTTCTTCAAATACAAACCGGCGCTGCGCCTGCCTGAGGCTGTTCCAGTCACGTGGAAAATGAATATTCTGCAAAGCAGTCAGCCTGTCAGTAAACCCGCATTCCTTAATAACATAATCAGGCAGACTTTCCGGTAAATCTTTTTCTGCCCGTTTGATAGCTTCTTTAATCCAGTGACGCATATTTTTCTGCGTTAGACCGCCACAGAGGCTGTACACAGGCCAAATACCGGTCAGCACATCAGCGCTGTCCGCAGTCTGGTAAAATACTTCTGACACCATCTTGGCGTTGCGCCCCTGCTTAATCCTGCCGGTAATCAATATTTTTTCATCTATTTTCAGCTTTTTGGCCATATAGCGCTGATTCATAAAAAAATACAGATCAGCATAGCCTGTTTCATCCCGTACAGTAACAACGGTAAATTTACGTCCTCGACCCTGAAAACTGTCCCTGATTCTGAAAACAACCGCGGTAAAAATCTGTTTTGAACCATCTGTAGCCAGCTCGCGGATAGTTCTGAGCCTGGAATAGTCCACATAAGCTTCCTGCCGCGGATAGTAACTCAGAAGATCGCCCAGCGTGTAAATATTCAATTCTGCCAGTTCTGCCGCCTTTTTGGGGCCTATTCCCTTGAGAGCAGTAACGGACTCTTTCCACCACATAAATATCTTACCTGCCTTAAAAATTGCTTGCTTTTATCGTTTGTTTGTGATATGATACTTTTGTTAAATTTGATGCAATGTGCCTTAATACGTTCAAGGAGGTGGGAATTCATGGCATCTATTTGCGAAGTTTGCGGTAAAGGAAAACTCGCTGGCAACAACGTCAGCCACTCCAATAGACACACTAAACGTGCTTGGAAACCTAACATTCAACAAGTAAGAGCAGTTGTAGAAGGTTCTGTTAAACGTATTAACGTTTGCACCCGCTGCCTGCGTTCCGGTAAAGTTAACCGCGCTATGTAATGTGAACTTAAAAAGAAGCCAAATACCAAAAGGTATTTGGTTTCTTTTTTATTTCTATTTAACTTTTGTACCACATTCAGGACAGAATTTAACCAGCGAGCTGATTTTGGCATGACATTGAGGGCATAAAATAAAAGCCCTGTATTCGCGCAGTTTGTTTTCAAACAGCTCATAAAACAAATTAACTTCTTTTGTTTCCTTTTTCCAGTTATAAATCTGCAGTCTTTCCTTCGTAGCGTCCATAATGATCTGTATAGTCTCGTCATCCAGCTGCTGTACGGCAATCTGCATGATTTTCTTCTTGTTATGGAAATGGATAAGTCTTTTTTCTTCATCGATGGAGTCGATAGTAACCCCCATCTCATTGATAGACAGCATGATTATATTCCACGCTACATCAATATCAAGCTCATAAACACGGTTGTCAAAGCAACCACCCGCACCTTCAATTCTCATACAGGCTACCCTCCAAAATTTACTGCATTTATTATAGCATAATTTTCCCGCCGCTTCACCGGCTGACTGTAACTAATATGTAAAAAAATCCCGGCAGAACTTTCTGCCGGGATTTTTTTACTATTTAGCGTAGTCAACTGCACGCGTTTCACGGATGATTACCACTTTGATCTGACCGGGATATTCCATCTCAGCTTCAATCTTCTTGGAAATATCACGCGCTAACAAAACAGCGGAAGCATCGTCGATCACATCCGGTTTTACCATGATGCGGATCTCACGACCAGCCTGTACGGCATAGCATTTTTCAACACCCTCAAAAGATTCAGAAATCTCTTCCAATCGAGTTAAACGTTTCAAATAACTTTCAAGAGTTTCACGCCTTGCTCCCGGACGGGCAGCGGAAACAGCATCGGCAGCAGCCACAAGGACAGCTTCCACGCTCTTAGGCTCGACATCGCCATGATGAGCCATGATAGCGTTGATTACCAGTTCGGATTCACGGAATTTCTTAGCGATTTCCGCACCGATTTCAATATGAGAGCCTTCCACTTCATGGTCGATAGCTTTACCAATATCATGCAGCAAGCCGGCGCGTTTCGCCAATACGACATCTACACCCAGCTCAGAAGCCATGATACCTGCCAGACTGGCAACCTCTACGGAATGGTTCAATACATTTTGACCATAGCTGGTACGGTATTTCAGACGGCCCAGCAGCTTGATCAGTTCAGGATGCAAACCGTGCACGCCGACAGTAAAAGTAGCCTGCTCGCCTGCTTCTTTAATTTTCTGTTCAACTTCCTTCTGTGCCTTCTCCACCATCTCTTCAATACGGGAAGGATGAATTCTGCCATCATTGATCAGTTTTTCCAGCGCAATACGGGCAACTTCGCGGCGTACAGGATCAAAACCGGAAATAATAACGGCTTCCGGCGTATCGTCAATGATAAGGTCAATACCGGTCAAAGTTTCCAAAGTCCTGATATTCCTGCCTTCACGACCGATGATACGTCCTTTCATCTCGTCATTGGGCAGGCCTACTACAGAAACAGTGGTCTCAGCAACATGATCGGCTGCACAACGCTGAATCGCCAGAGAGATAATCTCGCGCGCTTTCTTATCAGCTTCATCTTTAGCCTGCTGCTCCAGATCTTTGATAAGCATAGCAGACTCGTGTTTCACTTCATCTTCCAGAGAAGTTAAAAGCTCCTGTTTGGCTTCCTCACTGGTCAACCCAGACAGTCTTTCCAGCTCCTCAACCTGCTTCTGGTATAAAGCATCAACCTTTTCCTGGGAAGCGTTTAATTTTGCTTCCTTAGAAGCCAGTTTTTCTTCTTTGCGTTCAAAAGAATCAATCTTTTTATCAAGATTTTCTTCTTTCTGCAGCAAACGTCTTTCCTGGCGCTGTAAATCAGCACGTCTGTCTTTATTCTCACGTTCCATTTCAGAACGCATACGATGAATTTCTTCTTTTGCTTCCATCATCGCTTCTTTGCGTTTGTTCTCACCGGCCTGCTCCGCTTCCTGAATAATACGCAGAGCTGTCTCTTCAGCCGTAGTAATCTTTCCTTCCGCAACATTTTTGCGTACCAGATAGCCTACGGCGCCACCGGCAATACCAACGACAACGGCAGTACCAATTAGTTCTAAAATAATCTTCACCTCCTGAATACTTATTCCTTCATAATTATTTTTGCATACTAACAACAGGCTCTTTTGCGGGCCTGTTCCAAATGTCCTTATTCCATTGAATCCTCTAATCTATATTATTTAGCATTACAAAATTCTGAAAAAGGGCAAAAAACAAGGCAACAAATACATGTTGCCTTGTCGAAAACAAGAGACAAATTAACACGATTGGATAATTACATTTTAATTAAATTTAACAGAAATGTCAAGATAAGCCTAAATGATGGGCACTACATATCGTCAGTAAAATGTAATTTTTCCAGGATAAAATGTACATATCTTGTTGAAAAGCCCCGTACACCCAAAAAGCGTACCGCTGAGGCATATATTTTTTTGTCTGCCGGCTGTTGTATTTTTTCTGCATTACGCTGCATAAAAAGTTCACAGGCAGCTCTGGCGCGTTCAGCTTCCTCTTCTTCACTGAACCGGCTCAAAATTTCGGCAAAATATTGCTCCGGCACATGTTTACGCTGCAGTTCTGCCAGCAGATGCCTGCGCCCGTAGTATTTTTTACTCAGCCAGGCTTCATACACTCTTGACGCATAACGTCTTTCATCCAGAAAACCATATTCTGTCATTTTTTTAACAGCGGCTGCAACAAATTCTTGCGGAGCGCCTTTCTGCAACAACTTGCTTACCATATCGGCAACGCAGTAATCTCTGTAGGCAAGCAGGCTCAACGCATAGTCATAAACCTGCATCTCGTCTTCAAATTTCTTCTTTAAAGATTGTTTCCACATTGCCTGCAGTTTCCTCAACAGCATTTTCTGCCGGTTTTGCTATAGTCATGCTGCGAATCTTGTTTTCAATCTCCTGCGCAACGTCAGGATTTTCTTTCAAAAACTCCTTGACTTTTTCTTTCCCCTGTCCAAGCCGCACATCACCATAAGAATACCACGCGCCGCTCTTGTTGATTACTTCCAGATCGGCACCCAGATCAACCAGGCAGCCTTCATGGGAAATGCCTTGTCCATACATAATATCGAATTCAGCCTGTTTGAAAGGCGGAGCAATCTTATTTTTAACAACCTTGACCCTCGTCCTGCTGCCGATCATATCGTTGCCGTTTTTTAAGGTATCAATACGGCGAACATCCATACGGATAGTGGAATAAAACTTTAATGCCCTGCCGCCGGTGGTAGTTTCAGGGCTGCCAAACATAACGCCTACTTTTTCGCGTATCTGGTTGATGAAGATGGTAGCGCATTTTGATTTAGCAATCAAACCGGTCAGTTTACGCAAAGCCTGACTCATCAATCTTGCCTGCAAGCCTACATGAGAATCGCCCATCTCACCCTCGATTTCAGCGCGCGGCACAAGTGCGGCCACAGAGTCAATAACGATAATATCAATGGCGCCGCTGCGTACCAGAGCATCGGCAATCTCCAGCGCCTGTTCGCCGTTATCAGGCTGGGAAATCAGCAGGTTATCTACATCAACGCCAAGATGACGGGCATATTCCGGGTCAAGAGCATGTTCCGCGTCAATAAAAGCTGCGTAACCGCCCATTTTCTGTGCTTCTGCAATCATATGCAGCGCTACAGTAGTCTTACCAGAAGATTCAGGACCGTAAATCTCTATGACACGTCCGCGGGGAATACCGCCTACCCCCAAAGCTATATCAAGAGATAACGCACCTGTAGGTATTACTTCTATATTCATCTTGGCCCTGGCTTCACCAAGACGCATGATGGAGCCTTTGCCAAAATCTTTTTCTATCTGACGCATAGCCATATCAAGGGCTTTTAATTTATCGTTGTCCATGAATAAGTCCTCCTGACTTTCAGTTTTACTTGCTTTAAATTATACAAACAAAAGTTCGCTTTGTCAAGGTTACTGTTTTCCTTTTTCCAAAGCTGTAATTTCTTCCTGCGTAAAAGTGTAGGTGGAATTACAGAACTGGCAATGCACTTCGGTTACCTCGTCCTGTTCCAGTTCGTGCAGAGCGTCGCTGTTGAGCGAAGCCAGCGCGTCCAATATTCGTTCTCTGCTGCAACGGCATTTAAAATGTACCGGCACAGATTCTTTGATATCTACCTCAAGCCCTCTTGCTATAATCCTGATGATTTTTTCCGGGTCATAACCTATTTCCAGCAGCTGCGAAACATAGGGCATCATGTTGATGTTTTCTTCCAGTTGAGCCAGTATCTCATCATCACAGCCAGGCATGGCCTGCACAAAGTAGCCGCCGGAGGCAATAACGCTGCCCTCCTTATCCACCAGTACTCCTAACGCTACAGAAGCCGGCGTCTGCTCCGATTCATAGAGATATTTTGTCAGATCGCTGGCAATCTCACCGTCCTGCAGTTCACAGTAGCCGGTAAATGGCTCTGCATTCTGCAGATAACGGGTAACGATTATATTGCCATTTCCTATAGCTCCGCCGATGTCCAGCTTTCCATCCTTCAAAGGCAGGAAGACGTCATTATTCTCTACATACCCGCGAACACAGTTTCCCTCTGCATCTGCAACTACTTCTCCTATAGGTCCGTCGCCCTTGAGACGCAGGGTAATACGTTCATTATCTTTCATAGTAGCCGCCAGCAGCAGCGCCCCGTTCATGGCTCTACCCAAGGCAGCGCTGGCCAGATGGGAACATTTATGTCTGCCTGCCAGCTCGTTTACCAGCTTGGTAGTACATAAGGCATAAATACGCACCCCTTCCACCGTAGCCTTCGTCAATATATTCTGCATAATAAAACTCCTTTCCGTCAGTACCTTACAATCATACTTTTCATTATATAGATTATCATCTTTAAATACAAGTTTATCTTCAGCAACGTAAAAGGCCGGAAGCATAGCTTCCGGCCTGAAAACACCGTTTATATCTCTTTAAAGAGGTTTACCATTTCAATGGCAGTCATTGCCGCATCAACGCCTTTATTACCCGCTTTGGTACCGGCGCGCTCAACAGCCTGCTGAATATTTTCCGTTGTCAGGATACCGAAAGCAACAGGCAGACCATATTCCAGGCTGACGTGAGCGATGCCTTTGGACGCTTCGGCACACACATAGTCAAAATGCGGGGTAGCACCGCGGATAACCGCACCCAGACAGATAATAGCATCATATTTACCGCTGCCAGCCAGCTTTTGGGCAGCTAAAGGAACTTCAAAAGCTCCAGGCACCCACGCTACGGTGATATCATCATCTTCAGCCTCATGTCTTTTCAGACAATCCACTGCCCCGCTTAAAAGCTTGCTGGTAATAAATTCATTAAAACGGGCTACGACGATAGCCACTTTCATACCTTTGGCAGATAATTTACCTTCTAAAACATTCATTCTTATATCCTCCTTATTTATGGCAGCAGGAGCAGTGCAGCTCATGGCCCATTTTTTCTTCTTTAACGTCAAGATAATGCTCGTTGTATTTATTTGGTTCAATAACCAGCGGCACACGCTCAGTAATAGTGATACCGTAGCCGGATAAGCCGATGCGTTTAGCCGGATTATTGGTAATCAGACGTATACTGGTAAGTCCAAGGTCAGACAGTATCTGAGCACCGATACCATAATCGCGCAGGTCAGGAGCAAAACCAAGTTTTACATTGGCTTCCACAGTATCCAGTCCCTGATCCTGCAGCGCATAAGCTCTGATCTTGTTGGCAAGGCCGATGCCGCGTCCTTCCTGACGCATATAGATAACAGCGCCGCAGCCCTCTTTTTCAATCATGCGCAATGCATTGCCCAGCTGATCACCGCAGTCGCAGCGCAAACTGCCAAGTGCATCCCCCGTCAGACATTCAGAATGTACGCGTACCAGCACATTCTCTTTACCGGCTATATCACCCTTGACGATAGCTACATGGCACAGATTATCGAGGTCATTTTCATAAGCAATGATTCTGAAATTACCGTATTTGCTGGGAAGCGCCGCTTCTGCCGATCTGTGCACCATTTTTTCATGTGCCTTTCTGTAGGCCACTAAATCTGCCACCGTAATGAAAACCAGCTCATATTTACGGGCAAACTCAATCAAATCAGGAGTGCGTGCCATATGGCCGTCTTCGTTCATAATCTCACAGCAGATGCCTACCGGCTTTAATCCGGCCAGGCGGCATAAATCAACAGTTGCTTCTGTATGCCCTGTCCGTACCAATACGCCTCCTTCACGTGCCCGCAGCGGGAAAACATGCCCCGGTCTGCGGAAATCGCCTGGCTGCGCGTTTTCTTCAGCGCATTTTTTCATGGTAAAAGCACGCTCATAAGCAGAAATACCTGTAGTGGTCTCTACATGATCTATAGATACGGAAAAAGCAGTCTCGTGGTTGTCTGTGTTTCTGCTGACCATGGCTCCCAGCTGCAATTTATCCATGATTGCACCGGCAGCAGGCATACAGATGAGTCCGCGTGCCTCCTTGGCCATAAAGTTAATAGCTTCCGGCGTACACAGCTCTGCCGCCATAATCAGGTCGCCTTCATTTTCACGTTCTTCATCATCTGTTACCAGTACCATCTTACCTGCTTTGATAGCAGCAATGGCTTCATCAATAGTATTATAGCTGAACTTTTTTTCCACTTTCTTCACCTCTTATATAAATCCGTTTTCCAGTAAGATATTTTTATCCAGCGGCTGTTCAGTCTGCTTGTAGGCAGCCGTTCCCAACAGCCGTTCCACGTATTTACCGATGATATCCGTTTCCAGATTTACCTTAGCGCCAACATTTTTAAATCCCAGCGTCGTTTCCTTAGCCGTATGCGGAATAACAGCTACAGAAAAACTGTTATCAGTAACTGCCGTCACTGTAAGGCTGATCCCGTCGATCGCTATACTGCCCTTAGTAAGGATATATCGCAGCAAACGCGGTTCTGTAGCAATTTCTACCACATTGGCAATGCCATCCTGTCGACGGCTGATAATAGTTCCCAAACCTTCCACATGCCCGCTCACGATATGTCCGTCCAAGCCGTCGCATAAACGCAGCGTTCTCTCAAGGTTTACCCTGTCACCTGCCTGCAGGCCGCCGATATTGGTCAGCCGTACTGTTTCCGGCATCACATCGGCAGTAAAGGCTGTTTCCTGCCTATCTACCACAGTAAGGCAGGCTCCGTTTACCGCAACACTGTCGCCGATTTTCAGATTTTGCATAACTTTGACAGCGCTGACAGTCAGGTGATAAGACTCTCCCTGTCTATCAAGCCGCTGTACTGTCCCCAGTTCAGCCACAAGTCCTGTAAACATTTCAACAGCCTCCCTTCTTGACAATGCCTGTAATCATTATATCTTGCCCCAGCAGCTGCCGCTCAATATCTTCCAGCTGCCAACCGGCAGCGACCAGCTTGCAGCCATTGCCGCCTATAGGCGATAGAGCATCATGCCCGCCGATAAGTTTGGGCGCGATAAAAGCATAGACCCTGTCAGCAAATCCGCTATCATAAAAAGCCCCGTGCACCGCACTGCCACCTTCCACCAACAGGCTGGTAATACCAAGTTCACCCAGCTGTTTGACCACAAGCTCTACTGGCAGCTGCCCACCTTGCAGCGGCAGCCTGATAACTTTTACATGTTTGCGCAGTTCCAGTTCTGCCTGCTTTGCCTGGTCAGCGTCAATCCCGGTAAAAATAATCGTTTCAGCTTCCTCATTAAGCACTTTCGCCTGTAAAGGAATACGCAGGCCGCCGTCAAGAACAACACGTACAGGATTTCTTCCACTCACCATCCTCGTCGTCAGTTCCGGGTCGTCAGACAGCACGGTACCTATACCCACGAGCACTGCATCATGCTGTCTGCGCAGTCTGTGAGCAAAGCGTCTGGCCTCTTCTCCGGTTATCCATTTTGAGTCGCCTTCGGCAGTAGCTATCTTACCATCCAGCGTCATAGCATATTTTAAAGTTATGAAGGGTCTTTTTTTCGTAATCCAGCAGAAAAATCTTTCATTTAATCTCTGAGCCTGTTTTTCGCACATTCCACAGGAAACTTCAATTCCCGCCTGCCGTAAGTAGTCCAGCCCTTTACCTGCCACCAACGGATTAGGGTCAAGACAAGCTGCCACTACCTTCCGTACCCCTGCTTCTGCCAAAGCCTTACAGCAAGGGCCGGTACGTCCATAATGAGAACATGGCTCTAAGGTTACATAAGCCGTAGCGCCCCTGGCCAACGATCCCGCCGCCAACAACGCATTGACTTCTGCATGTGCTTCGCCTGCTTTATGGTGGTACCCTTCGCCGACAATAATGCCTTCGCCATCCACCAGCACACAGCCAACCATGGGATTAGGGCTCGTATCGCCTTCAGCCCGTTCAGCCAGCCGCAGAGCGTGCAGCATATATTTTTCTTCATTCATAACAATCACTCCGAAAAATAAAACCGCATCCTTAACCTCTGAGTAAGAATGCGGTATAAATACTTCTTTCACCTTTTCTCATCCAGACTATACTGTCGGTACAGGAATCACACCTGTTCGTGCCCGAAGGCTCGCGGACTATACCGCCGGTAGGGAATCACACCCTGCCCCAAAGGTCAAACATATGCAATTATCAGTTTGCTTCTTTCTGCATATTGCATTGCTTCCAGAAGCTTCGTCTATATTATATCTATCTGTAATGATTTTGACAATGTTCTGACAGAAAATTTCACAAAAACTACATCCCAGCCTTTAACCTCTCAAATTGCGAATAGCCTGCGCAACATCGGCAGCGCCATAGACATATGAGCCTGCTACCAAAATATTTGCTCCGGCAGCAGTTACCAGCCTGGCCGTCTTATCATTGATGCCGCCGTCTACCTGGATATCAACTGCCAACCCGCGTTCTTTGATCATTTCTGCCAGGCGCCGTACTTTAGGCACCATAGTCTCAATAAAAGACTGTCCGCCAAAACCTGGATTTACAGTCATCAAAAGTACCATATCCACATAAGGCAGTATTTCTTCTACCGTTGCCAGCGGCGTTGCCGGATTTAAAGCTACCCCGGCCTTCATATTACCGGCTTTAATCTGCTGAATGCAGCGATGCAGATGTTTGGTAGCTTCCACGTGTACGACTATCTGGTCGGCTCCTGCTTTTTTAAAATCTTCAATGTACTTTTCAGGATTTTCTACCATCAGATGACAATCAAAAAACAGCTCGGTCACCTTTCTTATCTTTTGTACGACTGGCGCGCCAAAGGTAAGATTAGGCACAAATAAGCCGTCCATAACGTCGATATGTACCCAGTCTGCACCAGCTGCTTCAATTTTCTTAATTTCATCTGCCAGAAAAGCAAAATCCGCAGACAAAATAGAAGGCGCTATCTTAATCATAACTTTTTACCCTCTCTTTCCTGAAAAGTCTTTATTTCCTGCAGGATATCAAGATAGGACTGATATCTGCTGCCGGCAATCTGTCCCCGTTCAACCGCTTGTTTTACACCGCAAACCGGCTCATGAGTATGCGTGCAGGGAGAGAACCTGCAGCCATCTTCATACGCTGCAAACTCACGAAACCCATGCACCAAAGTCTTGTCATCCAGTTCTTCCAGCAGCAGGTTGCCGAAACCAGGCGTGTCGGCAATATACCCTTTATCAAAAGGCAGCAGCTGAGAAAAACGAGTAGTATGTTTACCACGGCCGATTTTTTCACTCACACTGCCAGTCTGCAGGCTCACTGCCGGATCTATAGCATTGATCGTAGAAGACTTGCCAACACCTGAAGGTCCGCCAAAAGCACATATACAACCCTCCAGCCGCTTCCGCAAAGTATCTATCCCTGTATTTTCACAGGCAGAAATACAATACACCTCATACCCTATAGGCCTGTAAACGCTGCAGATATTATCCAAAAGCACCGCATCTGCCAAATCGCATTTATTCAGCGCCAGTATAGCCGGTATCCCGGCAAGCTCGGCCAGCGCCAACAGCTTATCAGCCAACAAGAAACTGAAATCCGGCGTCACACTGGCAAAAGTCACTACAAGCAGGTCAAGGTTGGCAATCGTAGGCCGCAGCAGAAAATTTTTACGCGGCAGTACGGTCTTAATCATGCCTTCATCGCCGTCGCCGGCTTCAAAGCTTACTATATCGCCCGTAACCAGAGAAAAACGGTTTTGTTTCATTTTTCCTTTTACTTTACAGGTATAAACACGTTCTCCCGCGCTTACATAATAGTAACCGTTATAATTTTTTAAAACTCTGCCCTGTAATTCACTCACAAAGTTTTCTCCTCAATAAGTTTATTATCGCAGTACAACTGCACCTTAGCATTATCAGCAGCACTTATTTTCTGCCGCAGCCTTACGCCGCCCTTCTGAGAGCCATCGTAAATAAGACGTCTGCCCCGGCTGTCGGTAACGTAAATCTGTACATGCTGCTCCTGCGTTCCCGGAACAACAAAGTCAACATACACGCTGTCTTGTGTATCGCTATCGCCAGAAGCCAAAGTCAGATTTACTTTAGCGCCAGCGGATACATGGCTTCCCGGTGTCGGGTCGGTACTTAGAATCGTATCTTTATCAGCCTGGCTCTTAGAATAACTGGTGCTGCCGACATGTAAACCTTCTTTTTCCAGCAGCTGTTTTGCCGTTGCCAGTTTCTGTCCTACTACATTGGGAACGGTTTTCTCGCCTTCGTTGACTACCAGATTTATCTTACTGCCTTTAGGAGCCTTATCCATTGCTTTAGGAGATTGCTCCAGGACCAGCCCCACAGTTTTGGTGTCATCATATTTCCTGGTGATTGTGCCGACAACGTAACCTTCATCTCTGAGCAGATTCTCAGCTTTTGCCAGAGACATGCCGACAATCTCAGGAACGGTCTTTAATTCAGCGCCCTTACTTATCGTAAGATAAATAGTGCTGCCCTGTTTGCGTTTTTCACCGGCTTTAGGCGACTGCTCCATAACCGTACCGGGTTTTACGGCATTTCCGTATCTTTCTTCCAGCTCCACTTCAAAGCCCTTTTCTTCCAGCGCCGCCTGCGCTTCTACTACCGTCATATTGAGCACATCTGGAACAGCCAGAACCTCGCGGTTGCGATTGAAAAGAAAGTGGGCAACCACGGACAGCGCCACTACTGCAATCGTTACATAAACCAGCGTTTTAGTAAAATTCCATTTCTTCTTAGTTTTCCTTATCCTGCTTACCGGCATTTCGTCAGCCTCCAGATCAGATAGCTCTTGCCCGCGTTCCTCTTGGTCAGCTATTTCCGGCTCACCAGCAAAACTGCGGACAGGTTTCATTATCAGGGTAGCGCCGTAATCGTCTGTGGCAGACTCCTTAGCAACATCACTACTGCTGTCAGTTACCACAGCCTGCATGTCCTTCTTATATTCATCGCTGCTGAAAGGATAAAGTTTCATTTTCAGGTCAAGCAAATCTCGGCGCAGTTCTTCCGCATTTTGATATCTGTCCTCTGTTTTTTTTGCCAGCGCGCGGTCTATAATCTGCTGCAGCCCTTCCGGCACCTCAGTCATAAAATCGCTTAAAGCAGGAACAGGCTTTTCTGCGTGCATCATGGCAACAGAAACTGCCGTATTGCCTGTAAAAGGTACCTGTCCCGTAAGCATTTCAAAAAGCACTACGCCTAACGAATATACGTCGCTGCTGGCGGTAATCTTACCGCCCACCGCCTGTTCCGGCGAAATATAATGTACCGAACCCATCACAGCGGCAGTATATACTGTAGTTTGGTTGCTGATCATTTTGGCAATGCCGAAATCAGTTATTTTAGGATTAAGATATTTATCTATCAGTATATTTTGCGGTTTGATGTCACAATGGATAATATTCCGGCTATGCGCGTGCTGCAGCGCGTCCGCCAAACGTACGGCAATCTCCAGCACGGCATTGAGCGGCAGCTTATGCTCCTTCAGATATTCTTTAAGCGTTATGCCATCCACATATTCCATGATGATATACTGGACATCGCCCTCGGACACAACGTCATAAATATTGATTATATATGGATGGATAAGGCGCGCAGCCGATTTAGCTTCTCTGCGGAACTGTTCCAGTAAATCTTTATCAGCCAGAAACTGATCGCGCAGCATCTTGACGGCAACATTCCTGTCCAGCAAATTATCATGTGCCAGAAAAACTTCCGCCATGCCTCCGCTGCCTACAGGACGGATTATTTCATAACGGTTATTAAGTATCGTTTTATTCATCACAGCCATCCTCCTCAGCAGCACTCAAAGCAATCATAATGAAAGACACATTATCACGCCCGCCATTAGCAAGCACCTTAGCCAGCAGCGTATCAGCTGCGGCAGTAAGGTCATTCTGCTCCAACACATCAGCAATTTCACTGTCATGCAGCATATCTGACAGACCGTCACTGCATAACAGCAGGATATCGCCTGCTTCCACTGCAAAATGGATAATATCCGTCCTAATCTGTTCTTCAACACCTATTGCCTGCAGCAGCATATTTTTCTGCGGATGCGAAAAAGCCTCTTTATCGGTAAGCTTCCCCTTAGCAACCAGGTCAGCCACATAGGAATGGTCCTGCGTTACCTGACTCAGCGCCCTGTTGCGGAACAAATACAGCCTGCTGTCCCCAACATGTGCCGCATAAGCAGTATTATCCCCCGGCAGGTACAAAGCTGTCAGCGTAGTCCCCATTCCTGCATAGGACTGATTACGAGCCGACATAAGACAAATATGTTCATTAGCCTTGTCAAAAGCATCTGCCAGAATCTTTTCTGCATCTGCATCGTCATGTTCATGGCGCAGCTTATGGGTTGCCAGCTCAAAGGCTTTCAAAGTCGCACGGCTGGCGATTTCACCTGCTGCATAACCGCCCATACCGTCTGCTACGGCAAACAGGTACGGTTCTCTTATCAGCAGGGAGTCTTCATTATTACTGCGTACCATCCCTACATGGGTCCTACTGATTACAGTTATCTTCATAAGCTTTCTTCTGCTCCTCCGCAAATTTGGCCCGCAGCTGACCGCAGGCAGCATCTATATCCTTGCCCATCTCCTTGCGTACTGTTGCATTGATTCTGTTTTTCTGTAATATACGCAGAAAACGTTCTATAACGGCAGCTGACGGACGCGCAAAACCTTTCTCGACTACAGGGTTAGCCGGGATGAGATTCACCGATGCGTGCTTAAACCGCAGACAGTTACTTAAAAGCTCTGCATCTGCTACGCTGTCATTTCTGTCTTTCAGTAAAATATATTCGTATGTTACCTGTCTGCCGCTCTTAACAGCATAGTTTTCTGCAGCAGCAATGACATCTAAAAAATTATACCCTTTGTTGACCGGCATGAGCTGTGTACGCAGGTCGTTTCTGACCGAATGCAGCGAAATAGCCAGACTGATGGGACGTGCATCCGCCTGCATCCTTACAATTCCCGGGATGATTCCGCAGGTGGACACAGTCATATTGCGGTAACTCATATGACAGGTATCCTCCCGATGCAGAAAATCTAATGCTCCCATCACATTATCATAATTCAGCATCGGCTCGCCGCTGCCCATGACCACCACTCTAGATACAACGGCATCGACACTGCGCAATCTGTTATTAAAAAGATACACCTGGGCAATTATTTCAGCCGCCGTCAAATTCCGCACACAGCCGTGCAGACCGCTGGCGCAAAACGCACAGTGCATATCGCAGCCTACCTGGCTGGAAACACATACGCTGTACCCGTAATCATGGCGCATCAGCACGGTTTCCACTGAATTACCGTCAGGCAGTTCTAACAAAAGTTTGCTTGTCAACCCGTCAGAAGATGCCTGTTCCCGCAGGATACCGATTTTGGCAGGCAGAATCGTAAAATTCTCCTCTAAAACGGCCATATCTGCTTTACTGATATTATGCATCTGCGCAAAATCAAAGACAGATTTCTGATACAGCCACTGAAAAACTTGCTTAGCTCTGAACTTTTTAATGCCGCACTGAGCAAACAGATCCTGCAGCTTTTCACTTGTCAGTCCGAAAATTTCTGTCTTACTCATACTTCTCCTGACTTCTGCGCTTTAACGCACAGATATAAAAGCCGTCGATTCCATCATTCTGCGGCAACAACTGCAGTTCATTTACTATCGTTCCGCTTATCGGATGGATAAGGCCCGCATACCGCCATTCGCTGTTGGCCTGCAAAAAAGCTGCGATGAGATGATGGTTTTCCGCAGGCTCAATAGTACAGGTACTATACACCAGAACTCCGTCTTGTTTGACATACCTGGCTGCATTATTTAAAATCTGCAGCTGCAGCGGCGGAAAAATTCTTAAATCTGTCTTTTTCTTGCGCCATCTTGCTTCTGCACGACGCCGCAGTACGCCTAACCCGGAGCAGGGAGCATCTACCAGCACTCTATCTGCCTTATGTTCAAGTTCGGGCATAAATACGGAAGCATCCAGCAGACGCGTCGTAATAATGTTGATGCCAAGCCGTTCTGCATTAGCTTCTACCAGCTTGAGCTTATGCTCATGGATATCGCCGGCTAAAATGCTGCCCTGATTACGCATCAGCTGCGCCATATGAGTAGTCTTTCCCCCCGGCGCACTGCAAAGATCAATGACAGTGTCTCCCGGCCGCGGCGACACAACTCTGCCCACCAACATAGAACTTTCATCTTGTACGTAAAATTTATCATGCAGTTTACTCATAATACTGTTCAGGGAAGGTAATTTATCACAAATAATACCGTCTATACTCCAAGAAGATGCATGTACTTCTGCACCAAATTCCCGCAGCTCACGCATCAGCGTCTCCCGGTCAGTCACCAACGTGTTAACACGCAGGCATACAGGGGCAGGCATATTATTGAAAGCACACAACTTTTCTGTAGCTTCGCTGTGAAACATTCTAAGCCATCTTTTTATAATCCAGTTCGGATGACAAAACTTTAATGACAAATAGCCAGCCTCATCCTCTTCTTGATCCGGCAGTTTAATAGTCGGCAGCTTTCGCAGCAAACCGCGCAGTACGCCGTTGACAAACTTGGCAGAGCCTTCATTGCTATATCTGCGCGCCAGTTTTACCGCCTCATTACAGGCAGCAGCTGCCGGAATACGATCCAGAAATAAGATCTGAAACGAACTTATCCTCAGGATAGCAAGCACCATATGCTCTATTTTCCCCAGCGGTCGCGTAAGGCATTGCTGCAGATACCAGTCAATTGTACCGGCAGATTTGACCGTACCATAGACAAGCTCCGTAAAAAACTTGCGTTCCTGTTCTTCAAAATCATGTCTGCGCAGAAAGTTATTTACGGCGATATTGGTATAGGCTCCCTTCGTCAGTATCTGGCTGACAACTTCCGCAGCAGCGGATCTGGCTGTAATAATATCTTCATTTTTCTTTGGCATTGGCATCCTCTTCATCTAAAAAAGCTAAAATAGCCGCTTCTAATTTTTTTACGTCGACCCTGGTATTAAAACAAGGGCCAAAAGGTCTTTCATTAAGCACGCCCAATACCGGCAACGGGAAAACATCCTGAATCCCGCTGGTAAGGTCGCGTTCACAGGCAACAGCTACAATGGCTTTGGGCCGTATCTGCATAACCATCTGCCGTGCCAGCGTACCGCCGGTTGCCACCGCCAGGTGACAGCCGTATTTATGCGCCAACCCCAGCATAGCACCCACGCTGCATCTGCCGCACTGATGGCAGTTTTCTACGTTTCTGGTAATCTTATAACCGCAAGTATCCAGCTGGATACAGTGCGGCGTCAGGATCATGATCCTGTCAGCTGGTACCTTTACTTTATGCTGCAAAACAAGATTATTGCTGACCTCGATAAACGACTGCTCAATCTTAGCGCGCGGAATATTAAACAGCCTGCCCAGCACTACCGCAAAAGGAAACAGAATATTGATAGCCTTCCAGGCGCCAAAATAAAATATCTTGATAATGGGTATGCCCAGCAGCGCCATCACGATACCGAATACGCCGGTCAGCATCAGCAGTACGATAGCAACACCGATAACACCCATTACTATCGGCAGCAAATAATGTATCTCCGACAAACCTGGAACAGTTACCTTCCAGACAACATAAATCATCAGCGCCCCTAAAAGAGCGCTGATAGAAGTCAACGACATGAATATACGTTTCTTAGGTTTAAATACTGATTCTGTCATCAGAAAACTACTCCTCACCCAAAACGTCTCCTGCATGTACGCCGCGGCCATTGCAGAAAACCTGTGCACTCATACGTTTTTTAGACTCTGGCTGTACTTCCAGTACTTCTACCGCACCGCTTCCGCAGGCCACGACAAAGCTTTTTTTACCTACGGATAAAACTGTACCAGCCTGAGCAGCTGTTTCAGCAGCAACTACCCGCGACGCCCATATTTTCAGATTTTTACCGTCTGGCAGCTTTGTAAAAGCACCCGGAGCTGGATTAAAGCCGCGAATCAGATTATGCACTGCAACAGCGTCCTTATGCCAGTCTATTTTTTCCATACTGCGCTGCAGCAGCGACGCATAAGTAGCATCGGATGCTTCCTGTTTCTGCGCCTGCACAGTGCCAGCCGCTATACTGTCAATGGTTTCAAGCAGCAGCTGCGCACCTTTGACTTTCAGTTCATCATGCAGCTCGCCCATGGTCATTTCTTCGCTGATGGGTACGGCTACTTTGGCTAACATATCGCCTGTATCCATACCAATATCCATCTGCATGATGGTGACGCCGGATTCTTTTTCACCGTTTAAAACAGCGTAATGAATCGGCGCCGCTCCACGGTATTTCGGCAGCAGCGAGGCATGTACGTTGATGCAGCCGTAACGCGGCAGATCAAGTATCTCTTGTGAAAGCAGCTGTCCAAATGCAGCTACGACGATCAGCTCCGGCTGCAGCTCACGCAGTACCTGGACAAATTCAGGCGTTTTCACCTTCAGCGGCTGATAAACGGTATATCCCTTGGAGAGAGCATATTCCTTCACCGGCGTCATCAGCATCTGATGTCCGCGTCCCTTCGGCCTGTCCGGCTGCGTCACTACTCCGATTATTTCATGCTTGCCGGATTCCGCCAGCGCCATCAGGCTGCCGACTGCAAAATCCGGCGTTCCCATAAATACAATACGCATTCTTTCACCTACACTATCTTATTCCACAATTTTCTCTTTCTGTTTCGGCATAATGCTTTTGGCCTTATCAATAAACAATACGCCATCAAGATGGTCAAGCTCATGCTGCACCGCTATAGCTAACAGCCCATCCGTCTGCAGAAGCATCCTCTTGCCGCTGCGGTCGGTAAATTCACATTCCACATATTCGGCTCTTTCCACTTCGCCTTCATAATCCGGCACAGAAAGGCATCCTTCTCCTCCGATGACGCTGCCTTCTTTCTTCACGATAACAGGATTGATCATTTCAATCAGTCCTTCGCCTACATCAATAACGACGATACGCTTAGAAACGCCTACCTGCGGAGCAGCCAGTCCCACGCCGTCGGCAGCATACATGGTTTCTGCCATATCTTTCAATAATCTGTGCAATTTTTTATCTATTTTTTTAACCTCTTCGGCCTGCAGCCGCAAAACAGGATTACCTGCTACAACAATATCTAACTTAGACAAAATAAGCCTCCCAAAAATTAAATTTCGTAAATTATATTATAACATAAAAAGTTATTCTTTATCAAATAACGCTTAATGGATCCACATCAAAATAAAGATTGCGCAGCTCCTTAAATTCACTGTTTAAAAGTGCATCTTTTACCGGCTGCAGATTCTTCGCTTTAACCAGGATATTGAAGCGGTACAAGTCGCGCACCTTGGCCACAAGTGCCGGAAACGGTCCCAGTATCAGGACGTCTTCCTCCAATTTACCTTGCAGCTGCAAGCTCTGCAGATAATTGGCTGTCCGTTGCGCCAATGTCAGCGCCGCTTCCTCTTTTTCATCCCATACGGTCAGTTTCAGCAGCTGGGCAAAAGGCGGATAAAACAATTCTTTTCTGTCCGCTAATTCTCTTGCGGCAAAAGCCTCATAATCCTGACGCGCCGCCAGATGGATAATCTGATTATCCGCATCATAAGCCTGAAATATAACATGTCCTTGCCTGCTGCCGCGGCCGGCACGTCCTGCCGCCTGTGTCAGCAGCGAAAAGGTGCGTTCAGAAGCACGAAAATCCGGCAGATTCAGCATACTGTCCGCAGACAATACCCCTACCAACGTCACATTGGGAATATCGTGTCCTTTAGCTACCATCTGCGTACCGATGAGCACATTATATTCGCCTTTGGCAAATCTGCTGAGGATATCTGCATGAGCAAACTTTGCCACTGTAGAATCCTGGTCCATGCGTAATACTCTTACCTCTGGCTGCGCCATGATTTCCTGTTCCGCTTTCTGCGTGCCAGTGCCAAAAAATTTTATCCGCCTGCTGTGACACGACGGACATTCTGTCGGTATAGGCATCGTATTGCCGCAATAATGACAACGCATATCTTCGTTGCTGCTGTGATAAACCATCGCTACAGAACAATGAGGACAAACAATAGAAGCACCACAGTCGCGGCACATAACAAAAGTTGAAAAACCTCTCCTGTTAAGCAACACGATAGCCTGCTCGCCGTCAGCAGCAGTATTCACCAGCGCCTGTTTCAATTTGCGTGACAGAACGCTGAAATTACGCTGCTGCAGCTCCTGCCGCATATCGACTATTTCGACCTTGGGTAGTTCGCTGCCGTTAGCACGTTTAGTCAGGCGCAGATGCGTATATTCGCCTGTGCAGGCTTTCTGATAGGTTTCCACATCCGGCGTCGCGCTGCCTAAAATAAGCACCGCCCCCGTATTCCGGCACCGCTGCAGCGCTACGTTACGGGCATGATAGTTAGGGCGTTCTTCCTGTTTATAGCTGCTTTCATGTTCTTCATCTATGATGACGAGCCCAAGCTTGGCAAAAGGTGCAAATACCGCGCTGCGCACGCCTATGAGTACCCTGGCCTGTTCGGTACGCATCTTGTACCATACGTCGCCGCGCTCATTTTGAGAAAGCTTGCTATGCGCTACTGCCACTTCATCGCCAAACCAGGTCTGAAATCTTTTTACCAGCTGCGCTGTCAAGGCTATCTCCGGCACCAGAACTAAAACCTGCTTTCCCTGCTGCAGTACCTGCTGCGCAGCCCGCAGATAAATTTCTGTTTTGCCGCTGCCGGTAATTCCCTGCAGCAAGAAAGTACCTCCGGCAGATTTTTCCAAAGCCGCTCTGATCTGCGCCAAAGCTACCTCCTGCTCCTCGGTAAGCTGCATCTGCGTTACGCATCGCAATTCGCCAGTATAACTGTTGCGCAATACACGCTTTTTACTTTCGTCTAACAATCCTTTTTTCAGCAGGGTTCGTACCGTACTGCTGCTCAGCGATCTTTCTGCCGCTTCCTGCAAAGACAACCATGTAGCCGCCTCGGCAAAAACTTTCAGCGCTTCCAACTGCCGCTGCAGCGCCCTCTTGCCGCTGCCTGCAGCCAACAGCTCACGTCCTGCCGCATTGATTCTGTAGGCTAACACGTTTTTTGCTTTCAGCCTTTCTTCATATCGGTAATATAGCAATCTGCCGTCGCCATCTTTGACTGCCTGACGCCTGATGCTTGTCTTGCCCGGCACAAAAAGCCGCATTGCTTCTGCCAGCGAACACATATAATATTCTGCCAGCCATTTGGCCGTAGCCAACATTTCAGCATCAAACCATGGCCTGTCGCCCAGCACTGCTTCTACAGCTTTTAGCTGCGCAGTATTTTCCGGCATCTCCCGGCGTCTTACTACGAAACCCTCTGTTTTCTGCACGCCAAAAGGGACAACGACCCTCCAGCCGCTGTCCAGAAAACCCATAGTCTCCGGCACGCTGTAAGTAAACTGTTTAAACAGGCTCTTCACCGGTAAATTTATGGCAACGTCAACACAAAACATGGCTCCTCCAAAATGCTTATTCTATAAGTTATATTCTCGACTTTTGTCAGAAATCCTGTCAAAACTGTGGAAAATGACAGCAAAAAGCCGACACCATGAGGTGTCGGCTAAAAAGCGGTATAATCTTAAAGTCCAGCCTGCTCTTTTAAAGCTGCCGCTTTATCAGTGTGTTCCCAAGGCAGGTCTACATCAGTACGGCCAAAATGTCCGTAAGCGGCTGTCTGTTTATAAATAGGACGCAGCAAATCCAGTTCTTTGATAATGCCGTTAGGGCTTAAAGAGAAATTCTTTTTCACCAGCTCGGCAATCTTATCTTCGGCAATTTTTGCCGTACCGAAAGTTTCTACCAACACAGAAACTGGATGCGCCACACCGATGGCATAAGCCAGCTGGATTTCACATTTATCAGCCAGACCTGCAGCAACGATATTCTTAGCTACATAACGTGCCGCATAAGCCGCGCTGCGGTCAACCTTAGAGGGGTCTTTGCCGGAGAAAGCTCCCCCGCCATGGCGAGCCATACCGCCATAGGTATCAACAATAATCTTGCGCCCAGTCAGACCGGAGTCACCCTGCGGTCCGCCGATGACGAATCTGCCGGTCGGATTGATATAGTATTTGGTAGCCTCATCCAACATCTCTGCCGGCATAACCGGTTTAATAACCTGTTCGATAATATCTTTTCTGATTTGTTCATTAGTAATTTCCGGCGCATGTTGAGAAGAAATTACCACGGTATCAATACGTACAGGTTTGCCGTCTTCATATTCTACGGTAACCTGGGTCTTTCCGTCCGGGCGCAGATACGGCAAAATACCGTTCTTACGCACTTCCGTCAGCCTTAAAGCCAGTTTGTTGGCCAGATAAGCAGGCATCGGCATATAACTTTCAGTTTCATTAGTCGCATACCCGAACATCATGCCCTGGTCGCCGGCGCCGGTTTCTTCCTCAGCTGCATTGCCTTCTTTGGCCTCCAGCGCTTTATCTACGCCCATAGCGATATCGGGAGACTGTTCGTCGATGGATACCAGCACGCCGCAGGTGTTACCATCAAAACCGTATTTGGCGCGGTCATAACCGATATTGATAACGGTATCACGGGCGATCTTAGGAATATCTACGTAACATTTAGTAGAAATCTCGCCTACTACATGGATTTGTCCAGTAGTTACCACCGTCTCGCAGGCAACACGGCCTTTGGGGTCCTTGCTCAAGATAGCATCCAGCACTGCATCAGAAATCTGGTCTGCTATTTTATCAGGATGTCCTTCGGTAACAGACTCAGAAGTAAATAGTTTTCTCATAAAATAAGGCTCCTCTCGTTTTCTTTCACAAAAAAGGCGTTCTCATACGAGAACGCCACTAATACATACAGCATTCTCATCTTGCGATAACTCGCAGGACTTAGCACCGTTTACAGCAGTTACTCTGCAATGGTTGCTGCGGTTTCACAGGGCCATTCCCTCCGCCGCTCTTGATGAGTAATATTTATTTGTCTTGTTTATTATAATCTACATTATACAACTTAGCAATAGCTATATGTAAAATATTACAATTTAAACACAATTATTATTTACTGTTTTTCAGTCTCAGAACAGTATCAAGCAGTTTTTCTGCAACCTCAGTCTTGGGCATCTGCTCCAAAGAACATACTTCGCCGTCAGGGAAAAGGAATTTGACGATGTTGGTATCTGCATTAAAGCCTGCTCCCGCTGCTGTTACGTCGTTAGCAACGATCATATCAAGATTCTTCTTTACTACTTTCTCCCGTGCATTCTCCAGCAGATTCTGGGTTTCAGCAGCAAAGCCTACCAATATCTGATGCTTTTTCCGACTGCCCAATTCTTTGAGGATATCGGGATTTTTATCCATGACTACAGTCAAAGCATCATCTGTTTTCTTTTTGATTTTTTGATCTGCCACATCATGCGGACGATAATCGGCCACAGCGGCAGCCTTGATTACGATATCCACACCGTCATATGCTTTAAGGCAAGCTTCCAGCATTTCTTCCGTGGTTTCAACCTTGCAGGCTTTCACATTGGGCGGTATGGACAGTGCTGACGGCCCGGTAACCAGCAATACATCAGCGCCGCGCTCTGCCGCAGCTTGTGCTATCGCATAACCCATCTTGCCGCTGGAACGGTTACCTACAAAACGCACAGGGTCAATCGGCTCCCTTGTTCCGGCCGCAGTGACCAGCACCTTCAGGCCACGCATATCTCCTTCACGTCTGGCAATAAAGTTCTTGATAAAATCAACAATCTGCTGCGGTTCAGGTAATCTTCCGGGTCCGGCAGTTCCACAGGCCAGCATACCAACGGCAGGAAGCATCACCGTCACGCCCCTTTGTTCCAGTTTAGCAATATTTTCCTGCGTAGCGGGATTTTCATACATTCCCGTATTCATAGCCGGACAGACAACGATCGGCGCCTGAGCTGCCAGAAGCGTCGTAGACAACAGGTCATCAGCAATACCGTAGGTCATCTTGGCAATAATATTAGCTGTTGCCGGCGCTACAACAAAGACATCAGCCCAGTTGGCAAGCGCAATATGCTCGACATTGAATTCCTGATTGCTTTCCCACATGGATACGGCAACCTTATTGCCGCTGATTTCCTTAAATGTAAGCGGTGTCACAAATTTCTGCGCATGTTCCGTCATAACAACGCGGACTTCTGCGCCCTGCTTACGCAGGCGGCTCACAAGATCAACCGCCTTATAAACAGCAATACCGCCGGTAACACCTAAAACAATCTTCTTACCTTTCAGCAAAATTGCTTCCTCCTGTAAATCAAACGTTCTTGGTACGCTCGTAAGTAATTACATCTTTGGAAATTTCTTTCAGCGCAGTGCTTACTTCTTTTTCCGCAGCATTTACTCCCGGGACGGTAAGTTCGCGGGCACGCTTAGCGGCCAAAATTACCAGCGTATATTTACTGTCGACTTTTTCAGCCAAATAATCAATGGACGGGTTAACCATGGACATGATTTATTCACTCCTTATCTGCATTCTTCTTATTTTTGCATATTTTATCAATAATAAAATAGGTTCTGGCAACACGATACCTTTCGGCATCCATAATCGTCAGTATTTTATTGGCAGCCTTTTCCACAATATCATTGACAATAATATAGTCATATTCTGCCGCATAAGTCAATTCACTGGCAGCAGACGCCATCCTGCGTTTGATAACATCCTCGCTGTCGGTACCGCGCTTATAGATTCGAGCCGACAGCTCATCTAAAGACGGCGGCACAATAAATACGAACACGCCCTCGGGGAAACGCTGTTTAATCTGCAGCGCGCCTTGAATATCTATTTCCAGCAATACGTCCTTCCCGGCATTCAGCAGATCCATAACATATTGCCTGGGAGTACCGTAATAATTGCCGTAAACCTCCGCATATTCCAGCAGTTCGTCAGCAGCAATCATTTCTTTGACCTGCTCAACAGTCTTAAAAAAATAATTAACGCCGTCTACTTCGCCTACGCGCGGCTGACGGGTAGTCACCGATACGGAATATCCAAGATCAGGCAACTTGTCGCGCAGCAACTGGCAGATAGTACCCTTACCGGCGCCGGAAGGGCCGGATACAACAAGCAGGACTCCCTGCGGTTTTACTGTCTTTTCCATTTTCTTCCCTGCCTATTCTTCATCTTCGTCATCGCTTTGAACCAATCGATTGGCAACAGTTTCCGGCTGTACGGCCGAAAGAATGATATGGCCGCTGTCCGTAACAACCACAGCGCGGGTGCGTCTGCCGTAAGTAGCGTCGATCAGCATTCCTTTATCGCGGGCTTCCTGAATAATACGTTTAATCGGCGCCGATTCCGGGCTGATAATGGAAATAATACGATTAGCCGCTACAATATTGCCAAACCCGATATTTATAAGCTTGATATCCATTAAACCGCTGACCTCCTGCTATTCGATATTTTGAATCTGTTCTCTGATTTTTTCTATTTCAGCCTTGATTTCCACAACTATCTGCGCCAAGGTATAATCGTTAGCCTTGGAGGCGATAGTGTTTGCTTCGCGGTTAAACTCCTGGATCAAAAAGTCCAGTTTCCGTCCTACCGGCTGGTCAGAAGCAATAATCTGTTTAAACTGCTTGATATGACTTTTTAGCCTTACGATTTCTTCCGTGATGCTGGCACGGTCGGCAAAAACAGCTACTTCCTGCAGGATGCGTTCCGGCTCTATAGCGATATTATGTTCCGCCAGCAAACCGTTCAGTCTTTCTGTCAATTTGGCTTGGTATTCCGCTACGACCTGCGGCGAACGCTGTTCGATCAGCGCCAGTTTTTCAGCGATTAAGTCGGCACGGTAGATAAAATCTCCGTAGATATTGCCTCCTTCTACTGTCCGCATCTTGACCAGATTATCTACCGCCATCGTCACGGCTGCTTCTACCTTGGGCCAGACGCTTTCCACGTCAAAGAAGCCTTCCTTGACATTGATGACATCCTGGCAACGCGCCAGATACATGACTTCCGCTGCAGTATTGATACCTATATCACTGACGCCGATGGAAGAACCGATTTCCTGCAGCGCCTGATGATAAGCGGCTGCCAGTTTTTTATCGACTTTTAAAGTACAGTTTTCACTGCTGGTATAATCAGCATTTATATATACGTCAATGCGGCCTCGATTTACCGTTTTCAGGATAGTTTTACGGATTTTATCTTCCAGCGGATTCAAAAAGCGCGGCAATCTTATAGATACTTCATTATAGCGATGATTGACTGTTTTCATTTCCACCGTAATAGAAAAATCGTTATCTTCATATTCACCGCGTCCGAAGCCGGTCATACTTTTCAGCACAGAACTCCTCCTAACTATTGATCAGGGAATTTTACTATGATTACTAAAATAGTCTTCACTTATCTTGAAAATTTATTATAGCATATTTTTCAGCTTTTTTCAGCGTTTTTCCAGCTCAGTGCAAAAATTATTCTCACTCAGAGCAAAAAATCCCCTAACTGCAGCCCACTTTTTACGATAGCTTTGTTATAATATATTCATCATCACAAAGGAGTTTATCATGAATTTAGAAGGCTTGACATTAAGATTACTTACCGAATATTTAAATAAAAACCTGCTGGGCAGTAAAATCTATAAAATCTCTATGCCCACACCACATTCCCTCTTGTTCCTCGTCAAACGTGAGCGCGCCACCGCAGCCGTACTGGCAGATCTTGGCGGTTGCGGCCCCATTATCTACCTGCCGGATAAACTGCCGGAAAATCCTGATACGCCGCCTGCTTTCTGTATGCTGCTGCGTAAACATCTGGAAGAAGGACGTATTAACAAGATAACACAAAACGGTCTCGACCGCGTTATCACCTTAGAGGTAGACCTTTTAGGCTCCAGCAGTAAGATAATCACAAAAAAAATAATCTTTGAGCTGACCGGCAAAAACAGCAACATCATCCTGCTGCAGGATAATATTATTTTAGACGCGCTACGGCATGTTAATGCTCAGCAAAGCAGCTACCGCACTATCCTGCCTGGTAAAGAATATATCTCACCGCCGCCTCAGGCAGGCCTCGACCTGCTGCTCAACGAGCCTGCAGCCATTACCGGGCATATCGCTGCCATTCCTGCAGCCAATATTTTGAAAGCCCTTATCAGCGGTACGGTCGGCATTGGTAAAAGCACGGCGCTGGCCTTGCTGCAAGCAGCCGATATTCTCCCCCAGCAGATAGCTTTGTCAAACGCCGAAAAGCATCAGCTGGCTGCTCAAATCTCCCTGCTGCAGCAAAATATGCAGCGGCAGGAAAAAGTCTATGCGGTCATCGGCAAAAACAACCAGGTAAAAACCCTTCTCGTCCTCCCGCCGGCAGCACCTGAAGAAGGCACATATATAAAAGAATTTGCCTGTATCAATGACGCTGTAAAATTTGCCGCTGCTTTAAAACCGATCCAACTGCCTAAGCATGAACATCTGCAAAAAATAACGGCGGCAGAAATCAGCCGGCAAAAGAAAAAACTATCGGCTCTGCAAAGCGATCTTGACAAAGCGCAAAATGCTGACGAGCAGAAAATTTATGCCGATACCCTTATGGCCAATATCTACCAGCTGAAAAAAGGTCAAAGCAAGGTCAGACTATATAATATCTATGATAACAGCCCGGTCGAAATAGAACTTGCACCCGAGCTGACTGCAATCGAAAACGCCCAGGCTTATTACAAACGCTATAATAAATATAAACGTGCCCAGACGGAAATCTGCCAACAAATACAGGCTACAGAAGAACTGCTGCAATATCTCGGCAGCATTGAAGCTTCACTGCTAACAGCAGTTACCAAAGCGGAAATCGACGAAATTGCTCAAGAACTGACTGCTGCCGGTCTGCTGCGCAACATCAAGAAGAAAAATAAACTGCCGACCGCCAAACCGCAGCCGCTGCAGCTGCGTCTCAATGAAGACAGCGTCGTCTATATCGGCAAAAACAACCGTCAAAACGATTATGTCACCTTCACCCTTGGCAGTCCTAATGATTTATGGTTCCACACCAAAGATATTCCCGGTTCACACGTTATCCTGAAAACCACGCTCTCCCAGCCCGCAACTGACGATATCGAAACAGCAGTCCAACTGGCCGCTTACTTCAGCAAAGCACGCAACAACAGCAATATACCTGTGGACTGTACCCAGCGCCGTTTTGTCAAAAAGCCCAGCGGCAGTAAACCTGGCTTCGTCATCTTTACCCGCCAAAAAACCTATTTTACTACTCCTGACACGGCAAAAATAAACAAGCTGCTGGAAAAATAATTTTTACAGCAGCTTGCTGGCTAAGATACCGAGATATTCATGTAAAGCAAGATAACTTATTTCTAAAGCATCCTGACGCGGTACAAAACTGAAAATATCAACGACCGATTGATCACTAATCTGATAATCACAAGGATACGGCAAGAATGTAAAATAGCCGTCGTTGTTTTGTCCGGCAAAATTTGTCAGACTGCGTTTCATATGAAAAGCAGAAGTTACCAAACATACTTTTTGTACACCAAGTTCACGGCAAATAGACAATGCATGGGCAGCATTTTCTGCCGTATTCCTGGCCTTGTCTTCCACAATGATCATACTGTCGCTTATCCCCAGATTGAGCAGTACTTTCCTGCTGATATGCGCTTCATTACCTGATTCTGCAAAAACCTGCCCACCCGTAATCATAAGCGGTATCTGCAGCTTCCTTTGCAGCTGTGCAGCCGTCAGCAGTCTATTTGCCGAAAATCCGCCTAACTCTCCGTCATTGTTAAGCATATTATTGCGTCCAGATGCTCCGCCGCCCAATACCACGATGATTTCTGCCTGCTCTACCTTACCGGGCTGTATATCCTCCAATGGCCGCATCAGCATACCGGCAACCCAGCCGGTAGATAACAAATACATCGCTAAGGTAACAGCAGCCACCAGGCAACGTCCTCGCTGTTTATGGTAATACATATACAAGGATATAAAAAGCAGGGCTGCAATAAATATTCCTGGAGGCAACAACAACGCTGCAATCAGCTTGTGTACATAGAGCATAACATACCTCCTTTTTTACCACGATATTAACGTCAATCAATCCATCTGTCAATACAGGCAGAGATAAAAAACAGCCAGTAAAATACTGGCTGTTTTTTATCTGTTATAAACTTATTGGAAATCAACTTTTAAATGCTGACGTTCAGGCATCCTTTTAAATTTATATTTAGGATATCCTAACATCAATGTACCTACTACTTTATGCTTAGGCGGAATATTGATTAAATCGAGCAGCGGCTGATAACCAGCAATACCGCAAGATTGGATAAAGCCTGCAATCGTCGTCCCCAATCCTATTGTAGGCGCAAACAGCTCCGCATAAGCCCAACATTGCTCTGCATTGCTGACGCCGGTAACATTCAGTCTCCTTGCCAGCGCAAAAACCAGCACGGGAGCCTGGCGGGCAATAATATCCTGCCCACGCTCGCGGTAAGCACGCAGCACCGTCATAAAATAACGCTTGTTTTCAGTACCGGCCGCAACTTCCTCATCCATCCAGTCCGCAACAGCATCGGCAATAGCTTTTATTTTTTCTTTATCTCTTATTACAATATAATACATACCCTGGGAATTCCCTGCAGTAGGCGCATAACGGCAAATATCCAGCAGCCTGGTAATCTCTTCTTCAGACGGGACTGCGTCTTTAAAAACACGTACGCTTCTGCGCATCCGCAAAAATTCATAAGCGGTATCCGCTGACAGCACAGGCATTGTAACAGGGCGCTGTTTTTCCAGCGGAGTATATTTATTATCAAGAGCGCCTGCCGGACAAACTGCCACACAATGACCACAGCTCATACAGCCGCGGTCAAAATGACATTCAGGCCCATTTTCTCCCATGGTAAGGATACAAGACGGACAGCACTCCACACAAATTCCGCATTTCAAACATTTTTCCTGATCAACCTGCAATAAATCCACTTAAAACACCTCAGTCTTCAAAACAAATAAATTCCAGCCCGCTGAAATCTGCCATATAGCGGGCATCCTTATAGGCCTTGGAAACCAATTCCTTATCGCCTTTTTCCACGCCATCTGCGTTAGCCAGTCCCAGATAGGCACACGCTGATTGGGCGTTAAATTTTTTAGCCTGCTCCAACAAAGCTGCCTTATCAGCATCATTGATTTTACCTTTATTAGGATATATATCTGTTGAAGCTATAATAAACGTCAGCTGCTCGCCGTTCTTAGCCACAATATGCGGCAGGCTATTTCTATCCGGCTGAGCAAAATCAATATCATAACCTTTGTTTTCCAGATATTGGATAAGTACCTGCAGTCCGAATTCATGAATCTCCTGTTCATTCATTATTTCTCTGCTCATCATTACACTCCAGTTGCTCGATAATTTTATTTTAAACTCATCTGACTAATCAGTCAACCTTTTGCGGCTCACAAAAAGAAACCCATTGGCATAGAAGCATCTATCCTCTGGGCTTACGTATTTATTAGTTTATTCCTCTCCTATAACAAGAACTTCAGTTTGCAGCTGCACTCCATGCGCCGCTTGAACACGTTCCTGCACATCCTTGATTAACTGCAACACGTCGGCAGCGGTAGCGTTGCCAATATTAACAACAAAGCCCGCATGTTTATAGGAAATCTGCGCTCCTCCTACCGTATAGCCCTTTAAGCCAGTCTGCTCAATCAACGTGCCTGCATAATATCCCGGCGGACGTTTAAACATACTGCCTGCGCTGGGAAGCTCTAAAGGTTGCTTGCTGATACGGCGTTGGCTGAAATCGTCCATTTTAGCCAAGATTTCCCGCTGCTCAGCTTTCTTCAAAGCTACTGTTACAGAGGTCACGATCAGGCCGCTGTTTTGCAGCGCCGTCTTTCTGTACGCAAACTGCAGCTCTTCAGCTGACAGCACCGTAACATTACCAGCAGCATCCATCACCCTGACAGACGCTACCACATTCGACATCTCGCCGTCATAAGCACCGGCATTCATGTATACTGCACCGCCGATACTGCCAGGAATACCCACTGCAAATTCCATACCAGTAAAAGAATTTTCTGCAGCTTTTCTGGCAGCAAGCGCCAGTGAAACACCGCTGCCGAAAGTAATCCCGTTTGCCTCAATCCTGATTTCATTCAGCATATTACCCAGCTTAATTACCAGGCCGCGGATTCCTTTGTCACGTACCAACAGATTTGAACCATTCCCAATCAGCGTTACGGGAATATCGTTAGCAGCGGCTCTTTGGAGCAGGCTGCTGAGTTCAGCCTCATTTTTCGGCATAGCCATCATATCTGCCGGCCCGCCGATACGGAAAGAAGTATGCCTGCTCATCGGCTCATCCAGCAATAAAGGTCTATCGGTGCAGCCAGCAAAAACATCCTGCAATTTGAGGCCCTTCATTATTTTTCACCAACAACTTCCTTTACCACATCATTGATAGACTTAGTAATATCAGCCATCATCATCTGAAAACGCATAAATGCATTCAAATATTCCATTGCCTCGCTTTTCAGCGCCAACAGATTATAAAGATTTTTGATTTTCTCTGTTTTTTCTGCCGGAGCTTCCTGCCCCTGATATTTGGCAATTTCAACTTCCTGATTAAGCTGCAGGAATTCATCTACCAGTTTCTTTGTTTCAGGCTCTTTTGCCAGCAAGGCGTTAGCCTCTTTTAATTTTTTGAATTCATGGCTTTCGCGCATTGCTTTCGCCAATTCATTAGCACAATCATATACGTTCATTTGTTTCACCTCAGTAAATATAAATATTAACGTAAAGACTCTAAAGGAATATTAAGATGCGCATAACCTGAGCAATCTCCATACTCAAAATGCCACCATTCCATCTCAATACCGGAGAAGCCGTATTTTCCCATTATCTCCCTTAAAAGGCTGCGCAGATAACGCTGTTTTTCCGTACCGCCGGCATAAGAAGCATACTGCCGCATAGACGGCTCGTCAAAACCGCTGATCATTTCAACGGGAACACCGCTCTTAATATCGTACAGGCTCACATCCACAGCTAAGCCAGTATTATGCACGCTTCCCTTTAAATCAGGATCCTCCAGCATAAATTTTTTATTATCAGGCAAAGCCAGATACGCCAGCTTACTTACGGCCCAGGGACGATAAGCATCCCAAACCATAATGCCGAAGCCCCAGGTACGCAGTTCTTTATTTACCTGTTCCAAAGCGGCGGCCGCATTGTCCGCCAAATACATATCAGCTGTTGTATACAGCGGAGCGCCAAAACAATTCTCACTGCCTGCATAAACTGGCGACAGCTTGATATCGGGAACTGTTGCCAGATTCACCAGCCGCGCTTGCTCGCCAGATGCCAGAGCAGACGGCATCGCGGCTTTATCAGCCTCGCTGCGCAATAAATCCCAGTTGTCGACAGCCGGAAACCTAAACGGCAAAGCGTTTTCACCATTGCCGGTGCCTAAAAAATACCGGCTGTAGCGATGACCGCCTACCTTACAGGTAATCCCATAACCTTCTTTGTCCCGCTCAAAACTTACATTCGCTTCCGAACCAGTGATAGGCCCGGCTTCATTCATCAAATATGAGTCAAAATGCTCTTTCTGTAAAGGAAAGATATTGGCCCTGGCAAAGCAGTTATCCTCACGCAAAGTGCGATACAGCAATTCAAGATTACCGTCTTTTTCCCTAATCAGGATATTCTCGCCATTACCATAATAAAATCCCAGGATATATTTTACATCCTTAGGCATGTCAGCAGGTACTCCGGCAGCCGCCAGACCCTGCCAGCAGAAAATCAGGCCGGCACAGACACCGGCCAGAAACTTATTCATTTTCATTATTGGATCAGCTCCCTGCGCACATCTGCTAACGCATTAAGACGATGCCGCACCCTGTCGATATCAGCAAGATCAATAGTGTAAGATATAACTTCTTCTCCCATGCCGCCTTCAGCCAAAATTTCACCGCTGGGAGCGATAATCATGGAATGTCCATAAAAAGGAGCTCCCTTAAACTGTCCGGAACAGTTGACAGCTAAAAGGAAGATATGATTTTCTGCTGCTCGAGCCTGCGCCAATAAACGCCATATATCTCCTCGTGACTCCGGCCATTCAGCAGGGCAGACTATAATTTTTGCTCCCTGCAGCGCCAGATGTCTAAACAGTTCTGGGAACCTGAGGTCGTAACAGATGGTAGACGCGCAGCGCACATCATCCAGCAGAAAACTCATAAAATTATTTCCGGGCGCAAAAAAATCCTCTTCATTAAAAAGGCCGAACAAATGCACCTTATCATAAAGGCTTACTATTTTTCCGTCCCGATTGACTGCTACGGCTGTATTGTAAATCTTACCATCGTGCAGCATAGGCACAGACCCGGCAATAATATTACATTTATACTGTGCCGCTATCCGGCATACTTCCTTAATTACGGGACTGTCAGGCGTTTCCGCCTCCTGCTGTAATCTGCTCAGCGAATATCCTGTAGTCCATATTTCAGGCATAACAATCAGGTCGTGATTGGCAGCGGTTTCTTCCAGAAGCCGCAATCCCTTGGCTACATTTGCCGCTTTGTTTTTCTCCAAAACTAGCATCTGCAGCAGCGCTATTTTCATAATACGCGCTCCTTAGGCATTTTACCGCTGCTGATAAGACGATTGATTAAAAATTTCTCCAGCTTACGGGTGCAGCGGGTAATGAAATGTTCTTTACCGCCCAAAGACTGTACCCATACAACAGGCAGACCGGAAATCTTAGCTCCCAGTACGTCAGTCAAAAGCTGATCGCCGACAAACAGTATCTTGCCGCCGCCCATACCTTTGACAATACGTTTGTAACTGAGCGGCAGCGGTTTTGCTGCGCGCATAACAGCTCCTAAGCCGGTCTGACGCACGATACCTTTTATACGGTCGCCGCCGTTATTGGAAATAAGCGCTACATTGATTCCCTGCTGATGCAGCTGACGAATCCAGGTCATTGCCCTGGGTCCTACAAGATTTTTGTCACGCGGCAGTAAAGTGTTGTCAATATCAACAACAATCTTCATATAACCATTGCGTTTCAGCCATTTCGGAGAAAGATCAAACAAACTTTTTATTCTGTAATCTGGACATACATACTTTAACATCATACTACCTTACCTTTTGGAAATTTTATTTCAAATGTCGTTCCTACACCACATTTGCTGATTACTTCGGCTTTTGCGCCGTGCATACGGATAATTTCTTTAGCGATAGCCAGTCCCAAACCTGTTCCTGGCACATTGCGGCAATGAGATTTATCAACCTTGTAGAATCTTTCCCAGATAAAAGGAATATCTTCTTCAGGAATCCCCGGCCCCTCGTCGGTAACCGTCAATAAGACAGAACCATCCTCTAATTTTTTCGCACCTAATGATACAGTACCATTTTCAGGCGAATATTTCAAGGCATTATCACTTAAAATGAGCACTAATTGTACCATTTGATCGCCGTTGCCTAAAATTCTGATACTTTCATCTGCATGGATATTAAATGTTATATTGCGTTTCACGCTCTTTACCATCAGCTTTTCTGCAACATTACGGATAATAGCCGCCAACGGCAGCTCTTCCATATTGCTTTGCGACAGCTCGTCGCTGGCCTGCAGCCGGCTGATGTCCAGCAATTCTCTGACCATACGTTCCAAACGGATGGTTTCCTCATTTATCAGGCTGCGGTAACGCTGAATAAGTTCAACATCTGTTACCATGCCGTCAGAAATAGCTTCGTTATAACCGCGGATTATCGTTATTGGTGTACGCAATTCATGGGAAACATTCGCCACAAAGTCCCTGCGCATTTTTTCCGTTCTTTCCATCTTGGTCACATAAGCGTCCAAATCCTTACCCAGAGAATTTAGCGCATTACCCAGCTCGGCAATCTCATCATCGCCGGTAATATCGACCCGCTTGGAATAATCGCCCGAAGCCATTGCGGCAGCACTGTTCTTCATGGTGATAAGCGGCTTAATAATAAGCTGCGATAGACGTCTTACCAAGAACAGGCTGAAAATCAACGCTATTATCCCCACAATAGCAGTGTAGATATAGACATTACGCAGAAAATTGTCAAAACCGCTTAACGGCTCAGTCATCAATATAGCACCGTTGGTCTTGGTTACAGGGTCACGATAGGGCACGCCTACCAAAATCACCTGTTCCTTGTAATACGGATGAAAAATCTGTGATTTGACAGACTTACCTGCATAGATATCTTTTAAAATCACTTTGACCTTATCGGACAACTTGCCTCTTTTAATCTCCTGGTCAAGCATGGCCGTACCTTCCGCAGTCTGCAGTCTGTTGCTGTTTTCCCTGGTGCCGCGCAGATTGAAGAAATAGTTCAGTACATCTTCTCCATCGTCTTTCTTTTCATCAACGTAGGATGCAGCCAAAAGCTCATACTTGTCATTAAAAAGCCAGATGCGCGCTCCCACCAGCCGGTCTACAGCAATAATATAACGATGCAGCGTATCACGGTCATTCATCCTGATAAAGTACTCGATGGTCTCGGCCATCTCGTTGCCTTTATCAGCCAGCTCATGTTCCTTGATTTTAAAGAAATAGTCAGCAATCAGATAGGAAATACCTGCTGTAACGCCGACTACGATAACCACGATGATAGCCATAAAGCTATACATCAGCCTGGTACTTAACGATTGCTTCATCGCTTATTCTTTGACCTCAAACTTATAACCTACGCCCCAGATAGTAGTAATATCCCAACTGGAATCAGGTGGAATATTCAATTTCTGTCTGATGCGTTTAATGTGAGTATCTACAGTACGGGTATCGCCGTAATAGGAATAACCCCAGATAGTTTCCAACAGTTGATTCCTGGAAAAAGCCTTGCCGGGATTAGAAGCCAGACACCACAGCAATTCCATTTCCTTAGTGGTAAAGGTCATCTTGTGGCCAAACGCAGTTACCTGGTATTCATCCATATCGATTACCAAACCATCATAAGTTATTCTGGAAACGTCTCCCTTTTTCTCCTTGCTGCCAACGCGTCGTAAAACGGCCTTTACCCTGGCCACAACCTCACGGGAATTAAACGGTTTCGTTATATAGTCGTCCGCGCCTATTTCCAGTCCCGCAATGCGGTCATCATCTTCGTCCTTAGCCGTTACCATGATGATAGGCAAATCAGACATTTTTCTTACCTGTTTGCAGACCTCGATTCCGTTCAGCACAGGCATCATTATATCAAGCAGCAGGATATCCGGCTTTTCAGACTGTACCTTCAGGATTGCTGCCGCACCGTCTTCGGCTTCGATTACTTCAAAACCTTCTTTTTCAAAATAAATACGCAGTATCTCTCTGATCTGCGCTTCGTCGTCAGCAATCAGTATTTTTTGTTTGCTCATATTTTTCACTCCTGACATGTACTGCATTAGTGTATATATTATAACATAAGTACCTTCGTTTACCGTCATCTTTCACAAAAGATTTTCATTCGCACAAAATTGTCAGAAGGTAAAATGTTTCAATAGGACTTCTCTTTTCTTCCAGTCGGGAAGATTATTCGTCAAGAAATTTTTAAACCGTCCGTTATGACTTGGCTCATAAAGATGAGCCAGCTCATGGACGATAATATATTCCAGACACTGCGCTGGCATACGTACTAAATTATAATTGATTGTTATTATCTTGCTGCCCGTATTACAGGTTCCCCAGCGCGTCTTCATTCTGCGTATGCGCCAGCCAGAAGCTGTCAGACGCAAGCGCTGCTGCCACATTGCAGCCATATCAGCTATTCTTTGTTCCAGCTGCTGCCTGTATAGCTTATCAATACGCTTCAACAACTTTGCAGAACAGTTTTCTCCCGTAATACCAGAAAAAATAATTTCATTTTCTCTCAACAAAGTATCTTCTTTGCCCGGCACAATTCTGACTGCATATCGCTTGCCCCACAGCCATAGCTGATTAGCAGCATCCTCCTGTACAGAAAAAACCAGCTGTCTTTTAGCCAGGAAAGCTAATTTTTGTTGCAACCAACCAGCCCTGCCCAAGACAAAACTCTCAATTTGTGCTACCGGCATCAATAACGGAGCCGAAACTATTGCCTGCAGGCTGTCCTGATCAATACGAAGATACATATTCTTAATTGGTTTGCGCTTGATAATAACTTTCATATCAGCGACATTAAAATATTCCTGTTTCAGCTCACAGTTCATAATCTTTCATGCAGTAAGAAGCGCTGCAACATTTTATTGAACTCCCAGGGATTTTTACCTTCATGGGTATTAAACTGATTCATAATCGAATCTATTTCATCGGCATAATGCACAATAAAAGCCTCTTTAGTAGCACAAGCCACCGGGGAGCCTTTCTCATTTTCTCCATGATGAGACAATATGATATGCTGCAACTGTTCTACTCTGACCGCAGGGATCTTCAGTTTTGCGGCTACTTCCTGCACCATGAGCACTGACATAGAAATATGACCCAACAATCTTCCTTCATTGGTATAAGGAAAACCTATATTAGAAGAAATTTCCTTTAACTTACCTATATCATGCAGCAACGCACCTGCAATCACCAAATCCTTGTCCATATCTCCTATCTGCTCAGCCAACGCCAGCGCAATACCGGCAACATCTACAGAATGCTGCAACAGCCCGCCAATATAAGCATGATGCAGCCGCATCCCTGCCGGGTTAACGACAAAATGTTCATATGTAGCGCCGCTGAAAATATTTTCCAGCAATGCACGCAGTCCTGGAGTACGCACAGCTTTGATATAATTACTTAATTTCCTTTTATATTCTTCCTCGTTAAAATCTCCCCGCGGCAGCAAATGCCTGATATCATCTTGCGGCAGCAGGTTATCAATTTTCTGGACAATGACCTGCAAAGACATATCGGAAGCAAACTTATTGATATCCACGCTGCCTGCCACCATAAAAGCAGTCGGCCCTTCCAGGTCGCGCAGCTTATCTACAAGCCCCGCTTCAAAGCAGATAAAAGGCACTCTGCCACTGTTATCCTCCAACAGGCCGCGGGCAAATACTCCTCCGTTAGAAGAATTACCGATTTTCTGCACTCTCACTAATACAGCCTGACATATTTTCAGACCGGCTTTAAAATCATTGATCATGAGATCTACCTCTTTATTAAATATGTTTTAACAATAAAGTTTCTGACGCCACATTGACAACAACGTTCATATTTCTCTGAGCAAAGCGCTGTGAAAGACGATCTGCAAGATTATCCATGACTGGCAGCTCAGTTGGTTGATGACCGGCGTCAATAATATTTAAGCCACCGAAAACAGCCTGTTGCGCATCATGGTATTTGATATCCCCCGTAACCAGCGTATCAGCGCCACACAACTTGGCTAATGTTATCAAATCGCTGCCCGCACCGCCGCATATCGCTACTCTGTGCACACTCTTGCGCGCGTCACCTACGACAACATAGTCTGCTCGCAGCGATTGCTTGACCAAAGCTGCAAATTCCTGCACAGAGCAAGCGGTTACAGTTCCTATACGCCCTAAGCCGCTATCATTATCTAAAACATCTACGCTTTCCAGCCGTAATTTTTTCGCCAGTACATCATTGACGCCATTACTTACACAATCCAGATTGGTATGAGCACTATACACAGCAATACCTTTTTCCGCCAGTGTCAGCATCAGTTCCTGCTGCCAGTCACTGTCAGTAACTTTTTTCATCTCCCGGAAAATCAACGGATGATGCGTAATAATCATATCTACTTTCTGCGCTATAGCCTGCTGCACAACTTCAGCAGTAATATCCAGAGCAAGCAGCAGCTTTTTGACCGCTTTACCGCGGCGTCCCAGCATCAGCCCTACATTATCCCATCCCTCAGCTAAAACAGGCGGCGCAATTTCTTCCATAATTTTTACGATATCAGCAACGCTTATACTCATCAGATATCTCCTCCAACTGCCGCAGCAGTTCCGTAACCTGCCGATACTTCTCGCTTTCTTTCGCCAGATTGCTCTTTTCCATATTCAACAACATTTTGCGATAAGACGTAAGCAATTTCTGCAGCTGTTCCGGCAGCAATACATGCTGCTTTGCCATCAGGCAGGGGCCAACTTCATATTCTGCTTCCGAATACTCGCAACTATTTCCCCGTACAGCAACAATTATTTCGTATAAATGTCCGCCCTCCTGTACCAGATCTTCTTCTGCCAACCGCCAGCCATGCTCACACAGCCATTTACGCAGAGAAGATGCTCCCGCCATAGGCTGCAGTATCAGCATGGCAGCTTGTTGCGCAATCGCCAAATCTGCCGACAGGATATCAGCAATAGTAGAACCTCCCATACCGGCGATAACGATACAATCCGCTTCATTATCGCGCAGAACTTTCAATCCGCTTCCGCAGCGTACATCCACTTTATCTTTCATTCCGTACATTGCTACCGTATTTTTTGCTGCCTTACATGGGCCTTGCGCTATATCACCTGCTATGGCAGACTTAATCCTCTGCTTTTGCAGAAGCCAGACAGGTAAATAAGCATGATCCGTACCAATATCGGCCAATACGCATCCTGATGGTACCTTACTGCCTATACTAGCCAGCCTTTTACCTATATTCATAAATCCTCCTGTAAAACTCTGATTCTGACATTATATTATAACATATTTTTTTCTAAAGGAAAAAGCTCTCGCTTTATTTGAAAATTGATAATAAGTACTCGTCATACCATAGTAGAAGTTTTTAATCTTATCTTTACCGGTGTGAGATGTATATTGATAGCTGATAATCCATATCGTCCATTATTTTACTAAAATTATAAGCCACATAATAAATTTAGCTAAAGTTTTTTTGTAATGGACAGAAATTCTTTATAATGCTATACTAAAGTTACAATAACAATAATACCCCCTTCTAAGAAATTCTATAATTACCAAAGCATTAACAGTACTAACTACTACATATGGCATTTGCCGTGGAAAGGAGCGTTTCTATGCGTATATTTAAACAATGGTTACTGCTGCTTATGGCAGCTTATTTGCTGTGCTCTGTTACAACACCTGGTTTTACTGCTGAAACCGACGACGCTGTACAGGATGGTATTCTAAAAAATTTTGAAAAACTTGCATCCATACCCAGACCTTCCCACCATGAGGAAAAAGTAGGTGCGTTTTTGCTTGAATGGGCACAGTCACAAGGCTTTAAAGCCTGGCAGGATAATGTAGGAAATGTCATCTTTGATGTACCTGCAACACCTGGCTATGAGAACGCCCCAGTGGTGGCATTACAGGCACATATGGATATGGTGGCTGTATCTAACAATCCGAACTTTGACCCGATAAACACTCCTATCACTATCATCCGTACCAATGACACGTTAAAAGCTGACGGCACCAGTCTGGGTGCAGACGACGGCATTGGGCTTTCTATGCTGATGTATTATGCCTGCCACGGTAAACAACATGGCCCAGTACGCTGCATTGTTACAGTCAACGAAGAAGACGGTATGACTGGCATCAATGGGCTTGATGCATCAGTAGTTACAAATGTAAACTATCTGATCAATCTTGATGCAGAATCACTTGGCGAAGCCATAGTATCAACTGCAGCTGGCCTAAGGACGCAAGCCGTGCAATCACCGCTGCGTACGCATCCCACATTAGACACGGCTCTGCTCGTCGAGTTAAGCGGTATGCAGGGCGGACATTCCGGTATTATGATAGGTGCCGGAAAACTAAACGCAGCCCAAACCACCGGCCAGTTGTTGACGTATCTGAGCGAACAAAATATCCCCTACGAACTCGACTACATAAATTGCGGCACGTCACCCAACGCAATACCCAACCAAGCAGAAGCACTGCTGGTAGTAAAAAAACAAACTGTGCCGCGTGTAAAAGAATTACTGATTCAACGCACTGCAGAACTGGCAGATGCTTACAGCGCATCTGATCCTGATGTAACCATAAGCATCAAGCCGACGAAACTACCGCAAACAGTGTTCAAAGGCAATCAGGCTCAAAATATAGTAAACTACGCAGCCCTGGTATTTGACGGCATTCACACCATGTCGCAAACCGTTGATGGACTGGTAGAGAGTTCTTCCAACCTGGGCGTATTCCGTGCAAACAAAGATGAAATCGTGGCTTCACTCTTTGCACGCAGCTCTCAGAAAGCATTGCTGGATACTATCGGACTTCAGCAGCTGCGCTTGGCGCAGATGTGCGGTTACAGTGTAACACAGAAACAGTCCTCAGATCCCTGGCCTGCAGACCCAAATTCTAAACTGCAAGCTCTGATGCGCCAGGTATATTTCGACCAAACAGGCAATGATCTTATACTAAAATATTTGCACGCTGGTTTAGAATGCGGAACATTTGCCCGCTTGAATGAAAAACTGGACATGATTGCTATTGGTCCGGAAATCCACGACGTACACTCGGTTAAAGAAACTTTGTATATAAGCAGTGTGGTTCCTGTTTACCATCTGCTGGACGAAACCCTGACTCGTCTAAGTCAGCAAGACTAATATAATTTATACAAAAAAGCGCCCGACTACATATGTCGGGCGCTTTATTTATTATCATCATGAAGATGTAAGCATGTGCCAACAAATAAAGTTGGTTTGTTGGTATATCTATATCTGCAAATCAGCCAAATTAATATTTACAACTATAACCAACACATATTGCATCAGTCATACATATGACATGCAACATAATGACCCGTATCAACCTCTTTGAGCTGATATTCCGCTTTACATTTCTTGCTAACATAAGGACAGCGCGGTGCAAAACGGCAACCGGGTGCGGGGTTTATTGGCGAGCTCACTTCGCCTTTTGGCATGTATCGGATTCGATTACGCCGGCTGAGGTTAGTACTTGGTATCGCTGATAGCAACGCTTTAGTATACGGATGCAGCGGATGCCGAAACAATTCTTCCTTTCGAGCACATTCTACCGCTTGGCCCATATACATAACCATTATATCGTCGCTGATGTGACGCACTACGCATAAATCATGAGTAATAAACATATATGACAGGCCACGCTGTTCCTGCAAGTCCATCAGTAAGTTCAGTATCTGTGCCTGCACGGACACATCCAACGCGGATACTGGCTCATCACACACTACAAACTTCGGCTCAATAACCATTGCACGCGCTAATCCAACCCGCTGTCTCCGCCCGCCATCAAGCTCATGGGGATAACTGTTGGCGTAACTACGCGGCAACCCGCACAATTCCATAATCAGATGAACACGTTCATCCATCTCCGTCTGACACAAAGAATCTCCATACAGTTCTCGTATAGGCTCGCTTATCAGATTATATAAAGTCATCCTCGGATCCAGCGCGCTGTATGGATCCTGAAAAATCATCTGCATATTACGATACATATGTTTCATGTCGTCTCTGCTATAATGCAATATATTCTTCCCTTCAAAGAGGACCTCTCCAGATGTAACAGGCGTAAGCCGTAGTATTGCCCTACCCAATGTAGACTTGCCGCAACCGGATTCCCCTACTACTCCCAAAGTCTTACGAGCCGGTATCTTAAGATTGATATTCTCTACAGCATGCAGCATACCGCCAGGTGTCTTAAAAAATTTATTTAAGCCAACAGTTTCTACCAATGGTATCGTCATCATCAATCCTCCCGCTCTTTAAATAAGTGGCAAAGTATCCAGTGCCCGTCCTGTTCATACATTTTAGGTGGTTTTCTCCTGCAGATATCCATACAATGTACACAGCGATCTGCAAACGCACATCCAGGCGACAGTCTGGTAGGATCAGCCATCTGGCCAGGTATAGGTATCAATCGCGCAGCAGTGCTTTCAAGATCAGGTATGCAATTCAAAAGTCCAACTGTGTATGGATGATTCCGCACACGTGCAAAGACTTGCTCTACTGCCCCCTGCTCTACAACTTTGCCGGCATAAACCACCGCTACCCTGTCACAAAATTCGGCTACCACACCAAGATCATGTGTAATAAGTACCACAGAGGTATTGAATTCCTGTTTCAGCCGGCTCATCATATCTAAAATTTGAGCCTGCATGGTAACATCCAATGCTGTAGTAGGCTCATCTGCAAGCAATAGCTCCGGCTCTGCAATTAATGCCATCGCAATCACTATACGTTGTTTCATACCGCCGGAAAACTGGTATGGAAATTCCATCTTGCGCGCAGGAGGTATCCCTACCATAGACAGTATGCGATCCACGCGTTCGTTCTTTTCGTATCTTGACATATAAGGAGCATGGAGGTCAAGCACCTCCATTATCTGGTCTCCTACTGCAACTATAGGATTTAAACTTGTCATTGGATCTTGAAATATCATCGAGATACGCCTGCCACGGAGTCCAAGCATATATGCCTCAGTTTGTTCCAGCAAATCGTCTCCGCCATACAGTATGCGACCCGCTGTAACCTTGCCAATCTTATCTGGCAACAGCCTCAACACGGACAGTGCCATCGTTGTCTTACCCGCACCCGTCTCACCAACCAGCCCCAACTTTTCACCGCGTCTCACCTGCAGGTTAAAACCATTTAGAGCGAAGATAGTTGCGTCATCCGTGTTGTACTGCACGTGCAGGTCGCTTATATCCAGCAGGATCTCCTCTAAATTCAATTTTATATCCTGTGCCATCAAAATCACTCTCAGTTCTTCGTCTTAGGATCAAAAGCATCCCTCAAGCCGTCGCCGATAAAGTTAACCGCCATAACTACCAGGCAGATACAAATACCCGGTGCTATTCCCAGGTAAGGGCAATAGCGCAGATTAAGTTTGTTTTCCGAGATGATGGTACCCCACTCCGGAGTCGGCGGTGCCACGCCTAATCCAAGAAACCCCATCGACGATATACTCAGTATTATCTGCCCTAATGTCAGCGTAGCAGCTACCACTATCGGTCCTATGCCGTTAGGAAGTATGTGTCGAAGTATTATCTTGAAAGAACTGCAGCCATAGCAACGAGCTGCGTCTACATATTCCAATCCTCGCAGCGTCAATACCGACGAGCGCACCACACGTGCAAAACGCGGTATCTGACTGATGGCAAGCGATATTATCAGATTAAACAAACCGTTGCCCAACGCCGTAAGTATAGCCATGGCCATCAACACCGGAGGTATAGCCATAAGCATATCTATTATGCGCATCAGCACCGTGTCAACCTTGCCGCCAAAATATCCCGCAATCCCACCAATCATACATCCTGCAACAAAGGCTATCGTGATAGTAGCAATGCCGCCAAACAAAGATATTCTTCCGCCATACATTACACGCGCCAGCAAGTCCCGGCCAAGTTCATCCGTTCCTAACGGATGCTGAGCGCTCGGCGGATGCAGCTTATTGAACACGTTCTGACGAATCATCTCATCATATGGCATATACAGCGGCGCTAACAATATAGCCAGTATCATCAGCCCTAACACAATCACACCAAGCATGGCTAACCTGTTTTTGCTAAACCGAAAGACTATCAACTGCCAAGTGCTGCGCTCTAAAGAGTCTTGTCTATTCTGATTACCCAACAGCGCCGCCTCCTTTCTATGCCGCCAAGTCAATCCGAGGATCTACTTTAGCGCAGATCAAATCTACTATCAGATTGATGACTCCCACGATTATCGCTATAAATATAACCGAGCCCATGACTACAGGTATATCACGGGCCTTAACAGCATTTATCAACATAGCGCCTATGCCTGGTATAGTAAAAACTGTTTCCGTCACTACTGCGCCACCGATACAGCCTGCAAAACTAATGCCTATCTGAGTTATTACCGGAATAAGGCTATTGCCCACCGCATGTTTTAATATCGCTCCACGCCTTGAGGCTCCCTTAGCTCGAGCCGTGCGTATATAGTCCTGTTTTAATACATCTAACATACTGGTACGGCTCATACGAATCATGGCCGCCAGTGTGTTCGCGCCAAGTATCAACGCTGGCAATACCAAGTGCTGCCAGCCGCCGATGCCGGTTGCCGGCAACCACCTAAGTACTACACAAAATAGTATCTGGCTCAATATGCCCAGCCAAAATGCTGGCAATGAGAACAGCAACATCGCCACAACCATACTGCCATAATCAAACAAGCTATACTGCCTTACTGCAGAGTATATCCCCATCGGTATGCCAAAAGCGATGGCCCACAGCGTAGCAACAAGAGCTACTAACAACGTATTTGGCAGCTTTGACATAAATGTCGTCAAAACATCGTTTCCATTGATCCATGAAGTGCCAAAGTCAAGCCTCAACGCGCGCAATATGTAATTGGCATACTGCACAATAATCGGTTGATCCAGCCCCATCTCCATTTCAAGCGCAGCCAACTGCTCATCCGACGCGTTTGCTCCCAAGATCTGCTGAGCCGGATTTCCCGGTGCCAGAGACATGACAAAATAAAGAACCAGCGTAATACCAAGTATAACAGGTATCAACATCAACAACCGTTTTATTGAATATTTTACAAGATACATACGTTCCGTCCCTCCTTTGCACCGCTTAATAATCAACATTTGCACAGCATATTTCTGCCTCATACGCTGTACCCACTATTTTTGTTTCCACTTCCAATGAAAAAAGTTATATGTTCCCAAGCAATGCGCTTCCACTCCCTGAAGCCCGGAGTTGTAAGCTACTGTGATAATACCGTTGTAAAGCGGTACAAGATAGGCCTCTTCCGTTATTATATTACATGCCTTTGTATAATATGGTATACGTTCCTCACCTTGCTCCTCACGTCCCTGTTCAAATAGCGGATAAATCTCATTAGCCAATGGATACATACAGTTGCGGGTATAAGCAAATCCTGGCGTAGTATTGAAGTATGTAGAAGCCCCGTCAGCATCTACCATGGAACTGAGCTGTTCGCGTATGACCGCATCAAAATTACCACTGAGTTCAAGTTCTGTATACGTTGTGTTGTCGACCGCGATGACCTCGGTGACAATGCCTATAGCCATATGTTTTATCACTGAATTTGAAGCAGCAACTATAAAAGCAACAAAAATATACCGACAGCTGTCATATCCAGTGATTATAACAAACATAATATTGAACTGATCATCATTTCATCTAAGAAATCAATCTGCTACTTAACTATCAAATCAGAACAAGAAAAAATAGGACAGCACGAATTCTTATCCATACCGTCCTTCAACAATTAAAACTATCCTTATTCTTATCTTTTCATGAAAGCTGTTTCCTTTATTTCTTTTTTTTATCCTCAAATTGCGCCATATAAAGTCTGTAATATTCTCCCTGTTTCTGCATAAGCTCAGCATAAGAACCAGTCTCTAAAATACCGTCTTTAGACAAGACGATGATCCTGTCTACATTGCGGATAGTTGCTAAACGGTGAGCAACTACCAGTGTTGTCCTATTGCAGGCCAGCTGATTCAGCGCGCCTTGGATATTTTTCTCTGTTTCATTATCTAACGACGAAGTAGCTTCATCAAGTATAAGGATTGGCGGATTTTTTAAAAACACACGGGCAATAGCAAGGCGCTGCTTTTGTCCTCCTGATAACTTCACGCCCCGCTCACCCAACGAAGTACCATATTTCTGCGGCAAATGTTCAATAAAACGATCCGCCTCAGCCAGCTTGGCAGCCTGGAAAATATCCTCTTCTTCTGCTTCTGGCCTGCCATAGGCAATATTACTCTTAACAGAATCAGAAAAAAGAAAGATATCCTGCTGGACAATACCGATATTCTTACGCAAAGACGCAAGCGTCATGTTCCTTATGTCAATGCCGTCAATCAGTATCCGGCCTTCCTGCAAATCATAAAACCGCGGTACTAAGCTGCAGATAGTACTTTTGCCTACACCAGTGCTACCTACAAAAGCGACTGTTTCACCTGCCTTTACTTCCAGTGAGAAGTTTTTAATAACAGGCTCTTTCCCATCGTAAGCAAAAGTAACATTTTCAAAACTTATATTTCCATGCAGCACGCCCACATCTATGGCATTAGTTTGATCCCTGATTTCCGGTTGAACGCGCATCAGTTCCTCAAAACGTTGAAAACTTGCATAACCTTTTTGATAAACTTCGGCTAAAGCATTTAAACGCAAGATAGGCCGCACAAATATAGAAACATAAAGTAAAAAAGCAACCAAATCGCTAATCTGCATCTGCTGATAAGCAATTAGGATACCTCCTACGACAATAATTACCAAATTGGTGATATTAGAAAAGAAAACCATACTCGTGTTGGAATGAGCCAATAAGGAAAAAGATTTCTGCCTTGCTTTCAGCAGCATTCCAGCCGCGGTATCAAGTTTCTGCGTTTCCAGTGCTTCATTATTAAACGATTGTACTAAGCGTACAGCATTTAAACTTTCAGTAGTCTGCGCCGTAATATTTCCCACCTGGCTGCGCGCTTCCCGTCCTGCCTTTTTAAGTTTACGGTTGACGGTAACGGAATCATAAGCTTTAGCCAGCAAAAGCAAATTGACAATCAACGCTAATTTCCAGTTTAAATAAAACAAAATGCTTACTGTACCTAACATAAAGATTATACAGACCAGCAGATAATTAGGCCCTAAGAAAATTAGTTCACGTATTTCGCCTATATCGCCAACAATCCTTGAAACCAGCTGCCCCACGCGCTGATTGTCAAAGTAACGAAAACTCATTGACTGAACGTGACTAAACAAATCTCTGCGCATATCACGCTCTATATAAGCGCCAACCATCCTGCCGCTTACAGCTACCCTATAATTGATAAAGCAGTTGAATACATAAAAACACAAAAGACCACAAGCAGCTTTGAGTAATAAAGAGATATCGGCTAATGGCAGTATTTCATTCATAATATAACGCATATATAAAGGAAAAATCAGTTCTATCAAAGAAGTAAGAACTGCACCACCAAGAGCTATAACTAAAATTTTCTGATAAGGTTGATAATATTTTAACATTTTTTTGATCATCTACCACGACCTCCAAAAGACATCTTATATTATTACATAAATGTACCATTAGCGTCAAATAAGAAAATATACTGTTAACACAAATATACAAATTATTATCCCATTCGCTAATAATTAAAATAAAATTATCATATAAACAAAAGAAGAGCACTTACTTTGTAAGTGCTCTTCTTTTTCTCCAACCGGCAGCTTTCTATCCTCCCAGGC
>CANREP010000010.1 GCA_947629685.1 uncultured Phascolarctobacterium sp.
GCGTCATTTAGGCGCTGGCCTTTGTTATGCCCTTATAGGGCTATTGCGAACCACCCCTCTTAGGGGTGGGAGCGATTATATAATAAAGCACCGATATGTTTAGTGTAGGAGTTGATTGATATGATGTTGATTATTGGTGCTTTAATCGTTCTGGGAGTTATCTGGCTGCTCCTGAAACGTTATGAATCAAGAATGGTGCTTATAGCAGCAGGTATTTTAATGTGTATTATTGCAGGCAAGCCCATGGCTTCGCTGGATGCTTTTGCCAAAAGCATGACCAATGCCGGGCTGATTACTTCTGTATGTTCCTGCATGGGCTTTGCGCTGTGCATGAAATACACCGGCTGTGACAAGCATCTGGTTGTGATGATCGGTAAAGTATTGAAAAAGATGGGCTTCCTGCTCATTCCCGGCGCCACGCTGGCTACTTTCATCATCAATATCGCTATTCCCAGTGCTGCGGGCTGCAGTGCTGCCGTTGGCGTTATCTTTATCCCGATTATGATGGCTGCAGGTATCCATCCCGCGATGGCTGCCGCTGCCGTAAAGTCCGGCACTTATGGCAGTATGCTGAATCCTGGTCTCGTACATAACGGCGTTATCGCAAAATTGGCCGGCGTACAGGTAACTGATGTTATCGCTCATCATATGCTGGCTACCGTGGTAGGCGTTCTTGTAGCTGCTGTTACGCTGACCGTTATCGCCGTACTTTTGAAAGAAAACAAGGGTTATGAGCCTGAAAGCGGCATTATTAACGAGGAAGATTTCAAAATCAATCCGCTGTATGCGCTGATGCCCCTGCTGCCGGTCATCATCCTGCTGCTGGGCAGCACAGGCATGGTCAGCATTTTAAAGATGGGCGTGCCGCAGGCTATGGTCATCGGTGCGATCGTCAGCCTGGCTGTTACCCGCAAAGACCCTGTCAAACTGACTAAATCTTTCTTCGACGGTATGGGCGACGCTTATGCCAATATCATCGGTATCATTATTTCCGTAGGCGTATTCGTTGCCGGTCTTAATTCTTTGGGACTGATTAAGGCGTTGATTAACTGGATGCTGAATTCTACCGGCATCGTTAAGATTGCCGCTACTTTCGGACCGTTCCTGCTGGCGCTGATTTCCGGCAGCGGCGATGCGGCAACCGTAGCGTTTAATGAGGCTGTAACGCCGCACGCAGTTGACTTTGGCCTCAATACTATGAGCATGGGCTCCATGGCTGCGCTGGGCGGTACGCTGGGACGCACGATTTCTCCGATTGCCGGCGCTACTATCATCTGCGCGGGTATTGCCGGTGTAGACCCCATGGAAGTATGCAAACGTAATGCGCTTGGTATCGTGCTGGCGCTGCTGGCAGGTATGATGCTGCTGTTGTTCTGAGATTTTATTCGTTAAGGCTATCCAAGGTTTAAAGCTTTGGATAGCTTTTTTTATTGGCGAATACTGCGGAACAGGGTATAATAAGGAAATGGAGGATTATTGTGGATATACGAAATTTTCTTACTCAATTACAGCAATACAGCAGCCCGTTTGTTTTTAATCCATGGAGCGACTGGGACGCTTCCTGCGATATCGGGCCGCAGGCGCCGCTTATCCGCAGCGCTAACCTGCGCAGGTATCTGGAATTGCGCAGGCAGGCCAAATATCTTTTTATTGCCGAAGCTCTCGGTTATCAGGGAGGCCATTTCAGCGGCGTAGCTATTACATCCGAGCGTATCCTGCTGGGTCATCATCCTGATATTAAGCCGGAGTGCGTACTGGGAGACTGGGACTACAGGCGTACCAGCAATCCGCAGAGCGCGCTGCTCAATAATACGCAGAAGCAGAAAGGCTTCAATGAGCCGACGGATACGGTAGTCTGGAATGCGTTGCAGGCTCATGGACTGGCTGCTTTTGACGTTATTTTATGGAATATCTTTCCGTTTCATCCCTATAAAGAGGGTAAGCTGCTTTCTAACAGGACGCCTTCCGGCAGCGAGCTGGACGAAGGCATCCGTTATACGCAGATGCTGCTGGAATTAGTGTCGGGGATGCAGGTGGTGGCTATCGGTCAGAAAGCTGCCGGGACGCTGGCCAAGTACAGCGTAAACTGCAGTGCGGTACCTCATCCGTCCATGGGCGGAGCTAACCGTTTTAAAGCAGCGGCGGCAGCGCTTTTTGCCAAAGAAGGGTAATGATTATGGGTCTGAATAATTTAAAGCGGGAAGAAACGCTCAATCTGGCAATGCTGATAGGCAAGGTGCTTTTAAAAAGCGGGGCGGAAACTTCCAGAGTGGAAGATACCATTACCAGGTTCTGTCAGGCGAATAACTGTCACGATGTCAATGTTTTTGTAACGCCGACGGTCATCATCCTGGGTGATGAGACGCCCAACGGTATGGGCTGCGTCTGCCGCATCCGTTATCGCAGTACTAATCTGCAGCTTATCAGCGAGATGAACGATTTTTCTTATAATCTGAAAAACTGGCCGCTGGATTATGCGGCTACTATCGAATATCTGGAAGGCAAACTGAAAGCGCTGCCGCCGTACAGCAGCAGGCTGGTATGTCTTGCTTCCGGCCTCAGTTCCGGCTGTTTTTCTGTTATGCTGGGCGGCAACAGTCACGATTTTGTGGCGGCCTTTATTACCGGCTATCTGGCGATGCTGCTGTTAAAGAAACTGGGCGGTTATCGCCCCAGCGCTTTTTGGGAAAATGCGCTGGCAGGCGCTGCTATCGGTATCGTGGCTATTTTATGCTGTGCGGCGAGCGTGCAGTGTACTATGGAAAAGATTATTGTAGGCGCGTTGATGCCTTTTTTGCCCGGGGTGGCCTTTACCAACGGGTTGCGCGATTATATGGCCGGCGACCTTATTTCCGGTAATTCGCGTATTGCCGAGGCGCTGCTTTTTGCCACATCTATTGCCATCGGTCTGGCGTTTAGCCTGCAGGCATGGCATATCTGGGGGTGGGATTTATGGAAGTAAATGTTCTGTCCGCCTTCGTCTTTGCATTTTTTGCTACGGCAGCCTTCGGCGTGCTGTTTCAGGCGCCGAAAAAAACGCTGATCAGCAGCGGCGTTATCGGCGCTGTCGGCTGGGTGCTCTTTGTGCTTTTGCGTCATCAGCTGGGTTATAATTCCTTTCATGCCAACTTTTTTGCCGCTGTCGTTATTGCTTTGGGCAGCGAGCTGTCGGCGCGTCTGTTCCGGCAGCCGGCGACGGTGTTTGTCATTCCCGGCATTATTCCGTTGGTACCGGGGCTGGGCATGTATCAGGGTATGACGCAGATTATCGAAAAAAATTATGAGCTGGGTACGGCGACGCTGCTGACAGCCTGCACGGACTCGGCGGCTATCGCCCTGGGTATGATGGTGATGACCAGTGTGTTCAGAGTGCTCAAAATTAGTAAGGAACGTAAGCAGCGTTTGCAGCGGCTGAAAAATACCGCCAGGAATAACTGATTTTTGAGGGGAGAAAATATGGGAATTATTGAATTGCTGCTTTTATCAGTAAGCCTGGCCATGGATGCCTTTGCGGTATCCGTCTGCGGCAGCATGGTGCTGGCTCCTGCTGACAGATGCGGCGGCGCGCTGCGCTTCGGTCTGTGGTTCGGCGTTTTTCAGGCGCTGATGCCGCTTTTAGGTTACGCAGGCGCGTTGTCGTTTCGTGACTATATTATGGATTATGACCATTGGGTGGCCTTTATCCTGCTGGCTTATTTAGGCAGCAACATGATCAGAGAAGCGTCTGATTCCTGCAGCATCAAAAAAAGCTACACTACCAAGGAAATGCTGGTGCTGGCAGTGGCGACCAGTATCGACGCGCTGGCAGTGGGCATCAGTCTGGCGTTTTTGGATACCAATATCTGGCTGGCTGTGGCTATGATCGGGATTGTGACATTTATTATTTCCGCTTTCGGCGGATTGGCCGGTTTCCGCCTGGGTGCAGCGGTAGGTAAAAAGGCCAATGTTTTTGGCGGCAGTGTGCTGCTGATAATCGGGGTAAAAATACTTCTGGAACACACAGGTGTGCTGGGAGCTATATAATGTTAGAATTTCAGAAAGGCGTGAATTAGATGAAAGAGCTTAATAAAACAAGGATGCTGGCAGAGTTCAAGGAAATAGTGGCTCTGCCTTGTCATACGCTGCAGGAAAGGCCTGTACTGGAGCTGCTGCAGAGCAAGCTGGCCGCTATGGGCTTTGAAATGCAGGAAGATGATGCCGGCAAGCAGCTGGGCGGCAACTGCGGCAATCTGTGGGCGTTTCTGCCTGGCAACAAGGAAGGCGCAACCTCAGTCCTTTTCTCTGCTCATATGGACGGCGTGGAGCCTTGCGGCGGTACTACCGTAGTGCAGAAAGACGGAATTTTATACAGCGACGGGACTACTATTTTGGGCGGAGATGATAAATCCGGCGTGGTAGCTATTTTGGAAGGCGTGCGGATGCTGCTGGAAGAAAATGCTGAGCATGGCGATATACAGCTGCTGTTTACCATTGCGGAAGAAGGCGGCGTCAACGGTTCCCGCTGTATGGATAAATCTCTGCTGAAAGCAGAAGTTGGTTATGCATTGGACAGCGAAGGTGCGCCTGGCGAAATCGTAGTAGGTGCGCCCGGACAATATAAATACACTATCAGTATTCATGGCAAAAAGGCTCATGGCGGACTGGAGCCGGAAAAAGGTATTAACTCCGTGATGATTGCCGCTAAAGCTTTAGCTGACGTAAAACGCTATGGACGTATTGATGAGGAAACTACCTGTAATATCGGCATTATTAACGGCGGTACGGCAACCAATATCGTACCTGACCTGGTAGTTATCCAGGGTGATGCCCGCAGCCGCAACAACGAGAAGCTGAACGCCATTAAAGATGAAATCGTCAATACCATCTGCACCAGCGCTGAAAAGTATGGCGCTAAAGCCGAAGCAGAAGTGGAAAATAAATACAGCTCTTTCCTGGTGGAAGAAGACAGCAAGGTGGTAGAACTGGCTAAAGACGCCTGCGCAGCCTGCGGCTTTAAAGCTGACGTTACTTTGACAGGCGGCGGCAGCGATGCCAACTTTATCAACGCTTACGGAGTACCCTGCGTTATCCTCGGTACCGGCATGAGCAATGTGCATACCGTAGAGGAATTCCTCAAAGAAGAAGACTTATATAATTCTGCTTATCTTGTATATGAAATTTTAAAAGCTGCTGCTAAATAAGCAGAAAAAATAAAACCGCTGAAATATTTTTCAGCGGTTTTTTGTCTGTTGGCAGTTATTTTTCCAGATTGATGCTCAAATCACAGTTGAAGGTTTTCTTAAACCAGGCAAGATGTGTTTTAATCTGATGCATTTCGATACTGGGCAGCTCGTCGGCAAAAATGCTCAGGACAGGCCCGGATGCTGTAATATGCGGCCGGATGCTGTGAATCTTATTGGTTTGCGAATAGTCGAGGCTTTCGGCCAGCGCCAGCAGCAGGGCCAGCTTGTTGATAGCTTTCCAGTTTTCTTCACTGAGCATTTCCTTGTACAGCCGGTCGCGGAAATAATTTTTGGAAACGCCGTTATGCCAGCCGGCAATAGCGGAGGCCATAATCTGTTCTTTATGGGTGAGACCGAAGATTTGGGCGTTCTGGATCATGTAAGCGCTGTGACGGGCATGACTGTAGAAGTTGATAGTGATGCCTATATCATGCAGCAGCGTCGCTGTTTCCAGCAGTTTGCGGCTGCTTTTGTTCAACCCGTGCAGCTGGGGCCAGTTATCGAACATGTTCAGCGCAAGTTCGGTGATATGGCGGCTGTGGGCGGTGTTGTCCGTGTACATGTGCAGGATATTGTCGCAGCTGCGCTTTAAGATATTATCGGCAATAAGCGGGATGTTATTTGCTTTGGAATAATAATCAAAAAACAGGCCTTCACGCAGACCGCAGCCGGAGGTGATGAGCTTTTTACAGCCGGTGGCGTCCAGCAGGCAGTTAATGATGCTGCTGCCAGCCAGGATGATGTCGGAACGCTCGCTGCTGAGCCCGGAAATCTTTTTGCGCTGTTCCAGGTTGGTAGTACGCAGCTTGTTGAAATAGCTGCGGAATGTCTGCAGAGAAAAAGCGTAGTTGTGAATTTTGGTAGCAGGATATTTTTTGCTGCGCTGAATAATCTTGGCCACCGTGCGCGCAGTGCCGCCGACGCCGATGAGCGGCAGTCCCTGCTGCTTGAGCCACGGATACTGAGACAGACGGCTCATAATGAAGAAGCTGACGTCGCTGTAGACATTGGGCGGCATCTCGTTGCGGGTGTTGAACATACCAGTGGTATTGACGGCGCCGAAGGGCATGGAAACGGAATCCAGTATCTGCCTGTTTTTAAACAGGATCAGTTCCGTACTGCCGCCGCCCAGGTCGAAGATAATACCGTCTTTGACATCCAGGGTGTTGATAACGCCAAGATAGCTGATATAGGCTTCGGTATTGCCGGAGATGATATGCAGCTGGATACCGGTCTCTGCGGCTACTTTTTCAACCAGTTCGCTGCCGTTGGCGGCGTTGCGGATAGCTGCCGTCGCTACGGCGATGATTTTGTCGGCCCGGTAGATATTGCACATATAAGCAAAGCTTTTCAGGGTTTCAACGGTGGAAGTAAAAGCTTCTTCGGTCAGCAGGTTTTTGGCGTCCACCTTCTGACTAAGGCGTAAAGCCTCTTTCTGATTATATACCATGTTGTAGGAGCCGTTTTTATAAATATGGCTGATAACAAGGCGCGCCGAGTTAGAGCCGATATCGATTATAGCTATTCTTTGCATTTTTTCTCACCTCTGCAGAATCAACTTGCAATACATACTTAATATATTACCCGCAAAAAGCAAAAATCCTGCGCCTTGCTGTGTAAAATTATCGTTAATGTAAAATCTATGTATAATTGCGGCCTAAAGCGCAGGAATTTATGCTGTATACAGCGAATTTTTACTGTATGTAATTAAGGAGGAATAGTGGATGAAACGAAAATCATATACTACTTTTGCCGCCATTCATCTTGGTTCTGAAATGATCAGTATGCAAATTACCGAATACCGCGGTATAGACAGATATAAAGTTGTGGAATGCTGCAACAGGAGGATACGTCTGGGAGAGGAAACCTTTAAAAATAATATTATTCCTTTCTCTATGGTAAATGAAATCTGCGAGATACTCTACGGCTTTAAATGCCTGATGGAAGAATACGGCGTGGAAGAATACAAGCTGCAGGATACTACGGCTGTGCGCGAGGCGCGCAATCAGATCTTCCTGCTGGATCAGATTTACAGCAAGACGGGACTCGTGGTCGATGTGGTCGATATGCCCCAGGAAATCTACACCAAATTTGCTGCTATCAGGAATACGCTGAAAGAAGCCAAAATCACCAGTGAGCGTGAAGGTATGCTGATGATGGATATTTCTTCCGGCGGCTTGGGAGTAACGCTGGTACAGGACGAACAAATCAGGTATCAGGAAAATTTTCATATAGGTATTATCAGAATCAAAGAGAGCTTTGAGCGCAATAAACGTGAAAGCCTGCATTTTAACCGGGCGCTGACAGAGTTTCTGTCCAGCACTATTGGACCTGTAAGAAACGAGCTGCAGCAGGATCATGTGCGTTATCTGGTACTGTCCGGCACGGAGACGGAGCTGCTGCTGCGGATGATGCATCTTGATGTACAGCAGAAAATCCACCGCATCAAGGCTGACGATTTCCATCAGTTTTTCAAGCAGATGCGTAAGCTGAACCTGCCGCAGCTGATAAAATTCTATGGCATCAAGGAAAGCGTGGCCGAATTGGTGCTGCCGACGGTGCTGCTGTATGAACAGCTGCTGAACCTGGTGCCGGCAGAGGAAATCATTATTACTGCCGACAGATTTATCGACGGTATGCAGCTTTTGCATATCGGCGGCAAGACTAATGCGGAATTCCGCAAAAATCAGGAACAGGAGCTCATCAGTCTGTTTCACTGCATCGGCAGGCATTACGCTTACGACCGCAAGCATGTGGAGCAGGTGGAAAGACTGTCGTTGATTATTTTTGATAAATTGGCGAAAAACTACGGTATGGGTGAGCATGAACGGCTGCTTTTACGCGGAGCTGCCATTTTGCACGATATAGGCAAATACATCTGTATGCGCAGCCATTCCCTGTATTCTTATCAGTTAATTATGGCTACGGATATCCTGGGCTTCAGCGACTATGATAAGGAGATTATCGCGCTGGCTGCCTACTATCATGCGAATAAATTGTACGCGCCGGAAAATAAGAAGGCGCCGTTAGTCAAGAAAGATATGGTAGCGGTCGTAGCCAAGATTGCGGCTATACTCAGGATTGCCGATGCGATGGACCGCAGCTATCTGCAGAAGATTAAGGGCTGCAGCGTAGTTGTCAAAGATAATATCATGCAGGTATTTGCTGTCTGCAGTGTGGATATGGCTTTGGAAGAATGGACCTTTGCCGCCAAAGCCGACTTTTTTGAAGAGGTTTACGGATTGAAAGCTTTATTGGAGCGGGTGGAAGAATGATGGAAAAATTAGAATTAAATAAACCGGAATATTTTTATAACAGAGAGCTCAGCTGGCTGAAATTTAATCTGCGCGTTCTTAAAGAAGCTACGGTGGAAGACAGGCCGCTGTTGGAACGATTGAAATTTATCGCTATCACGGCTTCTAACCTGGATGAATTCTTCATGGTGCGCGTGGCAGGCTTATGGAGCAGCTACGATAACGGCATCGAAAAGCGCGATGCTTCCGGCCTTTCGGTCAAAGAACAGCTGGATGCCATTTCTGAATCTGCCCATGAACAGGTTAGAACAATGTACAAATACCTGCAGGCACTGGTGACGGAGATGGACGGCGTAGGGCTGCATTTCCGTCAGATGGACGAGCTCAGTGAAGAGGGCCGGAACTGGGTGGAAGAATATTATCGGGAACTTGTCTATCCCGTACTGACGCCTATGGCTATCGACGCGTCGAGACCCTTCCCATTCCTGGCCAATAAAACGCTGAATCTGGCAGTGGAATTGGTCAATAATGAAGGCGAGCACAGCATGGGCCTGGTGCAGGTTCCTTCCGTGCTGAACAGGATTATCGAGGTACCGACGGATGACAGACGTACCTTTGTATTCTTGGAAGACATTATTGCAGCTCATTGCGACGACCTGTTCAACGGCTGCACGATTTTAGACTTAGTGCCGTTTAGAATCATCCGTGACTCCGATCTTGACGTCGAGGAAGACGACATCGACGATTTGCTGCAGGAGGTAGAAAAATCCCTGCGTAAGCGTAAACGCGGCGCGCCGGTACGCCTGGAGCTTTTTAAGACTAATAATACACGGATCAAGAAATTCCTGGAAGAAAATCTTGATGTTACCGATATGGAAGTGTATGAAGTAAACGGAGCCCTTGATCCGACCTGCTTCTTTAAATTCACTTCCCTGCCCGGCATGTGGCCGTGGCTGTATGAGCCATTCGTACCCCAGCGGCCCTTGGAGCTGCCGGACGACAGCGATTTGTTTGAAGCTATCAGCAAAAAAGATATTCTGCTGCACCATCCCTATGAGAGCTTTGACCCGGTTGTCAAACTGGTTAACGATGCGGCTGATGATCCGAAAGTACTGGCTATCAAGCAGACTTTGTACCGTGTCAGCGGTAACTCTCCCATTGTTGCGGCTCTGGCGCGCGCCGCTGAAAACGGCAAGCAGGTAACAGTACTTGTCGAGCTGAAAGCTCGTTTTGACGAAGAAAACAATATTATCTGGGCCAGAAAGCTGGAGCAGGCAGGCTGTCATGTAATCTATGGCCTGGTAGGACTTAAGACCCACGCTAAAATCATCCTTATTGTGCGTAAGGAAGCCAACGGTATTAAACGTTATCTGCATCTTGGCACTGGTAACTATAACGATAATACCGCTAAACTGTATACCGATCTGGGCCTGATGACCTCCAACGACCAGTTCGGCAGCGACGCTTCTGCTTTCTTTAATCTGCTGTCAGGGTATTCCGAGCCGCCTGTCTGGAATAAGCTGGTCATGGCGCCGCTGGGCCTGCGAGAAAAGATTTATGCTTTGATTGATAACGAGATAGCTATGGCGCGTGATGGTAAAGGCGGACACATCATCGCCAAGATGAATTCTCTCATCGACCAGCCGGTTATCCAGAAGCTGTACGAGGCTTCTGCCAACGGCGTGCAGATTGAGCTGATCGTGCGCGGTATCTGCGGCCTGAAAACTGGTATCGAAGGCATCAGCGATAATATCACGGTACGCAGCATCGTAGGGCGTCAGCTGGAGCACAGCCGCATTTTCTGGTTTGCCAACGGCGGCAACGAGCAGCTGTATCTTTCCAGTGCCGACTGGATGCCGCGTAATCTCAACGACCGTGTGGAGCTGTTCTTCCCGGTGGAAACCGAGGAACATATCAAACGCATCAAAGGCATCCTTGACTTGTATCTGCGTGACAATGTGGGCGCGCATATGATGCAGTCCAACGGCGCTTACCGCAGGGTGCGCAATAAAGCAGAAGTTGTCAGCGCTCAAAGTACTTTATATGAAATGGCGCAGCTGGCGGCTACGGCGGATAAGATTCCTATGGAAGCAAGGCTGCAGCCCATGTATAGCCGCAGATAAATATATATTGCTCTTCCGAGCTGAAATTGATATAATATATAAAGTGGTTTTAGGAGGGGTTTTATGAGTAAATTTGCGGTTACCCTAAATTATCATTGTAATTACGGTTACGTGGAATATGACGAAGCAAGTAAGACGGCAGCAGTTGTCCTGTCTGTGGCGGAAGCTAAAGAAAAGGTAGAAAAGTTTTTGGCTGAGCCGCTTACTTTGGATGTGCCGGAAGGCGAAACTATCCGTAATTTTGTTACCAAGACGTTAGATCCTTTAGCCAGCTTGGAGAATTTTAAAGTATGTATGACCCGTTTGTGGATGCATACTGATGTGCGTGTCGAATGGAGTATGCCTCCGGGAATGGCTGAAAAATTATAGTTATATTTTGTTTCTGTAGCTCAGTAGGATAGAGCAACCGCCTCCTAAGCGGTAGGTCGGCAGTTCGAATCTGCCCAGGAACACCAGTAAATATGCCCGTTGTCAAAAATGACAACGGGCTTTTTGTTATAGGAAAAAATGCTGGAATGATAAAAAAGTAGGTATAAGAAAATTTGCAGGAAGATAGATTGAGTGTCAGTTGCTCTAACAAGAATCAGTACTGTAGGATAAATAAAATATATAAGATATTGCCTAATACAGAATTTTTATATAAAAAGCTTAAACTTCACAAATAATCTTATGAAGTTTAAGCTTTTTCTTTATGAACTATTAAATTATCAAAGATTTGCTAATTCCTGAGTAACTTTCAAATATGTTTCAACTTCCTCCAGATTATGGCAATGTAACGGAGAAACTCGAACAATACCTTTAAGACCAAAAGAATGTAACATTCTTTCAGAATAAAGACTAGTGTCAACACGGTCAAATACTACGATGCCACGCTTTACATATTCTGCAGTTGCCTGAGTAGGTGTCATATTATCGAAGCCTATTGCTAAGATAAGGTCGCGTCTTGTAAGGTCAGGATTGTCATTATAGACTGTTACACCCTTAATATGACGCAAACCAGGGACATTATCAGTACCTTCAAGCATATGGTAAAGCAGTGCGCGTTCTTGAAGTTCCAGCTTGGTCATACCTTCGACAAATTGCTCTCTGCGGGAACCGTTTTTATTGTCAGCAAAACTGCAAACATAATCTAAAATTGAAGAAACCATAGCATATTGCGCCGGAGCATCAGAGCCAAGTCCCCAATAATTTTCTGGTTTTTTGGTCAGGCGTGCGTGAGGTAGTACTGCAAGACGGTCTGAGAGCCATGCAACACCGAAGCCGCGGACACCAAAAAATTTATAAGGTGCAAAATTTACCCCGTCAATATCAAGGTCAGAGAAATCCATAACTGCGTGAGGCGCGTGTTGAACAGCATCAACAGTAATAAAAATATCAGGTTTAATGCTTCTGGCTTTTTTTACTATTGCTGGAATATCCATAATAGCGCCGGAAATATTAGAAGCGTACATTACATTAAGTAAGCAGGTATTTTCGTCAATGAGACTGCAGATTTCATCTACTTCACAACCGCCTGTCAACATATCTGATTTAGCGACACGCAGTTCTTTACCGGTTCTTTCAGCAAAGGTTTCAGAAGAATCGTAAGAAGAAGGGTGTTCCAGTACAGTAGTAACTACATTGGAACCAGGAACATTGTTTACAACAGCTTCAACCATAGCAAACATTAATTGCGAAGCTGTTAATCCAGTAGCAATGCTTCCGCCTTTAACATTGAAAATGACACGAATATCATCTTCGGCTTTGTAAACAAGGTTTTTTAAATATACTGCCAAATCATGTTTTCTGCCATCGCAATCAGGAATCATATCAAGTTCATGAAAACAGTCAGCTGCTGCTTTTAATCGCAGAGAACCGCCGGCGTTTTCAAAGAAAATCCTTGGCGTACCATCCGGGTTTTTATCCAGAAGATAGAAAGAACTTCTTGCTTTAGCTAAATCTTCAGCATTTAAAAGTTTACCAAATTCCATTTTTAAAACCTCCGTTTTAAAATATTTGTTTTAATAATTTTATTCATTAGCTGTTTCTTCATCAACCATGGATGCATCCCAGATATGCTCGTTCTTAGCAACAAGCAAGGTACCCAGTACGTCGCCGGAAACATTGACGGTAGTATGGCTCATGTCAATAAGTCTGTACATGCCTGTAATGGGGCCCATCATATCCATTGGCAGACCCATTAAGTTTAAGAAGATTGCACCTGTCACAATACCTCCGCCAGGAATACCGGGAGCTGCGATAGACATTATAGTAGAAATGGAGATTACCATTACAGTTTGGGCCATGGTTAAATCTAAACCATAAATTTCTGCAACAAAGAAAGCAAGAATGGTTTTATAAAGGGCTGCGCCTGTTAAATTTATAGTAGCGCCTAATGGAATGGAAAAAGAAGCGATAGACATAGGCACGTGCAGCTTATTGGTTACGCAGTCCAAAGAAATAGGAATAGTACCTGCGCTGGAGTTAGTTGCAATGGTGTTAATCCAAATGGGTACCATAGACTTACACATTTTTACATAATCTATTTTAGTATAAAGATATGTTATGCCGCTCATGGTAAACCAAATAAGCAGGCAGCCAACGTAGTCAGTAACTACAAATTTTGCTAACGCGCCAAAAAGCTGAGCGCCATAAACAGCAGTAGTGTTAGCCATAAGAGCGAATACGCCGATAGGGGAATATAACATTACTATATCCAGCATTTTATAGATAATTTGAGCGCAGCTTTCGCAAATTTCTACTACTTTTTTGCCTTTTTCACCAATATATACAATAGAAAGCGCAAAAAGCACTGTGAAGAAAATCATTTGCATAATATCCTGTTTTGCCATAGCATTGATAATATTAGTTGGAACCATATTAAACAGGAATGCGGAAAAAGATATGGCTTTAAGATTTTTAGGATCATACGCTGACATACCGCTTATATCAAAGTTGGCTCCGGGATGGAAAATATTTACTACAAGGATACCAAGCAGACAGGCAACGATAGTCATAATTATATACACAATAACTACTTTTGTGCCGATTCTCTTTAATTTCTGTACATCGCCGATAGCAGCAATACCGCTGGTAAGACTAAAGAAAATAACTGGGACGATCAGCATTTTGATGAGGTTCATGAATAAATCGCCGGCCGGTTTAATCCAGATGGAAAAATCCTTGAAATTTAGGCCGATAATAATACCTAAAATAAAACCAATAGCTACACGGTAAGGTAAGTATTTTTTAGCGAACAATAGATTTGTCATAACAACCCCTCCTGGTAGTGCAGATATAATAATTTCTGCAAATTTTACAACATTTTGATAATTCATAGTTGTATTAACAACATTATAAGGTAGCGCTATTTAAACGTCAATAAACATCTGCAACATTATTTTGTATACATGTTGTAAACGCAAAGTTAAGTTGCAAAAGTTACAATTGATATTATAATAGAGGTATCAGAAGATGAGAGGATGTCAAATAAGTATGGATTTTGCGGAACGCATTATTGATAAAGAACTCACTAAGACCGAAAAAATTATTGCCGATTATATTCTGGACAATATAAATACAATAGGTTTCAAGTCATTAAAAGAAGTGGCTCTTGCCTGTGGAATAAGCGATACTTCGGTTATTCGATTTCTTCGAGAGCTTGGTTATAATGGCTATACAGACTTCAAAAAATCTTTAAACGAAAAACTGCTTGAACATTACAATGCTCATCTGTCACCCGTACAAAAATTTAATCAAAGTAAGGCATATATTGATACAGACAGTGTGGCTAAACAAGTTTTGTATAATTCTGCAACGCATTTGAGTAATGCAATGATGAATCTTGATGATAAATTACTTCAGGATATAGCAGATTGTTTGATAAAATCTAAAAATAAATATATTGCTGCTTTTCGTGGTACTTCATGTTGTGCAGATTATTTTTGGAGAAAAGCTATTTATTTTCTTCCGGGACTAATCCTTTGCAATAAAGCAGAAAGTGAGACTATAGAAAAAATAGTGGACATTACTGAAGATGATTGTCTTATGCTTTTTTCTTTTCCTCGTTATTCAGATATCTGCAGCCTGATTTTAGAAATGGCTAAAAAGCGTAATGCGAAAATAATTATCTTTACTGACCGCGTTACTTCTCCTTTGGCTACATATGCTGATTATCTTGTAACAGTGAATGTTACGGGTGTAAGTTTTACTAATTCTTATGTTGTGCCGTTGTGTTTTGCTGAAGCGTTGGCTGTTATTATCAGTAAAAAAGTTGAAAACATCACTGATGAAAGACTGAATCTTTTAGAAGAAAATATATACAAATTCAATTTATACTAAATTATTGTGTTGAAACGATATAAATACAGATAAAAACAGTCAATAATAAAAAATACTAAGATAAGTAGTACTATATCCACTTATTTACTTTTGTTACATGTGAGTATAAACTATTAAATTACGCTGTCATAACTTTTGATACCGTGAAAAAGCCCGTTGTCATTTCTGACAACGGGCTTTTTGTTATAGGAAAAAATACCGACAACAGCGTAAAATGATTTAATATTTGTTTACAGTATGTACCACAAATAAACACCATAGCAGCCAAGCATTAAAAGGGCGGCCCAACGTTCCAGTTTCCTGGTAAAGAGGACGCAGACTAAAAGCATGACGGCAGCGGCTATGGCAATCAGCATATCAAAGTTGAAGGCTGCAGCAAAAGGAATATCAATAATCAGCGCGGAAAGGCCTATGACAAACAGGATGTTGAAGATATTACTGCCGACGATGTTGCCGATGGCGATATCGGCGTTGCCTTTGCGGGCAGCTGCGACGGAGGTAAAAAGTTCCGGCAGCGAGGTTCCCAGCGCTACGATAGTAAGGCCGATGAAGCGCTGGCTGAGGCCGATATAGGCTGCGATAGCAGTCGCCGCATTAACAGTTACATTACTGCCAAGAATGATTAAAGCCAGACCTGCTGCAGTCCAGACTAGGCAGTGGGACAGAGGATGACTGTATTCCTGTGCGCTTTCGTTGACCTTGTTCTTTTTTGCCATGTTGTACAGGTAGGCAAGATAGAGTACAAACAGTGCCAGCAGTATTATGCCGTCCATAAGAGTAATAGTGCCGTCCAGCCCCTGATAACCTAACAGCGTAGTGATGGCAATCATAAAGGGTATTTCCAGGCGGATGGTAGAACGAGCTACTAAAAGCGGCGTGATGGCCGCTGCCAGACCCAGGATGATCCAGATATTGAGAATGTTGCTGCCGACGATGTTGCCGATAGTGATATCTGCATTGCCTTTAAACGCTGCTGCCAAACTTACGGCAGCTTCCGGCGCACTGGTGCCCATGGCGACGATAGTGAGGCCGATTACCAGCTGGGGGATGCCGAAGCGGGAGGCGATACCGGCTGCGCCCTCGACGAATTTGTCGGCGCCTTTGGCCAGCATAATAAAGCCTGATGCTAATAAGAATAACTGCAATAAAATTTCCATAATATCCTCCTGTTTTCGTTGCAGCAGCGTCACAAAATAAAAAACGAGACTTTTGCTGCAGTATTTTGCAACAAAGTCTCGCTACTTACTTACAAAGCCGGATTTCCTGCGGGAAACCGTACTGACGACAGTGTAAACATAAATCAAGATTTATGCCAGCTACTCCCTTATGGAATAAGCATACTAAAATTAAAACTGCTTGTCAATGGATAAATGAAGACCTAAGTAAAATGTAATTAAAGTTTATACAGACATGCTGACAAGATTAGTTAATATTGAATTATGTAAAATAAATTACATATCTGGGGCAGTAATTGCAAAAATAAAAAAAGTTTTCTTTATCACTTTACTTTAAATAAGTAAAGTGATAAAGTACTAAATAATCGAAATGTGATTGGGGGATCAGTATGAACAGGCAGATATATGAAATACCGTATGGAACTAAAGATATCCTGCCCGGTGAGATGAAGACCAGACGGGCGATAGAAAATAAAATTATAGATGTTTTCTGTAAATGGGGTTATGACGAGGTAAAGACGCCCAGCTTTGAGTATGCAGATATTTTTAAAATTACGGATAAGGAAAGCGATTTCCGCTTTTTTGACCGCAATAATAATCTGCTGGCACTGAGAAATGATATGACTGCGCCTATTGCCAGAGTAGCGGCTAACAGGCTGCAGGATGACAATAAGGTTAAACGGCTGTGCTATCTGTCCAGCTTGTATCGTTATGAAAATATCCAGGCCGGTAAACAATGCGAATTTGAGCAGGCCGGCGTGGAACTTTTCGGCGCCAGCGGTGCAGCGGCTGATGCGGAGGTAATAGTGCTGGCGGCAGAAAGCCTGAAGGCCGCCGGTATTAAAAACTTTGTCATCAGCCTGGGGCACATCGGCTTTATTGACGGATTGTGCCGCGAGGCAGGGTTGACTGCTGACCAGGTAAGAATGGTGAAAGAATGCCTGCGCCGACATGATGCGGTAGCGATGGAAGAAATTGCAGCTTCCATAGCAGATGCTGGCAGCAGCTTGCAGAATGTATTTGAGCGGCTGTTATTTCTGCAGGGCGGGCGTGAACTTTTAGACGAGCTGGCTGCTTTGCTGCAGGGTGAAGCCGTCAAAAAAGCTCTTGATGATTTAAGACAGATTTACAGCTTGATTGAAGCCTATGGCTATGGCAGTTATGTAAGCTTTGATTTGGGACTGAACAGATCGCTTGATTATTATACGGGAATGCTGTTTGAAATCTACCTGCCGGAAATAGGTTTTTCTGTAGCAGGCGGAGGCCGTTATGACAGGATGATGGATAATTTTGGCCTTGACTGTCCGGCAACAGGCTTTGCTATGGGTATCGAGCGTATTATCCTGGCGCTGGAAAGACAGGGAGCACTGGATTACAGCAGACGCTGGGATGTATTCGTGGCCTGGGGCGAGGGAAATATCCTGCAGGCTATCGCCAAAGCAGACGCCCTGCGTAAAGAGGGGCGCAGCGTAAAGCTGGCAGTAAGCCCCATGACGTTGGAGCAGGCAGCTGCAGAGGTAAGCAGTAACTGCTGCAGCAGCCTGGTATATGTTTGAGGAGGATGGAGCATGGACGAATATATTACCATTGCCTTGCCGAAGGGCAAGCTGTTTGATAAAGCGGTGGATTTATTGGCTAAGGTCGGCTACACAGCAGAAAATCTGTCGGAAGATTCCCGCAAGCTGGTGATTGCCAACGAAGCGGCCAAAATAAAATTCATTATTGCCAAGACGGTCGATGTGCCTACCTATGTGGAATACGGTGCAGCCGACATTGGTATCATCGGGAAGGATGTCTTGGCAGAGGAAAACAAAGATATCGTAGAGCTGTTAGATTTAAAATTCGGTAAATGCCGACTGATGCTGGCGGTGCCGGAAGCAAAACGGCTGACGCGCCTGGAGGATTATGCGCACCTGCGGGTTGCTACCAAATATCCCAACTGTGCAAAAAAATATTTCGATGAGCTGGGTATCCAGACGGAGATTATCAAGCTGAACGGTTCCATTGAGTTGGGACCGATTGTAGGGCTCAGTGAACTGATTGTAGATATTGTGGAAACCGGCACTACTTTAAGAGAGAATAATCTGACGGAGGTTGCTTCCATTTTTACGGCTACTTCCCGACTGATTGCCAATAAAGCCAGCTTCAGGCTGAAATTTGACAGGATTTCACGCCTGACGGAAGATTTAAGAAAAGTTTTGAAAGAAGGCTAAGAACATGAATTTGATAGATGCAAGAAAGATGAATGCGGCCGAGATGGCGGCGTTAATGAAGAAAAAGGCTTTTGATGAATGTACCCTTTCACCGGGAGTGCAGGCCGGTGTTACCGAGATGTTCGGCGCACCGCTGACTGCGGCGCAGGTGGTAGAACGTATCGTAAACGATGTCAGAAGCGGCGGCGACGAAAAGCTGTTTTATTATACCAAATTGATTGATAAAGCTGAATTGAACGCAGCTAATATCAAGGTGACGGAGCAGGAATTTGCCGAAGCAGAAGCCGCGGTAAAGCCTGAAGTAATGGCGGCCATTAAGAAAGCTATCGCCAATGTGACCCGCTTCCATGAAGAACAGGTGCCTAAAACCTGGCTTACCAACAGGGATTACGGTTCCATGCTGGGACAGAAGGTTACGCCTCTTGATTCTGTAGGTATCTATGTACCGGGAGGCACGGCTGCCTATCCGTCTTCTGTAATTATGAATGCCTGCCCGGCTAAGGTGGCAGGGGTGAAAAAAATCGTGATGGCAGTACCGCCCGGAAAAGACGGCAGGGTTAATCCTTACGTGCTGGCTACGGCAAAGGCTATTGGGGTAACGGATATTTACAAGATGGGCGGCGCGCAGGCGGTAGCGGCGCTGGCTTTCGGAACGGAGACCGTACCTAAAGTAGAAAAAATCACCGGCCCCGGCAATATCTTTGTAACGCTGGCGAAAAAAGCTGTCTACGGACATTGCGATATCGATATGCTGGCAGGCCCCAGCGAGATTCTGATTGTGGCTGATGACAGTGCCAATCCACGCTATCTGGCTGCCGACCTTTTGAGCCAGGCAGAACATGACCCGCTGGCCAGCGCTATCCTGGTAACGGACAGTGAGCGGGTGGCCAACGCTACGTTGCAGGAGCTGGAAAAGCAGCTGGATGTGCTGCCGCGCAAGGGTATTGCCGCTGCAGCTTTAGAAGGACAGGGCAAAGTAATTTTGGCAGGCAGTATGGATACGGTTATTGAAATGGCCAATATGTCGGCACCGGAACATCTGGAAGTCATGACGAAGGCCCCCTTTGAACTGCTGCCTTTCATCCGTAACGCCGGAGCAGTTTTCCTGGGCGCATATTCGCCGGAGCCGCTGGGTGATTACTATGCAGGGCCTAACCACATCCTGCCTACGGGAGGCACGGCTAAATTCTATTCCGTGCTGAATGTAGAAACCTTTATGAAAAAAACAAGTATTATTGCTTATACAGGCAGCGCGCTGACCGCTGTAGCCGACGATATCATCGTCATGGCAGAAGCCGAGGGACTGCAGGCTCATGCTAACGCTGTCCGTAAACGTATGGAAAAGGAATGACAGTTATGATAAATGCTAAGATCAGAGAAAGTATTGCCCGTCTGGAAACATATCATGTAGAAAATACGGATGCGGAAATAATCGTCAATGCCAATGAAAGCAATCTGCCGCTGCCGGAGGAAGTGCTCAGCGAGCTGGCAGGCAAAATGCCAAAATTTGCTTTTAACAGGTATCCGCAGATGCAGGCAGAAGATTTATGCGCGCAGCTGGCGGCAGCTTTTGGCTTGCAGGCGGAAAACGTCATCATCGGTAATGGTTCCAGCGAGCTGCTGAGGATTGCCTGCCAGGTTTTTGGCGGCAGCGGCAAAAAAATCATGGTGCCGGTTCCCTCCTTTTCCATGTATGGCGTGTATGTACAGTTATCAGACAGCGAGGTGTGTCCGTATTATCTTGATGATGAAGGCTATATAGACAAACAGGCGCTTTTACAGACAGCTGCCGAGGTAAAACCGGCGTTGCTCATCTTATGTAATCCCAATAATCCGACGGGCAATTATAATGCTTTGGCAGATATTACCGCTATTGCCGCTGCAGTGGAGTGCCCGGTAGTCATTGATGAGGCGTATATCGAGTTTGCCGGGCAGGCTTCCGTAACGGAAGTGCTCTCAGAATATGATAATATCATCTGCCTGCGGACTTTTTCCAAAGCTTACGGCCTGGCAGGTATGCGCTGCGGATACGGCCTGGGCGCGGCAGCGCTTATTAGCGCTATGAAAAAAGCCATGCTGCCCTACGGAGTCAATGCCTATACCCTGATGACGGCAGCTGCCGTATATGCTCATAAGGACGTTTATGCTGAAAGAATCAATGATACTGTAGCGCAGCGTGAACAGTTGGCAGGCTGTCTGCGTGAGCTGGGTTTCAGGGTCTTTCCTTCGGCGGCTAATTTCGTTACTTTTTATGCGCAAGAAGCGATGGCGGTTAAGCTTGCTGCCCGCTATAAGACTGAATATGGCCGGGATTTAGGCGATGACAGGATGAACAGCGGTAAATTTATTTTTGTTAAGCTGCAAGAGGACGGTATCCTGGTGCGCGATTACAGTGAAAACAAAAATCTGCGCGGCTGCCTTCGTATCAGTATCGGGCTGCCGGCAGAAAATAAACGTATAGCTGCGGCGATTAAGAGATTGTGTGAGGATGTGTGAAGATGCGGTGTAGTAAGATTGTAAGAGAAACAGCGGAAACACAGATAACAGCGGAACTGGTACTGGACGGACAGGGCAGCAGCAAGATAGACACAGGCGTAGGCTTTCTGAATCATATGCTGACGCTTTTTGCCAAGCACAGTTTTTGTGACCTTGTCATGCAGGCTAAAGGCGATCTTGATGTGGACTGTCATCATACTGTAGAAGACTGCGGCATCGTACTGGGCAGGCTGCTTAGCGAGGCTGTGGGGGATAAGAGCGGTATGCACAGGTATGGCGAATGCTTTATCCCTATGGATGAGGCGTTGGCGCAGGTCGTGCTGGACTTTTCCGGCAGGCCGTATCTGGCGCTGCAGGGAGAGATTCCGGCAGGCAAGCAGGGAAACTATGATACGGAAATGACGGAAGAATTTTTCCGGGCGGTTGCCAGCGAAGCTAAGATGACGCTGCATATAAGGATTTTATACGGAAAGAATACTCATCATATCATCGAGGCCGTGTTCAAGGCTTTTGCAAGGGCCGTTGCGCAGGCAGCAGCTTTAGACAGCAGGGTCAAAGGTGTGATGAGCAGCAAAGGTGTATTATGAAAAACGAAATCGTGATAATAGATTACGGTATGGGCAACCTGCACAGCGTCAGTAAGGCTGTCGAGGCAGTGGGAGCAGTGCCGGTAGTTACGGCGGATAAAGCCGTCATTGCCGCTGCCGAAAAAATCATTCTGCCGGGCGTAGGGGCTTTTGGCGACTGTATGAAGAATCTGCAGGCGACTGACCTGGTGCCGGAGCTGATCAGGCATATTGAAAGCGGCAAGGGCTTTCTTGGTATTTGTCTCGGGATGCAGCTGCTGTTTGAAAGCAGCGAGGAAAGTCCGGGAGTCGCAGGACTGGGCATTTTTAAAGGCTGCGTGAAAAAGCTGCCGACACAGTATAAGATTCCCCATATGGGCTGGAACAAGCTGCGTTTAAAAACGGCCTCGCCTATTACTGACGCTGCAGAGGGCAGTTATGTTTATTTTGTGCACAGCTTTCATGCCGAGCCGGAAGACAGCGCGATTATTACCGCCGTATGCGACTATGGTACGGAAATAACTGCTGCTGTAGGACGCGATAATATTCAGGCGCTGCAGTTCCACCCGGAAAAGTCAGGCGAGGCGGGACTGAAAATGCTGCAAGCCTTTAAGGAGTGGAAGTTATGAGAATTTATCCGGCAATAGATCTCAGAAACGGCAAATGCGTGCGGCTGACGGAAGGCTGCTTTGACAAAGAAACAGTATTTTCCGACAGCCCGGCGGCCATGGCTGCAAAATGGCAGAACGCAGGAGCGGAATTTCTGCATGTGGTCGATCTTGACGGAGCTTTAGCAGGCGTCAGCAGAAATATGGAAGCGATTAAAAGCATCCTTGCTGCGGTCAAGATTCCCGTGCAGCTGGGCGGCGGCATCCGCAGTATGGAAAATATAGCAAACTGGCTGAACATCGGTATCAGCAGAGTAATATTGGGCAGCGCAGCGGTGCGCAATCCGCAGTTAGTCGCAGAGGCCTGTCAGTGCTATCCTGGCAGGATAGCCGTGGGAATTGATGCCAGAGACGGCTACGTAGCTGTGGACGGTTGGGAAAAAAGCAGCAATATGAAAGCCGTAGAACTGGCCCGTCAAATGGCTGCTTACGGCGTTGCTGCCATCATATTTACGGATATCAGCAGGGACGGTACCCTGGGCGGCGTTAATGTGGAAGCCACGGCAGAAATCGCGGCTTGCTCCGGCGTTCCTGTCATCGCTTCCGGCGGCGTTGCTTCGCTGGAAGATATCAGACGTCTGCTGCCGTATGCCAAGGCAGGCATCAGCGGCTGCATTGTGGGCAAAGCTATTTATACAGGCGCATTGAACTTAGAAGAAGCTATCAGGCTGGCAGGTGAAGAAAAATGCTGACAAAGAGAATTATTCCCTGTCTTGATGTGGCAGGCAACAGGGTAGTCAAGGGAACTAATTTCGTAGAACTGCGCGATGCAGGCGACCCGGTAGAGCTGGCTGCCTTTTATGATGCTGCCGGTGCTGACGAGCTGGTTTTTCTTGATATCGGTGCGTCCGTAGAAAAAAGGAAAGCGCTGCTGGATGTTATCCGCCGTGTAGCCGGCAGGGTATTTATCCCGCTGACTGTCGGCGGCGGTATCAGAAGCGTGGATGATATCCGCGAAACGCTCAGGGCCGGGGCGGACAAAATATCAGTAAATTCGGCGGCAGTGCATAATCCGCAGCTGATTGCCGAAGGAGCACGTCAGTTTGGCAATCAGTGTATCGTACTGGCCATTGACGCCAAAAAAACAGGCCCGGAAAAATGGGAAGTATATATTAACGGCGGCCGGGTGCCTACGGGGCTGGACGCTGTAGAATGGGCCAAAAGAGGGGTAGAGCTGGGGGCAGGAGAAATCTTGCTGACCAGCATGGATGCTGACGGGACGAATGACGGTTATGATATAGAGCTTACCGCCAAGATAAGCAAGGCTGTCAAAGTTCCTGTCATCGCTTCCGGCGGCGCTGGGCAGCTGCAGGATTTTTATGAGGTGCTGCGCGACGGCGCTGCTGATGCGGTACTGGCAGCATCCGTATTTCATTACAGGAAATTTACCGTCAGACAGGTAAAAGAATATCTGCGTGATCAGGGTATTGAGGTGAGGTTATAATGCAGGCAGATTTGACGAAAATTAAATTTGATGACAAAGGACTGGTGCCGGCAGTGGTACAGGATGCCGATACGGGCAAGGTACTTATGCTGGCCTATATGAACGCGGTGTCGCTGCAGCGCACAGTAGAAACAGGCTATACCTGGTTCTGGAGCCGCAGCCGTCAGGAGCTGTGGAATAAGGGTGCAACCAGCGGCAATGTACAGAAAGTAGTCGACATAAAGTATGACTGCGACGGCGACAGCCTGCTGGTGCAGGTAAAACAGACCGGCGTTGCCTGCCATACAGGCGAGTACAGCTGTTTTCATAACATTCTCTGGCGGGAGAACAATCTGCCGGCTGTTGATGGGTTGACGACAGCTGCTATCTTAAGTGAACTGTATAAGGTTATTCAGGAAAAACGTGTGCATGGGGGCGAAAAATCCTATACGAAATATCTGTTTGTTTCCGGCCAGGATAAGATTCTCAAAAAGGTCGGCGAAGAAGCGGCAGAAACGATTATTGCTTCCAAGAATAACAGCAGCGGCGAAGTGGTATATGAAATGTCTGATTTGTGGTATCATTGCCTGGTACTGCTGGCTTATCACAATATTTCTCCGTCTGAGCTGCTGGCTGAGCTTAGCTCGCGCAGAAAAAAAGAAAATAACAGCAAATACTAAAATAAAAAAGATGCTTCGGAAATTTTTCCGAAGCATCTTTTTTTAGCAGCAGAAAGAGCGCCGTATTATGCCTGAAACGTATATAAACGGATACAGGATAGGTATTAGACATTTAATATGCAGCTTTTTATAATAAAAGCAGAATAAATAAACAATAATATTTCTGACATAGTGCAGAACAATATAGGAAGTGACAACTATGTTGAAATGGGTTGGAATGATATTACTGGCAGCGGCAGTTATGACTGCCGGCTGCGGCGCCGATGCGGCAAACGGCAGGCGGGTACAGCAAGCTGCTGCCGTTGCTGGGCGTGAGGGACGGCAAGTAATCCTTCAGTTTACTGACGGACAGGCTGTTTTACGGTTGAATGACAGCAAGGCAGCGGATAATATGTATAATATGCTGCCGCTGCAGCTTAGCTTCCGTGATTTTAACCGCACGGAAAAAATTGCTTATCCGCCGCAGCCTGTTCATGCAGGACTGCGCCCGGAAGGACATCAGCCGGGTAGAGGCGATCTGTGTGTATATGCGCCGTGGGGCAATCTATGTATTTTTTACCGTGATTACTCAGAATCTGCTGATCTGTTTTATTTGGGTAGGGTTGAAAAAGGTATGGAACTGCTGGAAAAGCAGGAAAATGATTTTACTGTGACATTAAGCAGAAAATAACAATAAACTGCAAGGAGGAAAAAGATGCAGAAGAAAATTGCGGCTGTATTGGCAATATTGCTGTGTGCAGGAATAATAACCGGGAGGGATTGTGTTATGGCGGCGGATAGGCTGGAAGTAAGTCAGAAAAGTATAGAGGCAGTGTATGGAAAAGAAAATCCGATACAGATAAAGCAGGAGCCGGAAATTTCTTCTATCATGCAGAAATTTATTTATGCAGATATAGGCAATCAGGTACGTTTCAATCAGGCGCAGCAGGAACTTTTGAAGCTGGCAGTATTAGTCAGCAGCAATACTACTGAAGATTTGGCAACTTATGCAGCAGGCGCTTTGCAATCAGGCGCAACAGATGCTGAAGTGCGGGAAACAATTTATCAGTGTACGCCTTATGTTGGTTTCCCAAGGGTTAAAGAAGCACTGGAAAAAATGCACGCTGCTTTTGCAAGTAAAGGTATTGATGTACCGCTGGCAGAGAGCGGTACAGTAGATGATAGCAATCGTTATGATAAAGGCCTGGCTGTGCAGGTCAGCATTTTTGGCGATGCGATTCATAAGATGAACAGCAGCGCGCCGGCAGAGCAGAAGCATATCAATACTTATCTGTCTGCAAATTGTTTTGGCGATTATTATACTAGGCAGGTGCTTGATTTGCAGCAGCGGGAACTGATAACATTTATTGCCATTGCCAGCCTTGGTGGCTGTGAACCGCAGCTCAAAGCACATGCGGCAGCTAACATTGCCGTAGGCAACACCCGTCAGGATCTGCTGGATGCTATAACGGTGGCGCTGCCGTATATCGGTTATCCCCGTACTTTGAACGCTCTTGGCTGCATAAACGAGATAGTGCCGGCAAAATAGAGAAAGGAACCGTAAAAATGAAGCTTTTAACCGTATTTGCCGCGGCGTTTTTATTGAATTTTGGCGTAATAAACGGCATAAATGCTGCTACGCCACAGGAGAAAGGAAGTCGGATGATGGCAACAGAAGAATTTACCACGGTTTTTGCGCGTGGAGAAAAGAATGAAGCATACGCTGAATATTTCGTCGGACAAAGCTACCTGAATATGCTGTCGCTGGAACAGGTAATTATCGGCAATGTGACTTTTGCGCCTGGCTGCCGCAACAACTGGCATATTCATCAAGCTGCTGAAGGCGGAGGACAGATACTTTTGGTAACCGGCGGACGCGGCTATTATCAGGAATGGGGTAAAGAGCCTCGAGAGCTGCACCCAGGTGATGTGGTGAATATCCCGGCAGGCGTAAAACATTGGCATGGCGCTGCCCCTGACAGCTGGTTTGCACATCTGGCAGTAGAAGTTCCTGGTGAAGCAACTTCTAACGAGTGGTGTGAGCCTGTCAGCGACGAGGAATATAGTAAATTAAAATAATGACGTTTATTTACCAGGGCTGAGGACAGAGTAGCTAAAGAGAAAAGGACTATGAAGGATGTGGGTACATCTCATAGTCCTTTTTGTTATGCTAATCAAGATTTTTGACGGCGTCTTCACTGAAAATTTTTGCCAGACGCGCTTTAGCCTGCGCCTTTACTGCATCGTCCACGTATTGGCGCACCATATAAAGAGCGAACACAATGGCGGCAGCGTCGTCGTTGTAACCTAAGATAGGCGTCAGGTCGGGAATAAAATCAAGCGGAGCGATAAGATAGCCGAGCGCTCCCATAATAACGGCCTTATTTTTAGCGGGAACTTCCGGCTTTTGCAGCACATACCAGAGCTGCAATGCGTTGTAGAGCACAGTAAGCCCTATATCACGTCCGTAATGCTGCAGCTTGAGCCAGAGATTATCTTTGCTGAATTTATCCTGGTATTTTAGTAAGGCTTTTTCATCTATTTTATTCTGGTCAAAATCTTTTTTGGAAGCAGTATCATTAGTCATGGTATCACCTGCCTTTATATAGTTATTATAAACTGTTTTGCCGTTCTTGTTTGTGATATTTAAGCAAAAAGGCAGCTGGAGTGCAGCTGCCTGTGAATAGATATATTTGTGCTTTAACGCATATTGATAAACTGCAGGTCTACGCCGAAGTCGCCGGCCTTAAGGGTTTGGATAACAGCCTGCAGGTCGTCTTTTTTGGCGCCGGATACGCGTACCTGGTCGTCCTGCATCTGAGCGGTTACCTTGAGCTTGGTAGCCTTGATGGCTGCTACGATGGCTTTCGCCTTGTCTTTAGGGATGCCCTGCTGGATTTCCAGCTGCTGACGAACAGTGTTTTTAGCGGCAGGCTCAACTTTGCCTGGTACCAGGCAGCGCAGAGAAATGCCGCGTTTAGCCATTTTTACGCGCAGCATATCTATAATTGTTTCCAGTTTATATTCGTCTTCAGCAGCAATTTTTACACCTTTTTCTTCCAGCTCGATGGATGCGTTGCTGCCGCGGAAATCATAACGCTGTTCGATTTCTTTCTTTACTTGGTTGACGGCGTTGTCCATTTCCTGCATATTAACCTGGGAAACAACGTCAAAGGAACTGTCTTTAGCCATGAGTAATACCTCCGAATTTTATTATACGCTTATTTTATCATATCTTCAGTCGTTTGTGGAAGTGTGTTCCGGCGCAGGCTGCTGTTTTTGCCCGGTCATGTAATTATGTTCCTCGACCAGCTCCCTGATAAGCCGCAGTCCGCTCCAACCCATATTATGGGCGGTGAGCATGGCTTTAAGTTTGACCTGTTTTAAAGGGCTTTTGCGGACAGCGTTCAGCAGCTTATCCAGATTGGGGCGGTCAAAGCCGCATAAAAAGAGCATTTCTTCCGTACCTTTACTGCCGCTGTATACTTCGTCGGCAGGCGCTACCGTCTTGATGCCGGCAAGGTAGCCTACCGGCTGCAGCAGTTCCTGGCGGGTCACGGGGCGGCATTGGGCTTTCAGCAGCATACAGATCAGCTTGAGTGATTGCAGGCGCTCAGGCGTGAAGTTATAAGCAAGGATTATTTTATTCATATGTACCTCCATGATTATGGTAGTACTATTATATCATCCGGGCATAAAAAAATAACCTCCTGAGAGGTTATTTTAGTTTAATTCTGCAGTTCGTTTTTAACGATGTAGATGACCCATTCGGCGATGTTGGTAGCATGATCGGCAATACGTTCAACGTATTTGGCAATCATGAGGTAATTTACATATTGTGGGACAAAATATGGCTTGTCCTGCATCAATGCGGTCAGATTGCCGCGCAGACTGTGGAAGTAGCTGTCTACCCTGCCGTCGGTGTCGATGACTTTCTGCGCCAGTTCCGCGTCGTTGCCGTGGATAGCGGTGATACTGTCGCTGACCATGGAGCGCATCAGCTTCATCATTGCCAGGAAGTCTTCCGGCATCGGCGCAGGCTTCAGCTCGGTAAGATTAAGAGTGTATTGAGAAATATCGCTGCAATGGTCGGCAATACGTTCTAAATCGCCAACAAGTTTCAGGATGGAAGCGATTTCACGCAGGTCGCTGGCTACAGGTGCCTGCAGCAGCAGCAGTTTGAAACAGTGTTTTTCGATAGCTAATTCTTTGTTATCAAAATAATCGTCGTTGGACATAATCTGTTGTGCCAGGGAAGCATCTTTGCCTTCCAGATTTTTTATTACTTTATCCAAGGTTGTCAGGACATCGACGCCCATAGTATGTACGCTTTCAACTAAGCTGTTTAATTCGTTTACATAAAATACTCTGTTCATTTTTTCACCCGTTTAACAATTATCAGCCGAAACGGCCGGTAATATACTCTTCTGTCTTAGGATTGTGCGGATTAGCAAATAATTCGCTGGTTTTGTCAAATTCAATTAAATCGCCGAGCAGGAAAAAGCCTGTTTTGTCAGAGATGCGGGCTGCCTGCTGCATATTATGGGTCACGATAACGATGGTGTAGTCTTTTTTCAGTTCCAGGGCCAGGTCTTCAATTTTTAAAGTAGAGATGGGGTCAAGGGCGGAGGTAGGTTCGTCCATCAGCAGGACTTCCGGCTGTACTGCCAGCGCGCGGGCGATGCAGAGACGCTGCTGCTGGCCGCCGGAAAAACCGAGAGCGCTTTTATTCAGGCGGTCTTTGGTTTCTTCCCAGATAGCCGCTTTGCGCAGAGATTCTTCTACTATTTCATCAAGCTTGGCTTTATTATGAATACCGTGGGTGCGCGGGCCGAAAGCGATATTGTCGTAAACGCTCATCGGAAAAGGATTAGGTTTTTGGAAAACCATGCCTACGCGTTTGCGCAGCAGGTTGACATCTTCAGTCTGGAAGATGTTTTCGCCGTTTAAAAGTACGTTGCCGGTAATGCGGCAGCCTTCTACCAGGTCGTTCATGCGGTTCAGCGATTTGAGCAGGGTGGATTTGCCGCAGCCGGACGGGCCGATGAAAGCGGTGATTTCCTTTTCTTTGATATGCATATTGATATTTTTTAAAGCATGAAAATCACTGTAATACAAATTGAGGTTTTCAATAGTAATTTTGTCTTGCATATTGTTAATTTCCCTTCATAAGTCTGCGTGCCAGATAGCCGGAAGCAGCGTTAATACAGATGACGATAACCACGAGGATGACTGCGGTTGCATAAGCCTGCTGCATAAAAAGTCCCTCGCTGGCCAGTACATACATATGCACGGCCAGAGTACGGCCGGAAGAAAACACATTGGCCGGCAGTGCAGCAACGGTACCAGAAGTATAAATCAGAGCGGCCGTTTCGCCGACAATACGCCCGATACTTAAAATAATACCGGCTAAAATACCGGGAATGGCAGAGGGCAGTACGATAGCAAAAACTGTACGCAGCTTGCCTGCGCCCAGGCCGTAACTGCCTTCGCGGTAGCTGTCAGGAATAGCTTTCAGAGCTTCTTCCGTAGTACGCATAATCAGCGGCAGAACCATGATAGCTACCGTGCAGGAACCTGCCAGCAGCGAATAGCCCATTTTGAGGTAGGTGACAAAGAATAGCATACCGAAAAGACCATACACGATGGAGGGGATGCCGGACAACGTGTCGGCAGTAACGCGCACTACGTTGACAATCTTATTACCGCGTTTGGCGTATTCAACCAGGTAGATTGCGGCGAAAATTCCCAGAGGCGTAGCCATGGCGAGCGCCATAATGACCATGATGACTGTATCTACCAGGGCGGGGAACAGAGAAACATTCGTGGTATTATATTCCAGCGCAAATAAAGCGGGCGTGATGTGGGGCAGGCCCTGCCAGAGAATGTAGAGCAGCAGGAAGGCCAGCGTCAGAAAGGTTGCGATAGCAGAGCCCCAGACGCAGAACAGCAGCAGGATAGCTGAGGGCTCCGTACCGTAGCTGTAGAGGGTTTTGCGCAGACGGGCGGAAAAATTATTCATTGCTGCACCACCCTTCCTTTAAGATAGGAGAATGTTAAATTGATAATAAGGATGAAGATAAAGAGTACTACAGCCGTGGCGATAAGCGCGTCGCGGTGCAGGTCGGCTGCATAACCCATTTCGATGACGATATTGGTGGTCATGGTGCGGACGCCCTCCAGAAGTCCTTGGGGCATCCGTGCCTGGTTGCCGGCAACCATGATGACGGCCATGGTTTCGCCAATAGCACGGCCGATACCGAGGATGATGCCGGCCATGATACCTGATTTGGCGGCAGGTACTATAGTGAAGAAGACGCTGCGGACATGACCGGCGCCAAGCGCCAGCGCGCCTTCGTAGTAACTGTTGGGTACAGCGCGCAACGCAGCTTCGGCTACGCTGATGATAGTGGGCAGGATCATCATGCCCAAAAGCAGGGAAGCGGTAAGCATACTGCTTCCCGTACCGCCCAGATTATCGCGGATGAAAGGCACCATGATGACCAGACCGAAGAAGCCGTAAATTACGGAAGGAATACCGGCCAGCAGTTCAACGGCCGGCTTGAGAAACCTGTAGAACAGGGGCGGGCAGAAACGGGCCATGAAGATGGCCGTAAAAAGCCCGATAGGTACGCCGGTTATGATAGCGCCGATAGTAACATAAATACTGCCTAAAATCATGGGCAGGATGCCATAAATATCATTATTGGGCCGCCATTTTTCACCCAGCAGGAAATCTGTGACGCCTATCTTGCCGATGGTAGGCAGGCCGTTAGCGAACAGGAAGACGCAGATCATGGCTACCAGGGCGACAGAAGCGCAGGCTGCTGCCAGGAAGACCCAATGCATTATTTTTTCTTTACCTTTATTCATAAAACCTCACCAATGTACTGCAATGCAGAATATCAAATAAGGCTGCGTATAATTAAAGGCTACCTTTACAGGTAACCTTTAAAAGCAGCTATTCTGTTGAAATTAGGGGCTTAGAGTTTGCTCCATTCGGTGATTTTGCCCGTAAAGATATCGGCTACCTGGGTCTTGGTCAGGTTGTTGACTTTGCTGTCTTTATTGACGATAACTGCAATGCCGTCGGTAGCGATAACGGTGTTCTTAACGCCGGCGTCAAGCTCGCTCTTTTTCAGATCGCGGGAAGCCATACCGATGTCGCAGATGCCGCTGATAGCAGATTTAACGCCGGTAGTAGAGTCGCTTTGCTGTACTTCGATATTTACGTCAGGGTTTACTTTCTTGTAGGCTTCTTTGAGTTTTTCCATTACGGGAGTTACGGAAGAAGAGCCGGCTACGACGATTTTGCCGCTTTGTTTGCTGCCCTGGTATGCAGCAGCTTTTTCGTCGCCGATATAACCGTTAGCGGAAACAACCTGCTGGCCTTCTTTGGACATGATGAAAGCGATAAAGTCTTTGGCGGCCGGTTTCACTTCGCCTTTGGTAACGATGTTAAAGGGCCGAGCGATTTTATAAGAAGCATTCTTAATGTTAGCTGCGCTGGCTTCTGCGCCGTCAATTTTCAGCGCCTTAACGCTGTCGTTTAAAGAGCCTAAGGAAATGTAGCCGATAGCGTCTTTATTGCCTGCTACAGTAGTCATCATAACAGCGGTGCTGTTGGTGATGGACGCGTTTTCGGTGGTGGTATCGACTTTCTTGCCATCCTGGCCTTTCTTTTCGATACCGAACAGTTCGATGAAGGCGCCGCGGGTACCGCTGCCGTCTTCACGGGAAACAACTACGATTTTACCGCCTGCTGCAGGAGCGGCATCCTTTTTATCATTGCCGCAGCCCCATGCTCCGAATGCGCACATTGCCGCCAGACCTAAAGCTATAATTTTACCAGATTTCATTATTTTACAGACCTCCTTGAAGTTATCTCTTGCTTGAGTACAAACTTAGTATAGCCTGTCAATGTTAAGAAAATATTAGCTGAATGTTAAATCCAGTTAAAATAATCTGTTTTTAAAATAAAAAGACGTCTGCTGTAAAGCAGACGTCTGATAAAGTTTATAAAGAGTATTATTCGCAATCTTCCAGATTGGCAAGATGCTTTTTGGCAACGTCAAAATCTTTGACGATTTCTGCGGGCGGTTCTTTGTCAGTAATGCTGAACAGGTAGATTGCCAGACAGGAAACAATGAAGCCGGGCAGAATCTCATAGATGCCGGTATAGGAAAAAAATTCTTTCCAAATCAGTACCGTGCTGCCGCCGAAGAAGACGCCGGCGATAGCGCCGCGCAGCGTCATACGCCGCCAGAACAGAGAAAACAGTACAAGCGGTCCGAAAGAAGCGCCGAAACCGGCCCAGGCATAAGCTACCAGGTCAAGAATAAGATTGTTGGGGTTGGAAGCTATGGCCAGCGAGCAGGCTGAAACCAGGATAACAGCTACGCGGCTGACTACCAGCAGTTCTTTTGGGTTGGCGTTTTTACGCAGCAGCGCCTGATAAAAGTCGGTAGAAACAGCGGAAGCTGTAACCAGAAGCTGGCTGGAAGAAGTACTCATAATTGCGCCAAGAATAGCAGAGGTAATGATACCGGCCATAAAGGAAACAAAGAATTTATCATTCATAACCATGAAGACGGTTTCTGTATTGACGCCCTGCAGACTGTCGCCAAGTACGACGCGGCCAACAAGACCTACGGTTACGGCAAAGAACAGGGAGAAGATTACCCAGACCATGGCGATATTAGTAGCGCGGGGGATTTCTCTGGCAGAGCTGATGCCCATGAAGCGTACAAGGATATGCGGCTGGCCGAAATAGCCGAGACCCCAGGCCAGCAGGGATAAAATAGCCGTAAAGCTTAGTGTGACGCCTGTAGCGTCGGTGAAGAAGTTGAAATAGTTAGCGTTGAGATTATGCAGCGTTTCATAAGCTGTTACAGGGCCGCCGGCGTAGATGATGCCGGTAACAGGCACGATGATGATGGCAAAGAACATCATAATGCCCTGTACAAAGTCGGTGCGGCAGACTGCAATATAGCCGCCGGTAAAGGTATAGAAGATAACGATGCCGGCAGTAATCAGCAGCGATTCAAAATAAGGCACGCCGAGAACGGTATTAAACAGGCGCCCGCCGGCCACAAAGCCTGATGCGGTATAAATAAGGAAGAAAATAAAGATAAAGATAGCAGAAATAATCCGCAGTACCTTGCTCTTATCACGAAAACGGTTTTCAAAAAAGTCGGGCAGGGTAATGGAATCGTTGGCAATCTTGGTATAGACGCGCAGCCTTTTGGCTACGATGATCCAGTTTAAAAAAGTGCCCAACGCCAAACCTATAGCAATCCAAAAAGCGCTGACGCCGGCAACATAGGCGTAGCCGGGCAGACCCATCAGCATCCAGCCGCTCATGTCGGAAGCTTCGGCGCTCATAGCGGATACCCACGGGCCTACCTTACGTCCGCCCAGCACATAACTTTCCAGATCCTGCTCCTTGCGCATATGGTAGACGCCCATGCCGAACATCATTAAAAAATACAGGCCGAACGCACAGATCAGGCCCCAGTCTTGTTGCATAAGAAACCCCTCCAATAATAGCAGATAATACTATAATAATATTATATTATACACAAAAAGCGCCGGATGTTACAAGCATTACTGAAATAACCGCGGAAAATATAACAAATTATCCTTTTCTTGACTGGTTTTACCAGCTGTTATATAATATTGAAGAATATAAAAGGTCTTTTTTATTGCTTTATGCATTAAATTGACAAAAATCTTTTGGGAGCTTGCTCCTTTTCGATCATAAGGTACTGAACGAAAAGAGGGCAGGCTCTAATCGTGTTTGCGGGGAAGTAAATATTCTTATGAAATCTGTAAAAGTGTATATTGCCAGTGTCCTGAAAGACGGGCAGGAAGAACAGCAGACAAAGCATGTCTATACCGGCAGCATGGCGGAAAAAAACGGCAAAAAATATGTTTTTTACGATGAGCCTGCTGGAACGGGGCTGGAGGGAACAAAGACTACCCTGAAATGGGACGAAGAAAGAGTCGTCATCATCCGCAGCGGCAGTTTGGAACATAGGCAGGAATTCTATCAGGGCTATACTGACAGGAGTTCCTACAGGACGCCCTATCTTAATATACCGTTAGAGACTTTCACACGCTATCTGTATACGGAAAGCAGTGAAGGGTCCTGGCATATCGATATAGAATATACGCTGTCGCAGGACAGTATGCCTTATGGCGATATGAAGATTATAATAGACATCAAGGAGGAAGACGCATAGTGGATATCAAACAGGTGCTGGCAGAGGCTATTACGGCAGCTGCGCAGAAAGCCATTGCTCAGGGAGCTATAAAAGCGGGAGAACTGCCGGAGGTGCTTTTGGAGGTGCCGCCGCAAAAAGAGTTTGGCGATTTTGCCACCAATTTTGCAATGCAGTCCGCACGCAGCCTGAAATGCAATCCGCGTATGATTGCGCAGGCAGTAACAGATAATCTGGAATGTGCCTATATTGAAAAAACAGAAATTGCCGGACCTGGGTTTATAAATTTTTATTTAAAGCAGGACTGGATGTACGATATGCTGGCGCATATCATTGCCGCCGGTGAAAACTACGGCAATCTGCAAAATGACTGCCAGGAGAAAATCCAGCTGGAATATGTGAGCGCCAACCCGACCGGTCCGCTGCATGTAGGACATGGACGCGGCGCCGCAGTAGGCAGCGCTTTGGCAAACCTGATGAAAGCTGCAGGCTATGACGTCACCCGCGAATATTATATCAACGATGCCGGCAATCAGATTAACAATCTGGCTGCTTCCGTTAACGCCCGTTATCTGGAAGAATTGGGGCAACAGGTAGAATTTCCTGAAAATGGTTATCATGGTTATGATATCGTGGAAACCGCCAAGAGAATAGTGCGTATTTACGGCGATAAGTTCCTCCATATGGATGAGGCGGAGAGACTGCAGCAGTTCCGCACTATTGCCTTGAAAGAAAAGCTGGCGGCTTTAAAAGAGGACTTGGAAGCATTCAATGTTCATTTTGACGTTTGGTTCAGCGAGCAGAGCCTGCATGATGCTGATGCTATCAAAAAAGCCTGCGAGCTGCTCAGAGAACGCGGCTATATATATGAAAAAGACGGCGCGCTGTGGCTTAAAGCTACCGAGCACGGCGATGACAAAGACCGTGTTGTTATCCGTGATAACGGCATTCCTACCTATTTTGCTGCTGATATCGCTTATCATCAGAATAAATTTGCCCGCGGTTTTGACCGTGTAATCAATCTGTGGGGCGCAGACCACCACGGCTATATTGCCAGGATGAAAGCCGCCGTAGGCGCTTTAGGCTACCAACCGGAGCAGCTGGAAGTGCTGATCCTGCAGATGGTGAGCCTGTATCGTAACGGCGAACTGGTAAAAATGTCCAAGCGTACCGGCCAGAGCGTTACTTTAAATGAGCTGATTGAAGAAGTAGGTACAGATGCTGCCCGTTTCTTCTTTGTAATGCGCTCTATCGACAGCCAGCTGGATTTTGACCTGACACTGGCTGCGGAAAAATCTAATGAAAATCCTGTTTACTATATCCAATATGCCCATGCGCGTATCTGCAGCATCATGCGTCAGCTGCAGGAAGCGGGCATCAAGGCTGTGCCTGCAGAGCAGTTGAAGCTAAACGTGCTGACAGAAGCAGGCGAACTGGAACTGATTAAGAAACTTGGCGAATATCCTGAGCTGATTGCTGCTGCGGCTAAAGAAAGAGCGGTACACCGCGTAGCGCATTATGTACATGAGCTGGCAGGGCTGTTCCATTCTTTCTACAATCAATGCCGTATCCTGGGTGTTGACAGCGATGTGCAGCAATCGCGTATTGCGCTGGTTAAGGCAGTTGGCCATGTTATCAGACATGCTCTTGGTATTCTGGGTGTATCCGCACCTGAGAGAATGTAATAATCATTTGATTCTGAGGAAAGAAAGGGATGGGAATTAAAATGACAAAATATATTTTTGTAACTGGCGGTGTAGTTTCTTCTTTAGGTAAAGGCATTACTGCCGCTTCTTTGGGACGTCTGCTGAAAAGCCGCGGCTTCAAGGTTACTATTCAAAAATTCGATCCGTATATCAATGTCGATCCCGGCACCATGAGCCCGTACCAGCATGGTGAAGTATTCGTCACCGACGACGGTGCGGAAACCGACCTGGATCTGGGACATTATGAACGTTTTATCGATATCAATCTTTCCAAAGGTTCCAATGTTACTGCCGGTAAGATTTATCAGTCCGTTATCAATAAGGAACGCCGCGGCGACTATCTCGGCGGCACTGTACAGGTAATTCCGCACGTTACCAACGAAATCAAGGAAAGAGTTTTCCGCGTAGGCCGCGAAGATAATGCCGACTTCGTCATCACCGAAATCGGCGGTACTGTGGGCGATATCGAAAGCCTGCCTTTCCTGGAAGCAATCAGACAGGTAAAGAAAGAGGTAGGCAAAAACGACGTTTTATATATTCACGTAACCTTGGTTCCGTATATTTCTGCTGCCGGCGAGCTGAAAACCAAACCGACCCAGCACAGCGTAAAAGAACTGCGCAGCATCGGCATTTCTCCTGATATCATCGTCTGCCGCAGCGAAAAAGAAATTTCCAAGGATATGTGCGAGAAGATGGCCATGTTCTGCGACGTCGACCCTGATGCAGTTATCCAGAACCTTACTGCTAAGAGCATTTATGAAGTGCCTATGCTGATGGAAGAGCAGGGACTGGATACCATCGTGCTGAAAAAGCTTGAGGTAGAAGACCGCCCGAAGGATATGTCCGGCTGGCATGACATGGTTGCGCGCATTCTGAAAAAATACGATAAGAAAGTAACTATTGCCGTTGTAGGCAAATATGTGGAACTGCAGGACGCTTATATCAGTATTACTGAATCTCTCCGCCATGCGGCTGTGTTCAATGAAGCTGAGCTGGAAATCAAGTGGGTAAACGCCGAAACCATTGAAGGCGCTGACGTCAAAATGGATCAAGTTATGGCAGATGTTGACGGTATCCTCGTGCCCGGCGGTTTTGGCGACCGTGGCATCGAAGGCAAAATCAAGGCTATCCAATATGCTCGTGAAAACAAGATTCCGTTCTTTGGTATCTGCCTGGGTATGCAGTGCGCGGTAATCGAATATGCGCGTCATAAATGCGGCATGGAAAATGCCAACAGCTCTGAGTTCGATGCTCAGACTAAGTATCCTGTTATCGATTTGATGGCTGAACAGGTGGATGTAGAAGATATGGGCGGCACCATGCGCCTGGGCCTGTACCCCTGCAAGGTTTATCCTGATACCCTGACCCAGAAAGCGTATGGCGAAGAGCTTATTTACGAACGCCATCGCCATCGTTATGAATTTAATAATGCTTTCCGTGAGGAAATCATCAAGAACGGCCTCGTAATCGGCGGCACATTGCCTAACGGGCGTCTGGTAGAAATTGTCGAGCTGCCGCAGGACGTGCATCCCTGGTTCCTGGGAGCGCAGTTCCATCCAGAATTCAAATCCCGTCCGACTAATCCCCATCCGCTGTTCCGTGATTTCATTGCAGCTGCTTTGCGGGAACAAAAGCAGTAAAAGTAGTTTGATGACAAAGCAGGCTGCCCTGATGCAGTCTGCTTTTATTTTTTCTGAATACTGAAGACGAGGCAGACAATGCTGAAAAAATTTTTTGTAAGCGCCGTATTGCTCCTGGCCGTACTGAGCTTCGTAGTATCCTTATTAAAAGGCAATAACAATGATGAAGTGGTGACCGTACACGACAGAGTGGCGGTGATAGATATTGAAGGAACGATTATGAGCGGTTCGGCAGAAGATAACATCTTCGGACAGGCCTCCGGCGTTACCAGCGGCAGCATTATGAAGCAGATCAGAGAGGCTGCTGCTGACGACAGCGTCAAAGCGCTTGTGCTGCGAATCAATTCCGGCGGAGGCAGCGCTACTGCAGCCGAAGAAATCGGCCGTGAGCTGCGCCGTTTCAAAGAAGAAACCAAGAAGCCGGTAGTGGCCGCTATGGGCGATATGGGCGCATCTGCTGCTTACTGGATTGCAGCCTGCAGCAGCGATAAGATTTATGCCAACGCTACGACGCTGACTGGCAGTATCGGCGTGTATATGCCCTATATGAATACGGAGGAACTGTTCAAAAAAATCGGTATTACCAGTGAGAAGATTAAAAGCGGTCCGTATAAAGATATTTTGAGCAGCGACAGACCGATGACGGCAGAGGAAAAACTGATCCTGCAGAATATCGTCAATGAAATTTACGAGAATTTTATTGCTACTGTGGCTGCAGGCAGGCAGATGGATGCCGCTAAGGTCAGAGAACTGGCTGACGGCCGTGTTTATACTGGACTGCAGGCTAAGAATGTGGGCCTGGTAGATGAAATAGGCAACTATTATGACGCACTGGCAGAAGCTGGTAAGCTGGCGGGCATCCAGGGGATACCGCCGGTTAAGGAAAAAACAAGGCCGCAGCCCTGGGAATTGTTTTTATCTGCTGAAATCGCCAACAGTATCAAGGGGCAGCTGCTGCAGCAGCTGACGGATGCTGCGCAGCAGGGAGCATCACCGAGAGCAGAGAGGTGATAGCTGATGAGGAGAAAGACCTTCGATGTGCTTTTTGATACCAAGGCTGGCATGACGCTATTGGTTAAAAGGCCATGCTTATGGCGCAGCGGCTGGTATTTTACCATGAGCACCGGCTTTTTTGCCGGGGTGGTTACTAATGTCTGGCTGTTAGAACAGCCGCTGGAAGTACGCTTTGCCATCATTATCGCCAGCGTGATGATTTTAGGTACGGCGTTGACGCTGTACGGTTTCTTGCTGCATGGCATCTTAGAAACCTTTGGGGCGGTTTCTGGCGATCCGAAAGGGCTGATTTGTCTTTTGGGCTATACGGCTTTGCCATTCCTGCTGCTGACGCCGGTATCCTTGCTGGCGGGAAAGCTGGGACTGGCCGGACTGGCGCTGCTGGCTGTCCTGATAGTCATAGGCTTCTGCTGGATGCTGTACCTTTTGATGCGGTCGCTGGAAGTGGTATATCTGATCGATTTTAAACGGTCGGCTGTTACGGTGCTGTTCAGCCTGTTGCTTTTGTATATCGTTTTCGTTTGGCCGCTGCAGATTGTGGGCAGCCTGGTAATGAGATTTTTAGCATAGTTTTTACAGTTGCGTAAATATGCTGAAAGTGTCATAATAAAAAGAGATGTCTGAATTTTTCACAAGGAGTGATGTAAATAATGAACAGAGAACTTTCCATGGAGTTTGTACGCGTTACTGAAGCAGCAGCTATCGCCTGCGGCCGCAGCGTAGGCAGAGGCGATAAGAACGGCGCTGACCAGCTGGCTGTAGATGCCATGCGTAAGATGTTTGATACTGTAAATATCAGTGGTACGGTGGTTATCGGCGAAGGCGAGATGGACGAAGCGCCGATGCTGTATATCGGCGAAGAAGTAGGCGCTGGCGGACCTGCCGTCGATATTGCAGTAGACCCTGTTGAAGGTACTAACCTGGTGGCTAAAGGACAGCCGGGCGCCATCGCAGTTATCGCTATCGCTCCCAGAGGCTGCCTGCTGCATGCGCCCGATATGTATATGGATAAGATTGCAGTAGGACCGCGTGCCAAAGGCTGCATCGATATCAATGCTCCTGTTAAGGAAAATCTGCAGCGCGTTGCCAGAGCACTGGACCGTGAAGTTTCCGATCTGAATGTAGTTCTGTTGGATCGTGAACGTCATTACGGCATTATGGATGAAATCCGCAGCGCCGGCGCCCGTATCCAGCTGATTACCGACGGTGACGTAAACCCCATTGTCAATGCAGGTATCGAAGGTACCGGCGTGCACATGTATATCGGCCGCGGCGGCGCTCCTGAAGGCGTGTTGGCAGCTGTAGCTATTAAATGCCTGGGCGGCGATATGCAGGCTAAACTGTGCCCGGAAGATGAAGCGCAGGCAAAACGTTGTCTCGAAATGGGCATTGCCGACTGCAACAAAGTCCTTACTTTGGATGACCTGGTAAAAGGCGACGACTGCATGTTTACTGCAACCGCCATTACCAACTGCAATATGCTTACCGGTCTGCGTTATTTCGGCGGCGGTGTACGCACCCATACTATCTCTACCAGATATAAAACAGGTACTGTAAGATTTGTTGATGCTATCCACAGCTTTGACCGGAAAGATTTTGCAGTGAAACTGTAAAATTAAGGCGACAAGGGTTTTAGCTTTCTGCTAAAACCCTTTTTTAGATATTAAGTGATGGAAGTCTGGATATCCTTATGAAAAATATTTTGACAGATAAGCTGTCCTTGCTCAAAGAGGTGCAGCAGGCTGCGGCTTATCGTAAACAACAGCAGGCGTGTATTTTAACCGGGTTGTCTGGCAGCAACAAGTCGGTCTTTTTGTCTGCCCTGGATAAGGCGTGCGGAGGCAGCGGCAGTCTGGCGCTGTTTGTAGCTACCCGTGAGGAAATGCGCGCGTATAGGCGGGAGCTGAACTATCTTTATCCTGACCTGCCCATGCAGGAACTATATCCTGTGGATCTGCCGCGGGTACAGGCAGACACCCAGAGCTTGGAACTGCAGGCTGGGCGCACAGCAGCGCTGCGGTTTTTAAAAGGCGAGGAAAAGGGCGTGGTGTTCATTACTGCTGAAGCATGGCAGCAGAAGCAGTTTTCCCCCATCAGTATCGACGATCAGCAGATCTTATTGCAGACTGGCGAGACCTGTGAGCAGCAGGAGCTGGTAAAAAAACTGATAGAGTACGGTTATGAGCGTACAGACCAGGTTGATGCGCTGGGGCAGTTCTGCCTGCGCGGCGATATTATGGATATTTACCCTATCAACAGCAGCAGGCCCGTAAGGATTGAATGGTTTGACAACGAGATAGACGCTGTACGCAGTTTTGAGCTGGAAACTCAGCGCAGCCTGCAGAGTTTCAGCGAAGTAAAGATAGTGCCGCTGAAAATCAGTGAGGCAGCTGACTGTACGGCGTCGGTGTTTGACTACTGCGGTCAAGATACCCTTATTGTAATTGATGAGCCGGTAAAAATTTTCGCTATGCTGGAAAAACTGGATAAGGAAAACAAAAATTATGCAGCAGAGCTTTTTGACTGCGGCCAGCTGATGCGGCAGTGCGGTGAATATCCTGCTGTCCTGGTTTCCGCCCTGGCGCACAGTTATTTGAAGGAGCTGCCTTCGGTAAACATACCTGTACGAGGTGTTGCTCCTTATAATAAGAATATCGCCTTACTGCAGGAAGACCTGCGCAGCTGGCTGAAGGAAGGAATTACGCCTGTGCTGATGCTCAGCAGCAGTATTAAAGCGCGCGGCTTTGCCGATAATCTCGGCAACTATGGCTTGAAAGCAGCTTATGCGGAAACTGCCTTGCAGCAAGGCTGCATCAATGTGATGTTTGGCGAGCTTGACCATGGTTTCCGTTTTTGGGACGAAGACTGGCTGCTGCTTACGGAAAGCGATATTTTCGGGATGCAGAAACGTAAGCGGCTGCACAGCAGGAATCAAGGCAAGCAGCTGGAGTATTTTTCCGACATCAAAGCCGGGGATTATGTTGTCCATAAGGTGCATGGTATCGGACGTTATATCGGCGTAGAAAATGTCGCCGTAGACGGCGTGCACCGTGATTACCTGCTGCTGGCTTATGCCGGAGACGATAAACTGTATGTGCCGGTAGACCAGGTAGGTATGCTGCATAAATATGTGGGTAATGAAGGCGCAGTACCAAGACTTTCCAAGATGGGCGGCGCAGACTGGAAACGTACTACGGCTAAGGCCGCTAAGGCGATTACAGAACTGGCTGAGGAGCTTTTACGGCTGTATGCTCAGCGGCAAGTGATGCCGGGTCACGCTTTTGCGCCTGATACTCAGTGGCAGAAAGAATTTGAGGACAAGTTTCCCTATGAGGAAACGCCTGATCAGCTGCGGGCGATTAAAGAAATCAAGGCTGATATGGAAAAACCGCAGCCTATGGAACGGCTGCTCTGCGGCGACGTAGGTTATGGTAAGACGGAAGTGGCTATCAGGGCAGCTTTTAAAGCCGTTATGGACGGTAAGCAGGTTGCAGTCATGGTGCCGACTACCGTACTTGCCCAGCAGCATTATCTGACTTTTGCAGAACGTATGAACGGTTTTGGCGTCAATGTAGCCATGCTTAACCGTTTCTGTACAGCGAAGGAGCAGAAAGAGATTATTGCGCGTCTGGAAGAAGGACGTGTAGATATCCTGATCGGCACGCACCGTTTACTGCAGCAGGATATCGTTTTCCGGGATTTGGGTCTGCTGATTATTGACGAGGAACAACGCTTCGGAGTTGCCCAAAAAGAAAAAATCAAGAAATGGCGTACCGGCATCGATGTGCTGACGCTGTCGGCAACGCCCATACCGCGTACTTTGCATATGGCGCTGGTTAGCAGCCGTGATATGAGCGTTATTGAATCCCCGCCGGAAGACAGGCTGCCGGTGGAAACCTTTGTGGCCGAATATAACGACGGGATGATTAAAGAAGCGCTGGAGCGCGAGCTGCGCCGCGGCGGGCGGATATATTATATTCATAACAGGGTCAGCGGGCTGGAGACGATAGCAGGCAAGCTGCGCAAACTTGTTCCCGGCATCAGCATCAAGATTGCTCACGGCCAGATGAATGAGGATGCATTGGAAGACGCCATGGTGGCTTTTTACGAAGGTACCTGCGATGTGCTGCTCTGTACTACTATTGTGGAGAACGGGCTGGATGTGCCGCTGGCTAATACGATCATTATCGACGGCGCGGAAAACTTCGGTCTGTCGCAGCTGTATCAGATGCGCGGCCGTGTAGGGCGCAGCAGCCGTCTGGCTTATGCGTATTTTGTTTATAAGCCTAATAAGGCGCTGAGCGAGGTAGCAGAAAAAAGACTGCAGGCCATCCGTGACTTTACCGAGCTGGGAGCGGGCTTTAAAATAGCTATGCGCGACTTGGAAATACGCGGAGCCGGCAACCTGCTGGGACCTCAGCAGCACGGACATATAACAGGTATAGGTTTTGCAGCGTACTGCGAGATGCTGGAGCAGACTATCAACCGGCTGAAAAACGGTACGGCTCAGGCTGTTTACGAGCCGGAGCCGGTACTGGAGATAGAAGTGGAAGCATATATTCCTGACGGTTATATTGCTGACCCGCGTTATAAAATGGAACTGTACCGGCGTTTTGCAGAGATGCGTTATCATGAACGCGATGATTTATTGGACGAGATTATCGACCGTTTCGGCAATCCGCCGCCGGAGGTGGAAGCGCTGTGGCGCATTGCTTCTTTACGTGGACTGTGCCGTCTGATCAAGATCCGCGGTATCAGCGTGCGGCCAAGCGAACTGCGTATTACTTTCGGAGAACATGCAGCGGTCGCTACCGAAGCTGTGCTTAACCTGCTGAAAGAATATAAAGGACGGATGACCTTTAAAAACGGCAAGGAGCCGCAGCTGATTTTTAAGACTACGGGAACTTCCATTCAGCCGTTGGATTGGCTGGAAAAGCGTCTGCCGCAGCTGGTGGGAGCGGCAGAAAAACAGTAGTCAGAATAAGAAAATTTTTTTATAATTATAAGATAACAGATTATGCAGAAAGGAATTCATCATGAGCAGCGATAAATTTTTACGGGGTGCGGCTATCCTGACGCTGGCCGGATTGACGGTCAAAGTAATAGGCTCATTCAACCGTATTCTGCTTTCCCGTCTGCTGGGAGGCGAGGGAATCGGCCTTTATCAGATGGCTTATCCTGTCTATCTGCTGCTGCTGGCTGTTTCGTCGGCAGGAATTCCTATCGCAATTTCCATCATTGTTGCAGAAAAAGTAGCCCGCAACGATTATTATAATGTGCGGCGTGTCTTTAAAATCTCGCTGGCACTGATGGCTGTTACCGGGCTTGTGTTTGCCGTCTCGCTATTTGTCGCTGCAGGGTGGCTGATTGAAAATAATATTATCAGTGACCCGCGGGCCTATTATGGACTGGTAGCGCTGACGCCGGCCGTGTTCTTTTCTACAATCCTGGCCTGTTTCCGGGGCTTTTTCCAAGGGCACCAGCTGATGACGCCGCCGGCGGTGTCGCAGATTCTTGAACAGCTGATCCGCGTGATGACCATGGTGCTTTTGGCTTACTGGCTGCTGCCTTACGGGTTGGAATACGCTGCTGCCGGGGCAGCTTTCGGCGCAGTGCCGGGCGGTATTACAGGCTTGATCGTACTGAGCTTTTTTTATTGCAAATACAAAAAACGTTGGCAGTCGGGACAGCTGCAGACTGCAGCTGTGCAGGACAGCGCTGCCACTATCGTCAAAAGACTGGTGCTGCTGGCTTTGCCAGTGTCCTGCGCTAATATCATGGTGCCCATAAGCAGCAGTATCGATATGCTGCTTGTACCCAACAGGCTGGTAGCCAGCGGTTTTGCTGTGGATGAGGCTACGACGCTGTTTGGTTATCTGGCCGGGATGGCGCAGCCACTGCTGATGATGGCTACTATCCCGACCATGTCGCTGGCTGCCAGCCTGGTTCCTGCCATATCGGAAGCAAATATACTGCAGGATCGCAGCGGTATCGAGAAAAAGGCGTCTACTGCTATGAAACTGTGCTGTTTGCTGACCGTACCTGCGGCAGTGGGGATGAGCGTCTTGGCAGAGCCGATTTCACTGCTTTTATATGGAACTTCTAAGGCCGCCACGGCCATTATGCATTCCGGGCCTGCCATCTGGTTTTTGGGTATGCACCAGATTACTACGGGTATGCTGCAGGGAATCGGCATTATCAACGTACCGATGCTGAATATGCTGTGCGGTATCATTGCCAAGGTTGCCGCTGTCTGGCTGTTAACGGATGCGGCACATAATATTGCCGGCGCCGCCTGGGCGACCAATATCAACTTTGCTTTGGCTACGGCTTTGAATGTCTGGGTACTGCGTAAACATAAGATATACTTTTCCTGGCTGACGGTAGCGAAAATTATTGGGGCAGCGCTGCTGATGGGAGCGGCAGTGCATTATCTGCATCCGCTGCTGGCAGGTATACTGCCTGTAAAAGCGCTGGCTGCCATAGTATCCATTGGGGCTGCGGCGGTAATATATGTTTTGCTGCTGCCGCTGCTGGGGATTACTGATAAAGAGGAGCTGCGGGAGATGCCGCTGCTCAGAAAATTTTTCAAATAGAGGAAAGAGGGCGCATACAATGGGTAAAATAACGATAGTCGGTTTAGGGCCTGGCGCTGCCGGCAATTTGTCGCTGGAGACCATGGAACTTTTACAAAACAGTACAAACGTAATCCTGCGCACGGCAGTGCATCCTACGGTGACGGAACTGAAAAAGCGCGGCGTGCAGTTTACCTCCTGTGATAATTTTTATGAACAGGGCAAATCTTTTGAAGAAGTATATGATAAGATAACGGCGCATGTACTGCAGGCCGCTGAACAGGGCGACGTGGTCTACGCTGTGCCGGGCAGTCCGCTGGTTGCAGAGCGAACGGTCGTGCTGCTGCGCAGGCGCGGCAGAGGGCAGGGCGTGGAAGTATGTATCAAACCGGCTATGAGCTTTTTGGATTTGGCATATGTGGAGCTGGGTATCGACCCAATTGCCGGGCTGCGTATTATTGACGCGCAGGATTTTGGCGCAGTGGCGGAAGCTGGCAATTATCCGCTGATGATTACTCAGGTTTACAGCAAACTGGTTGCGTCCGATTTAAAATTGGGACTTATGGAAACGCTGGAAGATGATTATGAAATATACTTCCTGCGCAATCTGGGACTGCCGGACGAAGAGTGCCGCCGGATAAAGTTGTATGAGCTCGACAGGCAGCAGCACATTGACCACCTGACGAGCGTCTTCGTACCGCCGCTTTTGGCAGCGGAGGAAAACATGCTGCCGCAGCAGGAGCAGGCGGAAAACGTCGTGATTGAAGAGCCGAGTTATGCTGATGTAGATATCCAGCCTTTGGTAGATGTGATGCGTATCTTGCGTGAGCCGGGCGGATGCCCTTGGGACAGGGAACAGACCCATACCAGTATCCGCAGCAATCTGATTGAAGAGGTATATGAATTCCTGGAAGCGGTGGATAACGACGATGTTGCCGGTATGCGTGAGGAATTGGGAGACGTGCTGATGCAGGTTGTCTTCCATGCGCGGATGGCAGAAGAAGCAGGCCGATTTGACCTGCAGGAGGTTATCGACGAAGTAACGGATAAGCTTATCCGCCGGCATCCCCATGTTTTTGGCGACCTTGACGTAGCGGACAGCGACGAAGTGCTGAAAAACTGGGAACAGATCAAGAAAGAGGAAAAAACGGAGCGCACCCATGTTCTGGACGGGGTTGCTCAAGGACTGCCGGCATTGTTGCGCGCTTACAAGCTGCAGGGAAAAGCTGCCAAGGTAGGGTTTGACTGGGATAACAAAGAGGCCGTCTGGAATAAAGTGCTGGAGGAAACTGACGAACTGCTGGAAGCATTGCGTGCAGGCGACAAGGAGGCGGCGGAAAGCGAATTAGGCGATTTGCTTTTTGCTGTAGTTAATTATGCGCGGCATAATAAAATTGAACCAGAAGCAGCTTTGAACGGAACGAATAACAGGTTTGCCTTTAGATTCAATTATGTAGAAGAACAGGTGAAAGCAAGCGGCCGCGGCTGGGAAGATTTTTCTCTTGCTGAACTGGATGGATTCTGGGCGGAAGCGAAAAAGCAGGAGCAGATTATCTTGCAGAAAAATAAAAAATAAGCTGGATTTTTTCAACGACATTTGTTACAATAACACGGTAGATTGAAGGAATAAAGGCTTGGACGTAGAATAATACCCATGAGCAGCGTCCTAAAGCATAGTAAGTTATGTAAATATTAACCATTATTTACTTAATTTAATAATCAAGGGGGATTTAACGATGAACAAAACCGAATTAATTACTGCAGTAGCAGAAAAAACTGGCCTGACCAAAAAAGACGTTGAAAAGACTATCAATGCTTTTCTGGACACTGTAAAAGAAGAAGTTGCAGCTGACGGTAAAGTACAGCTGATCGGCTTCGGTACTTTTGAAGCTCGTGTTCGCAAAGAACGCATGGGCAAAAATCCGCGTACCGGTGAAGAAATTGTCATTGGCGCAGCTCAGGTTCCTGCTTTCAAAGCTGGTAAAGCTTTCAAAGACGTTGTTGCAAAGAAATAATTTTTTTACTGGATGCCCGGCTTTTACAGCTGGGCATTTTTTATCTGGGGCTGACAGGCTGGAGTCCGATGAAGCCGGAAAGGTGTGAGCAAGATGGTAAGACGCAGGCAGCAGAAAAGTAAAAAACGCGTATTTAAGCTTATCTTATTGCTGGTTACAGTTATCTGTATCGGTATCTTGGCCCGGCAGGAATATCAGATCTACCAGATCAGACAGGAAAAAGAAGCTACCAGACAGAGATTGGAACAGATTGAGCAGAACAATTCGGCGCTGGAAACAGAAAAGCAGAATCTGCATGATCCGGCTTATATTGAAAAGCTTGCCCGTGAGGAATATAATATGGTCAAGCAAAATGAAATCCCTGTCTTTATCGTTGATAATGCCAAGGAGAAAGACAAGGAAAAAGAAAATAAATGATGGATAAAACAGCTTAACTTGTTTAGGCTGTTTTTTGTTTTGGGGCAGTTTTTGTATCTTAGGGCAGAAAGAGAAAATATCCTTGCGCTATTTTGAACATTATGTTGACACTGTGTTTTTGCTAAGAGTATAATAATCAAGTATAAAGATTTTTTAAGGGGAATTTTTTTCTCGATGTCACTTGAAGTAGGTGCTATTTTAGAGGGTGAAGTTACAGGTATCACCAATTTTGGCGCGTTTGTGCAGCTGCCGGAAGGCAAAGTGGGCCTTATCCACATTTCCGAAGTGTCCAATGTCTATGTTAAAGATGTGCATGACTTTCTGAAAGAACATGACAAAGTAAAAGTAAAGGTTTTATCTATCGACGAACGCGGCAAAATCGGACTGTCTATCAAGCAGCTTACTCCGCCGCCTGCCGCACCGCAGCCTAAACCGCAGCGTCCGCAGGCAGAAAACAGAGAACGCCGCGGAGGTATGCGTCAGCAGAGTGCGAGACCTGTGCCGACTCTTTCTTTTGAAGATAAATTGTCAAAATTCCTGAAAGACAGCGATGACCGTATGCTGGATTTAAAACGCAATACTGAATCAAAACGCGGTGGCCGCGGTGCCAGACGCGAAAGATAATAGTGAAGAGGGGCGCTCTTATAGGGTGCCCTTTATTTTACATAGGAGAGACCTATGGAAGGGCAGCGTATTATAAATAAAGTTGAACAGGCACTGAAGAGGGTTTTGCCCGCCGGCAGTACCGTGGTGGCTGCTGTCAGCGGCGGCGCTGATTCCATGGCGCTGGCGGAAGGGTTATACCATTGTGCGCAGGAAGGACGCTGCCGGGTGCAGGTAATGCACGTAGAGCATGGGTTGCGCGGCGAGGAAGCGCTGCGGGATGCAGAGCTGGTGGAACGGTTCTGCAGGGGCAAAGGACTGCCGTTTACCTGTCACCATGTGGATGTGCGGGACTACAGCAGGCAGTACGGCATTTCGATAGAGAGCGCGGCCAGAAAACTGCGTTATCAGGCTTTGGAGCAGGAAGTACGTAGGGTTGGCGCAGCTTGGATAGTTACTGCCCATCACAGCGACGATCAGGCAGAAACCATCCTTTTGAAACTGCTGCGTGGAGCCGGCGCTGCTGGGTTGAGCGGCATGTCGGTGCGTAATGGACGCGTACTGCGGCCTTTCCTGCAGCTGGAGAGAAAAGAGCTGGAGGCGTATTGCCGGCTGCGGCAGGTAAGCTACTGCCATGACAGCAGCAATGACGATGTGTATTATACCCGCAACAAGGTAAGATTGCAGCTTTTACCATATTTAGAGCAGCATTTTAATCCTGCGGTGAAAAAGGCCTTGGTACAGACGGCGCAGCTTTTGCAGGAAGACGAGGCTTTTTTGTCGTCAGTGGCAGAACGGGAATTTGCGGACAGGACTTCTTGGCGGCAGGATACGTTGCTGCTGGATACTCGTGACTGGATGCAGATGGCGACGTCTGTACGGACACGTCTGCTGCGCAGGGTATATTTTGCCGTTGGCGGGACAGAACTTGGCTACAGACATACCTTGGCGTTAGACAGGCTGTGCCTGAATAATAAGAGCGGACAGCGTCTGCAGCTGCCCCAGCGTCTGCAGGCCGTATATGCATACGGCAAACTGTTCCTTTCCGATCGGCCGACGGAAGAGCCGGGAACGACAATGCAGGAGACAGTGCAGCTGCCGTTACAGGACGGCGCAGCTGCCGAAATACAGGGCTGCAGGCTGCTTGTGCGGCTGCGTTCTGAAAGGCCTGTACGGAAAGGTAATAATATAATCTATCCGGCAGCGCTGCTGGACGGGTGCCTGACTGTGCGCTGCAGGCAGAACGGCGACCGTTTTTATCCTTTCGGCGGCAGCGGCGGTAAAAAGCTGAAGGATTATTTTATTGACAGGAAGATTCCCCGGGAACAGCGTGACAGTAAACTGCTGGTATGCTGCGGAGACAGGATAATCGGTATTTTTGGTGTGGCAAACGCCGCCTGGGAGCCGGGAGAATATGATTTATGGCTGGATATAGTATTGACTGAAAAGGAGCAGAACAATGAACAATGATATTAAACAAATTTTACTTACAAAAGAGCAGATAGATGCGCGCGTCAGCGAGATGGGCAAGCAGATCAGCGAAGACTATAAGGACAAGGATATCGTGGTAATCATCCTGCTCAAAGGAGCTGCCTGGTTTGCTACCGATCTTACCAGAGCTATCGACATTCCGCTGCGGGTAGATTTTATGGTGGCATCTTCTTATGGCGACGGTACTTCTACCAGCGGCAGCGTCAAGGTAAGACTGGATATCAGCGAAAATATTACAGGCAAGCATGTGCTTTTGATTGACGATATTATCGACAGCGGCGTTACCTTTGCGGCTATCAGCAATATGCTGAAAGTACAGAAACCGGCTTCTTTAAAGACTGTTGCTCTGTGTGACAAGTCCGAGCGCAGAATCAATGGGCTGGAGGCCGACTATGTAGGCTTCAAGATTCCTGATGAGTTTGTAGTAGGTTATGGCCTTGATTATGCCGGGGACTACCGTAATCTTCCTTATATCGGTATCCTGAAGTCCTCTGTTTATGCGCGTATCTGATAAATAAAAGTTGTTTAATCAAGTAGAGTATACTATAATAAAATAGTGTGAATTTTAGTAGAAGGAGGATGCGTACTTGAATAAATTTTTTAAGAACGTAACTTTTTATCTGCTGATTATTATCGTTATGATCTGGATGTTTGATTATTATTCCGGCGGTACTGAGAAAAAAGATGATATGAGCTACACCAGCTTTTTACAGCATGTACAGCAGGATGATGTAAAACAGGTAACTATTGTTGATAATATTATCAGCGGTAAATTAAAGAACGGACAGGATTTTTCTACTGTGGTGCCCGATGATGACACCCTGATTTCCAAACTGGAAGCCAAGAATGTGGAAATCAGAGCCGAGCTGCCACCGCAGCCGCCCTGGTGGACGGGAATTTTAAGTTCGCTGCTGCCCATGCTTTTAATCGTGGGATTGTGGTTCCTGCTGATGAATCAGAGCAACGGAGGCGGCGGCCGGGTGATGAACTTCGGCAAGAGCCGTGCCCGTCGTTATGACGAAGATAAGGTTAAGGTTACTTTCAAGGATGTAGCAGGTGCTGACGAAGCTAAGCAGGAGCTGGAAGAGGTTGTAGAATTTCTTAAGCATCCCCAGAAATACAATGAACTGGGCGCGAAAATCCCTAAGGGCGTATTGCTGTACGGACCTCCCGGTACGGGCAAGACTTTGCTGGCGAAAGCTGTTGCCGGTGAGGCTGGAGTGCCGTTTTTCAGTATTTCCGGCTCTGACTTTGTGGAAATGTTTGTCGGCGTAGGCGCTTCCCGTGTACGCGACCTGTTTGAGCAGGCGAAGAAGAGCGCTCCCTGTATAGTGTTTATCGATGAAATCGACGCTGTCGGCCGTCAGCGCGGCGCAGGACTTGGCGGCGGACATGATGAACGTGAGCAGACTCTGAACCAGCTCTTAGTTGAAATGGATGGTTTCGGTGCTAACGAAGGCATCATCATGATTGCGGCAACCAACCGTCCCGATATCCTCGACCCGGCACTTTTGCGTCCGGGACGTTTTGACCGTCAGATCGTAGTAGACCGTCCCGACATCAAAGGCCGTCAGGAAATCCTGAAGGTGCATGTCAAAGGCAAACCTATCGGTCAGGATGTAGAGCTCAATGTTATTGCGCAGCGGACACCTGGCTTTACCGGCGCTGATTTAAGCAATCTGGTCAATGAAGCAGCGCTGATGACTGCCCGCAAAAACAAAAAGGTCATCAATATGCCGGAAATGGAAGAAGCTGCTGAACGTGTTATCATGGGGCCGGAACGTAAGAGCCGCGTCATCAGCGATAAGGAAAAACGTCTTACCGCTTATCATGAAGGCGGCCATACCGTAGTTGGTATGCTGCTGGATAATACTGATCCCGTACATAAGGTAACAATCATCCCGCGCGGTCGTGCAGGCGGTTATACCTTGAGCCTGCCTAAGGAAGACAGATATTATGCTACCCGCAGCGAGATGCTGGATGAACTGAAAGTGCTGCTGGGAGGACGCGTGGCAGAAGCGCTGGTCTTGAAAGAGATCTCCAGCGGCGCAAGCAACGATTTACAGCGTGCTACTACTTTGGCACGGCAGATGATCTGCGAATACGGGATGAGCGAAAATATCGGCCCGGTGACTTTCGGCCATCGTCAGGATCAGGTATTCCTTGGCCGGGATATTGCCCGTGATAAGGATTACAGCGAAGAAGTTGCAGCAGAGATTGACAAAGAAGTACGTTCTTTCATCGAAGACGCTTATACGGCAACTGAAAAGCTGTTATCTGAGAATATCGACAAGCTGCATGTCATTGCTGAAGCGCTTATTGAGCGCGAAACCCTGGAGGCTGAAGAAATCAGAGAACTGATTAAATACGGCCATATCCTTTCTGCGGAAGAGAAAGCAGAGCTGGGTATCAAGGAGCCTTCTAAAGAGGCTGTCGTACAGGAAAAAACTGCTGTGCAGGAAATTGCTGCCCAGGATACGGTCAGCGCTCCGGCAGATGCCGCTGATAAATAAAACTGGTAACGCACCCCGAGAGGGGTGCGTTTATTTTTTCTTGACTTTTGGTTAACCGGGTGATAACCTTTGCTTATGATAATGGAGGGAATAGCTATGCGCAAACGTATTTTGGAGCTTTTACGTGCCAGTGGGGCTGAACCGGTTTCGGGAGAGGAAATTTCCCGGCAGCTGGAAGTATCCAGGACGGCGATATGGAAGCATATCCAGACCTTGAAAAATGAAGGTTATGAAATAGAATCAGTACCAAAGAAAGGTTATATCCTGCGGGAAGCGCCGGATAAACTCTTTCCCCAGGAGATAACTTCCCGGCTGAAAACAAAATGGCTGGGACACAGCATCTGTTATCAGGACAGTGTGGATTCCACTAATAACGTGGCCAAAGCCATCGCCAACGGCGGCTGCGAAAACGGACTGATGGTAGTCGCTGAAGAACAGTGCTCCGGTAAAGGCCGTCTGTCCCGCGGCTGGATTTCTCCTTATGCTAAAGGTATCTGGTTTTCCGTAGTGCTGAAGCCGCCGTTTTTGCCGCAGGAAGCGTCAAAATGCACTTTGCTGGCCGCTGTATCCGTAGTTAAGACCATCAATAAACTGAAAGGCGTGCAGGCAGCTATCAAATGGCCTAATGACGTCCTGCTTAACGGCCGTAAGCTGGTGGGCATCCTGACCGAGATGAATGCAGAGTTTGGGCATATCAATTATGTGGTAATCGGTACGGGCGTCAATACTAACGGACAGAAAGAGGATTATCCTGAAGAGGTACGCGACCTGGCAGTATCGGTAGCGGACGTGGCTCAGGAACCGTTTACCAGGGTGGAACTGCTGGTAGATATCCTGAAGAATATGGAAGATTTGTATGAAGATGTGCTGGAGCACGGTTTTGCGCCGGTATTGGATGAATGGCGCAAATATTCCTGTACTTTGGGCCAGGAGGTAAAGGTTATCGCTCCCGATGAGACTTATTTCGGCAAGGCGCTGGATATTGATGAAGAAGGACTTTTAATAGTGCAGCGTGAGGATGGCCGTATTGATAAGGTGGTAGCCGGAGATGTATCTATCCGTCCGGCAGCGGCCAAAAACGGCGCTTATCAATAAATTGTTGCAATATAGACCTGTTTTGCGTATAATAGTAAAGGTTTTTTAGAAAAAATACGGAGCAGCTTTGCTGTCCAAGGAGGATCATAAATGTTATTGGTAATAGATGTAGGCAATACCAATATTGTGGCAGGTGTATTCGAGAACAAGGAACTGAAGATGCATTGGCGTTTTTCTACCGACCGTTCCAAGACTGCCGATGAATATGGTATTTTGCTGCGCAGTATGTTTGATTACAGCGATGTGCCTATGCACGAAGTAACATCTATCATTATGTCCAGCGTAGTGCCGCCGGTACTTATCCCGTTGTGCCATATGTGTGAAAGATATTTCGGCATCAAGCCGATGGTTGTAGGCCCCGGCATCAAGAACGGCATCATGTTGCGTTATGATAATCCCAAGGAAGTCGGCGCTGACCGCATTGTCAATGCAGTGGCTGCGTTTGACAAATACAGCAGGCTGAACCGTCCCATGATCATCGTTGATTTTGGTACAGCGACTACTTTCTGCGCCCTGTTGCCTAACGGCGAATATCTGGGCGGCGCTATTGCTCCCGGTATCGGTATTTCTACCGAGGCGCTGTTCCAGCGGACGGCTAAACTGCCGCGTATCGAGCTGATTAAACCTAAGACGGTTATCTGCCGCAATACGGTCAATTCCATGCAGGCAGGCGTTCTGTACGGCTTTGTAGGACAGATGGAAGGCATCATCAGCCATATGAAGACCGAGCTGGGCGGCGACGCTTATGTTATCGCTACCGGCGGTTTTGCCAACACTATGGCGGCAGAATCCCACGCTATTGATGTAGTAGAACCTTTCCTTACGCTGGACGGTCTGCGTATCCTGTACGAAAAGAATGCAAAATAAATTGACACTGTCAGCCCGCTTCGGCGGGCTGTATTTGTCTGTGAAAGGGAAATAATGAAATTAGGCAATGTAGATATCGATGTGCCGGTAGCGTTGGCGCCGATGGCGGGGATAACGGATCTGCCGTTCAGGTTGATCTGCCGCAGGCTGGGCTGCGGCTATACCGTGTCGGAAATGATCAGCGCCAAGGGACTGTTGTATAATAATTCCAAAACCAAAGAAATGCTCAAAATCGACAGTGGCGAAAGGCCTACCGCCATTCAGCTGTTTGGCAGCGTGCCGGCAGAACTGGCAGAAGCAGCCATGATAGTCGCAGACAGCGGAGCAGACATGATAGATTTAAATATGGGCTGCCCCGTACCGAAGATAGTCAATAACGGCGAGGGGTCGGCGCTGATGAAGCAGCCGCGCCTGGCCTATGAGATACTGGCAGCGATGGTAAAGGCGGTCAAAATTCCAGTAACGGTAAAATTCCGTGCCGGCTGGGACGACGAGCACCGTAACGCTGTGGAGGTAGCAAAAGCTGCCGAAGCTGCCGGTGTAGCCGCTGTTGCAGTGCATGGCAGAACCAGGCAGCAGTTTTATGAAGGTAGGGCTGATTGGCAGATTATCGCACAGGTCAAAAATTCTGTTAAGATCCCGGTCTTTGGCAACGGCGATATTTTTTCTGCAGCTGACGGGCTGCGGATGCTGGCAGAAACTGGGTGCGACGGACTGATGGTGGGCAGGGGGGCGGACGGCAATCCCTGGATTTTCCGGCAGCTGCGCGCAGCGCTGCAGCAGCAGCCTTACAGCGGGCAAGTGCCGTTGCAGGAAAAGCTTGATTTAGCAGCAGAACATCTGCGGATGCTGATTGAATTGAAAGGCGAATATATTTCCGTCAAAGAAATGCGCCGCCATATTTCTGCTTATCTGAAAGGGATGCCGTATGCGGCCGAATACCGCAGCCGTTTCCATAAGATGGATACTTACGGTCAGTTCATGGAGTTATTAGAAGAATATCGCAGCTGTGCAGAAAAATATTATGCTGCTGAAAAACATTTTTGCGGGTAAAGTTGTGCAAATACTGTAATTATGATAAAATAACAATTTGTAAAAGAAGCGATTTTGGGAGTATTTGGCATGAATTCAGCAAAACATTCCAGACACGTTGTCAGCGTCAGCCTGGGGTCATCCGAAAGAGACGCCAGGGCAGTAATGTCTTTGGGCGATACGGAGATAACCATTGAAAGATGCGGTACGGACGGCGATCTGGAAAAAGCCAGGAAGCTATTGGAATATTGGGACGATAAGGCGGACGCCATAGGTCTGGGCGGTACTGATTTGTACGTTTATGCAGGCGGACGCCGTTATACCTTTAGGGAATCCGCCGCGCTGATTGCCAATGTCAGACATACTCCCGTGCTGGACGGCAGCGGGCTGAAAAATTCGCTGGAACGCCGTCTGATTAAGAAACTGGCAGCCGACGGTACTGTGGCAATCAAAGACAGCCGTGTGCTGCTGGTATGCGGTGTCGACCGTTTCGGTATGGCAGAAGCGCTGCAGGAAGAAGGCGCCAAAGTTACTTTTGGCGACCTGATTTTCGGCCTGAATGTCAATAAACCGCTGCATTCTCTGAAGGCGCTTAGCTTTTGGGCAGCGCTTTTAGCGCCTGTCATTACCAGACTGCCGGTGAGCTGGTTTTATCCTATGGGCAGCGAGCAGAAAAAGCGGACTGTGCGTCATGCCGAATATTTTCTTGATAACGATATTATTGCCGGTGATTTTCATTATATCCGTAAATTTATGCCGGAAAGGCTGCCGGATAAGGTTATTATCACTAATACAGTTACGGCAGCGGACCGTGAAATGCTGCGCCGGGCAGGGATAAGGATGTTGATTACTACCACGCCGCGGCTGGAAGGACGCAGCTTCGGCACCAATGTCATGGAAGCGATGCTGGTTGCTTTAAAAGGCGGCAAAAAGCCCTTAAGCGCCGCTGAATATATACAGCTGTTGGAAGATTATAAGATTGAATCGTCTGTGGAGTACCTGAGTACGAAGGAGCAGCAATAACTGATGGAAAAATTTGCATTTATCATACATCCCTTGTCCATTAAGGATATGGGACATGTTTCGCCGATTCTGAAGTATATTCCAGACGGCGTGCTGGAAGCTTGCCTGAAAATGAAAAAACCTTTTAAGGTTTCTCATATCACGGGTATCCAGAGTCCTTATGCCGAAGCTGAAGGCTGGTTTGTCGGCTGTCCGCTTACGGCGCGGCAGATGGTAGAACTGCCTGAGGAATTCGTCATGGACAGGATTATTGAATCCGGCAAGATAGCGCAGGAACTGGGCGCTAAGATTGTCGGTTTGGGCGCTTTTACTTCCGTAGTCGGAGATGCCGGTATCACCGTGGCCAAGCATCTTGATATAGCGGTTACTTCCGGCAACAGCTATACTGTCGCTACGGCTATCCAGGGGACGAAGGCCGCTGTCAAGCTGATGGGCAAAAAATTGGCCGACTGCCGTGCCGTAGTTGTCGGCGCCAGCGGATCTATCGGTTCTGCCGGCGTAAGATTACTGGCCGGCGAGGTGAAACATATCACACTGGTGGCAAGACATCTGGCGCCTTTGGAAGAAATTGCCGACGAGCTGATTAAAAAAGAACAGTGCGATGTCGTGGTAACGGATAATATCCATGAAGCGCTGCGGGAGGCAGATATAGTCATCACCGTGACCAGCGCTCTGGACTTTATCATCGAGCCGGAAGACTTAAAGCCCGGTGCAGTCGTCTGCGATGTGGCAAGGCCTCGTAATGTCTCCCGGGAAGTTTCCGCTAAGCGCAAGGATGTCTTGGTCATTGAAGGCGGCGTTATCGATGTGCCGGGCAATGTCGATTTTCATTTTAATTTCGGCTTCCCGCCGCATACTTCCTACGCCTGCATGGCAGAGACCATGATTCTGGCTTTAGAAGGCAAATATGAAGATTTTACTTTGGGCAGGCAGCTTGATCTGGCAAAAATCAGGCTGATCAGCGACCTGGCAGTTAAACATGGCTTTTCGTTATCCGGGTTCAGAAATTTTGAGCGTGCTGTTACCGAAGAAGAGATTAGCAGTATCAAGAATCTGGCTCAGCAGGAATTAAAGATACATGGATAATGCTGGCTAAGGATAAAGTGTGCTATAATTTAAAAGCAGAGTATATCAGTCCGGCTATCTTGTTCCCGGACTTTTATATATAAAGTAATGCAGAATAAATCATAAAGGAGCAGTAACATGGCTAATAAAGAAACTATTTTGACAGCTGAAGGCCTGAAAAAATTAGAGGAAGAATTAGATAATCTCCGCACCGTCCGCCGCCAGGAAGTGGCAGAACGTTTAAAAGTAGCTATTTCTTATGGCGATATCAGCGAAAACTCTGAATATGACGATGCCAAGAGCGAGCAGGCTTTTATTGAAGGCCGTATCCTTGAACTGGAGCAGATGATCAATACAGCAATCATTATTGACGACACTGCCAGCAAGAAGAAAGACGTTGTTTCCTTGGGCTCTACCGTAGTGGTAAAGGATCTGGAAACCGGCGACGAAGATACTTATACCATTGTCGGCACTACAGAGGCTGATCCTTTTAAAAACCGCATTTCCAACGAATCACCGGTAGGAGCGGCTATTCTCGGCCATAAAGTGAATACTATCGTACAGGTAAATACTCCTGCCGGCGAGCTTTCCTATAAGATTATCGAAATAAAATAATAAGGGGAGAAGAAAATGGCTGAAGAAAAGAATACTCAGCAGGCGGAAGAAAAAGCGCCTCTGACTGAATCTGAAATCAACGAACAAATGCAGGTGCGTCTCGATAAGATGCATAAAATTGCAGAACATGGCTGGCAGCCGTTCGGCCATAAATTTGAGTGGACCCATCATGCCGCAGATATCGCAGAACAGTTTGAAGAACTGTCTGCCAATGAGACAATCGTGCGTCTGGCAGGACGTGTCATGGCTATCCGCGGCCATGGCAAAACCTGTTTCATGGACATGATGGATAAAAGCGGCCGTATCCAGCTGTATGTACGTAAGGATGCTATCGGCGAAGAAAATTACGCGCTGATCAAGATGATGGACATCGGCGATATCGTTGGCGTATGCGGTACTGTTTTCCGTACCCATATGGGTGAACTGTCTATTAAGGCAGTTTCTCTGGAAATGCTGTCCAAATCTTTACGCCCGCTGCCGGAAAAATGGCATGGCCTGAAAGATATCGAAATGCGTTACCGCCAGCGTTATGTTGATTTGATTGTTAACCCGGAAGTACGTGATACTTTTGTTAAACGCAGCCAGATCATCAAAAGTGTGCGCGAAATCCTTGATAACCGCAATTTTCTGGAAGTAGAGACCCCGATTATGCACAGCATTGCCGGCGGTGCCGCTGCGCGTCCGTTCGTCACCTATCACAATGCTCTGGATATGCAGCTTTACATGCGTATTGCGCCGGAGCTCTATCTGAAACGCTTAATTGTCGGTGGTATGGAAAGAGTGTACGAACTTGGCCGCGTATTCCGTAACGAAGGTATCGACATCAAGCATAATCCTGAGTTTACTATTGTGGAAATCTATCAGGCATTTGCTGATTATAAGGACATGATGGAACTGACTGAGACCATTGTATCTCAAACTGCCCAGAAGGTACTTGGCACCATGAAAATTACCTATGAAGGACAGGAAATCGACCTTACTCCGCCTTGGAACCGTATGACCATGATTGAAGCGGTTGCCAAATATACCGGGCAAGACTTTACTGGCGTTACCGATATTGAAGAAGCACGTAAGATGGCTGCTGCTATCAATGTTCCTATTGAAAAGACTTACGGCATCGGTAAGATTATCAACGCTTGTTTTGAAGAGCATGTGGAAGATAAGCTTATCCAGCCTACCTTTATTACCGGCCATCCGAAAGAAATTTCTCCGCTGGCAAAGAGCAGCGTGGAAAATCCTGAAATTACCGACCGTTTTGAAGGCTTTATTTACGCACGCGAAATCTGCAATGGTTTCACTGAGCTCAATGATCCTATCGATCAGCGTGAACGCTTTGTAAAACAGGTTGAAGAACGCAATGCAGGCGATGACGAAGCACATATGATGGATGAAGATTTCGTCAATGCACTGGAATATGGTCTGCCTCCTACAGGCGGTCTGGGCATCGGTATCGACAGATTGGTGATGTTCCTTACAGACAGCACTTCTATCCGTGATGTATTATTCTTCCCGCATATGCGTCATAAGAATCAATAAAAGCAAAGAACAATAAAAGACCCAAGAGTTTATCTCTTGGGTCTTTTGCTTTAATAAAGTTGTCAGGTGTTTTTAGCTACGATTGCGCCTACAGCAGCGCCGATGATGAAGCCGGTAACAGCATTGCCGTTATCATCTTTGTCGTGGTCGTCTCTGTCATGCGGCGGAGGAGGAGCGTCGTGGCGTCTGTCGTCACGGTCACGGCGAGGCTCTTCCTTAGGAGGCTTAGGAGGATCTTTTTTCTCAGGACGCCTGTCATGGCGTTCTTCCTGACGCGGCGGAGGCGCCGGAGCATCGTTTTTGGCTTTGGCGGCCGCGATGCTGGTCAGAGGAAGAGAAAAGATGAAAGTAGCAAGTACCAGGGCAATAGTTTTCTGGGTCAGAACATTCCATGTCTTCATATAAATCACTTCCCATCTCTTAATATGTTTATATTATTATAATACTATAAATTTATGTTTTTTTGTTGACAAAATGAGCAGAACACAAAGAAAAATATGAAAATTTTAAGAGCAGGTATAGAAGCTGATGGTGAAAAATGATTTTTGGGGTAATTATCAATTTAAAAATAGAAAATACCAAAATTTTTTAATGTAGGATAAGTGAAGTATTTATCAGATTTTGTAAAACAACCAATCCGGGAGTATCAGAAAGAAAAACGAAAAAAGTTTAAAAAAGTTACAAAAAAGGTGTTGACAGAAGAAGTGGAGGGTGGTATTATATACAAGTCGCTGAGATACAGCGAGAACCTTGAAAACT
>CANREP010000011.1 GCA_947629685.1 uncultured Phascolarctobacterium sp.
TCGGCAGCATCAAAAGCAGCGTCCCCGTCAGGATCAACGCCGCAAAAGTCATGGCCACCGCCATGCTCCTGTTCATATTTAAAAATAAACGCAGTAATTTATTCATCGCCTTTTTTCTCCTGTTTCGTATTATACTAAAGGTTATTTACAGCGTCAATTTAACAATATTTGCCAAATTATATATGCAGCACGGTAAAAAACAGGACAAAGATCACCACGCTGCACATAATGGTCAGCGAATTAACCACGCCGGCCAAAGCAGCGTTGCCGCCCATCTTCTCGATAAAGATAGGCCCGATGGCCGTCGACGGAGCCATAAGCGCTGCAGCGGCAACCACCGTAACCTCATGGGTAAAAGGCTGAAAATACAGCAGCAGGGCAGCCGCGGTCAGGCCTGCCAGATACCTGCCGCACACTATTTCCCGGATATAGGCGATATTACGTTTATTCAAGTTCAGTTCAAACATCATGCCAATCATCAGCATACTCAAAAAAGTATTGGCGCTGCCTAAGATAGCGGCAAAATCATATACCTGTACCGGCAGCGTAATATTCAGCAGTATCAGCGTCACCAGCGTAATATAGACAAGAAACGGCGCCGAATGCAGCAGCTTATCAACAATCCCCCGCACGCTGACCGGCTCACGGCTACCGTCCGCCATACCCACCACCGATGCCGTAAAAGCATAGGTCAGGCCCGTACACATAATAGAATTGCCCAAATCGAACATACACAGGGCGATAACGCCGAAAGGGCCTAAAAAACTCTGCACAAACGGCAGCGTAAAATTGCCGATATTATACCCGGACATACCGAAAACATAGAAAATCTTGGCAGCAGGCGTCTCGCGCCGCGTTAACAGCAGGGCTGCGCCCACCATCAGCGCATTGGCAACGATACCAAGCGCTGCCAGTACAAACAGCGAATAATCCATCTTAAAATGGGCAAAACTGCTGATGATTGCCCCCGGCAGCGTAATATTCATAACGATTTTACTAATCAGGCGATAGTCATCGGGAGCAAAAAAGCCGGTCTTTTTTAATCTGTAGCCTATAATAATTATCACGACGAAAGCCAACGCTTTCGTAATAACAGCCAGCATCTTTCTTCCCCCCTCACAAAATAAAACAGGATAAAAAAATATAAGCCTGCCCCTTACGAGACAGACTTAGAAGTTTAATCTTACAGAGCGGCTTTGGCAGCTTCAACCAGTTTGGTAAATGCAGCTGCATCATAGATAGCCAGGTCAGCCAGAACCTTGCGGTCCATTTCGATGCCAGCCTTGGTCAGGCCGTAGATGAAACGGCTGTAGCTCATACCGTTAGCACGGGTTGCAGCGTTGATACGTGCAATCCAAAGACGACGGAACTCGCGTTTTTTAGCGCGACGGTCACGACGAGCATAGTACAATGCTTTCATAACAGTCTCATTAGCTTTTTTGAATTGTTTGCTCTTAGCTCCGCGATAGCCTTTAGCCAGTTTCAGAATGTGTTTATGACGACGATGAGCGGTAACGCCAACTTTAACTCTTGCCATTATTGATATCCTCCTTTAATCTCTTGCTTATGCGTACGGCAGCATTTTTACTACGCGTTCATGATCGGTTTTGTGAACCAGAGCAGCTTTGCGCAGGTTTCTCTTACGTGCAGGAGATTTATGTTCGAGAATGTGGCTTCTGAAAGCTTTAGCACGTTTAAATTCACCGGAAGCAGTTTTTTTGAAGCGTTTAGCCGCACTTCTGCGGGTTTTCATTTTAGGCATTGTAAAATCCTCCTCTATTTGCTGGGTTTAGGGGCAACAATCATGATCATATTCTTGCCTTCTAATTTAGGCATTCTTTCAACAACTGCTGTTTCTTTCAGCTGCTGTGCCATTTTGTTTAACAAAACTTCGCCAAGCTCAGGATGAGACAGCTCGCGTCCGCGGAACATGATGGTAACTTTTACCTTGTCGCCGTCTTCCAGGAAACGTACTGCATTTTTGAACTTAACATTGAAGTCATGGTCTTCAATACCAGGGCGCAATTTAACTTCTTTGATATCGAAAGTCTTTTGCTTCTTACGGGCTTCTTTTTCGCGTTTCTGCTGCTCGTAACGATACTTGCCGTAATCCATAATCCTGCACACGGGCGGTTTCGCTGTCGGCGCAATCTCTACTAAATCCAGATGACTTTCTGCTGCAATCTTAAGAGCATCTCTGCTGGACATAATACCAAGCTGTTCGCCCCCGGCTGCAATAACACGCACTTCACGTGCACGAATTTCTTCATTGATACGCAAGTTTTCTTTGCCTATGACCATTCACCTCCAAAATAAAAAAGCGGGCAGATTAAATCCACCCGCAGAAAAACATATCCGACCCTGTCGAGCCTGTGCTGCAAGGTGAGAAGCGAGCGGCTTCTTCTTTGTTACTCGAATATAATACCACACTGTAACATATGTGTCAACAATTTGTTGCATTTTTTATTGTGTTTGCCACATAAAAAGGGACAGCATACGCTGTCCCTTTAAAGTTTGTGTTAAGTTGTTTACTAATCCTAAGATTAGAAAGTGAAGAGCAGTTGGCTCCACAGAGTTTGAGACTCTCTGTTGCCTTCTTTTTCTTCCAGGTCATACCATTCAACCTGGCCAACGATGTTTTTAGCAAAGGCGTAGTTAGCAAATACGCTGTAACCTTTGAAGCCAAGCATCTTATCAGCAACACCATTCATGGTGTGATCCAGATAAGTACCAGCGCCTTGATCATAGTATCTTGCAACTAAGCCCCAGCTGCCAGGATCGGAAGCTTTAGCACCTTTGTAGGAAGCTTTTACGATATAACCATCATCGTCAATATCGGTACCAAAGTCATCGCCTTTCAGATAAGTAGCGCCCAATTTTACATTTTTATCAAATGCATAATCTGCGGTCAATGCCCAGATTTCCATATCGTCTTGTGCAAATTCATTCCAAACCGGTTTTGCAGGATCAGTAACATCTTTCTCATAAGCGGTAATATCTTTAAAGTTGTAGTAACCAGCATTCAGGCCTAATTTGCTCATTTTGCCGCCAACTTCTGCATAGTAAACTTCGTCAGATTCACGATTTACTTTATAATCGGTACCGAAGAAGCTCATACCAGGTGCAGTAACGGTAGAAGGAGTAGCTTTACCATAACCAACTTTTACCTGTACATCTTTGCCATAGGATGCCTGAATGCCATCAAAGCGGTTATCGTATACATTACCATCAACCAGATTCAGGTTGTAACGACCAGCTTGTACTTTAACGCCGCCCAGTTTACCGTTTACATAAGCGCGCTGGAACTTAGTATCTTCATCGCCAGCATCATTAGCAAAGTTTTGAATGTTTTCAATCATGCCGGTATAGGTCCAGTCATCATTTACCTGGCCATTTACCCAGATACGGGAACGCAGTTTATTTTCCCATCCATCAAAGTCATCACTGCTGTCTGCATAGTGGTAACGAACTTCACCGGTAATCTTTACGTTATCAGCTTTCTTTTCCAGATTAGCTACGCGAACACCGAGGGTATCCAGTTCGTCTGCAAATTCTGCTGCCAGTTTGTCTACGTCAGCGCCTTTTGCCATTGCTTTTGCTACGATTTGTGCCATTTCATAGCGGGTCATCAGTTTGTCTCCGCCATAAGTGCCGTCAGGATAACCGTCTACTACGCCAGCTTCAACCAGTTTGTTTACGCTGTCATATGCCCAGTGGCCAGCCGGTACGTCGGAGAACGGGTTAGCTGCGTATGCGGATGCAGTTACGCCCAAAGCCATTGCCATTGCGAGAACTAAAGATTTTTTCATGTCTGTCTCCTCCTTTAGGAAAACATTTTATATTTTATAAAACGAGGAGGATTTCTGCCTTCTTTCTCGCAAGAGTTGCCTTGTTTCCTCTGCCTGTTTGCGGCTTCTTTCCTGCCTGCGTCTTATAACTTAGGCAAGATAAAAAGCAGGCTCAGCTGCGGTACTCGCAATAACGCAGATCCAAGAGGAGGGGCATTGACGGGCCCATTTCCTGCCTTTTATCTACGGCTATTATAGCACTTTTGCCCCCCCTGACAAGACTTTACTGAGAAGTTTTTCTTTACGCTATCGCAAGCTGCTACTCGAGTGCCGCTGTTGGAATCATTTTTCTTTACTCAAACTGCCGTACTGTAAGTTCTTTGTCCTCTAAAATGCAAGCAGGCTCTTGTGTCAATCGACAAAAGACCCGCTGCATTACGCAGCGGGTCTTGAAAAATTTTTATAAAAATGTCAGCATATGCCATATTTTCACAATCAGACTAAAAATCATCTATAAATTAACAATCAACCTGCTATAAATAAGGCAAATTATTAAAATATGCTCAGATATTATTTATTTTCTGATTTTTGCATCAGTTCTCTGATAAGCTTTTCATTCTGCGCCATTATCTCGGCATTCTTCTGAATGATTTCTTTATCGCGCCTGTTCTGTTCCTCAAGGGCTATCAATTTAGCCTGCATAACATACATTTGTTCCTGCATACCTGCTACATCATGCGCCAGCTCGGGCTGCTTTTTGGTACTCTTGCCCAAAGCTATGCTTAAACCAATACGTCCCATTACATCGCCATCGGAACATACAGAAGCGCCTACATTGACCATAAGGTTAGGCCGGATATAATGGAAGGCGCCTATCGCCATAGCACATTCGTCATGATAGGTACCGACGCCGGCAGAAAAAGTCGTCGGCTCATATTTATTGTACGGTACGGGATGCAGCGCCGACATTGCTGCCGCATGAGCTCCGACTACGTCAATACTCTTATCCAGGTCGTTCATACGCTGGTAAGCCTGATAAAGCTGATTGCCAGTTACCGCATCTCTGCTGCCCGCCGCAATCCTGCCGTCTGCTACGTTAGTAACTTGGGTCGCTTCTCCGCCTTTGTTCAGCGTTAATGTACCCCTGCTGCTGTCATCATACTGCACTCCGTTTTCAAAGCCGGTATTAACAGCGTTAAGTGCGTCCTGCACGGAGGTATAAGTAGTTCCGCCAACTTCAATACCTGCCGTTACTTTGCCGTTCTCAAAATTAGACGTGCCTCCCAGCGCATCTTTTACGCTTTCGCCGAGACTGTAAAGCTGTCCGCCAGTTACAGCGTCAGTGCTGGTGGCTGTTATATCGCCGTCAGCAACGTTAGTAATTTGGGTCGCTTCTCCGCCTTTGTTCATAGTAAGGAGCGTATTGCTATTGTCGTCATACTTTACGGCAGTACTGTTCCCTGTAATAATGTCTATATCGCCGGTAGCAATACCGTCTATGATTTTCGTAACATTTTTCTCTGTATTCGTTACTCTATCATCTATATTGGTAATGTCTTCATTGACCTCATAGAGCTGTCTGCCAGTTACGGCGTCAGTGCTGGTGGCTGTTATAGCGCCGTCAGCCAAGTTAGTAATTTGGGTCGCTTCTCCGCCTTTGTTCAGCGTGATAGTCGTCTTGCTGTCATCATCATACTGCACTCCGTTTTTGATACCGCCTGGGGTGGCTTCAATAGCCTCTTCCGTCTTCGTTACTCTTTTATCTATTTCAGTAATACTGTCCCATATTTCCGCCTTGACGTCATAGAGCTGCCCGCCTGTTACGGCGTCAGTGCTTTCCATAGCGATGTTACCCTCCGCAAGACCGGTTATCTGCTTGCCGCCCATAGTAATGCCGCCAGAGTTCATCGTCATGCCGCCGATGGTCGCATTATCTGCAGAAACAGAGGTAAACTGCGGGCTTTCGCTTATGCCGATAGTGTATACGCCTACCGCTACGTCATTCTCGGCTATGTTGATATTCTTGCCCTCTCCTATGGTGATTTTCTGCGGCTCAGACGGATCAATAACTATTGTGCCGCCGCCGGGGTTCTGCGTTCCCGAACCACCCGCGGTATTATTATACAGTGCATTAAGGGCCTCCTGCACGGTTGTATAAGTGGAGGACCCAACCGTAAGACCGCCGGAGAAAGTGTCGCCGCTGTAGGAAAGCCCGCCGCCTACGACCCGGGCTACCTCGCTGCCAATCGTATCTTTGATGCTTACACCGAGACTTTTGAGCTGCCTTACGTTCACCGCGTCGGTATCGGCGTACCCGTCTGCAAGACCAGTTATCTTTTTATTACCGCCCAGGTTGATGCCGCCGGAACCTATCGTTATGCCGCCGATACTCGCGCTGTCCGCATAGACGGAGGTAAAAGTCGGCGTCGGACTTACGCTTACAGTGAACTTGCTGGTATCTGCGTCATCCTGCGTAATCTGGATATTACCGCCCTCAGCTATAGTTATAGCGCCATTGTCAGGGTCGATTACGATCTCATCCCCGCCGACAGCGCCGCCTGTACTTCCTGCAGTTCCGTTATAAAGCGCGTTCAGCGCAGCTTCTATCGTTGTGTAATCCGATCCGCCAATGTTGATCGCACCTGAGAAGTTCTCGCCGTCATAGCCGATAGTTGTTCCAATGATACCGGCAACACCACTGCCGAGACTGGCAAGTCCGGCCTTAACGCCGCTGTTGAGCTGTCTTACGTTCACCGCGTCGGTTTCGGCTACGCCATCCGCAACGTTGGCTATATGCGTCAAGCCGTTCGTTCCGGCAAGGGTTATCTTGTTCTTCGTAGCATCGTCGTATTTAACAGCGCTTTCACTAAGGCTATAGAGCTGCCCGCCAGTTACGGCGTCAGTGCTTCCCATAGCGATGTTACCCTCCGCAAGACCGGTTATCTGCTTGCCGCCCAGGCTGATGCCGCCGGAACCTATCGTTATGCCGCCGATACTCGCGCTGTCCGCATAGACGGAGGTAAAAGTCGGTGTCGGACTTACGCTTACAGTGAACTTGTCGGTATCCACGCCATCCTGCGTAATCTTGATATTACCGCCCTCAGCTATAGTTATAGCGCCTTTGGTTGGGTCGATTACGATCTCATCCCCGACGACAGCGCCGATTGTACTTCCTGCAGTTCCGTTATAAAGCGCGTTCAGCGCAGCTTCTACCGTGTAGTAACCCTCTCCACCGATTTCAACTGCATATCCTGAGAAGGCCTCGCCGTCATAGGTGAATCCATTTCCTCCGATGATGTCTGCGACCTTACTGCCAAGGTCCGTAACGCCGCTGTTGAGCTGTCCCACCGTCGCCGCGTCAGTATCTGCCGTGCCATCCGCTACGTTCACGATACGGCGTGTTGTGCCATCCCCCCCACGGAGACAGTATTTTCCTCGTCTGCAACAGAATAATCGCCGAGCGCAATGCTGTGTTGGGCGCTTGCCTCAGAATAATAGCCGAGTGCAATGCTGTTTACTGCAGTTGCCTTAGAATTAGATCCGAGCGCAATGCTAAACTCTCCGTCTACTACAGACTTATCCCCTATGGTTATGGAATAATCAGCATTAGCATAAGAGTCATTCCCTATAGCAATAGCCCCCTGAACTCCATTAGCAATGTCACCTTCCGGAATGTCCGCCCAAACCGCCTGCGGCAGAAACAGGAGAGCAGCGATGAGCCCGTAGGAAAATAAAGCTTTACCACGACAGGATAAAGACCTTTTCTGTTTTCCAGGTATGGATGCCTTTGCAACGTATTTATGTATATTTTCTCTCATCTCCACTCATCCTTTCTTTACTGTCTCAGACATATATGATTAACTTTTTATTTAATCAAATTACATACTACATTCATCTTGCTTGCTGCAATCCTGCTTTTGCTGCCACCCTTCCGTATATTTTTCCTGCTGCAAAACTGCAACTGTTATTTTCATAATTTCAATGCAGATAACACAAAATCCTCCTTTGCTTTTTCTCCGGTCGACGGCCGTATTTATTTATCAAAGAAGGATTTCTTGCCTATAAAATTATCTGCTGCTCCTAATCGTCTCAATTCTGACCATTACTGGACAGACAACCTGTTCCACAAACAGCTGCTGATTGGAAGCCAATATTTATTTTTCTGTTTAGCCTGAAAAATATACTGATGTAACTAAATGATTTTCCCCTCTTATCTGTCTGCCAATCCGTTGGCTTATCTTTTATAATATTGGCAGAAATACAACGAATATTTTTCGATACTTGAATTGCTCATTACATTTTTATCTCTTATCTATAATTAGTATACTACTTTTGTCTCCTCATGAAAAGTTTTTACTGTTAAATTTCCTGTAATCTGCCATAATATACGCTGCAGAAAACTTTTTCCGTTACAAAAACTGCCTTCACATTATATACCCGTTAAAAACAGGCAGCTTTATACAGAAAAGACCCGCTGCCTTACGCAGCGGGTCTTGAAAACTTTTTAATATATTATTTTTTGGCAGCAATTTCTTCCTGCAACATAGCAATAAAGTCAGCCTGTTTCATAGCGCCGACATCGCCTTCGCCGCGGCGGCGTACATTTACAGTGCCTTCTTCCACTTCCTTGTCGCCGACAACGAGGGTATAAGGAACTTTTTGTACCTGCGCTTCACGAATCTTGTAGCCAAGTTTTTCATTACGGTCATCCAAATGTACGCGCAGTCCCAAATCAAACATCTTGTCAGCCAGCTCTTTAGCATAAGCGACGTGCTTGTCGGTAATCGGCAGGATACGCACCTGCTGCGGCGCCAGCCAGGCCGGGAACGCACCGGCATAGTGCTCGATAAGGATACCGATAAAGCGTTCAATGGAGCCGTAAACAACGCGGTGAATCATAACGGGGCGGTGTTTGAGCCCATCCTCGCCGGTGTAGGTCAGGTCAAATTTCTCCGGCAGCAGCATATCCAGCTGGATGGTGCCGCACTGCCAGGTACGGCCGATGGAGTCGGTCAGATGGAAGTCAATCTTCGGACCGTAGAAAGCGCCGTCGCCTTCGTTAATCACATAGGGCAGGCCCAAATCTTCCAGCGCAGCTTTCAGCGCGTTAGTGGTTTTTTCCCAAGTTTCCGCATCGCCCATGGAATCTTCGGGACGGGTAGAAAGTTCTGCATGATATTTCAGACCGAAAGTAGCATATACTTCGTCAAACAGACGGATAACGTTCTGAATCTCGTCTTTAATCTGAGCGGGCATCATAAAGATATGGGCATCGTCCTGCGTGAAGCAGCGTACACGGAACAGGCCGTGCAGCGCGCCGCTCAGCTCGTGGCGGTGTACCAGGCCCAGCTCGCCGGCGCGGATAGGCAGCTCTTTATAGCTGTGTGGATGCAGTTTGTACACCAGCATACCGCCGGGGCAGTTCATGGGTTTTACTGCATAATCAGCTTCATCGATCTGGGTGAAGTACATATTCTCACGGTAATGATCCCAGTGGCCGGAAGTCTCCCACAGTTTGCGGGACAGGATCATCGGAGTCTTAATTTCCTGATAGCCGTAACGACGGTGTACCTGACGCCAGTAGTTAATCAGCTCATTGCGGATAACCATGCCGTTGGGCAGGAAAAACGGGAAGCCGGGGCCTTCTTCCATGATAGCGAAGATGTCCAACTCTTTGCCCAGTTTGCGGTGGTCGCGCTTAGCAGCTTCTTCCAGCATATGCAGATAGCTGTCCAGCTCTTCCTTGCTGGCAAAGGCGGTGCCGTAGATACGCTGCAGCATCTTGTTTTTTTCGTTGCCGCGCCAGTAAGCACCGGCAATGCTCTGCAGTTTGAAGGCCTTTACCCTGCCGGTAGAAGGGCAGTGCGGGCCAGCGCACAAATCGGTGAAATCGCCCTGGGTGTAGGTGCTGATAACGGCATCTTCCGGCAAATCGTTAATAAGTTCAACTTTGTATTTTTCATCTTTGGCAGCAAACATGGCCAGCGCTTCGCTGCGGGGGATTTCCGCGCGTACCAGCGGAATATTCTGTTTGATGATTTTAGCCATTTCTTTTTCGATAGCGGTCAAATCTTCCGGGGTAAAGGTGTGTTCGCTGTCCAGATCGTAGTAGAAGCCGTTGGCGATAGCAGGCCCGATGGCAAATTTAACATCCGGGAACAGATGCTGGATAGCCTGCGCCATAACGTGTGCCGCAGTATGGCGGATGGCGTGCAGGCCTTCCTCGGATTCGGGCACGATGAATTCTACAGCGGCGTCGTGGTCAAGCACGTCGCTTAAATCTTTATTGACGCCGTCCACAACGGCCAAAAGAGCCTGTTTGCCCAGTTTTTGCGACAGGCTTTTAGCAATTTCCAATAAACTTACGCCGGCAGCATATTCTTTGACGCTGCCGTCTTTTAAAGTAACTTTGATAGCAGACATAATCTTCCTCCTAAAAATAAAATAAACCCCAATCCCTCGCAAGGGACGGAGTTCTTCCGCGGTTCCACCCTAATTGACTCATAACTTGAGCCCACTCGGTACCGTTAACGCCGGCAGACGGAACTGCATACTTACTCAAGCTTTCCGCAGTTCAGTTTGAAGGTGGTTCAATTACCGCTTTACCCTACTGCTCTCAGCCTCGGCAGTATTTTCTGTAAGGATTATACGGTAACGCGTCCTTCGCATTACTGATAATGTTTTTCAATTACTAATTTATTATAACACAACGGCACTACTTGTCAATACTGACACAGGACTGGAAAAATATAATTCTTTTTAGTATAATGATAGTTAAAATATAAAGTCACCTAAAATATTTTAATATATTTTTTATATCATCAAAAAACGAAGGTTTTCCTAATGTCGCACAAACTAAGTCTGATTGCCTGTCTTGGCGCTGCTTTCTGTCTCTGGGCGCAGCCAGCGCAGGCAAAAAAACTCAATATCATCTACATACCGCTGGATAACCGCCCCGTCTGCTACGATTATGTACAGCAGACCATGGAAGCCACCGGCTGCAACATAATCATGCCGCCGGAAAAATTCATCGCCGACAGCAGCAATAACGGCGACCCGGAGGCTATCTGGGACTGGCTGCAGAATAAAGCGCCCAAAGCCGACGCCGCCGTCATCAGCACCGACAGCCTGATTTACGGCGGACTGGTAGCTTCCCGTACTCATCATATTCCCGAGGAAGTGCTCACCTCACGGCTGGAACGGTTAAACGCCCTGCAGTATAAGCTGCCCATCAAGCTCTATGTGTTTTCTACTATCATGCGCACGCCGCGGGCCAGCTTCGGCCGGGTAGAGCCTCCCTATTACAGCGAGGTAGGGCCAGCCATCTTTGCCTACAGCGAACTGCTGGACAAAGCCGACAGCCGGACCCTGCCGCTGACCGAACAGCTTACCAAGCAGGCGCTGGAACGCAACCTGCATCAAGCTGATTTAGGCGACTGGCTGGAACGCCGCAAGAAGAATCTGGACGTAAACTATGAGTTGACCGCCATGGCCAATAACGGCCGCTTCCATTATCTGGCCATCGGTAAGGATGATAACGCGCCTTTATCCGCTACCCATATGGAAGCGCGCAAGATAAATTTCCGTACCTTTAATATGGACCGCAGCAGTTTCCAGATCCTGCCCGGCGTAGACCAGCTGGGACTGCTGCTTTTAACCAGGGCTTATAACGAAGCGCACGGCGTCACACCGTCAGTCTATCCGCTCTACAGCGGCGGCGTCGGGCCTGCTACACTGCCCCAGTACAGCGATGTACGCCTGCAGGACTCCGTACCGCAGCAGATTAACGCTGCCGGAGCCGCAATTACCGCCGACGCTGCCAGCGCCGACCTGGTACTGGCGCTCAATACTCCGCCCAACGGCATCATGCAGGACTCCACTGCCGACTCCAACCAGTTTTTTGCCTCTGTTGACAATAAAAACTTTGTCCGCAGCCTGCAAAAAGTGCTGGACGACGGAGCCAAGGTCTCTCTGGCCGACGTGAGCTATTCCAACGGCGCCGACAACGGCTTTATGGATTGGCTCGCCAAAGCCGGCCAGCTGGAACGGCTAACAGCTTATAACGGCTGGAATACGGCTGACAATACCGTCGGCTACGCTATTGCTCAAGGCCTGCTGGCTACTTCCATGACGGAAAAAAGCGTCGACACCCTTATGCAGCAGCGCCTCATTGACGACTGGTTCTACCAAAGCAACGCCAGGCTCAAAATTTCCGACCTGCTGGAAAAACACAACCGCGAAGACTTTAAATATGACCTGGGTCCCGGTGAAAAACCAATCCTGAAAGAAGTAACTGCCGACTGTAACCAGTTGGCAAAGAAATATAATTTTACCCGCAACACCGATTTTACCATTACTTTCCCTTGGCACCGTCTTTTTGAAGTCGATGTAAAAATAAATAAAAAGAAATAATAAAATGCAGCTTTACTAAAAGTAAAGCTGCATTTTTATTTAAACTATGAAATTCTTACACAAAGGCACGTCCATTCTTTCCAGCGCATTTCTGGCTGCATGTTGTTCGGCCTCTTTCTTGGTACGTCCGTCGCCGCTGCCGATTACCTTTCCCTGCATGGCAACCTCGGAAGAAAACACCTTATTGTGTTCCGGTCCGCTGCTTGCTACCAGCCGGTAAGTAATATCGACATCGCCGTCCTGCTGCAGGTATTCCTGCAGGCGCGTCTTATAATCGCTGCAGATGCCGTGCGTACAGATATAATCAATCTCACTTTGCATCATACCAAGCAGGAAGCTCTGCGCCTTGGCAAAGCCCTGGTCGAGATAGTAAGCGCCCAGCACGGATTCAAAAGCGTCAGCCAGTAATGACGGGCGCTCGCGGCCGCCGCTCAGCTCCTCGCCCTTACCTAAGAGCAGGAAATCACCCAGCCTGATTTTCCTGGCATATTCAAACAGCGACGCTTCGCAGACCAGATGCGCGCGCAGCTTGGTCAGCTGGCCTTCGTTGAGCTCAGGAAAATTATTGTACATATAGGTGCTGACAATGACGCTTAAGACAGAGTCGCCCAAAAATTCTATCCGCTCGTTATGCTGCGGCTTAGGCACTGCCTTAGCTTCATGGGCATAGGAAGTGTGCGTCAGCGCCATATCAAGCAGCGACAGATCCTGCATTTCTATACCCAGCCAGCTGCAGAAGCTCTGCAGCTGCTGTGTACGTTTTTTTTGCATTTTTATCTACCCGTTTCTTAATCTTCGTATTTTTTGAAGATAATGCAGGCGTTATGACCACCAAAGCCCAGATTGTTGCTCAAAGCGGATCTTACTTCTGCTTTGCGGGCTACATTAGGAACATAATCCAAATCAAGATTTTCTTCGGTATCAGGATCACGATAGTTGATGGTCGGAGGAATTACGCCACTTTCAATGGTCAGTACGGAAGCAATAGCTTCTACACCGCCTGCTGCACCCAGCAGATGACCGATCATGGATTTATTGGAGCTGATTGCCATTTTATAAGCATGTTCGCCAAATACTTTCTTAATAGCGATAGTTTCACCCAAGTCGTTAAGATGGGTGGAAGTACCATGAGCATTGATGTAGTCAAGTTCTTCCGGTTTCATACCTGCGTCTTTAAGCGCTGCTTCAAAGCACAGTGCTGCCATCTCGCCGCTCGGATCAGGAGCAGTGATATGATAAGCGTCGCAGTTCAGGCCATAGCCCACCAGTTCGGCATAGATATGAGCGCCGCGGGCTTTGGCATGTTCCAGTTCTTCCAGTACCAGCACGCCTGCGCCTTCGCCCATTACGAAACCGTCGCGTTTCTTATCAAACGGGCAGGAAGCTTCTTCCGGGTGCTCGTTGTTGGTGGAAAGAGCTTTCATATTAGCAAAGCCTGCAACAGCGATAGGAGAAATAGCAGCTTCGGTACCGCCTGCCAGCATTACGTCAGCATCGCCGTACTGAATGGTACGGAAAGCGTCGCCGATGCAGTTGGTGCCGGTAGCGCAGGCAGTTACGATTGCAGTGTTAGGCCCTTTGAAGCCGTAAGCAATACCGATCTGGCCTGCCGGCATATTAGGAATCTCCATGGGGATAAAGAACGGGCTAATCTTCCCGGGGCCTTTATCGCCATATTTGAGAGACTGTTCCAGGAAAGTATGGATACCGCCGATGCCGGTACCTACGCAGACGCCGCAGCGCACGGGGTTGATTTTTTCCAGATCCAGTTTGGAATCTTCCAGAGCTATTTTAGAAGCTGCAACAGCAAACTGGGTAACGCGGTCCATGCGTTTGCCTTCTTTTTTATCACCATAGGCAGTAAAATCAAAATCTTTTACTTCCGCAGCGATTCTTACATTGAAATCTGTAGCGTCAAACTGGGTAATAGTACCGATACCGGATTTACCGGCAATCAGATTTTCCCAGAAAGTTTCCTTACCTGTACCGATAGGGGTAATCGGGCCAACGCCTGTTACTACAACTCTTCTTTTACACAAAATGACTCACCTCGAAATTAAATTTTTTCTATATCTGCTTTCAATCTTCTGAAAATTTCCTTAACCGGCAAAATTTCCTTGATCTTCCACATATTCGCCCCGGTAAACACCAGACCTGTTTCCACATCACCCTGCTGAGCGCGTGTCAGCGCACGGATAATGCAGAAGCTGTGCGTGCAGTGTTTTAAGCAGGCATCGCACACAGTCGGTTTGGGAGCTTTATTTTCCAAAGACAGCTGGGCAAAAGGATTCCTGATGGCTCTGCCTTTGTAACCGACAGGGCTGTCAATCTGCACCACGTCTTCTTTCTTCATTTTCAGGTAGAATTCCTTGAGCGCAGGCGCGCCGTTGGATTCCTCACTGGCAGCAAAACGGCTGCCCATCTGTACGCCGCTGGCGCCAAGCTTCAGCAGCTCTGCCACGTCGTTGCCGTCGATAGCGCCGCCGGCAGCGATAACAGGTATCTTGACCGCCTTAACGATTTCAGGCAGGATTTCCTTAATGGACTGCTGCGTACCCAGATGTCCGCCGGCTTCCGTGCCTTCGACCACGATGGCGGAAGCACCCAGTTTTTCCGATATTTTAGCCAGTTTGACAGAAGAAACAATCGGCACAATCTCTACGCCGTATTCTCGTCCGACGGCGAAAATATCTCTTGAAAAACCGGCGCCGGCAACTATCAGATCAATTTTCTCTTGTGCGGCAGTAGTAATCAGGCCTAAAAATTCTCTGGCTGCAACCATGGCATTGATACCGATAATGCCCTTACCGCCAGTCAGCTCCCTGGCCAGACGGATTTCCTTGCGCAGCTCGTCGAATTCCATTCCTGAAGCGGCAATCAAGCCTATGCCTCCCTCATTCGCTACGGCAGCAGCAAGCCGTGCAGTGGACAGCCTGATAGCCATACCTCCTTGTACTATCGGCATTTCAGCAACAAGCTTGCCGATTTTCAGCACTGGTAATTTCAACAAATATCCCCCATTTCAGGACCATACAGCAGCTTTGGCCGGAGAGCCCGCAGGCTCTCCGTAAAGCATGTAAAGCTTATTGTCTTATTTTTCTTCGTCCAACAGTTTAACTGCATCAGCAACTGTACGGATTTTTTCAGCTTTTTCATCAGGAATTTCAACGCCGAATTCTTCTTCAAAAGCCATGATCAGTTCAACGATATCCAGAGAGTCCGCACCGAGGTCATCGATGAAAGCGGATTCCATCTTTACTTCGTCAGCGTCAACGCTCAGTTGTTCAACAGTAATATCTCTTACTTTTTCGAAAGTGCTCATCACGATTCACCTCCTTCCAAGAATTAATTGCATGTTGCATTATTACATTACCATACCACCGTCAACATGTAAAGTCTGTCCGGTTATATAATTGGCGTCATCGCTCACAAGGAACAAGACAGCCTTGGCAATATCCTCGGTTTCGCCCAGGCGGTTCAGCGGAATGCCTGCCACCAGGTTTTCAACCACTTTTTCGGAAAGCACGCTGGTCATATCGGTCTTGATAAAGCCAGGTGCAACGGCATTGACATTGATGCCGCGGGCTGCTACCTCTTTGGCTACAGCCTTGGTAAAGCCGATTACGCCGGCTTTGGCAGCCGCGTAATTAGCCTGCCCCGCATTGCCCATCAGGCCGACAACGGAGCTGATGCTGACAATGCGTCCGTATTTTTGTTTCATCATATATTTTACCGCAGCTTTGGTGCAGTTGAAAACCCCTTTGAGGTTAGTTGTCAGAACTGCGTCCCAATCTGCTTCTTTCATACGCATCAAAAGACCGTCGCGGGTAATGCCGGCATTGTTGACCAGGATGTCGATACGGCCGAATTCTTTGACTACTTCGTCGATCATAGCAGCGCTGGCTTCATGGGAAGAAATATCTGCCTGCACCACGATAGCCTTGCGGCCCATAGCTTCAATTTCAGCAGCAACTTCTTTAGCTGCAGCCTCGCTGCCAGCATAGTTAACGGCTACGTCTGCGCCTTCAGCTGCGAGAGCCAGGGCGATAGCGCGGCCAATTCCGCGGGAAGCGCCGGTTACGAGAGCTTTTTTGCCTTCTAATCTCATTTTATTTTTCCCCCTGTAATTGTGCAAGAGTTTTTTCCAGACTTTCAGGATCTTCTACATTCAAAGCAGGCAATCCTTTGGCAATCTTCTTAGTGAAGCCGGTCAACACCTTGCCGGGGCCGACTTCTACAAAGGTATCTACGCCGCCGGCAACCATGTTGCGTACAGAAGTTTCCCACAGTACGGGCATAGCAGCCTGCTTAACCAGCAGTTCTTTAATCATAGCGCCGCTGGTAACCTCCTGTGCGGTGACGTTGGCAACAACGGGAATAGCAGCGTCGCTGATATTGATAGGAGCCAGCACTTCAGCCAGACGTTCAGAAGCCGGCTGCATCAGGGTGCTGTGGAAAGGAGCGCTTACAGGCAACAGGATAGCGCGTTTTGCGCCTGCTGCTTTCAAAGCTTCGATAGCCTTATTAACAGCGCCGACAGCGCCTGCGATTACTACCTGGCCGGGGCAGTTGAAGTTAACTGCCTGTACGGCTTCGCCGCTTTCAGCTTCTACACTTTGGCAGATTTCAACGATCTGTTCGCTTTCCAGGCCCAATACGGCAGCCATGCTGCCTTCGCCGACGGGAACAGCTTCCTGCATGAACTGACCGCGTTTGCGTACAATGCGTACAGCGTCGGCAAAAGCCAGCGCGCCTGCATTTACCAGCGCGGAATATTCGCCCAGGCTGTGACCTGCAGCAACATCGCAGCTCACGCCATGTTCTTTGAGGACTGCGGCACAGGCGGTGCTGGCAGTCAGGATGGCAGGCTGGGTGTTGTAGGTCAGACGCAGCTGGTCTTCAGGACCTTCAAAACACATTTTAGTAATGGAAAAGCCGAGGGCTTCGTCAGCTTCTTCAAAAACACGTTTAGCAACAGGATATTGATCGTAGAAAGCTTTGCACATACCTACGGTCTGGGAACCCTGTCCCGGGAATACAAAAGCAACTTTACTCATTGAAATCGCCTCCACTTAGCAAGATTTTATCACACACAAAGGTTATTTACTCCATTTTAAAACGATAGCCGCCCAGGTCAGACCTGCGCCAAAGCCTACCAGCAGTACGTTGTCGCCCTTTTTGAGCGCGCCTGCCTGCTGCGCCTCGCATAAAGCGATGGGGATGGAAGCAGCAGAGGTATTAGCGTATTTATCGACGTTTACCCATACCTTTTCCATAGGCGCTTTCAGACGTTTAGCAGCGGAAGTAATAATACGCATATTAGCCTGATGAGGCACCAAAAGATCCAGCTCTTCCGGCTTCATACCGGCTTTAGCCAGCGCGCGTTTAGCGGTCTTGCCCATAATCTGGATAGCAAATTTGAATACTTCCGGCCCATTCATATGGATGGTATGCTCGTTATTTTCTACAGTCTCCGGGCTGGCAGGCTTACGGCTGCCGCCGGCCGGCTGGAACAGGTATTTGCCGCCGCTGCCGTCGGAGCCAAGGTCGATGCCCAGCACGCCCAGGCCGTCTTCAACGACGCCTACGACAGCTGCGCCTGCGCCGTCGCCGAACAGTACGCAGGTATTGCGGTCTTTCCAGTTCATAATGCGGGACAAGGTCTCCGCGCCGATAATCAGCGCCTTGTTATACAGACCGCTCTTAATCATCTGGCTGGCAACGCCCAGGCTGTAAACGAAACCGCTGCAGCCTGCGGAAAGGTCAAACGCAGCAGCATTCTTCGCGCCGATCCTGTCCTGGATCAGACACGCGGTAGACGGGAAAGCGTGGTCGGGAGAAGCGGTCGCTACGATTACCAGGTCGATTTCTTCCGGGGAAACGCCTGCATCAGCCAGCGCGTTCTGAGCCGCCGTAAGCGACATATCGGAAGTAGCCTCGCCCTCAGCAGCAATATGACGCTGCTTGATGCCGGTACGTTCCGTAATCCATTCATCGCTGGTATCCACCATTTTTTCCAAATCAAAATTAGTCAAAGTTTTTTCTGGAACATAATAACCAATTCCTAAAACACCAACAGATCTCATCATTGATTTATTTCCTCATTTCTTTCGCGAGCTTCAGCTATTTTCTGTCCGATAATATGCACAACATCTTTTTCCACAAAATCCATCGCCACGCCGATAGCGCTGGTAATGGCTTTCGCCTTAGAACTGCCGTGGCAGATGATGAACGGCGCGCGCACGCCCAAAAGGAGCGCTCCGCCGTATTCCGCCGGATCAAGGCGTTTTTTCAGTTTCTTCATGGCCGGCTTGATTAAAAGGCCGCCCAATTTTGCCAGTACGCCGCCATTTAAGATAGCTTCTTTAATCAGCTTCATAATAGCGCTGGCCAGTCCTTCGGCAAATTTCAATACGACGTTGCCCACAAAGCCGTCGCACACGACGACATCCACAGTACCCTTGTTGATATCGCGCCCTTCCACATTGCCGATAAAATTGATCTGCCGGGCCTGTTTTAACAGCGGATATGTTGCAAGCGCCTGCTCATTACCTTTAGTTTCTTCTTCACCGATATTCAAAAGTCCTACCCGGGGATTAGCAATATGCAACATTTTTTCTGCATATACGCTGCCCATGATAGCGCTCTGTACCATATGCTCAGGTTTGGCGTCCACCTTCGCACCGCTGTCAAGCACCACGGTAGTGCCGGTCAGGCTGGGGATGGGCGTAGCAATCGCCGGTCTTTCTATACCTTTGATTCTGCCCAGACAGAATAACGCGGCAGCTACAGCTGCTCCCGTACTGCCGGAAGAAACAAGCGCATCGCATTCCTTATTGCGCAGCAGTCTGGCAGCCACCACGATGGAAGCGTCTTTCTTCGATTTTACCGCGATGGCCGGATGTTCGTCCATGGCGATGACTTCCCCTGCATGGTGGATGGTGATGCGGTCATCATTATCTGCGTGATATTCCCGCAGCAACCCTTTGATAATAGTTTCGTCACCTACGAGCACTGTTTCGCAGCCGAAAGCCTTTACCGCGTTAACGGCTCCCAGCACAAGCTCTTTCGGGCCGTAATCCGTACCCATGACGTCTACTGCAATCTTCATTATTTCTGCTTCCTTTCATTATCCAGCGATACGATAATAAATTTAGCTCTGAAAACCTCTTCATTATTATTTCTGATCTTGACCCAGATAAAATATTTATCGTTGCGGCGGCGGATGACTTCCGCTTTCGCAACCAATGTCGCGCCCGCGTAAACCGGCACCTTGTATTTCACGTTGCCCACGCCGGTAAGCGCGGCCTGCGCGTCCACCACTGCCAGCGCCAGCGTATCGGCCATAGCGAACATATAATAGCCGCGGGCGACGCCGGTTTTCTCCAGCACCATCTCCTGCGTAATCTTCAATGTGGAAATCCCCACCTTGTTCAGCTCCAGGTCGATGAGCTCGCCGACAATATCCTTTTTGTCAATGGCACGTACCTTGGTCTGCGCATCCTCCGCCATATGGCGCGTGCGCTCCCGCAGCTCGGGTATCCCCAGCGCGATGCGGTCGAGGCGGATGGTCTGAACGCTCACCTGCAAAGTCTTAGCCAGCTGTTCATCGGTAAGGAACGGATTATCCAGCAAAAGCTTTTTCAGCCGTTCATGGCGTATTAACTTTTTTGAAGAGTTCATCATCTCACCTACTTTTTAGTACCTGCTCATAATATCTGTTTTTATTATAAAAGCCGCGGGATGATTTGGCAAGTTTATTTTTTAAACTTCTAATTAAATTTACAATTTTGCCTGCCCGCTGCGCCAAAAATTATTTTACCAAAACAAAAAGCTCCTGAAGTTTCCTTCAAGAGCTCATAAGTTCTGAATTATTCAGCTTTAGCAATGACTTGTTTGCCATTGTAGTAACCGCATTCAGGGCAAACACGGTGCGGCATTTTCATTTCATGACATTGCGGGCATTCAACCATGCCAGGTACAGTCAATTTCCAGTTAGCACGACGGGAATCACGACGGGCTTTGGACATTTTTCTCTTAGGTACTGCCATTTCTCAACACACCTCCTCAGTGCTATCAGGTAAATTTAATTTTTGATGAATTGCTTTAATGCCGCCAGCCGAGGATCAACAGAGAACCTGTCGCATCCGCAGTCGCCGCTGTTGAGATCAGCTCCGCAGACAGGACAAAGTCCCTTGCAGTCTTCTTTGCAGAGAGCCTGGATAGGTTCTGCAAGCAGCAGGCTTTCACGAAGCGGTTCCGTTATGTCAACGACATCCGAATCGTACACAAAAGCATCTTTTTCGATATTTTCAGCACTTGCCGGATAAAACTTCTCCAAAACATCTGCTTTTGTAACAGCCGTAAACTCTTTCAGGCAACGCCCGCAAGTGCGCCGCACCTGCGCGCTCAATTCGGCCTCCAGGAGCAATACGTCACCGGCGTTACTGATACAGCCTTCCGCCCTTACTGTTCCGACAACGTCCATATCAGCAGACGTTATCTCCAGCTCGTCCGGCGCAAGGTCATAGGCAAAAGTCTTTTTGCCGACCAGTCTTCTTTTGATTTCTGCGACATTTAATTTAATCATATTTCACCAATCGTTACAATTATATCTATGCACGGCGTCTTTGTCAAGTAAAACATCTTGCGCCGCTAAAAATAACTTGCAGCAAAATAGCCTACAGTTTGATGATCCTGCGGCAGATATTATAGGTATCACGAGCAATGACAAGTTCTTCGTTAGTCGGGATGACGAAGATCTTTACGCGGGCGCGTTTAACGCTGATTTCGCGCGCCTTGCCGCGCACCTTGTTCAAGTCGGGATCGATACGGGTGCCAAGATATTCCAGGCCATTGCAGATTTTATCACGCATAAAGGGAGAATTCTCACCCAAGCCGGCAGTAAAGACGATGGCGTCTACACCGCCCATCGCGGCAACATAGCCGCCGATGTATTTTTTTACTTTATAGGCAAAGACATCTATCGCCAGCTGGCTGCGTTCATCGCCGCGGTTAGCCGCGCTTTCCAGGTCGCGGAAGTCGCTGGACAGGCCGGAGATACCCAGGATGCCGCTGCGCCTGTTGAGGTAATCGTCTATCTGCTGCGCGTCCATGTTTTCCTTTTCCATCAGGAAAGGAATGATAGCCGGGTCGATCTCGCCGCTGCGGGTACCCATAATCAGTCCTTCCAGCGGCGTATAGCCCATACTCGTATCAATGGACTTGCCGTACTTAATGGCCGTAATGCTGGCGCCGTTACCCAGATGACAGGTAATAATACGCAAATCATTCATATGCTCGCCCATCATCTCTGCTGCTACCTGCGCCACATATTTATGGGAAGTGCCATGGAAACCGTATCTGCGCAAGCCGTATTTAACATACATCTCATACGGCAGGCCGTACAAGTAGGCCACTTTAGGCATGGTCTGATGGAAAGCCGTATCAAAAACCGCTACCTGCGGCGTATCATGCATCAGCTCCATGCAGGCTCTGATACCGTACAGGTTAGGCGGGTTGTGTAGCGGCGCAATTTCGCTGCACGCCTCGATGCCCTGCAGGACATCAGAGGTAATCAGCACACTGTCGGTAAAACGCTCGCCGCCGTGCACTACGCGGTGACCAACCGCATCAATCTCCGACATATCGGAAATAACACCGTATTCGCTGTTGGTCAGCGCCTTTAAGGCCATCTGGATGCCGACCTTATGGTCAGGAATCTCTTCAGTAAAATCTACCGTGTATTTGCCGGACGGCGTATGCTTGAGGCTGGAGCCTTCCATGCCGATACGCTCGATCAGGCCCTTGGCCATCACCTTTTCGCCTTCCATGTTGATCAGCTGATATTTAATTGATGAACTGCCGCAGTTTACAACAAAAACGATCACGATAAGCCTCCTGCAAATATTATTGACTATTTCTATACAAACGGGCTGTAATCTTTCAACAAACTATATTTATAGTATACACTAATTTTAAGAAATTGAACAGAGTATTTTATGACCTGCTACTAATTTTTCCAATTTATTTTTGTGTTATAATGAAATCAGATATATTTTCAGACAGGAGTATCATTATGCAGCAGGCAGCAGGCATCATCGCCGAATACAATCCTTTCCACAACGGACATCTTTACCATTTAGAACAGACCCGGAAAATCATCGGGCTGCCGGTCATCGTCATTATGAGCGGCAGCATCATGCAGCGCGGCGAGCCGGCGCTGCTGGATAAATGGACTCGTGCCCGTCTGGCCGTCGACAACGGGGCCGACCTCGTCATCGAACTTCCCGCAGCCTTTTCCCTGCGCAGCGCCCAGTATTTTGCAGCCGGAGCGGTATCGCTGCTGACAGCCTGCGGCTGCGTAAGTACGCTTTCCTGCGGCGCAGAAAATCCCGCGGCTGATTTTCTCTCCCTTTCCGCCGCTTTGACTACGCCGGAATGCAGCAAGCTGCTGCAGGCAAAACTGCGTCAAGGCCTGTCCTATGCGGCAGCCAGCGAACAGGCGCTGCGTGATCTTACGGGAGAGACGGTGCATCTGAACACTCCCAACGATATCCTGGCCTTAGAATATTCTAAGGCGCTGCAGAAGACGTCTATCAAACCATTATTTATCCGCCGCCTGCACGCCGCTTACAACGATACGTCCATCAACGGCAGCATTGCCAGCGCTACCGCTATCCGCCAGGCCTTACAGGCAGGAAAAACGGAGAAAATAGCCTGCGCGGCACCGCCTGACGTATATGCAAAGCTCCGCTCGCTTCCCTATTCTCTCCCTGCCAGTCAGCAAACGCTTTGGAGCCTTATCAGCTACCGCCTGCGGATGCTTACGCCTCGGCAAATCGCTGCCTATTGCCAATGCAGCGAAGGCCTGGAAAATATACTGAAACGCGCAGCCTCCTGCAGCTCGCTGACAGAAGCCGTCGCGCTGTGCAGCGGCAAGCGCTATCCTGCCTCCCGCATCCGCCGCCTTTTCCTGCAGCTTCTGCTGCATCGCAGCGCCGCAGATTTTGCTCAGCAGCAGCCTGCCTATCTGCGTATCCTGGCCTTTAACCAACAGGGGCGTAGCCTGCTGCAAACAATCAAGCAAAACAGTCCGCTGCCGCTGCTTACCAAGCTGGGGCGCAACCCCTTCCGCGACAGAAGCGAAGCATTTCGCCAGCAGCTGGAGCTTGACCTGGCAGCCAGCGATTTATTGTCTCTGCTGCTGCAGCGTCCGGCAGGCAGCGATTTTCTTACCTCCCCATACTACAAAAACTAAAAGGTGCATATCATCAGATATGCACCTTGTTTATTCTTCCAGTTATTCTTCTTCGTCCAGACCGCCTTCCAGCAGATTATGCTTCCTGCTGTCCAGATTCTTGCGTTCCTCGATAATACTGCTGCGGTTATCAGCCAGTCCCTGCAAGGCAGACTGCAGATTGCTGCCCAGATAAGCCAGCATATCGTCTGCATACTGCAAAGATTCCTGTTTTACCCGCTCAGCATATTCGTCAGCTTCCTGCTTAATCTCTTCCTGGTAGCGCAATGCATTAGCCTTAATATCCTCAGCTACGGCATTAGCCTGCTTGACGATTTCTTCCTGCTGCACCTTGCGGTCGGCTTCGGCGCTTGCTGCGCCTACGATGCGTTCAGCCTCGCTCTTAGCCTGCTGCACGATGCGGTCAGCTTCTTCATAGGCCTTGTTGACGATACTCTTTTGTTCTTCCAGTACCTGGCTGGCGCTGCGGACTTCTTTGGGGATAGCTTCCTTCAGATCGTCCAAGATGCTGATAAAATCGTTTTCTTCGATAATCACCTTATCCACAAGGGGCAGGCGGCGGGCACTGGCCAGCATCTCATAAGCTTCCTCAAAAATCCTGTCTAAAGCTACATTGGTATTATTACGTTCAATCATGTGCATCCCTCTTCCCTGACTACTCTAACGTTTTCGCAACATGCTCACGTACTCTTTTCTCAATACATTCGGGAACCAGGTCCTTCAGCTGTCCGCCAAAGGTGGCAAGCTCACGAACGCCTGAAGAGCTGACAAAAGAATATTTGGCATTGGTCATAATAAAAACAGTTTCCAGATTCTGGTCAATCTTCTTGATCAGCAGCGCACGCTGGAATTCATATTCAAAATCAGAAAAGGCCCTCAGACCCCTGACAATAAACGGAGCTTTCTCCTGCACGCAAAATTCATTAAGCAGCCCGGAAAAATGCGTTACCCTGACGTTAGGAATATGACTGGTAGCAAGTTTCAGCATTTCCACCCTTTCTTCCATGGAAAACATTGCCTTATCTTTTCCCGGATTATGAAAAACGCTGACGATGATTTCATCAAACATAGCGCTTGCTCTTTCAAAAATGTCTATATGCCCCTTGGTAACAGGGTCAAAACTTCCTGGACAAACTGCTCTGCGCATAGCCAGACCTCCTAAAATATCTTTGATAAAAACATCAAAGTATTATTCTGTGTCTTATTCGACACAAAAACATTATTTCCTTTATTTTACATAAATTTATTTTGCAGATTTTTAGACGCTACTGCTGCTGACTATTACCATTAAAACGGATAAAATCTACCAGCGTCTCGCCGTACTTTTCACTGCGCGCCAGCTCGTAAGCCTGCGGCAGCAAGGTAATCGCTTCATGGCAAGCACGTTCTACAATCAGATAACCGCCTTCCTTAAGCAGCGGCGCTTCTTGCAGAGCTGTAACAATCCTGTCCAGCCAGCCTTTATTATAGGGCGGGTCGCAAAAAGCAAAGTCAAAACGCCGCCCCTGCCGATACAGTTTTTCAATAATATTGACCGCGTTGCCTTTGATAACAGTGCAGTCTGCCTGGGCCCGGCATTTGGCAATATTGCTTTCTACCAGCCGCAGCGATTCCCTGCTCTCGTCGATAAAGGTAATATCGGCTGCGCCGCGGCTCCAGCTTTCCAGACCCAGATTCCCTGTTCCGGCAAAAAGGTCCAGCACACTCGCGCCGATAATCCTGCTGCCGATAATATTGAAAACCGATTCCTTGACCCTGTCGGCAGTAGGCCGCACATCCATATTTTTCGGCGTGGTCAGCTGCAGCCCCCTGACCCGCCCGGTAATTATCCTCATATAATACTCCTAACTATGTTATAATGATAACAACTATATTATCTATGCAAAGGAGCAGTCGACGTGAAAAAATTTCTCTTCTTCCTTCTTTTTTCCGTCCTGCTCTTTTATTTTGCCTGCTGGCGTCTGCCGGCTGCGCAACCTGTCAACCTGCCGACGCTGCCCCCAAGCAGCACGACGCTGCTGCTGCCGCTGGACAGCCGTCCCGTCTGCACCGTGATGCCTCAGCAGCTGGGACACCTGGCCGGTACAAAAGTAATTTTACCGCCAATCGGTTTTCTTGACAACTACCGCCGGCCTGCCGACAGAGAAAAACTTTACCGCTGGCTGCAGGATAATCTTGCCGATAAAGACAACGCCATCATTTCTTCCGACCTGTTAATTCACGGCGGACTGATAAACTCACGCCTGCCGCTGGGCAAAGCCCAAGAGCAGCGGCGCTTTCTTTCGGAAATGCTGCGATTGCAGGCCAAGTATCCTGATGTATCTTACAGCGTCTTTTCCATCATCCCGCGTCTTTTAGTCAGCGACCATCTGCTGCCCGACCGCTGGTACCAGTGGCATCTGATGCAGTACGCGCGCCTCAAAGATATGACCGAGACTTTTGGCGACCCGCAGCTCACTCTCGATCTGTTAAAAATAGAAAGTAAGATTCCGCAGGACATCCTGAAAAAATATATTTCATTATACAGTAATAACGATAACTTCAATAAATACCTGCTGACGCTGCCGCTGCACGATATCTGCACCGTTATCGGCCAGGACGACGGCTCCAGCTTCGGACTGCCCAACCGCAACACCAATCACGCCCGCATGTATACCGCTTCACGCGCCGGACATATAACCTATGGCGCCGATGAGATTGCCTGCGTACTGATTGCCCGCAATTACCTGCAAGCACAGCATTATGTCCCCGCAATCTGCCTGCAGTATGCTGCGCCGGAGATGGAATTTATCTATATGCCCTTTATGGCGGCCAGCGTAGGCGAAACGCTGCGCGATAAAATTGCCCTTGCCGGCGCTAAATTAACCGAAGATAAACAGCAGGCTGATATTGTTCTTTACATCAACTGCGGCAACGATGCTTTTCAGCCGCAAAAAAAACAGGCACAGGAACTGCAGCAGTTATTGAACGATTATAAGCATGTCGCCTTAATCGACTTATCGGCAAATTATATAGAAGACGAACTGCTGATGCCTAAGTTACTGCAGTATAATGTTCCTGTCAATAAATTATCCGCCTATGCCGGCTGGAATACGTTCAGCAATTCTGCCGGAACAGTAATCGCCCAGGCCGTGATTTTTGCCGGACGCTGCCGCCAGCTGTCGCCAGAGCAGCTGCCTGCGCTTTACGCCGCCAATCTTACCTTTACAGCGGAACGGCTGCTGGACGATTATATATATCAGAAACTTTTCTGCTCCCAGCTCAAACAAGCGTTGGAGATGCGCGGTTACGACGCTTACGACCTGACGCCTGACGGCCAGCATCTGGCGCAGGAGCTGACGCGCCAGTATTTAAACCGCAAGACGGCAGAACTGCTGCACTACAATCTGGGACGTACCCCATTTTACAGCACTCAGGAACAGGATTTTTACCTGACTGATCTTTCCGTATCAGTATATCTGCCCTGGAACAGGGTTTTTGAGATTGGGTTAGATGTTACACCGGCTTTTGGAAGCATAAACACAAAATAAGCAAAAAAGACTGCAACGTTAAAGTTGCAGTCTTTTAATTTTACTGATAAATCAATGATGGAACAGACGCAGACCGGTAAAGGCCATAGCCATGCCGTATTTATCGCAGGTTTCGATGACATTATCGTCGCGGATAGAGCCGCCTGCCTGAGCAATATACTGTACACCGCTGCGATGAGCGCGCTCGATGTTATCACCGAAGGGGAAGAAAGCGTCGCTGCCCAAAGCAACATCTTTGAGCTGAGCAATCCAGGCTTTCTTTTCTTCACGGGTCAGCGGTTCAGGTTTTTCCGTAAAGAAGTTTTCCCAGACGCCGTCTGCCAGCACGTCTTCATAATCGTCGGAAATATATACGTCAATGGTGTTGTCGCGGTCGGGGCGGCGGATGGAATCCTTGAAGGGCAGCGCCAGCACTTTCGGATTTTGGCGCAGCCACCAGATGTCAGCCTTATTGCCTGCCAGACGGGTGCAGTGCACGCGGGACTGCTGGCCGGCGCCGATGCCGATAGCCTGGCCGTCTTTAACGTAACAGACAGAATTGGACTGAGTATATTTCAAAGTAATGAGCGCAATCAGTAAATCGCGTACTGCAGCTTCGGGAATATCTTTATTGACTGTGGGGCGGTTAGCCAGCAAATCCGCAGTAATTTTGGCTTCATTACGATCCTGCTCGAATGTGATACCGAAAACTTCCTTGCTTTCTACCAGCTCCGGCACATAATCAGGGTCAATCTTGATGACATTATAAGTGCCTTTGCGTTTGGTTTTCAAAATAGCCAATGCTTCGTCGGTGTAGCCAGGCGCAATAACGCCGTCGGAAACTTCGCGCGCCAGCATAGCAGCTGTTTCTTTGTCGCACACGTCGGACAGAGCAACAAAATCGCCATAGGAGCTCATGCGGTCAGCACCACGGGCACGGGCATATGCGGTTGCCAGCGGAGAAAGCTCCAGATCGTCCACATAATAGATTTTTTTCAAAATATCGCTCATCGGCAGGCCTACAGCAGCGCCAGCCGGGCTGACATGTTTAAAAGAAGCAGCTGCAGGCAGGCCGGTAGCTTCTTTTAATTCTTTGACCAGCTGCCAGCTGTTGAAAGCGTCCAGAAAATTGATATAACCGGGGCGGCCGTTCAATACCTCGATAGGCAGTTCTTTACCGTTTTTCATATAAATGCGGGCTTTGGCCTGATTGGGATTGCAGCCGTATTTCAAGGCTAATTCGTTCACGTTCATAACCTCCTTAAAAATAAAAAACCGACACTGACTGGTTCATCTGCCCAGACGGTCGGCGTCACCGGTCATACTCCCATGTGGTAGTCCACTTTCCGTCAGTTATATGACCTGTATCTACTAAAATTATAAAATCAGACGATATTTTTGTCAATAATTTTACAGTATGCTACAATAAAAACAGCTATTAAATATTTCAGGAGATGATTACCGTGACTTACTGTTATGTCTGCCCTCACCGCTGCGGCGTTGACCGCCCTGAGAGCATTACCGATACCGAAGGCATGTTCGGCAGCTGCGGCTGCGGTATGCTGCCTATCGTCGCCCGCGCCGGTCTGCATATGTGGGAGGAGCCCTGCATCAGCGGCACCAAAGGCAGCGGTACCGTCTTTTTTTCCGGCTGCAACCTGCACTGCGTTTTCTGCCAGAACTACGAAATTAGCTGCAAAAATTTCGGCAAGGAAATCACTGTCGACCGGCTGAAAGAAATCTACCAGGAGCTGATTGCCCAGGGCGCTCACAACATCAACCTGGTAACGCCGACTCACTTTACCGAAGCGGTTATCAAAAGTCTTGATGCCAGGCTCCCCGTCCCTGTAGTCTACAATACCAGCGGCTTTGAAACGCAGGATACGCTGCGCCGCCTGCAGGGCAAAGTGCAGATTTATCTGCCGGATCTGAAATACTATAACGACCAGCCGGCCATTAAATACAGCAACGCCCCCTATTATTTCCGCACCGCTACCCAGGCTATCAAGGAAATGTACCGCCAGGTTGGCGATTATAAGCTTAACGACGACGGCATCATGGAAAGCGGCGTCATCATCCGCCATCTTATCCTGCCCGGACTGCTTGAAGAAAGCAAGAAGATTATCGACTGGGTTGCCCAAAACTTTAAACCAGGGCAGGTTATGTTCAGCCTGATGCGCCAGTATGTTCCCTGCGGCCGTGCAGCTGAATACCCGGAAATAAACCGTAAGGTTACCGACGAAGAATATGCAGAGGTGGAAGCTTACCTCATGGACAGCTCTATCGAAGACGGCTTCGTGCAGGAAGAAGCGTCCGCTGCCTGCAAGGATTTTATTCCCTGCTTTGACGGCACCGGCGTATAAAGAAAAAACTTCTGAACTTAAAGTTCAGAAGTTTTTTTAGTTTAGGCATTTGCTTCCTGTTTCAGAAATTCTGCCAGTACTTCTATCGCCCGGCAGATATCGTCGTTAGCAGCGTATTCTGCCGGATTATGGCTGATACCGCCCCGACAGGGAATAAACAGCATGATGGTCGGCGCGATTTTCGCCATATGCATGGCGTCATGGCCTGCGCCGCTGTTCATATGCAGATAGGTAAAGTTTTTCTGCTCGCAGACAGCTTCCAGTTTTTCTGCCAGTTCTGCGCTCAGCGCCACCGGCTTATCGGCAGTCAGCATCTCCATATCGATGCCTACGCCGTCTTTTACCGCTATTACAGCCATCGCATCCTTGATGCTCTGCAGAGCGCGCATGATACTTTCCGTCTCCACGCCTCTCAAATCTACCCACAGCGTTACTGCTCCCGGCACCACATTGATAGAGCCGGGCTCTACTTCCACTACGCCTACGGTAGCTACAGTGCCGCAATCCATTTCTGCCTCTGCCGCATCCTGCACGGCCAGGATCAGTTTGGCAGCACTTACCAGCGCATCCTTGCGCATCCCCATGGGCGTCGCGCCGGAATGGTCGGCCATACCCTGGATATGCAGTTTGAAACGGGTAGGCGCGGCAATATTATGCACGATGCCCAGCTGCAGCTCTTTTGTTTCCAGCACCTTACCCTGCTCGATATGGATTTCGGCAAAACTTTGATAATATCCTGCAGGCAGCACAGCTTCCTGATACCGTTCCGGGTCGCAGCCCCACTGACGCAAAGCCTCCGTAAAAGTAACATCATCCTTTTTTGCCGCTTTGTCGAACATATTGGGCGCAGCGCTGCCAGTCAGCAGTTTACTGCCGATAGTGGCAAAGCCGAAGCGGCTGGATTCCTCTGCCCGGAAAATAATCATGTCGATACTGCGCTGCAGCTTCTCATCTGCCAGCATACGCAGAGCTTCCAGCGCGCCCACCACGCCGCACATACCGTCGTAAGCGCCGCCGTGGATGACCGTATCAAGGTGCGAGCCGGTAGCGACAGGAGCCAGCTGCGGATTTTCACCTGCCCTACGCAAAAACACATTGCCGACAGCGTCCTGCCTTATCTCCAGCTGTAAATCCTCTATCTGTGACAACAGCCAGTCCTGCGCCTGTCTGTCTTCCTGGCTGTAAGCCAGCCGGGTGATACCCTGCTGCGTCCTGCCAAAGGCAGCCAATCCTTCCAGTAAGGCCTGTACACGTTCTTTATTTATCTTCAGCATGATAATCTCTCCATTTCCTCAGTTTACATCTTCATTATACCTGTCTAAGCAGCCGCAGGCAAACTTTTCCCTTGTCTTCTGCCAAACCTGATAATATTTTTGCTTGCCAATACGCGTTAAAGCTTTTACAATATAAAAATAAACGAAAGAAACGAGGTCCTATGCATTGGAAAGAAAAGTTATCCAAGTTGAAGAACGTCCACCCCTGTTACTGAATATCCCGCTGAGTATCCAGCACCTGTTCGCCATGTTCGGCTCCACGGTGCTCGTACCTTTCCTGTTCGGGGTAAATCCTACTACCTGTCTGTTTATGAACGGTATCGGCACGCTGCTGTACATCTTTCTGACCAAGGGCAAGATTCCCTCCTATCTGGGTTCCAGCTTCGCCTTTATCTCGCCGGTGCTGCTGATTCTCTCCACATCCGGCTACACTGATGCCCAGTCCGGCTTCATCGTCTTCGGTCTGCTGTTCATGCTGTTTTCCATTATCATCCACTATACCGGCACGCAATGGATTGACGCCATCTTCCCGCCCGCTGCCATGGGCGCCATCATCGCCGTTATCGGCCTTGAGCTTGCTCCTGTTGCCGCCAACATGGCAGGTCTTACCGGTGATAATATCCAGCCTGCCAATATCGCCGTGTCCATGTTCACACTGGCGGTAGGCATCATCGGCTCCGTAGCTTTCCGCGGCTTTATGAGCATCATCCCCATCCTGTTCGGCGTTATCTGCGGCTATATCTTCGCCGCTTTCATGGGCATGGTCAACTTCCAGCCGATTATCGACGCTCCCTGGCTGCAGCTGCCGCATTTTTACGCGCCTACCTTTAATATCAATGCCATCATGATTATCGCGCCTGCGGCGCTCGTCGTACTGGCAGAACACATCGGCCACCTGGTTGTTACCGGCAATATCGTCGGCCGCAATTTAATCAAAGATCCGGGCCTTTCCCGCTCTTTATTTGCCGACGGCCTTTCCAACGTTATCTCCGGTTTTGCGGGCGCAACCCCCAACACCACTTACGGTGAAAATATCGGCGTCATGGCCATCACCAAGGTTTACAGCGTCTGGGTTATCGGCGGCGCTGCCGTCATGGCCATCATGCTTTCCTTTATCGGCAAGCTGTCCGAACTGATTCACAGCATTCCCGTTCCCGTTATGGGCGGCATCTGCATCCTGCTTTTCGGCGTTATCGCTGCTTCCGGTATCCGCGTACTGGTAGAACAGAAAGTTGATTACAGCAAATCTTCCAATCTGGTTATGACCTCCGTAGTCATGATTATCGGCCTGTCCGGGGCTAAAATCTCTTTCGGCGCTTTCAGCGTACAGGGTATGGTGCTCGCTACTCTGGTAGCCATCATTATGAGCCTGCTGTTCAGACTGTTTGCCAAGCTCAATTTATTAAATGAATAACGCAGTAACATAAAAAGCTGCCTGCAAAATGCAGGCAGCTTTTATTTTTTACAGCCGTTATCAGAATCTAAAATCGCGGATACCTTCTTCAATTTTCTTTAAATGATCGGCACATACAGCGCGGACATTCTCTTTCGGAATATTCAAAAGTTCTGCTTCAATAAGTTTTTCGCCGATAGCGCGGGTTTCTTCAGAAGCATAGTCCACCAGGTATTCTTTCAAAGTCATCAAAGCGTTGGGGTGGCAGCAGTTCTGAATCTGTTTGGACTTGCACAGCTCCATGAATCTGTCGCCGGTACGTCCCGCACGGTAGCAGGCGGTGCAGAAGGAAGGAATATAACCTAAATCCATAAGCCAGTGTACAACCTCGTCCAAAGTACGTTGGTCGGAAACGTCAAACTGTTCGGTATCCGTAGGTCTGTCTGCTTCGGTATAGCCGCCTACAGAAGTCCTGGAACCGCCGCTGATCTGAGAAATCCCCAGCCGCAGCACTTTTTCACGTACAGCCTGGCTTTCACGGGTAGAAACAATCATGCCCGTATACGGAACGGCGATACGGATGAGCGCTACCAGTTTAGCAAAGGTTTCGTCGTCAATGCCGTTAGCAAAAGCATTGGGGTCGATATCGTCGGCGTGTTTAATGCGCGGTACGCTGATGGTATGCGGGCCGACGCCGTGTACTGCTTCCAGATGCTCGGCGTGCATCAGCAGGCCGGCAAATTCATATTTATAGCGTTCCAGACCGAACAATACGCCCAGACCCACATCGTCGATGCCGCCTTCCATGGCTCTGTCCATAGCTTCCGTATGGTAGGCGTAATTATGCTTGGGCCCGGTTGGATGCAGCGCTTCATAACTTTCTTTATGGTAGGTTTCCTGGAACAGGATGTAAGTACCGATGCCTGCTTCTTTGAGCTTGCGGTAATCTTCCACGGTGGTTGCCGCAATATTGACGTTGACGCGGCGGATAGCGCCGTTTTTATGCTTGATAGAATAAATAGTCTTGATACATTCCAGAATATATTCCAGCGGATTGTTGACCGGATCTTCGCCGGCTTCCAGCGCCAGGCGCTTATGGCCCATATCCTGCAGGGCAATAACCTCTGCCCGTACTTCTTCCTGGGTCAGCTTCTTTCTGGCAATATGTTTATTTTTCGCGTGATAAGGACAGTAGGTACAGCCGTTGATGCAGTAATTAGACAGATACAGCGGCGCAAACATAACGATACGGTTGCCGTAGAAGTCCTTTTTAATTTGTTCTGCCAGCGCGTAGATTTTGGCGATACGTTCCGCATCCTCGCAGGCCAGCAGCACAGAAGCGTCACGATGGGACAAACCCTGACGCAGCTCCGCTTTGGCAATGATCTCATCGACCAGCGCCAGATTGTCCTTATTGGCTTCAGCGTAAGCCAATGTGTCAAGAATTTCTTCGTGGCTGATAAATTCTTCAGCCTTCATGGATTTTACATTATACATAATTTCAGTCCTTTCAAGTCAGCTTTGCTTCCCTGTTAGATTTATTATTTCCGCTAAGCGGAGATAATCGTTTTAATGTTTGTCAGCAACGTTGGAATATGCCGCTTTGGCCGTGACGCCTTTCAAACGTCCCAATTTGCCGGAAAGTGCGTTGATGATATCCTGCGGCGCATCCACAGCTACGCAGATAATATTCACGCCCTTGCTGCGGTAAGGAATACCCATCCGGCCGATTACATACTGCCCATACTGATGCAGCAGCAAATTAAGCTCCTGCACGGCATCCTCATCCGTAACGATTATTGAGATGACAGCCACCCTTGTTTCCATAACAGCCTCCAAAATACTAACTACTAATAGTATATCATAAAGAAAATTAAGGCACACTATTCTGACAAAAAACTTTCACAATTTCTGCCACAAAAGCAGGGCTTTATGCTACAATGTTAGCAAGTAAAGGGAAACGTCATAAACACAAATCAAGAGAAAGAAGGTACAAGCGTGGAATTTACAGCAATAGACTTTGAAACCGCCAATGCCAGCCGCGACAGCGCCTGCGCCATCGGGCTCGTTACAGTCAAAGACGGCGTCATCACTGATGAATATTACCACCTCATCCGTCCTAAGATTATGTATTTTAATCCTGACAATATCGCCGTGCACGGTATCACTGAGGAAATGGTCGCCCATGAACCTAATTTTGAACAGCTGTGGCCGGACATCTTCCCCCGCCTGCATAACAAGCAGGTCGTTGCCCATTTCGCCAAATTCGATATCAACGTCCTGCGTTATACCCTCAACGCCTACTATCTGCCCCATCCTGCTTTTACTTATATCTGCAGCTGGGTGCTGGCCAAAAAAGCGTTTCCGCAGCTGTCCGGCTACAGCCTGGACAATGTTGCCGGTCATGTAGGCTTTAAATTCAGACATCACCATGCGCTGGAAGATGCCAGAGCCTGCGCCGCCATCGTCAGCAAGGTACTGGAAAACAATCCTTCTGCGCAGGACTTCGAGCATTTAGCCGATATCTATAATTTTGAATGCGGCCATCTTTCCCGCAACAAGGTGCATCCCTGCACGCTGGAAAAAGAGCCTAAAGAAGAAATCATGGATACGCTGTTCTAAAGTATCAGCGTACCTTGATTTTTTCACTGCCGTCAGGCGCTTCCAAAAAGATATCTTCCAGATATACCCTGCCGTTCACAAGCTTGAAACTGTCGGTAACGACATTGCCAATATCGGTCTTGATGACGACGTCTTTAAATTGCAACACTTTATTTTTATTATCAAATTTACCGCTGATGCTTTCAAAAGGTATCAGCATATAATCACCGGCCCCGGACGTAAAACTGCCGTAGGTATGGACTGTATCCGCTCTGCCTTCCGAGCGCATTTTCAGATCCAGCTCCACACGGCAGTGTATTTTTGTACTTTTAGCCGCAATGGACGCCATTAAATCATGCCCCAGCGCGTCGATACTGTAGTGCCGGTTATCTATGGTATAATTGCCAGCAGCTTCCACCGTTCCGCCGTAGATACTGCCGGTAACGTCAGTAAAATCTACCCGCCCATCCTCATAATGCACATTGCCGCTGACTTTGCTGAAATGCAGGGCCGGTAAATCCAGCGTTGCAAAATTCAGCGCGCCGTCCGCCTTAGGATGCTGCAGCTGACCTTTGACCTCCAGGAAGACGTCGGCATTATTCTGGACATTGCCCAGTCCCATAGAAGCAGGCACGATCTTATACATAGTCAGGTTTAAGTTCAGTTCAGGCTCTTCCTTACTTATATCCACCTTACCATACAGTTTCATGCTGTCGCCGACCATAGTGCCGCCAAACAGTCCCGACGAAAAATCTATCTTGATAAAATCATCGGTCTTGCTCTGAATTTTAGCCCGTACCTGATTCAAAACAAAAAAACGTTTTTGGCAGGTAATATTTAAAGTACAATTTTTCAGCACCAGCTCTGTCTCAGGTATCTTGCCGCGCAAATCAAGATGCGGGCTTTTTTTCTGCGCTCCTGCTACTGCAAACCTTTTCTTATCAGGCAGAACGTCGAGCCGCATTTTCTCGTCAAACTGCAAAGACAGCACCGCGTCATCCAGCTCTAACTGCTGCAAAGTATCTAAATCGGCACTGCGGGTGATAATATCCCAAACACTGACTTTAAACTTACCCCGCGGCACCAGCAGTACCGGCTCGCCTTTCTGATCCAGCCAGACCAGATTGGTAAACGAAACATTCCCCAACAGATCTGCCTTGACGCTGTCCGCCGTGACGCTGCCGCGCAGTACCCGCTGCTTGTTCATCTCCCTGCGGAAAATTTCTTCTGCATGTTCACTGGCCAAATTGCAGAGAAAAAAATAGACTGCTCCCAGCAGTAACGCTATTACACTTATTAACAAATAAAACTTTTTACTCTTAAAGATTTCAGGCATAAAGACCTCACTATGTTTTCAAACTTGCTTTTTTCAGCTTTTACTTATCTTCAAAATTACTCCTGTTCCTTGTCTTGTTCTTTAGCTTTCTGTTTTTCTTCCTGCTCTATTTGTTCTAAAAACTCACCAATAGCATCAGATATATCTTCCGGGCTGGCTCCGTTAGTCAAGGTAACTTTAATTTTCGCCATTATCTATCGTCCTTTCGCATCATTTTACAGAATTATTCCCTGCTTTCTCTCAGGAATATTTTCCCAAACAATATTTTATGCTCGTTATTGATTTATTTTTGCTCCTTCAAAAATTTCAGAGAAGCCAGATACTTCTGCCGTTTTGCCGCCCGTTTCTCTGCTTCCCGCAAGATTTTGGGAGCTGGCAGCCTGCTGTCATCAAGATTATGCGTCAGGTCTGCTATCTTCACGACTCTGGCAATATCGTTATGACTGATGGCTTCAACATAATCCTCGTAACTAACATCCGGCGCATGAGTAAGCAGTTTAACAGCTTCGATAACGGCAGCAGAAAATCCGGCAGCAGTTAATGTATCCAACGTAAAGCTGCTGTCTTCTACCACATCATGCAGCAGAGCAGCAATAGTCGCTTCTTCTGTCTGCTGACTTTCTGCAACTTTCAGCGGATGAAAAATATATGATCTTCCCGCTTTATCCACCTGCCCCTCATGGGCCTGAAGCGCAATCCTAAGCGCCCGCATTACGTTTTGACTCATAATAGCTAAATGAAAGTTTTTCGCCACTATTTCTGCTAAAATAGTGTAAAACTGTTCTTGGGTAAATTCGTCACAGCCAGCATCATACTTGGCCTTTAAACAATCGTTATTTTTTATAAATCTACCTTCTGAAACACAGTATACGTATGCTTCACCGTCTGCAATCTTTACGACAGTATCATATCCGTTCAAACCTGGGTATCCATAATAGCTTTCTGCCATACTCTCTACTTCCTTTCATATCCAAAATACAACTTTATGAATTATGAAACTCATTTTTTCGCTATCTTTAATACCTGCAAAACTATCAACAAGTCTATCCTGCAATAGATTTTTATCTTGATATATTCATTATACCATTATCTTTATCACATAAAACAAAGCGGGCTTTTTCAGCTTAACAAAATTTTCAGGAAAGCAGTAAAGAACATATCAGCAGCATTTCAGATTGTTTATAAGCGTACCTATTTAAATTTAGTTATACAATTTTTCGCACTAATGTCACAGCATACAAAAAGGCGATAACCTAAAGGTTATCGCCTTTTATCTTCGTCCACCTCTCGCTCCATAGCGTTTCGTTCCTCCTGGCCGAAGTGGGAATAAATTTAATTCAGATCAGTCATTACAAAAACGGCGGAAGTTTGCCTGTCATATCCTCTCTTAAATTTATCTTTTCTCCGTCGGCAAAAAACGTTCCGTCTCCTACCGCGTGCAGTATACGTCTGTCCACAACTTCTTCGTTGACGACTACTCGTAAAACTTTCAACACGATGAAGCCGTACTTTTCAATATAATCTACAACCCTGCATTCAAGGCACGCCATACATTCTCCGATTAACGGCGCTTTGACGATTTTGCCTTTGACTGCACTCAGTTTAAATTTTTCAAATTTATCTGTAGTCTCACCGCTCACCATACCAATGCCGACAACGGTCTTCGCCATATTCGCAGGCGGTATGCATATACAACATTCCCGCGTGCGCATAAGCGTACCAAAAGAATAGTTCCAGTTACCCGTAGTCAGCACTACATGCTGGTTAAAGTCAATCGCCATAGTCCAAGATATAGTCATTACATTTTTCTTATCTCCGTCTGCCGTCGTAACCAGTACTACGGGTCCCGGTTCAATAAACGTCAATGCCTTTTCAACTGCAACTTCCTGCATCTGCCATCTTCCTCTCAATAACTGTATAAATATATTTTACAACCTTTACCTATATAGTGAAAGCATTTTACTCACCTGTAAGCAGATATAAAAATGTCTGTTGCCTGCTATACAGGGCAGCAAAAAAGGCGATAACCTAAAGGTTATCGCCTTTTATTTTCGTCCACCTTTCACATCATGGCGTCCGTACTTCATCAAATTGGTGGAGACAAGCGGGATCGAACCGCTGACCTCTTGAATGCCATTCAAGCGCTCTCCCAGCTGAGCTATGCCCCCAAGCATTATTTTTACTTCCAGCCACACCGCAATATTTGTCAAAATTTCTGTGTTCGACTGCGCAGCATGTGGTGGAGATGAGGGGAGTCGAACCCCTGTCCGAAAATATTGCCATACAACTTTCTCCGAGCGCAGACGTCATACTAAAATTCGCTCCCTTGCCGCCTGACGACGGGCTGCTCGGTCGCTATCTCGATAAATTTCCCTCCCGGCCGCCGAGAATAAGCTAAAAGGTATCCCGCATATTGACTGCCGTTCCTCGCCTGCAGGAAGAGCTCAGAGGGCAGTTAGCAATTAAGCTGCTAAAGCGTAATCTTCGTTAGCGTTTATATTTAAACGTCCCACCGATTAGCGTGCAGATGGAACCACGGCTCGCTTATCATACCGCACCTATCCCCGTCGAAACCAGTACATCCCCGGTAATAAGCAGCAGATATGCTGTTGTTTAATTGTAGCACAGTTTAAGCAAAAGTGCAAATCCTGCCTGTAAACTCTTTGTGTCAGCGGCTGCGTTCTTTCAGCGCCAGCTCCATTTCCCGCTTAGCGTCTTTCTTGGCCATATCCTGGCGTTTATCGTACAATTTCTTACCAGTAGCCAGCGCCAGCTCCAACTTAACCAGTCCATGCTTAAAATACAGCTTGAGCGGTACCAGCGCGTAACCTTTTTCCTTTACCTTACCGATCAGGCGGCGTATCTCTTCCCTATGCAGCAGCAATCTGCGGCTGCGCAATGGGTCATGGTTAAAGATATTACCGTGGTCATAGGGACTGATATGCAGATTGTAGACGAATACCTCCGCAGTACGCGTAACCTGCGCGTAGCTGTCCTTCATGTTAGCCTTGCCTGCCCGCAGGGATTTTACCTCCGTCCCCGTCAGGGCGATACCCGCCTCAAAGGTTTCATGGATAGTAAAATCATGGCGGGCTTTTCTGTTTTCCGCAATAATCTTTATCTTTTGTTCTGCCATAATTATCTTTTCTTTCTGCGTTTCTTGGACGGCCTGCTTTTATCATGTTTGCCGCTGCGCCGGCCAGGCTGTTTATTTTTAGCGCCCTTACCGTCCTTGTCTTTTTTCTTTTTAGCCCCGCCGAAAGCTTCTGCACGCTTCTGCCCGTAAGCGGAGCTATGGCTTTGCTTGCTCAGAAGCTGCTGACGAATATGCTCGCGCACACCGTCGTTTTCGCCGGCCATGATAAAGTCGATGCTTACTTCGGCAATATTAACCTGCAGTACCTCGATGCGCACTTTATCGCCCAGCCGGTACTGCTTTTTCGTATGGGTACCTACCAGTGCATAGCGGTCTTCATAAAATTCATAGTAATCATCCATCAGACTGGAGATATGCACTAAGCCTTCTACGCCGTTAGGCAGCTCTACAAACATACCGAAAGCCGTTACGCCGGAAATGACGCCGTCAAATTCCTCGCCGATATGGTCAGCCATGTACTCAGCCTTTTTCAGCTCTACCGTAGCGCGCTCCGCTTCGGCAGCAGCTCTTTCTCTGATAGAGGAATGTTCCGCGATTACGTCCAGCTCGTCTCCCAGCGTCTCTGCCTGCTCGGCAGTCAGCCTGGGCTGCTGCATCCACTGGCGCAAAAGTCTATGCACGATCAGGTCGGGATAACGTCTGATAGGCGAAGTAAAATGAGTATAATACTTAGCCGCCAGACCAAAGTGTCCGATATTTTCCGTCTGATATACTGCCTGCTTCATAGAGCGCAGCGCTACCGTATTCACCAGACGTTCTTCGGGGCGCCCAGCCATGGCCTGCACAGCCTTTTGTATCTCCAAAGGCTTAGTTTCTTCGCTGGCCTTGAATTTGACATTAAAATTAGCCAGCAGCCGAGCCAGGTCCTGCATCTTGTCTTCTGCCGGAATGTCGTGCACACGATAGACAAAGGGCCACTTCTGGCCGCTCATATGCTGAGCCACAGTCTCATTGGCCGAAAGCATGAATTCTTCAATAATCTGTTCCGCATCGCCATGGATACGGTTTACTATTTCAATGGGTTTGAGCTTCTCGTCCAAAATGACTTTCTGCTCCGGCAAATCAAAATCAATCGAACCGCGTTTTACACGTTTAGTATGTAATATGCCGCGCAGCTCATCCATCAACGCTACCATATCCAGGATATCGCTGTATTTCTGACGCAGCTCTTCATTACCTGCCAGTATTTCCCGGACAATATTATAGCTCAGACGGTGGCGCACATGGATGACTGCCGGGAAGATTTCATAAGCCAATATCTTGCCCTTACGGTCGATATGCATCTCGCAGCCCATAGCCAGCCTGTCCTCGCCGGCATTCAAACTGCAGATACCGTTAGAAAGCCGCTCCGGCAGCATGGGCAGCACCCTGTCTACCAGATAGACGCTGGTACCGCGCTGCCTTGCCTCTTTATCCAGCACTGATTTTTCTTTGACATAATAGCTGACATCTGCGATATACACGCCCAGCAAAAATTCATCCTTGCTAAGCTGCTGCACATATACCGCATCGTCAAGGTCTTTAGCATCCTCGCCGTCAATAGTGACGATGGTCCTGTCGCGCAGGTCGCGGCGTCCTTCCAGCTCCGATTTTCTGATGCTGCGGGGTACCTTTTTAGAGGCTTCAATAACCTCCTGAGGAAATTCCAGCGGCAAATCGTTCTGCTTGATAATGGAAAGAATCTCCAGCCCTACATCACCGGGATTGCCCAGCACTTCGACAATCTTGCCTTCAGCGCTGCGGTGCTCCTGCGGCCATTCGGTAATTTCTACGACTACCTTCTGTTCTTCCTTAGCGCCGTTAAAATTACGGCGCATAATGTAGATATCCTGTCCGATACGTTTATCATCCGGCACTACGAAAGCAAAGTCGCCGTTTCTGTGAAAAGTGCCGACAACCTTGTTATTAGCGTGGGTGATGATCCTGATAATCTCACCCTCCGGCTTCTTGCCGTGGGTGTCGTTATTTACCCTGGCCATGACCCGGTCATTATTCATAGCGCCGTTTAACGAGCGGGGCGGAATAAAGACATCGGGTCTTTCTCCTTTGTTATCGGGAATAACGAAGCCAAAGCCTTTGCTGGTCAGCTGGAAACGGCCGGTTACCAGGCCCATTTTTTCCGGCAGTCCGTAGGTTTCAAACCTCGTCCTGACAATCTCGCCGTTAGCTTCCAGCGCCATCAGCTCCTGCCAGAACTTGGTAGCGCTGCAGTCCTCGCCGCAAATAGCTTCCAGCAGGTCCTCGCCCGTCATAGGCGCATAACTGCTGCCGCGCATACACTCCAGTATTTTTTCTTTAATATTCTTAGTCTGCATTTTTACTCCTCAAGCATCATTTTTGACAATGCTTCTGCCAAAACAGTACCGTCTTTAGCAATAATCTGCCCCTGCATTTCAACCAGACGGCCTTTGCGCTTTATTTCTCTGCCGATGCAGAGTACTTCTTCGCCGATTATTAACGGCTTACGGTAACGAATCTCTATTTTTGCCGTATAGGCAGGCCTGCCTTCCTTGCAGTACAGATAATTGCCTGTCACTTCGTCCAGCAGTACGGCAACAAGTCCGCCGTGCATCCTGCCGGTATAGCTCTGGTGCTGCTTCTGGGGCGTAAAATAAGCCAGGCATTTTTCTTCGTCCAGCTCAAAACGCATATGCAGGCCGCCGGGATTATCTTTCCCGCAGGCAAAGCACCAGGTATATTCACTGTTGTTTAATAAATCTTTATTCATCTTGCTCACTTCTGAAAAATTCACTTATCTTCTGAAAAATATCTTCCCGTTCAACATCCAGCGTCAGTATATGGCCGCTGCGGTGGTACCAGACCAGTTTCTTGTATTTACTGCCTAAATGTTCGTAGATATAAGAAGCGCTGGACGGTTTTACCGTATGCTCAACGGTGGACTGCATGATAAGGCAAGGTATGGTAATCTGCGGCAGTATTTTCTTCTTGCATAACGCCGTTAAAGCAAAAAGACTGCTCAAAGGCTTGACCGGCATAACATTATAAGCCAGATTATACTTCTCCGCCGTAAAGTAATTACGCTTTTTCTTTTTCAGGTAATGGATAAAATACTTCAAGAAAGGCAGCAGGGGCGCACGCCAATCCTGTACGAAAATAGGAGCGGCCATAAAGACAGCCTTAGAGACCGGCAGCCTTGCCGCCGCAACCATGGCTAATAAAGCTCCCATAGAAAGACCTGCTACCATTACTTCGCTGCAGCACTGCTGCAATCTGTAAAAACCTTTTGCCACCTCGTCATACCAGTCCGGCCACTGGATTTCATTAAGCGCCCAAGGCTCCGTACCATGCCCCGGCAGCCTTACCCCCAGGACGGTATAGCCTTCTTGCTGCAGATGCTCACCCAGCAGACGCATTTCAGCAGGAGTGCCTGTATAGCCATGAATCAAAAGCACGCCTCTGCCGTTGCTGCCGGCAAGAAAAAATTCTTCTGCTCCTTCAATAACCTTCACACGCAACCTCCCACAATAAAATACATGTTCATTATATCATAGATACCCCGCTCAAGACTATGCTCTCCGGGTAAGGTATGTAACAATTTGGTAAACACCTGCCGGCAGCCGTACCGCAGGTATAAAAAAACACCCGCACGGATGCGGGTGTTTTAGATTTTCTTATTTGAATAAGCTCAGCAGGATACCGCCATGTACTGCCAGTACAGGAGCAAATACCAGAGCAACGATGGTCATCAGTTTGATGAGGATGTTCATTGCCGGTCCGGAAGTATCTTTGAACGGATCGCCTACGGTATCGCCGGTTACAGCAGCTTTATGAGCTTCGCTGCCTTTGCCGCCGTGTACGCCGGATTCGATGTATTTTTTAGCGTTATCCCAAGCGCCGCCTGCGTTTGCCATCAGGATAGCAACCAGTACGCCGGAGGACAGTGCGCCGCCTACCATACCGCCCAGAGCTTCGGTACCGAACAGGAAGCCCATAGCGATAGGAGCGATAATTGCCAGGATACCGGGCAGCATCATTTCGTGCAGTGCTGCAGCAGTGGAAATATCAACGCATTTACGATAGTCTGCGGTAGCTTTGCCTTCCAGCAGGCCGGGGATTTCACGGAACTGACGACGAACTTCTTCAATCATCTGATAAGCAGCCTTACCAACAGATTCCATGGTCAGAGCGCCGAATACAAACGGCAGGGTTGCGCCGATGAAGAGGCCAACCAAGGTTACAGGATTCAGCAGGTCGATAACTTTCAGGTTTACGGTATGAGCATAAGCGGAGAACAGTGCCAGTGCGGTCAGCGCAGCGGAACCGATTGCAAAGCCTTTACCGATAGCAGCGGTGGTGTTACCAACGGAGTCAAGTTTATCGGTGATTTCACGAACTTCATGCGGCAGTTCGGACATTTCTGCGATACCGCCAGCGTTATCGGCGATAGGACCGTAAGCGTCAACCGCAACGGTCAGGCCGGTAGTGGACAGCATACCTACTGCAGCCAGAGCGATACCGAACAGGCCCATACCCGGGTTGGTTGCGCCGCCCATTACAAAGAAGGAGATGATTACGCCTACGCAGATGAAGAGCATAGGCCAGAAGGTAGAGTACATACCAACAGCCAGGCCGGAAATAATGGTGGTTGCCGGACCGGTTTCAGATTGTTGAGCAATCTTTTTAACGCTGCCGTAATCAGCGGAAGTGTAAATTTCGGTAATCTTACCAATCAGCATACCGACGATCAGGCCGGCAGCAATAGCATAGAAAGCATTGAGAGAACCGAACAGCTTGTCGGACAGGTATGCTGCAGCAGCAATTACGATAACGCCGCCGATGTAGGTACCGCTGTTCAGAGCAGCCTGCGGGTTCTGAGATTTGCTGTTGCGGGCAAACATAACGCCGATGATGGAAGCAAGGATGCCGCATACAGCCAGCAGGAAGACGAATTCAACGCCTTCGCCCTGCGGATAAGCAACAGCGCCGAGGGTCAGAGCGGAAATGATTGCGCCTACATAAGATTCAAAAAGGTCAGCGCCCATACCGGCAACGTCGCCTACGTTATCGCCTACGTTATCGGCAATGGTAGCAGGGTTACGCGGGTCATCTTCAGGGATGCCGGCTTCAACCTTACCAACAAGGTCAGCGCCTACGTCGGCAGCTTTGGTGTAGATACCGCCGCCAACACGGGCAAACAATGCGATGGAGCTTGCGCCCAGACCAAAACCGGTAACGATGTCGATGTTCTGGTCAAATACGAAATAAGCGATGGTAACGCCTGCAATACCCAGGCCAACAACGCCCAGACCCATTACAGCGCCGCCGGAGAAAGCGATTTTCAGAGCTTCGCTCATGCCGTGACGTGCAGCTTCTGCAGTACGTACATTAGCTTTGGTAGCAACAGTCATGCCGAGGTAGCCTGCGCAGATGGAGAACAGCGCGCCGCCAACGAAGCAAACTGCGGTAGATACGGATAAGAACATGGAAATGATGATGGCAACTACTACGATGAATGCGGCAAGATACTTGTATTCTCTGTACAAGAACGCCATAGCGCCTTCATGGATATACCCGGAGATTTCTTTCATACGGTCGTTACCGGCACTTGCCTTGCCGATCGCGCCGCTGAGCATCATAGCAACCGCCAGTGCTATAACGCCAACGATTAAGGATACTGATAAATAAGTACTCAAAACCTTAACCCCTTTCTTTTTTTATAAAATTTTTAAAAATTAAGAACGCATAAGCGTTCTTTTTAACATAAATCAGGCATTCAGCTTAGCCAACGCCAGCGTGATTACGGCAAATGCACAGCCCAGCACGATTGTAGCCTTCGCCATCAAAGTATCGAGGTCATTGCCTTTACCGAAAAAAGCACCGTCACTGCCGCCAAAAGTACCGCCAACACCGCCTTTGCCGGACTGCAGCAATACTGCGCCAATGAGAGCTATGCAAACGATAAATTCAAGAACCATCAGAACAGTCTCAAGCACAGAACTTACCTCCTTACTCACTAATACCATAGTATTTTACCATACTTTATATAAGCTTACAACGAATTTTTTTAAAATAATTCACAATTCAAGTATTTCATTTTTTCTTTACAAAACTCACAGACAGCGCAGCGAATCATACTCAGGCGAGACGAGATAACGGCCCTGGCTGTTAATCAATCCCCATTTGCCGCCCGCTTTGACGATGGCCGTATCAGGCTGCAGCGCCCCAGCCTCTTCGATGCCGTTGGGCAAAAACGCCCTTACTTCGCCGCTGCGGTCGATGATGCAGTAGCGGCCCTTGCTGTCGCGCACGACAGCACGCCGGCCGTAAAAGGGCGTGGCTTCCTGCCAGTAACTGCGCATAGCCTGTCGGAATTTTCTATCCACATAGGTCCAGCGGCTTTGCGTTACTTTGACGGGCGCAAGCCCGTTGACAAAATTCGCCGCAGCATAATAACCGTCGCGCGTCATGCCCTTGCCAAGGGTATAGAAACCGCTGCGTCCTCCGGCAGCTACCACGGCAGTATCACCGCCGTCTAAGTCCAGCTCGCTGACATCTTCATACTCCGGCGGCAGCAGATAGCTGCCGTCCAGCGCATACCAGGCCGGTTTATCGTCGATAAGGGAAACTACTTTATCGTCAATAATCTCAGAATTAAAGTCATTGGTAGTAGGAATCAGCAGCTGCCCTTGCGCGTCGATGTAGCCGCGTTTCAATACCGTATCGTAGAAGCTCTTGCCCACCCCCGGTATGGTAGGTATGCCCGCTACCATGGTAACAGCCGACTGCAGCAGGCCCCCCAGCGAAACATTATGCCGGGTACGGGTTATCTGATACATATCATTGTCCAGCTTCTTAAAAGCCGCAGCTTTGAAAGCAAACTGCTCCTGACCAAGCGTATCAGTAAAATGAAAGGCGCCGTCGCTTTTAAAGACGGCAAGCCCTTCCTGAAAGCCGCGGATATAGCGCCCTGCCGGTGCCTGGCAGACATCATTACCTGCTGCATCGATAAAATAACGGTCATCGTCTTTCCTGACCAGCGCCCAGCCTTCAGCAAACGTTTCCGCCCGGTCAAATGCAGGCTGCAGCCGCATATTTCCCTGACTGTCCATATAGCCAAATTTATCAGCAAGCTTTACCGCCGCCAGTCCTTCGGAAAATTTACCGGCTGCTGCAAAAACCTGGGTGCTGCGCAGCTTTCTGTCCGCCGTATAATAGCGGAAACCGTCAGCAGCGCCGATGATATACCCGCCGCTGCCGTCAGCTGCCACGCTGTCATATTCACAGGGCCAGATTACGCCGCCGTCAGCTGCCAGCACGCCTTCCCTGCCCTCCTGGCTGACAAAGAATTTATCCTGTTCCAGCCGTATTTTTTCATACAGGCAGGGCAGCAGCACTGTTCCATCCGCGTCCAGTATGCCCCAGTCTTTATCGCGCACCAGCCAAAATCCCTCCGGCAGCAGTCTTACTCTTTTATACTGCAGCGGCACGATAATATTGCCCCGGCAATCGCTGATACCTGCCCGTCCGTCCTTTTTCAGCCAAAGGTACTTAGCATCCAGACGTCTGATTTTTTCATACTCCGCCGGCAAAATAAAAACACCCGTACTGTCTATTACTCCGTAATGGCCGTCTTTTTCTACAATAAATAACTTGTCCGTACTTAAAACCTGCTCCTTCATCTGCCGCCAGGTCAGATTATGGCGATACCGTTCCAGCACCTCATCGAACATGGGATGCTCAGCCGCAGCAGCTGCGCCGCTGCCACACAGACACAAAAATGCGGCGGCTGCCGCTAAATATTTCAGCTTCATTTTCTTCCCGCTTTCTAAACAAAATAAGGGCAAAAGCCCAAAAGCCTTTGCCCTTTGATTATAACATTATTGGATGTTATAGAAAACGTTTTTACCGTTATATTTAGCAGCCTTGCCAAGATCTTCTTCAATACGCAGCAGCTGATTGTATTTTGCCACGCGGTCAGTACGTGCCGGCGCGCCGGTTTTAATCTGACCAGCGTTAACGGCAACAGCGATATCTGCCAATGTAGTATCTTCGGTTTCGCCGCTGCGGTGAGAAATGATGCAGGTATAGCCTGCGCGTTTAGCGGTTTCAATAGCATTGAAGGTTTCAGTCAGGGTACCGATCTGATTTACCTTGATCAGGATAGCATTGGCTACGCCTTTTTCAATACCTGCTTTCAGTCGTTCTTCATTGGTAACGAACAGGTCGTCGCCTACAAGCTGTACTTTGCCACCCAGTTTATCGGTAAGGGCTTTCCAGCCTTCCCAGTCATCTTCTGCCAGACCGTCTTCAATGGAAATGATAGGATATTTTTCGCACAGAGCTGCCAGATAATCCACCATTTCAGCAGAAGTCTTAACAATGCCTTCGCCTGCCAGATTGTATTTACCGTCTTCGTACATTTCACTGGAAGCAACGTCCAGAGCGAGGACGATGTCTTCACCCGGTTTGTAGCCTGCTTTTGCTACGGCTTCCAGAATTACTTCGATAGCTTCTTCATTGCATTTCAGGTCGGGAGCAAAGCCGCCTTCGTCGCCCAGAGCAGTGCTGAGGCCTTTAGATTTCAGCAGCGCTTTCAGGTTATGATAGATTTCTGCATTCATACGCAGGGCTTCCGCAAAGGATTTTGCGCCTACGGGCATAATCATGAATTCCTGGATATCGACATTGTTATCAGCATGTTGACCGCCGTTTAAGATGTTCATCATCGGCACCGGCAGTTCTTTGGCAGCAACGCCGCCCAGATACAGGTACAGCGGCAGGCCGACAGAAGCGGCTGCAGCTTTAGCTACTGCCATGGATACGCCCAGGATGGCATTTGCGCCCAGTCTGCCTTTATTGGGAGTACCGTCAAGACGTACCAAAAGTTCGTCGATTTCAGTCTGTCGGGTAGCTTCCAGGCCGATTATTGCCTCGGCAATAATGTCGTTGACATTGTCAACAGCCTTGGTCACGCCTTTGCCCAGATAACGTTCTTTGTCACCGTCACGCAGTTCGACTGCTTCATGTACGCCGGTAGATGCGCCGGAGGGAACAGCAGCGCGGCCCACAGCGCCGTCTTCCAGGCACACTTCTACTTCTACCGTCGGGTTGCCGCGGGAGTCAAGAATCTCACGAGCATAAACTTCAGTAATCATTGCCATAATCTTAACACCTCAAATTTATTATTTTTCCATCAGGCTGCTGCCGGTCATAGCAGCAGGCTTGTCAATATGCAAAAGCTCCAGCAGCGTCGGCGCGATATCCGCCAAAATGCCGCTGTGCAGTTTGTGTTCTTCCTTGCTTACCAGGATAAAGGGCACCGGGTTCGTGGTGTGAGCAGTATGCGGCTGACCGGTAGTTTCATCCGTCATCTTTTCCAGATTGCCGTGATCGGCAGTAATGCAGACGCTGCCGCCGAGCGCCAGCACTTTATCGACAATGCGGCCTGCACATTCGTCCACAGTTTCCATAGCTTTTACAGCTGCCTGCAGCACGCCTGTATGCCCCACCATATCGGGATTAGCAAAATTAAGGATTACTACGTCAAATTTATCTTTATCCAGTTCAGTCAGCAGCGCTTCCGTAACCTCGCGGGCACTCATCTCCGGCTGCAGATCGTAGGTAGCAACCTTCGGCGACGGAATCAGGATGCGTTCTTCACCTGCGTTAGGAGCTTCTACCCCGCCGTTAAAGAAAAAAGTTACATGGGCGTATTTCTCCGTTTCTGCAATACGCAGCTGCTGCAATCCCTGCTTAGCCAGCACCTCTCCCAGCGTATCTTCATAAGTCTGTGGGGGGAAAGCTACAGGAGCGGCAATAGTAACATCATACTGGGTCATGCAGACGAAATTTACAGGCAGTACGCCTTCCGGGCGTTGGAAGCCGTCAAATTCTGCTTCGCTCAGCGCCCTTGTCATCTGACGGGCACGGTCAGGGCGGAAGTTAAAGAAAATAATACCGTCTCCGGCAGTAATCCTGCCGTCGTTTTCGCCTACGATGAAGGGAACGACAAACTCATCAGTCACACCCTGGGCATAGGAGCGTTCCACGCCGCTGACAGCGTCCGCAGCATGTACGCCTTCACCCAATACCAAAGCGCGGTACGCTTTTTCCGTCCGTTCCCAGCGCTTGTCGCGGTCCATGGCATAATAGCGTCCGCTTACAGTAGCTATTTTGCCAACCCCTATTTGCTGCATAGCCTCCTGCAGCTGCTGCAGATAGGCAACCGCAGTCTTAGGCCCTACGTCGCGGCCGTCTAAAAAGGCATGTACATAAACCTTATCCAGACCCTGCTGACGCGCCATTTCCAGCAGCGCAATCACATGCTCCAGATGGCTGTGCACACCGCCGTCAGACAAAAGACCCATGAGATGCAGCGCTTTACCTGCCGCCTTAGTCTTAGTCATGACGTCAGTTAAAACAGGATTGGTAAAGAAATCGCCGTCTTTCACTGCTTTAGTAATGCGGGTCAGCTCCTGGTAAATAATGCGTCCGGCCCCGATATTCAGGTGTCCTACTTCAGAATTGCCCATCTGTCCGTCCGGCAGGCCGACAGCACCGCCGCTGGCCTGCAGCGTAGTATGGGGATATTCTGCAAAAAATTTATCCAGACAGGGAGTCGCCGCCACAGCAGCCGCATTGCTGCTGCCGGCAGGCGCGATTCCCCAACCGTCAAGAATCATCAGTAAAACAGGTTTTTTTGCCATTGTCAGCCTCGCTTAAAAACTGCGCACGATAGCGGCAAACTTGGCTGCGTCCAGGCTTGCGCCGCCTACCAGTACGCCGTCGATGCCGCTGACATTGAAGTCGGCAGCATTCTCGGCAGTTACGCTGCCGCCGTACAGGATGCGCACCTTTCTGGCTACTTCTTCCGAGAAAATGCGGGCAACTTTAGCACGAATCATACGGCAAACTTCCAGTGCATCCTCGACAGTAGCAGCCTTGCCGGTACCGATCGCCCAGATAGGCTCATAAGCAATAACCAGATTTTCTGCATCTTCTGCCGAAACGACTTTCAGCGCGCTCTGCAGCTGCATACTGATTTTACGTGCGGTCTTGCCTGCTTCACGCTCAGCCAGGTTTTCGCCTACGCACAGTACGGGTTTCAGCCCGTTGCGGTAAGCAGCCGTCATCTTGCGGGCAACATTTACTTCGTTGTCGCCAAACATGGTGCGGCGCTCGCTGTGACCGATAATGACATACTCAGCGCAGATGTCGGCAATCATCGCGCCGGAAACAGCGCCCGTATAAGCGCCGGCAGCTTCCCAGTGCAGGTCTTGCGCGCCGTAACCGACATGCTTGCCGTCGATAGCGTCGGCAACGCTTTCTAAAGCGGTAAAGGGCGGAAATACGACTACTTCATTCAAAGTACCGTTAGTTTCCATCACGATATCTTCTGCCAGCTCTACTGCTTCGTTGACGTTCTTGTGCATCTTCCAGTTGCCGGCAATCATCTTGCGGCGCAGATCGTCCAGCGCAGCTACGCCGGGCAGTACCTTGCCTTCCAGATATTCCAGTGAAGCGCCGCCGCCGGTGGAGATGTGGCTGATTTTATTGGCAAGCCCCAGTTTTTCGATAGCAGCAACGGAGTCGCCGCCGCCCACGATGCTGACAGCGCGGCTTTTAGCCACTGCCTTAGCCACTGCTTCCGTACCTTTGCAGAAAGCGTCCATTTCAAATACGCCCATCGGACCGTTCCAGACAATCATCTTAGCGTCTTTCAGCGCTTCTGCATAAGCAGCGCGGGTTTCTTCGCCGATGTCAAGAGCCATGTACTCCTGATTGAGGCTGTCTATTTTTTCAGTAACATGTTTAGCGTCAGCAGCAAAGGCTTCGGACATTACCAGGTCGGTAGGCAGCAGCATCTTGACCTTATTAGCTTTCGCCTTGGCCAAAAGCTCCCTTGCCAGTTCCATCTTATCTTCTTCTACCAGAGATTTGCCAACCTTGTAGCCCTGCGCAGCCAGGAAGGTATTAGCCATCCCGCCGCCGATAAGCAGGGTATCTACCTTATCCAGCAGGTTTTCAATAACGCCGATCTTGTCGGAAACCTTGGCGCCGCCGATGATGGCTGCAAAGGGATGCAGCGGTTCAGTAACGGCACGGCCGACAAACTTGATTTCCTTTTCCAGCAGGAAGCCGGCTGCAGCAGGCAAGAAATGAGTTACGCCTTCCACAGAAGCATGAGCCCTGTGAGAAACGCCGAAACCGTCGTTAATGTATAAATCTGCCAGAGAAGCCAGTTTTTCGGCAAATTCAAGATTATTCTTTTCCTCTTCTTTGTGGAAGCGGAGGTTTTCCAGCAAAAGCACCTGCCCTGCTTTAAGGGCTTTAGCGGCAGCTTTGGCTTCCTTACCCACACAATCAGGAGCAAAGGCAACCTTCTGACCCAGCAGCTTGCTTAAATGCTCGGCAACGGGAGCCAGAGAATATTTCAGGTTTACTTCTCCCTTGGGACGTCCCAGGTGAGCCATCAGGATAACTGCCGCTTTATTTTCCAGCAGGTATCTGATGGTATCTAAAGAAGCGCGGATCCTGGTATCGTCAGAGATATTGCCGTTATCGTCAAAAGGAACGTTAAAATCCACACGAACCAGCACTTTTTTGCCGGCAACCTCAAGATCGCGAATACTTTTTTTATCCATTAAAACTTACCCCTATCTTACAGGCCTTTTTTAGCAATATAGCAAGCCAGATCTACAACGCGGTTGGAATAACCCCATTCATTGTCATACCAGCTGACAACTTTAGCCATACGCGGGCCAACCATCATGGTGGACAGGCCGTCAACAATGGAGCTCAGCGGGCAGCCGTTGTAATCGCGGGAAACCAGCGGCAGTTCGTTGTAACCCATGATGCCTTTCAGTTTACCTTCAGCAGCTTCTTTCAACGCAGCGTTGATTTCTTCTGCAGTGGTATCGGTTTTCAGCAGTACGGTCAGGTCGGTAATAGAAACGTTAGGAGTAGGAACGCGCATAGCAAAACCATTCAGTTTGCCTTTCAGTTCCGGCAGTACCAGGGCAACGGCTTTAGCAGCGCCGGTAGTGGTCGGGATAATGGAGCAGGCTGCAGCGCGGGCACGGCGCAGGTCTTTATGCGGCAAATCCAGGATACGCTGGTCGTTGGTATAGGAGTGAACAGTGGTCATCAGGCCGCTTTCGATACCGAATTTTTCCAGCAGCACTTTGGTGAACGGAGCCAGGCAATTAGTAGTGCAGGAAGCGTTGGAAATAATGTTATGCTGTGCAGGATCGTATTTTTCTTCGTTAACACCCATAACGATGGTAATATCTTCCTGTTTTGCCGGCGCGGAAATAATAACTTTCTTAGCGCCTGCATCCAGATGCGCTTTAGCTTTCGGGCCTTCGGTAAAACGGCCGGTAGATTCAACAACGATTTCTACGCCCAGTTCGCCCCAGGGCAGTTTTGCCGGATCGGTCTGAGCCAGGACTTTTACTTTATGACCGTCAACTACGATGTAATCGCCGTCAACAGTTACTTCATGAGGGAAAGTACCATGCACGGAATCATATTTAAGCAGATGCGCTAAAGTAGCAGCGTCGGTCAGGTCGTTGACAGCAACAACTTCTACTTCAGGGTTAGAGAATGCTACACGGAAAACTTCGCGGCCGATACGGCCAAAACCATTGATACCAATTTTTGTCATAGTAATTCCTCCTTAAATATACACTGAAGATATTTTTATATTTTTTGCACTAAAGTGCTTACTAAGCTTTTGCCGACGACATCCTGATAATTTCTCTGGCTGCCGCCTCGTCGGTAATAAGTATATCCTGCCGGGAAGCGCGGATAACGGAAAGAATTGCCGCGGCCTTGGAGCGCCCGCCGGCTACGCCGATAATAGTGCCGATATGCTGCAAGTCCTGCAGCATAAGGCCGGCGTTATTGGTCATAAAGACCTGCCTGCCGTCCAGCGCACAATATTGGCCGAATGCTTCGCCTACAGCGCCGTCTGCTTCCAGCCTGCTGATAACCTCAGGCGGCAGTCTTCTGTGCCGGGCCATAATGCTGGCCCTGCCGACGCCGTGTACCAGGATATCTGCCCGCTTGATAATATCGACAACAGAGCGTACACCGATATCTTCACGCAGGATGCTGTTTAAGATTTCCTCGCTGACGCTGTCCGGCACATACAGCTGCCTGTAAGCAGCTCCCATGCGCTGCGCCAGCACCGTCGCTATGGTATTGGCCTGCAGCTCCACATTATCTCCCAGGCCGCCGCGGGCCGGAACGACCATCGTATCCGGCTGACTGCCGGTAATATTGGCCGCCATCGCCGCCATGGTAGTGCCGCCGCTGACGGCGACGATATGCTTACCGCCGTCCCCCAGCAGCTTGCTGAGGATGCGCGCCGCAGTACGGCCGATTTCACGCTTGACGATGTCTTCCTGATCGGAGTCGCCGGGGATAATCACCACCCTGCCGATATGCAGCGTCTCGCTGAGCGTATTTTCCAGAAAGGAAATATCCTGCAGTTTACGCACATAATCAGCCAGTTCCGTAAGGATATTCATACCCTCATCGGTCACCGACATGCCTGCTGCAGAAAAGGCCAGCAGACCGCTTTTCTTAAGAAAGTCCACCTGCGACCGCAAAACGCGCTCGCTCAGCCCCAGCCTGGCAGCCAGCGCTCTGCGCCCGATAGGATATTCGTGGCTGACCTGCCGCAGGATCTGATACCTCTGTACCAGCAAGTCGGTTAATTCGGGCACTATTTTCTTCTGCAAATTGATAATACTGTCCATAATGATCCTTCATATTTCAGTATGAAAATTTCTGTCCCTCGTGGTACTTTTTGTGTCCCACACATTCTGCTAAGTTTTCTGAAATATTTCCTTTCTCATTTTAGCATAATCTACTTAAGAAATAAAGTACTCTAAATTTAAAAAAGCGTAAATTATACCGCCGCCAATCTAACAAAGCAAAAGCCTGCACAGAACAAACTGTACAGGCCTGAACATTTATCTGTTAGTGATTTTTTCTGGATACATATCGTGCTCGCATAAACGCCTGCGCGCCATTTCCTCCCACTGGGTTCCCGGCTGGCCATAATTGGCATATGGGTCGATGGAGATCCCGCCGCGCGGCAAAAATCTGCCCCACACCTCGATATATTTAGGCGCCAGCAAGGTCACCAGGTCTTTCATAATCCTGTTAACGCAGTCTTCATGAAATTCCCCAAAGTTTCTGTAGCTGAACAGATATAACTTTAACGACTTGCTTTCCACAAGTTTTTTGTCAGGAATATAGGCAATATAAATAGCGGCAAAATCAGGCTGCCCCGTCATCGGACACAGACTGGTAAACTCCGGGCAGTTAAATTTGACAAAATAATCGTTATCGGGATGCTTGTTCTCAAAAGCTTCCAGCACTTCCGGCGCATAATTTTGCGGATACTTAATCTGCTGATTGCCCAGCAGGCTCAAACCGGCTATCTTACTCATGGCAATGCTCCTCCCTTATTTTCGCTAACGGGTCAACGCAGCCGTTGAGCCTGAAAGCTTTTTCTCTGTCGATGCAGGTACCGCACCGGCCGCAGGCGTATGTATGACCTTCGTAGCAGCTCCAGGTCAGTTCATAAGGCACTTGCAGCTCTAAACCTTTACGGACAATATCCTGTTTATGCAGGCTGACAAAAGGAGCCTCGATACGCACCTGCTTACCGCTTCCCAGATAAATTGCCTGATTCATGGCAGCATTAAATTCCCCGCTGCAGTCAGGATAAGCGTCGCCTGCGGCATCGTCGCTGTGCGCTCCGTACAGGATGACATCGCACTTCTTGCTGATGGCTATGCTGGCAGCCGCCGCTAAAAACAGTCCGTTGCGGAAAGGCACATAGGTAGAAATTACCGCCTCCTGCCTGCTTTGCAGCTGTTTTTGATAAGCTCCGTGAGGAATCTGCTGCGTAGAATGGCTTAACAGTGAACAGTCGCTGTAAGTAAAAATCTTCGTCAAGTCTATTTCCAGCAGCTCTACCTCATAATAGGCGGCAATCTTTCTTGCCGCTTCCAGCTCTTTAACGTGCTTTTGTCCATAAGAAGCCATTAAAGCACAGACATTATCTTTACCATATTCATTTACAGCCATGGCAAGACAGGTAGAACTGTCCACGCCGCCGCTTAATAAAACTAATGCTCGCATATTTTTCTTTCCTCACTTACCACATACCCTGCTTTGCAGCAGATAATTATCCTTAAACGCTCCTAAAAAAGCAGTAGTTTCCGTAAAGCTGCCCGTCTTGGCGATACCCCGCGCCGTCATGCAGCTGTGCTTGCCTTTAATCAGCACGGCGATATCATCCGAGCCGGTAATCTTGCGCATGATATAGGCAATATCCCGGCCTATTTTTTCCTGCAGCTGCAGCCTTTTGCCAACTAAATCGCAAATACGGGCAATCTTACTGAGGCCCAGCACTCTCTTCCTTGGTATATAAGCCACCGTAACAGTCATGTCATACATCAGCGCCAGATGATGCTCACAGCAGCTGAAAATTTCGATATCTCTGACGATGACCATATCCTGAGAAACGGCTTCACCTTCCAAAGCAAAGCTTTTATCGTACATGGCGGCAATCTCATCGTTGGTATAATTCATGCCGGCAAAAATCTCTTCGTACATCCGCGCCACCCGCTGGGGCGTTTCCCGCAGGCCTTCCCGCTCCGGGTCATCGCCCAAAGCAAGCAGTAAACCGCGGATATGTTTTTCAATAGCCTGTTTATCTATCATCATACACCTCTGCGCCGGGGATCCCAGATTATCTTATGCAGCTGCAGCTGCAGATTGACCCCATTCAAGCGATACCGTTTCATAAATTCCACTATCTCCTCCGGGTCAAGAGCGCCAAAAACCGGACTGAGATAAACGGCACATTTTTGCGTCAGCTGAAAGCTTGCGATTACTTCCCGCGCCTTTTCCAGGTCTTTGCTGCTGCCCGCTACAAATTTCACCGTATCCTGCGGCTTAAGATAACGGAAATTATCCGTATCCATATAGTCTTCCATCCCGCTCCCCGGCAGCTTATAATCCAGTGTAAACAGGGGCGGATTTTCTATTTTACTGAACTCGGCGATACTGATGCTGCCATTAGTCTCTATTTCCACGCTCAGAGCGTCATCAGCCGCCAGCCTGCGCAGTAACGCGCCTATCCCTGGCTGCAGCAGCGGCTCGCCTCCCGTCAAAGTAATATTTTTGATACCGCTGTTTTTAATCCGCCTGTACAGTTCATCTTCTGTCAGCTCCGTATAAGCGGCAGCAGCAGTATTGGCCCAGCGGGTATCACAATAACTACAATGCAGATTGCACTTTTGAAATCTGACGAACAAGGCCAGCTGACCTGCCCGGCGGCCTTCGCCGTTAATACTGGTAAAAATCTCGACGACCTTATAGCTTCCCATTACACGGCCTCACTGTAAGCGGCGCAGTTAGCAGGCGTTTCATAAACAGTGACCCGTTTTACCGGTAGCTGCTTGCCTTTCATATATGTAAAGATATACTCAGCCAAATTTTCTGCCGTCGGACGGAAATCAACCTCGACCAGCTTGAAACCTTCCTCCTGCAGAGCTTGATAAGTCTGCTCCCGCAGGGTAGCTTTTTCTACTATCAGCCCATGGTCAAAATACTCGGCGACAGCTTTTACCTCTTTTTTCAAATCACCGAAATCCATCACCATCCCCCGCAGCTGGCCTGCCCCATGCAAAACCTCGCTGGCCGCCTCTACCTTAACCAGCCAGCGGTGCCCATGGATGTTCCGGCATTTGCCGGTATAGCCCGCCAAAAAATGAGCGCTGTCAAAGCTTGCTTCCGCAGTCAATGTATACATATCTTACTCCTTTCCAAAATAAAAAAACTCAAAAGGGCAGTTTGTACCCTTTTGAGTATAAAAACACAGTAAATCTAAGCCCTAGTTTTGTTTAAAGACAGGATGGTACAAACGAACTGTCTGTTATGCAGTTTTAGCTGACGTATTAGATTATATAGAAAATATTTTTCTTTGTCCAGTAAAACCTGTTTTAGACGATAGCCTTATCAGGTTTAACAAACAGCCAGGCAACAGCGCCGGCAGCGCCAGTCACAGCAGTAGCCACCATAGCGGCCTGCCAGCCGTAAGTAGTAGCGATCCAGGCGGTAACGGTAGGCGCCAGTACGCCGCCCACATTACCCCAGAAATTCATCCAGCCGGAAACAGAGCCTGCGAACTGACCGCCCATGGTAATAACGCTGGACCATGAAGCGCTCATCGTCAGGCCCAAAGAGCCAAGAGCAACAGAAAGCCAGAAAACGTTCATCATCGGGTCAGACGTATTAGTAGCGATAAACAGCGTGCAGGCGCACAACAGGATACCTACAGCGCCGGTACCGGTCTTAACAAGGTTTTGAGAAAAGCCTGCCGCAATGGCCTTATCGGAAAGATAACCGCAGCAGAATACTACCGCCATCAACGACAGCCAGGGAGCAGCCGCCCAGATACCCATCTTCGCCAGAGAAAAGCCGTGTACTTCCATCAGATACATAGGCAGCCAGGCCAGAAATACGTACATGATATAGTCAGTAATCAGAAACTGCAGTCCCAAAGCCCAGAACTGGCTGGATTTCAACAGCCTGCCCCAGGGAGCCACTTTCTTTTCAGCAGCTGCCGTCACGCGGCCTTCATTGATATGCGCCAGCTCGCGCTCATTAACGTAGGGACTTTGCGCCGGATCATCAGGCACAAATTTATACCAGATGAAAGCCAAAACCAAACCGACAGCACCAAACAGCCAGAAAACTGCTTTCCAGCCTAAGGCGGCCATCAAAGCAACTGTTACTGCCGGACCAACAACAGGCCCTAAAAAGCAGCCGTTCAAAATAAAGGAGCTGGCGTTGCCTTTTTCACCTTTATTAAACCACTTATGTACAGCGATAGCTGCAGCCGGATAAATCGGCCCCTCGCCAAGGCCGAACATCAACCTTACAGCCGCAAAGGAAAACTTGCCGTTAGCAACCGCAGTCAGCGCAGTAAAAACAGACCACCAGGCAACGGCCAGCGCGCCTGTTATCTTATGTCCGAATCTTTCCGCCATCATCCCGCCTGGTACCTGGATAAGCGCATAACCGGCAAAAAAGAAAGACTGGATCAGGCCCATGTCAATCTTAGTAAAGCCAAACTCCTGCATGATTACCGGCGTGGCAACTGATAAATTGACCCTGTCCATATAGGATACAAAGCTGATAGCAAAGATCAGCCAGGCAACCTTCCACCTGAAATTACTCATCTTCATCATAAAACCTTCCCCTCATAAAAATTGTCTTCTTATTTTTTTAATATTGAACAAGCAGAATTCTACTATCTTTATGTAAACTTGTCAATATTTCAATGTAATTATTTTTATTTTTGTAATTATAAAAGATATTTCTGGTATTTTTTGTATTAAACTTTACTATTTTGTTTCGTGCCAAACATCCCCAGGCAGCCAACAACGCAGCAAGTTAAATTTTGATATAAAATCGCTCCCACCCCTAAGAGGGGTGGTTCGCAATAGCCCTATAAGGGCATAACAAAGGCCAGCGCCTAAATGAC
>CANREP010000012.1 GCA_947629685.1 uncultured Phascolarctobacterium sp.
TGTAAAATACAGGGAAGCATCCATGTGCTGAGTCTAATTCATAAAACAATGTGTCCAGAATTCTGGGTACATATCAATAGTCCAAAGGCTTTTACCTTTTCTTCTGACGACCAGTAACTCTTAGTCAGATACCAGACATCTTTAAAAAACTGTTTGGTCAGATTAAATCTGTGCAAACCGTTCCCCCCTCTATTTATCGTAATATTATTTATTATACAATATAAATTACGATATTTGTGTAAAAAAAATGCTCTGCAAAAGCAGAGCATTTTTATTGATTACTGTTCTGACTGTTCAGTTTTTTTCTTCTTGCTGAAAAAACGTTCCACAACTACGAACAGTACTGGAATCAGGAACACGCCCAACAGCGTATTGATAAACATACCGCCAACAACGGCGTTACCCATGGAAACACGGGCGCCTGCGCCGGGGCCGGTAGCAATAGCAAGCGGTACGCAGCCAAGGATGAAGGCGAAAGACGTCATCAAGATAGGACGAAGACGTACACGAGCCGCTTCAATAGCAGCATGTACAACATCCATGCCGTTTTCCATATTCATCTTAGCGTACTCGACGATAAGTATCGCATTCTTAGCAGCCAGACCAATCAGCGTAATCAGGCCTATCTGCATATATACGTCGTTATTCTGTCCGCGCAGATACTGAGCCAGGAAGCAGCCGAATACCGCGGTAGGAACAGACATCAATACTGCCAGAGGAATAGTCCAGCTTTCATAAAGCGCAGCCAGACACAGGAATACGAAAATCAGAGAAATAATGAAGATCTGGGTGGAACGACCGCCAGCCTCAACTTCATCGCGGCTCTGGTCAACCCACTCGTAAGTATAAGTAGTAGGCAATACTTCTGCGACAACTTCTTCCAAAGCAGCCATTGCCTGACCGGTAGAATAACCATCTGCCGGGTCACCGGCAATCTTAAACGCACTGGTGCCGTTGTAACGGGTCATGATGACAGAAGTATTTTCATTCTTAGCTTTTACCAAAGTATTCAGCGGTACCATGCCGCCTTCGTTGCTGCGCACAAAGAAGAAGCGCATATCGTCGGCACTGGTACGGTGAGCCGGATCAGCCTGCATAACTACTTTCCATACACGGCCGAAACTGTTGATATCATTGATTTCAGTACCGCCGAGGAAAGCCTGCAGCGCCGTAAAGACGCTGGATACCGGCACGTTAAGAGATTCCGCCTTTTCACGGTCTACCTCAAACTGATAGGTCGGCGTATTGGTATTCAAAGTGGTATAAATCATACCAACTTCAGGACGCTGACGAGCTTTAGCAAGGAACTCATTAGCACGGCTGCTCATGGTATTAACATCTTCACCGGCCAAGTTCATGATATACATGCTTAAGGTACCAGTATTGGAAGCACCGGGCAGAGAAGGCGGCTGGAAAGCCATAACGGAAGCGTCCGTTATCTGCGAGCCTTCTTTTAAAATCAAGGGGATAACTTCCTGGATAGTGTTATCACGCTTGTCAAAATCTTCCATAGCTACTACGGCAAGGCCTGCGCTGGCTTTTTGTGCATTGGACAGGATATCGACGCCGCCTACTGTCAGAACATTTTTAACGCCTGGCAGCTTTCTCAGCTTGTCATCCAAATCCGCTAAAATCTGCATGGTACGATTAGCAGAAGCACCTTCCGGCAGGGAAACAGAGATAGCGCTCATGCCCTGGTCTTCGTTAGGTACGAAACCAGTAGGTGTTACCTTAGCCAAGGCAACGATACAGATGACCATGACTACCAGGCAGCACAGAATCAATTTGGATTTACGGATACATTTTTCCACATTGGTAACATACCTGCCGAGGGTATTGGTAAACCATCTGTTAAAGCCAACTACCATTTTGCCGATAAAGCCTTTAGGAACATCTTCTTCGCCCTTTTTCACCAGCAGCAATGCGCACAGTGCCGGAGTAAGGGAAAGCGCGACGATAGCAGAAAGCATCATGGATACAGAAACTGTGATAGCAAACTGTTTGTACAGTTCGCCGACAGTACCGCCGGTAAAGGCAACAGGGATAAATACCGCACTCAGTACGAAGGCAATAGCCACAACAGGGCCGGATACCTCGTTCATTGCACGATAGGTAGCTTCACGCGGCGACATACCGTTATCCTGGATATGATGTTCTACTGCTTCAACAACGACGATGGCGTCATCGACAACAAGGCCGATGGCCAGGATCATAGCAAAAGCAGTCAAGGTGTTGATAGTAAAGCCTAAAAGCACGAAAGACGCCAGCGTACCAACCAGGGATACCGGCACAGCCAGCAGTGGAATCATCGTTGCACGCCAGCTGCCTAAGAAGATAAATACTACAAAAATAACCAGTACCAAAGCTTCAAAGAAAGTATGTGCAACCTTGCTTAAGGATTCGGTAATAAACTGGGTATTATCCTGAACAACAATCAGTTCCATATCGCTGGGGAAACGGGTCTGAGCATCTGCAAGTACTTCTCTGATATTGGCTACCGTTTCCAGAGAGTTGGCATCAGAAGTAAGCGAAACCGGGAAAATAACGGCGTCGCCACCGTTTAACTGGCTGGCAACCAAATCGCTGCGGGCGCCCGGTTTTATTTCGGCGATATCGCGTAATTTCAGATTATCGCCCTTGCTGGAACGGATAATAACATTACCAAATTCCTCAGGCGTATTCAAACGTCCCTGTGCGCTGGCCGAATAAGCCTTTTCCTGTTCTTCAGTCGTCGGACGGTTACCGATGGAACCTACCGGCGCCTGGATATTCTGACTTTTAATGGCGCTGGAAACATCATCGACAGTTACCCCCAGCTGAGCCATTTTTTCAGGGTTCAGCCAGATACGCATGGAATATTCCGGGCCATATTCGTCAATCCTCGAAACACCCTTAACACGCTTTACTGCGTCAATAAAGTTAGCGTCGGCATAAGTTCTGAGGAACATAGAGTCATAAGTCTTATTGGGAGAATACAGACCAAAGTACATAATGGTCTCGGCAGATTCCTTAGAAGTAGTGATACCATAGCTGGTTACCTCACTGGGCATGGAGCTGTTAGCCTGAGATACACGGTTCTGTACTTCTACGGAGCCGATGTCAGCATTCTTGTCCAGATTGAACTGAACATTAAGTTGGTACTGACCGGAGCTGGTGCTGGTAGAAGTCATATCCAGCATGTTCTCTACGCCCATTACCTTCTGCTCGATTGCCTGCGCAACAGATTTTTCTACCGTATCGGCGCTGGCGCCTACATAAGTAGTATCTACAGCAATACGCGGCTTGGTAATCTGCGGATATTGCGCAATAGGCAGGCTGAATCCGGCAATGGTACCCAAAAGGGTAATAATGATAGCCAGCACTATTGCAAAGACCGGACGGTCAATAAAAAAACGTGCCATTTAACCTGCCTCCTTATTGCTGTTTATCTTGCGTTTCGGCAGTGTTCAAATCAGCCTCCGTCATAGGTTCTGCAGTAACCTGGCTGCCCTGACGAAGCTTGCCTGTACCTTCGACAACAATATTTTCACTGCCTTCCAGACCGCTTTCAACCATATACATACGGCCGACGATAGGACCTACAGTGATTTCTTTCATATTAACCTTGCTGTCATCGCCGATGACATAGACAAATTTCTTATACATCAGTTCAACAACAGCGCGCTGCGGGATAAGCAGAGCATTTTCCCTCACACCGCCGATTGCCTGCACATGGGCAAACATACCCGGCAGCAATTTGCGCTGGGGATTGTCAAACAGCGCCCTGATAGTCAAAGTACCGGTATTATCGCTGATGCCGCGGTTAACTTCGGCAACCTTGCCTTTTAACTCATAAGTGCTGCCGTCGCTGAGAATAATGGACAAATTCTCCAGCGATGCCTGACCGTTATTATCATGAGCAGACGATAATTTCAGATATTCCGGCTCAGCCACGCTGAACTTAACAAATACCGGATTGGTATTAGAAATAGTTGCAAGTACGGTCTGCCCTGCCGTAGCATAGTTACCAACTTCTAAAGCAGTAGTATCGATACGGCCAGTAAAAGGTGCAACTACGCTGGTCTCCTGCATATCTATTTCTGCATTGCGCAGCAGTGCTTCCATCGCATTAACGGAAGCCTGAGCCTGGTCACGCTGCATAATAGCGTTATCCATAGTCTGCTTGGATACGGCAGACTGTTCATACAATCTTGTATAACGCTCTGCATCCATGGCAGCATTTGCCAAAGTCGCTTTGGCGTTGGCAAGGTTTGCCTGAGCGTTCAGCATATTGGCCTGATATGTGCGAGGATCAATAGAATACAGTACCTGCCCGGCCTGTACGGTTTCACCGCCGTTAAAATACTTGCCGGTGATCTGTCCAGAAACCTGCGATACCAGATTCATTTCCTGCTGAGCTTCTACAAAGCCAGTATAGTCATATACCATCGGCGTATCACGCTTGATTACCTGCATGGATTTGACCGCAACTGCAGCTGCCTGCGGCTGCTCATTTTTACCGCACCCCGCTATGCCCATCATCAGCCCGAGAGCCAGCGCTGCCGCAACAGTTTTTTTAGCTTTGCAGGAGCCGATAAAATCAAACATACAAAATCCTCCTCTTTTCTTTTATTTAGAAACGTAACTTCTTTGCAATTAAAGATATTGAGCCAGTTTCAGAATAATAATATTATAAAATAGGGATATAAGAAAAGCAAATGTAATTCAATAAGATTAGCATTATTTTTCGTTTATTTCCTGTTATTATCTACGTTTTTCAGTTTTTGCTGACTGGCCAGTCAGCTCAGCCACTTTTTATCTCGCAAAAATTTATGCAGATTGCCTATCGCATAGCAGGAAACTTCATCCTGTCCGCATATATTGACAATCAGACAAAGTTTTTTATCAGCAAGATACCACTCCGCCGGCAATTCCTCGGTAAATTCTATCTTATCGTTAGTATTCAGCAAATTCAAAAGCGGCAGCAAGTCAGGATCTTCAGTCCGCAGGATATCCTCCAGTCGTATTACGCTGCCTGTCTGCGGGTCAAGATTCACCTGGTGATGCACAAAATTGTTTTTGCCGCTGATCAGCTGGATACTCAGCAAATCTTTATCTGCCCGCAGGACGTTGAAAGCCGTATCAGCTTCGCCGCTGACAAATTTTTCCAGGTACGTCTCATTTTCCTGCCGCAAAATATCATTCACCTTATTCTGCAGCAGTACATTTTCCTTATATGCTACTAACGGATAGGTGGCCTCTCCTCCGGGAGCTACTATCTTGCACGGCAATACAGTATAACCGTCGCCTTCACACCCTTCATTGATTGTATTACCCTTGGCAATATCGCCCGCTACCAGAATGGTAAAGCCGCTGCAATCCCACTTGCTGTCGGCATTCAGCTTCCACACTGCGCCGATATCAGCCAGCACTTTTTTATCGGCAGTTATCTTCTGTACGGTCAGGACTTCCTGCTGTCCATCGCCGTCAATATCTCTGGCTGTCAGAGAATTTAATTTTTCCGCCCGGGCCTGCCTCCTTGCCGGAGTTATTTCCTCCAGCAAGCCGCAATCGACCTGCATGGAACTGCTGCTGCCGTCGCACATCGTCACCTTCAGACAATCGCCCTGCAGATGAGCTTGCGCTACCACGCCATAATTATCGGTGCCAGTAAAAATCTCCTTGATTTCTTTGTAATCTCTGAAATCAATAATCCTGTATTCTGTAGGTCTCCGCCAGTTACCCTGCGCTACGGACAGCAGCAGCTGGCTGCCTTCACTGCCTACGCTGACCATTTCCAGCATACAGTTATAACCGCCCTTGACTGTAGGATTATAAGCGGCCTTGATTATACCCTCTTTATTTTTAAACAACAGCAGCAGGTCATCTGCATAACCGCTGGCCAATCTGTCTCCCCACAGCTCTATCTCCATTGCTGCGCCGCTTATGGGGGCTTCTACCGCTGCCAGCCGTACATTTTCTGCAGCTGCCGTCATACTGATGCAGCAGGACAAAATACAGGCCGTCAGCAACCGTTTTATTTGATTGCTCTTCATCTTACTTTCACATCCCTTTAAAGTCGCTTGTTCCCATTATACCATGATAGTCCGCAGCAATATACATAATCTTGTTACAGATGTTATATTTTACATTCCCGTCAAGAATTTTTTTGATTATTTTTCCCGCTTTACTGCAAAGTTAAACTGAATAGTGTAGAATAACTTATAAATATTTCAATATCAGAAAGGATCTGTCTTTATGAAAAAACTGCTCGCATCCATCATGCTGCTATGCATGGTCATCGCTGCCGCCGGCTGTTCCTCCGGCGCCAAGGAAAGCCCTGCCAAAACAACTCCCGTAAGTCTTGGTATGCTGCGTCTTACCAGCAGCGCGCCTCTCTTTATCGCTATAGAAAAAGGCTACTTTGCCGAAGAAGGTCTGAAAATCGAGCCTCAATGGTTTGACGCCGCTCATCCTATCGCCGTAGCTACCGCTTCTTCTAAAATAGACGTAGGCGCTACCGGCATTACCGCCAGTCTGTTCAATATGGCAGCCAGCGGCCAGAAACTTTCCATTGTGGCGGATAAAGGCCGTGAACAAAAAGGCTTCCCTTCTTCCGCTCTGCTGGTAACAACCGATAATTACAATCAGGGCGTGACTACCCTGGCTGTGCTACAAGGTAAACGTATCGGCATCACCCAGAAAGGCTCTACTTTCCATTATATGCTGGGACGTCTGCTGGAAACCAGCGGTCTTACCTTAGACGACGTACAACTGGTACCTTTAAATAAACTGAGCGCCGTGATGGCCGCGCTGGAAAGCAAGCAGATTGATGCTGCCATCCTCAATGAGCCCAATATCACCAAAGTAGAAAAAGCAGGTTACGGCAAAACTATCGTCCAGGTAGGCGATGTTATCCCCTATCAGACTTCCGCTATCTTCTATTCTCCTGAATTCAGCAAAAACGAAAATGCCGGAGTGCGTTTTATGAAAGCTTATACGAAAGCCTGCCATTATTATTACGACGCCGTTATCGATAAAAAAGACCCGCAGAAATTTGACGAAGTTATCGGCATCATCGCCAAATATGTCAATGCGCCGGTAGAGGATATCAAGCTCGGACTTCCTTACATCGACCGTGACGGTAAGCTGCTGAGCAGTGATATCACTACCCAGATCAGCTGGTATGAGGCTAACGGCCTTTTAAACGGCTCTTTGAAGACAGAACAGATAGTCAACAACCAGTTCCTGGACAAGGCACTGGCCAAATAACTGAAGGGCAGAAAATTCTGCCCTTCTTTACTTGAGGAGAAAGATATGCAATTAGTAATAGACAATATCTGCAAAGATTTTACCAATCGAAAAGGGCAGTCGCTGCCCGTACTCGAAAATATCAGCCTCACTGTCCGGGAACAGGAGTTCATTGCCATCGTAGGTCCTTCCGGCTGCGGTAAATCCACCCTGCTCAATCTTACGGCAGGCCTGCTGGAGCCTTCTTCCGGTAAAATAAGCTTTACCGATGTCCGCCCCGGCTATCAGCCCCATATGAGTATCGTCTTTCAGGAAACCGGTCTTTTTCCCTGGCGCAGCGTTTATGACAACGTGGCTTTCGGACTGGAAGCAAAAAACGTACCGGCAGACGAAAAAAAGCAGCGCGTACAAAAATATATAGAACTGGTAGGACTTAAAGGCTTTGAAAGCGCCTACCCCCATCAGTTAAGCGGCGGTATGCGTCAAAGAGCAGGTATTGCCCGGGCAATGTCTATTGAGCCGGACCTGCTGCTGATGGACGAGCCGTTCTCAGCCCTGGATGCCCAGACGCGCACGATTATGCAGGAAGAACTGGTTACTTTATGGGAAAAAACGCGTCTGACTACCCTGTATGTCACCCATAATATCCAGGAAGCCGTTATGCTGGCCGACCGTATCGTCCTACTTTCCCGCCGTCCCGGCAGGATCAGCCAGATCATCACTGTCGATGTACCAAGGGCTGAACGCAGCCTGCCGCAGCACACGGAAGCTATCGCAGGCTTTACCCGCACTATCTGGGAGCATATCAGCAAAGACGCGCGGGCTGCTCTGATGGAGGTGGAAAATAATGAATGAATTTATCGTTACTAACAGGATGAAATACTGGCAGAAGACTTATCCGCACTGGTACTCCCTGTGCTTCGTCTTCCTGCTTCTGTGCCTGTGGGAAGCAATCTGCCGCGCCGGCATAGTTTCTTCCCTCTTTCTGCCCGCGCCTACGCAGATCCTCAGCGCATTATTTACGATGACAGCCAGCGGCGAAATAGCCGTCAGTCTGGCAGCCAGTCTGGTACGCATCGCTCTCGGCTTTGTTATCGGCGCCCTGCTCGGTCTTGCCGCAGGACTCATTACCGGCACCTCCGCCCTGGCTGACCGCCTATGTTCCCCTGTTGTCAACGCTCTTTATCCTATTCCTAAAATTGCCCTGCTGCCCTTATTTATCCTCTGGCTCGGCATCGGCGAACTTTCCAAAATCACCATTATCGCCACCGGCGTCTTTTTCCCTGTGGCCATGAATACTTTTGCCGGCGTCAGGAATGTCGACCCGCTGCTGCTGAAAGTTGCTGCCAGCTTCAACGCCAGCCGCTGGCTGACCATGAAAGCTATCATCCTGCCTAACGCCCTGCCCATGATTTTTACGGGGCTGCGGCTGGCAGCTGGTACCTCGCTGCTGCTGCTTGTCGCTGCGGAAATGATTGCCGCCCAGACCGGCATCGGCGCACTCATCCTGCATTACGGCGATTTGATGATTACTGACCGCTTAATGGCAGGCGTCATCATTCTGTCGCTCTTAGGCGTCATATTCAACTTTATTTTATTGTGGTGTGAAAAGAAAGCCGTTCCCTGGAAAAATTAAACTTAAACAAAATATTTAAAATAAAAACAGCAGCCAAAAGGCTGCTGTTTTTATTTTAAAATACTGCCAGCCCGAAAGCCTCTAAAAGCAGCATAATATTCAATACAATCACGATAGCGCCAATAATTCCCAAGGTTATCTTCAGCCTGGTACTGTTGGCATATTTGCCCATGACCTTTTGCGAAGAAGTAAGATAAATCAGCAGGCCGATAGTCCAAGGCAGCTGTACGCTTAACGCCATCTGGGAATAAATAAGCCCTGTAAACGGGTCCTCTACAAAAAGAATTATCAGTACCGCCAGCCAATAAGTCAACAGTACGCCGTGCCAGGAATGATAATCGCGGATATCATAGCTTTCCCGAAAGATGCCGGCATAAATACTGCCGCCGGCCATACCGGCGGTAACAGTGGATGCAATGCCCGCGAAAAGCAGCGCTACAGCAAAAATTATAGCCGCACTGCTGCCCAGCAGCGGTTTCAGCATCTCCGTCGCCTGACCCAGGTCATCTACCTGTACGCCGTTAGCAAAAAATACCGCTGCAGCCATAAGAATCATAGCGCTGTTGATAGCCCATCCGATACCCATGGAGAGGATAGTATCCAAAAATTCAAATTTCAGCTGTTTTTGAATAACAGCCTCATTTTCCAGATTCCACTGCCTGCTTTGGATAACCTCCGAATGCAGGAACAAATTATGGGGCATAACTACTGCTCCCAACACGCTCATAATGACCAGCAGCGACCCTTGCGGAACAGCCGGCGTTACCCAGCCTGCCGCCGCGGCTCCCCAGTCTAAAGGTACCAGGATGATTTCTACCAGGAACGATAACCCTATTAAGGAAACAAAACCGATAATCAGATTTTCCATCTTCCGATAGGAATTTGAACGCAGCAGCCAGGAGCATAATGCTGCCATCAGGATACTGCCCAGCCATAACGGCAGATGAAAAAGTAAATTCAACGCAATAGCGCCGCCAAGAATCTCTGCCATAGCCGTCGCTACAGCAGCCAGTACGCCTGAAAGCAGCAGCGGACGGGACAACCATTGCGGCAGATATTCCGTAGCCGCTTCCGACAGGCACAGGCCCGTCGCTATACCAAGATGGGCCGCATTGTGCTGTAAAACTATCAGCATAATAGTCGACAAAGTCACCATCCACAGCAGCACATATCCGTATTCCGCACCAGCTGCTAAATTGGACGCCCAGTTGCCGGGATCGATAAAGCCGACGGTAATCAAAAGTCCCGGTCCCAGATACCGCAGCAGTTCCCGTGCTTTTTCACTGGTTGTATGCTTTTTTTCGTAATCGTGCAGATTCATGTTCAAACCTCATTAAAAGCTTTCACAACTGCCGCTACCTCATCCGGCGCAAGCTCTGTAAACTTTACCGGCGGCGTGGGGCTGCCGCTGTAACAGCCTACACACTTTTCCATCCAGACTACATCTTGCCACTCATCCAATTTAAACCCCGCTTTATGGAAAGTACCGACCATCTTATACCCGTTTTTAGCATGAAAACTGATACTTGCCGTATTGGTAGCCGTAATGCAGGCATAAAGATTGATAATCCCCTGCCGCTGCAACAGTTTTTCCATAGCTGCATACAGTTGAGCACCGATTCCGGCGCCGCGTACAGCAGCCGACAGGTAGACCGTTACTTCCACATCCCACTGATAAGCAGCTCTTTCCAGATAACGGTGCGCGTAGGCATATCCTTCTATCTTCCCTTCCCGTTCATAGACCAGGTAAGGATATTCTGCCGCAATACTTTTTATTCTTTCTGCAAATTCTGCCGCAGACGGCACTTCATATTCGAATGATATGGCCGTATCCGTAATAAAAGGCTGGTAAACCCGCAATATATCAGCCGCGTCTTCCGGCCGGGCCAACCTTAAGTTTTCCTTCATAAAATACCTCCTTATCAAAAACGGCCGCCCTGCGGCAGCCGTTTTTCTACTATTTTTCCGCTACATAAACCTCAAACATCCTCTGCCAGGGCAGGGTAAAGCGATAATGCTGTACAGCATCGCCCAGCAGCGGCGCAGCCAGCTCGGTAATATCGCTTGTAATGCGTTTTTCCGCTTCCTTGGTCTGTTCTGCATCAAGCCCGCTGTTAGGCCAATGATTAGGCCAGATCAGTTCCTGATAGACGCGCATCCTGACATTAGCCTGATAAGCCCAGTCATCCAGGTATCTGATATTGAGCAGTTCATCTTTAGCACCAGGTTTATACATATCCGTCAAGAGACCCTGCGCCAACGCAAAGCCTAAAGAGTTGCCGGCAGTATTCCAGCCGCTGTATGCAGCCAGACGATATGCATCTCCCTGCTCAAACAGCGTACTTACCAGCGCGTTATCGGCACCGTTACCGTATTTAATATCGGCTACAGCAAGATTTCTGCCCTCATCCAGCAGGCGGTGCAGCTTCCCGGCAAACTTTTCTGTTTCCGGCGTCAGCGTATAATTATTAGCGGCATTAGACGCTTCCAGCGTGATTCCGTCACGGGGAGTATTCAAAGCCAGCGTCAGTTGCGCTTCTTTATCCTGTGCCACAGGGATAGCCCCTGCCGCATAGATATGGTGCTTGACGCTGACAGCGACAGTATCATCCTCATAAGACGGAATAGTCCTGCCGCCTGCGCCGGGAGCATATACTGCATTGACAAAAGGCAGACGATACTGCAGCCTGGTAGACGCCCGGCTCAAAAGCAGCATTCCCAACTGGTCAGCGCCGGCAAAAAAGCGGATGCGTTCTTTAGGCAGCTCATTGACCAGGATATCAAGATCCCTGGCTTCTCTGTGCGCCTGCGAATAAGTAGCCGTATCGTCACGTCCCACCAGCATATAATCAAAATCGCCGCTTTCCACACCGTGCATCAAGAGCTCAGTAGCCTTGATATTATTATGACGGCGGCTGTACATATCTTCCAAAATATCCTTAGGAATGGACAACCGCAGTTCGGCCAGTTCTCTTACTTCCTTCCGTCCGATCTCCTTGGCCTCCAGCTTGTCCTCAAGCGCTCCCAGACGGAAAAGCTTGCTACCCCACTGCTCATAATACTCCGGCTCCACCGGCGCGCCGCTTTGCTTAGGAGAACGCATGATAGTAGTAAAGACGTAAACAAGTTTGTTGCCGTAGTTTTTTTTCAGATCCAGCAGCATCTGCGCACGTTCCTTGATTACCTCCGGCGGTATTTCGTGCGTCCTTGAAGCCACCAAGCCCCCATATAAAAGAGCGTCGGAAGAAGCTATGACAGCCAGCGATTCCGGCATATTTTCATTCAGCCAGGCAAACATCTTTTCAGGATCGCCGCTGCGGTCGGCAGAAGCAATATACTCTCTTGGCGGCACCTTTACATCCCAACCGGCTTCACGCATAGTCTGGACGCTATAATCCAGACATACCGGCCTGTTATCCATAGGTATATATAAAATGGTGCCTTTTTCTGCCGCTGCTGCCGGCAGGCTGTAAAACATAGCTGCCATCAAAAACATCAGCAATAATCTTTTCACCTTCATCACTTCTTTCATCAGGAAATAAAAAAACTCTGGCTGTATAATTCTACAGCCAGAGCATATTATCCTGCTATCAATTTTGAAAACGTTTCAGGAAGTCTTTGGTACGCTGATTCTGCGGTTTATTGAATAATTCGTCAGGCGGGGCATCCTCTGCTACTACGCCCTGGTCGATAAAGATGACCCTGCTGGATACATCGCGGGCAAAAGCCATCTCGTGAGTTACGATAACCATGGTAAGCCCTTCCTGGGCCAGCTCACGCATAACGTGCAGCACCTCGCCTACCATTTCAGGGTCCAGCGCGGAAGTAGGCTCGTCCATGAGCAGTACCTCTGGTTCCAGCGCCAGCGCCCTGGCAATAGCCACACGCTGCTTCTGACCGCCGGAAAGCTGATGAGGTTTTGCATTGACATAGCTGTCCATACCAACATGCTTGAGATATTTGATTGCCGTTGCCTTGGCAGCTTCCTTATTTTTTCCCAGCACCTTGATTTGACCTACAGTACAGTTTTCCAGCACCGTCATATTATTGAATAAATTAAAAGACTGAAAAACCATACCTACCTTGGTACGAAACAGCGTCAGCTTCTTAAAAGCATCCTTCAGGCTCTGCCCGCGGTACAAAATCTCACCGCCGCTGGGCTGCTCCAGATGGTTGATGCAGCGGATCAGCGTTGATTTACCGCTGCCGGAAGGCCCGATGATGCAGACCACATCGCCGCGGTAGACGTCAAAACTGATACCCTTGAGGATTTCTCTTTCGCCGAAGCTTTTTTTCAAATCTCTTACCGATACTAAAAGTTCCCTATTTTCCATAGCTTAATACCGCCCTTTCTGTTTTTTCGTAGGCAGCGGTACATGTCCGCAAGGATCCATCATGGGGTCATATTCCACCAGCTGGTAATCCTTCGGGCCGTCCATCTTGCTTTCCACCCAGCGCAGCAGCCTGGAAGCGGTAAAAGTCATAATAAAATAAATTACGCAGGTAATAAAGAAGATTTCAAAATACTTATAATAAACGCCTGCCGCCGACTTGGAGGCAAAATACAGCTCCGTTACAGAAATAACATTCAGCACGGAAGTATCCTTGATATTGATAATCAGATTGTTGCCCAGCTGCGGCATAACATTGCGCAGGGCTTGGGGCAGGATAACGCAACGCATGGTCTGGAAATGGTCCATACCAATAGCGACAGCAGCTTCTTTCTGACCAATATCGACGGATTCGATACCGCCGCGGACAGTTTCCGCCATATAAGCGCCGGTATTGATAGAAACAACCAGGAAACCGGCAAACATCGGTGACATATCAATATTAAACACGCTCATAGCGCCATAATAGACTACCATTGCCTGCACGATCATAGGCGTTCCGCGGAATATTTCCACATAGGCGTCCAGCAGCCACTGCAGCGCTTTTACAACAGATTTTTTTACCTGACCGTCATTTTCATCTAAAGGGATTGTTTGGATAATACCCACTACCAGACCAATCAGACAGCCTATAAAGGTACCAACTATAGCCAGTAACAAAGTTACTACAGCACCTTTTATTAAAACAGTTCCATACTGATCCAGTAAAAATGCTACCCAACCAAAAAATGTTTCCGGCATAGGAGGCACCACCTTCTTTTAATCTTTTTAATAATACAATAAGGGCGGCACTACCTGCCGCCCTAAAAATTACAGGCTCTTATTTTACCAAAGGTTGTTTTTTGATAGCTTCATCCATAATCTTGTTGAAGTCAGCTTCGGTCATACCGCCGAGTACTTTGTTCATAGCGTCAACCAGTTCTTTGTTGCCTTTTTTAACAGCAATACCGATTTCAACGTCTTCTCTGGAAGTCTTGAAGCCTTTGCCTTCCGGGAAAGTAACCATAGCCAATTCAGGGTTTGCATATGCAGCAGCTTTAGCAGTCGGGATATCGGTAACGATAAGGTTGCATTTGCCGGATTTCAAAGCAACTACCATGCCGGGAACAGTATCAATTGCCGGCAGTTTGGTAACTTCGGGCACTTGGTCGATTTGGTCATACCAGATAGTGTTCAGCTGAGAAGTTGCTACAGAACCTTTCAGGTCTGCCACACTCTTAGCCTGGGCTTGCGGAGAATCTTTTCTAACCAGGGCAACTACATTTGCATAGTAGTAAGGTTTGGTGAAATCGACGGTTTCTTTACGTTTGGAGGTAATGGACATACCTGCGATTGCAGCGTCAATCTTGCCGCTTACTACTGCCGGAGCCAGTCCGTCCCATTCGATTTTATGAATTTGCAGTTCAGCGCCCATGGAATCAGCCAATTTTTTAGCAATGATTACGTCGTAACCATAAGCATATTCGCTGGAGCCTTCAATTTTAACAGCGCCGCCTTCAGCGGAAGTCTGAGACCAGTTATAAGGTGCGTAAGCACATTCCATGCCAACCTTCAGTACTTTTTTGCCGTCAGCTTTTTTACCGCTGTCGCCGCAGCCTGCAGTAACAGCCAGGGCAGCAATCATAGCGCCGCATACGGCAGCTTTCAAGAATTTTTTCAAGTTCATCAACAACACGCCTTTCCTTCTTTTACTGTAATGATTTTCCTGCTGTCAGCCTGAAAGTAATACTTCTGCCGCGCAGTCTCCGGGGATTTTTACCAGAATATTTATTGCGTAATACTTCAAAAGCACCAACAATAGTTAACAGCATGATATAAGCATCATTTTTACCGATACTTTGTAACATTTTACTATAAAATAATATTCATTACAACAAAAATATTTCATAGATTTTAGCCAAAGAAAATATGTTAATTTTGAAACATATTTATATGAGCTTTCTCTCTGTATTTACATATAAGTTCCCGAAAACCTAAATTAAGCATCTTCAAGCAAAAGCACCCATACATACAGTATGGGTGCTCTGCAGAGGCCAAAATCACTTTAAACCTGACGAGGTTTATTTTACGTAGTTATTGCTGGTATTATCCTTCAGGATAACGTCGTGTGCGCCGCCTTCCACGATAGAGGTTGCAGAAACAAGCGTCAGTTTTGCTTTTTCCTGCAGTTCGGGGATATTCAGTGCGCCGCAGTTGCACATGGTAGAACGTACTTTATTCAAAGTAAGAGTAACGTTATCTTTCAGCGGACCTGCATACGGAACGTAGGAGTCAACGCCTTCTTCAAAGGAAAGCTTTGCTGCCCCGCCCATATCATAACGCTGCCAGTTACGTGCACGATTGGAACCTTCGCCCCAATATTCTTTCATGTAGTTGCCGTTGATGTTAACCTTATTGGTCGGGCTTTCATCAAAGCGGGCAAAATAACGGCCCAGCATTAAAAAGTCTGCGCCCATAGCCAGCGCTAAGGTCATATGATAATCGTAAACGATACCGCCGTCAGAGCAGATAGGCACATAAACGCCGGTTTCTTTGTAGTATTCGTCACGTGCTTTGGCAACTTCAATCAGAGCGGTAGCCTGGCCGCGGCCGATACCTTTTTGTTCGCGGGTAATGCAGATAGAGCCGCCGCCGATACCTACTTTAACAAAATCAGCGCCTGCTTCTGCCAGGAAGCGGAAACCTTCGGCATCAACTACGTTACCTGCGCCTACTTTGACGCTGTCGCCGTAATGCTCACGAATCCAGTCGAGAGTAATTTTCTGCCATGCGCTGTAACCTTCTGAGGAGTCGATGCACAGTACGTCTACACCTGCATCAATCAGAGCCGGAACACGTTCCGCATAGTCGCGGGTGTTGATGCCAGCGCCGACAACATGGCGTTTTTTGCTGTCCAAAAGTTCCAGCGGATATTCTTTATGGGAAGCATAGTCTTTACGGAATACCATGTACAGCAGACGGCCTTCATCGTCCAGAATCGGCAGGGTATTCAGCTTGTGATCCCAGATGATGTCGTTGGCTTCCTGCAGGGTAGTGTCCTTGCCGGCAACAATCATCTGATCAATCGGGGTCATAAATTCTTTGACCTTGGTATCAAGGCTCATACGGCTCACGCGGTAGTCGCGGCTGGTAACGATACCTTCCAGCTTGCCGTTGACGGTACCGTCGGACGTAACCGCAACGGTGGAATGGCCGGTACGGTCTTTCAAAGCAATGATATCAGCCAGGGTGCTGTCAGGACGTATATTAGAATCGCTGCTGACAAAGCCTGCGCGATGGCTTTTTACACGGGCAACCATAGCAGCTTCATCCTGAATGGACTGAGAGCCGTAAATAAAGGAAATGCCGCCTTCTTTAGAAAGAGCAATAGCCAGCTTTTCGCCGGATACAGACTGCATGATAGCGGAAACCAGCGGAATGTTCATGGTGATAGCCGGGGTTTCGCCTTTTTTGAATTTTACCAACGGAGTACGCAGGTCAACATTGGTCGGAATGCATTTTTCAGAAGAGTAACCGGGAACCAGAAGATACTCACTAAAAGTATGAGCCGGTTCATCATAATAAAAAGCCATCGTTCATCATCCTTTTCTCAAATTTATATTTTATATATTTTATCTTTTTAAAGCTCGCCATGCAATATCTTTTCTGTAAAAAGCGCCGTCAAATTTAATATTTTCCACTGCTTCATAAGCACGGTCACGGGCTGCACGAATATTATCGTCTACGGCAGTAACGCCCAAAACACGTCCGCCTGCAGTAACGATATTGCCATTGACATTTTTGGTGCCGGCATGGAAAACAACAGTATTTTCTTTATTTCCAGCCGCAGACAGTCCACTAATGGGCTTGCCAGTCTCATAGCTTCCCGGATAACCGCCGGAAGCCATAACCACGCAGACAGCAGCTTTATCAGACCAGGAAACATCAGCCTGCTCCAGCGTTCCCGTAGCGCAGGCCAGCATGATATCTGCCAGATCGCTTTCCAACAGCGGCAGCACTACCTGGGTTTCCGGGTCGCCGAAACGGCAGTTGAATTCCACGACTTTGATAACGTCGTCTTTAATCATCAGTCCAGCATACAGGCAGCCCTGATAAGGCGTACCCTCTTTAGCCATAGCCGCTACTACAGGTTTCAGGATTCTTTCCGTAGCTTTCAGACGCAGGATATCGGTCATGACCGGTGCCGGAGCATAAGTGCCCATACCGCCGGTATTTGGTCCTTTATCATTGTCATAGATACGTTTATGATCCTGGGCGGCCAGCATCGGGACAACCGTCTTGCCATCTGTAAAAGCCAGCAGTGAAGCTTCCTCGCCCTCCATATATTCTTCCAGTACGATGCAGGAACCGGCGCTGCCGAATTTATGGTCGCCCATCATCTCTTCAATAGCTTCCAGCGCTTCTGCTTCGGTCATAGCTACGACTACGCCTTTGCCAGCAGCCAGTCCGTCCGCCTTAACTACGATAGGAGCGCCTTTTTCTTTGACATAAGCCTTAGCAGTTTCCATATCCTCGCAAATTTTAAAAAATGCGGTAGGAATATTGTATTTTGCCATCAATTCTTTGGAAAAAGCCTTGCTGCCTTCCAGCCGCGCCGCCGCTTTAGAAGGTCCAAATACCGGCAAACCGCGGCGTTTGAACACGTCTGCAATACCTGCAACCAAAGTAGCCTCAGGGCCTACGACAGTCAGGTCGATACTTTCTTCTTCGGCATAATCGGCAACTTTTTCCAAATCGTCCAGTTTAAGATCGATGCAGCTGCATTTCTTTATCAGGCCGATACCGGGATTTCCCGGCGCGGCAAATATCTTTTCTACTTTATCACTTTGAGCCAGCTTCCAGGCCAGGGCGTGTTCCCTGCCGCCGCCGCCAATAAGTAAGATTCTCATGCTTTTCCAGCCTTTCTTATTCAGCCAAAGATTTTTTCAGATATTCACTGATCATCGCGTCATATTCAGCTGTATGAGTAAACGCTTCCAATGCCAGTTCCTTACGGGTTACAGCGTCGATATCGCCGGTTTCCTTAAGCATTTTCATCAGACCTTCATAACGGCTGGGATAAGTAACAATGACAACATCTTTAAAATTCTTAGCGGAAGCACGTACCATAGCCGGGCCGCCGATATCGATGTTTTCGATGGCTTCAGCTTCGGTAACGCCTGGTTTAGCAATGGTCTCACGGAAAGGATAGAGGTTTACTACTACCAGGTCGATAGGCGTTATACCATGTTCAGCCAGTGCAGCCATATGCTCAGGATTGCTGCGTACAGCAAGAATTGCGCCGTGAATCTTCGGATTCAGGGTCTTGACGCGACCGTCCATGATTTCAGGAAAGCCTGTTACATCGCTGACATAGGTTACCGGGATACCTGCCTCCTTGATAGCTTTCATAGTACCGCCGGTAGAAATTATTTCTACACCGTTTTCATGCAGAAAACGTGCCAGTTCCACAATGCCCGTTTTATCAGAAACACTCAGTAAAGCTCTTTTTATCTTCATTTATAGCACCTCTTCAGTCCACTACTTTTACGCGGCGTCCGTTTACCTGCAGTCTGTTTTCCGACCACAGTTTAAGCGCCTCGGGCATAGCCTTATGCTCCTGCTCCAATATTCTGGCAGCCAAAGTCTCTTCCGTATCGTCATCCAGCACAGGTACGGCCTTTTGCAGGATAATAGGCCCGCTGTCCGTACCTTCGTCGACAAAATGCACGGTACAGCCGGAAATCTTGACGCCATAATCCACTGCCTGTCCCTGTGCATCCAGCCCCGGAAAACTTGGCAGCAGCGCCGGATGGATATTGATAATTTTATGCTGCCATTTGTTGACAAAATTGCCGCTCAAAATTCTCATAAAACCTGCCAGCACTACCAGCTCGCATCCGGCAGCAGTCAGCGCCGCATGAATCTTGTCTTCAAATTCTTCCTTGGAAGCACATTCCTTACGGGCTACCACGACTGTCGGAATATCCGCCTTTGCCGCACGCTGCAGTGCCAGCGCCTCAGCCTTATCGCTGATGACTGTCGCTATTTCCAGCTGCAGGTAACCGTCGGCAATACGATCCATAATTGCCTGCAGGTTACTGCCGCGCCCGCTTACCAGTACGCCAATCTTACGTTTATTCACCGAACACTCCGCCTTTCATGACGGTCTGGCGGCTGCCCGGAACTACGCTGCCAAGTTCGTAATAAACTTCGCCGGCCGCACGCAGATGTTCGCGCACAGCGTCAGCTTCTCCGCTGCTTACTACCAGCACCATGCCTACGCCCATATTAAAGGTACGGTACATTTCTTTCCAGGGTACATTGCCCCATTCCTGCAGTTTTTTGAAAACAACAGGAACTTCCCAAGCGTCAGCATTGATCAATGCATCACAGTTTTCCGGCAGGATACGGGGAATATTATCATAAAAACCGCCTCCGGTAATGTGCACCATGCCGTGCAGGTCGAATTTTTCGATCAAAGGCAGGCAGGTTTTAGGATACAATCTGGTAGGAGTCAGCAATTTTTCTCCCAAAGTACAGCCAAACTCTTCTATCATGGTATCCATGGTAAAGCCCATAGCCTCAAAGCAGATCTTGCGTACCAGGGAGTAACCGTTAGAATGTACGCCGCTGGACGGTAAACCTAAAAGTACGTCGCCAGGCTGTACCTTATCGCCTGTAATCATCTTGCTTCGCTCAACTACGCCTACGCAAAAACCAGCAATATCGTATTCATTCTTTGCATAGAAGCCGGCCATCTCAGCAGTTTCGCCGCCAATCAAAGCGCAGCCGGACTCCTTGCAGGCATTGGCAACGCCTTTGACGATATTGGCAACTTTCTGAGAATCGACTTTGTCAACGGCAATGTAGTCCAAGAAGAACAGCGGCTCAGCGCCCTGTACCAGGATATCGTTGACACACATGGCAACGGCGTCCTGACCGATTGTATCATGTTTATCAGACATAAACGCCAGTTTCAGCTTAGTACCCACGCCGTCGGTACCGGATACCAGTACCGGTTCTTTATATTTGCCAGTATTTAAGGCAAACAGGCCGCCGAAGCCGCCCAAATCGCCAATGACCTCCGGGCGGTAGGTAGCGCGTACACTGTCTTTCATCAATTCAACTGCCTTATTGCCGGCGTCAATATCTACACCGGCATCAGCATAGGTAAACTGTTTCTTTTCTTCGCTCATGACTGCCTCCTGTTATTCCACTACATTTTTAGGTTCACGGCTGATTACTTCATCAGCGCCGTCGGGATATTTAGCATTAAAGCAAGCGCAGCATAATCCGTCCGGCTCGATAGCGCTGATTGCGCGTTTCATACCTTCCATGGAAATATAATGCAGACTGTCAGCGCCGATGTATTCACAAATTTCAGCTTCGCTGCAGCGTGCTGCGATCAGTTCCTTACGTTCGGAAGTATCAATACCATAGTAACAGGAATCGGTTACCGGCGGAGAAGTAATGCACACATGAACTTCTCTTGCTCCTGCCTCTTTCAGAAGTTTAACTATTTTACCACTGGTAGTACCACGTACAATAGAGTCGTCTACCATTACTATTGACTTGCCTTTTACTACGCAGCGTACCGGATTTAATTTTAAGCGGACTGCATTCTGTCTCTGTTTCTGGGTCGGCTGGATAAAAGTACGTCCGACATAACGATTCTTGGTCAAGCCTTCCATGAAGGGAATGCCTGCTTCCAGCGCATAACCTACTGCGGCGGGAGTGCCGGAGTCAGGTGCGGAAATAACGATATCGGGATGGATATCTTTGGTTTCCTTTGCCAGTTCACGCCCCATCTGGATACGGGCGCCATAGACGTCCTGCTTGTCGATAATACTGTCGTTACGGGCAAAATATACATATTCAAAAATACAGTGAGCTGTATGCTGCGGCATTTTTTCCGGCCACATGATGCTTCTGGGCACCTGGGTAGCGCTGTCGATAACCAGCATTTCGCCTGATTTCACGTCACGGATCATTTCCGCGCCTACGAGGTCAAACGCGCAGGATTCAGAAGCTACGCACCAGCCTTCGCTCATCCTGCCAAGGCACAGCGGACGGAAGCCATAGGGATCGCGTACTGCGATGATTTTGTCATCGGTCATAATCAGGATAGCATAAGCGCCCTGGATCTGATTAACGGCTTCTGCCACACGTTCTTCGATAGTCGGTTTACGGCTGCGGGCCAGCAGGCTCAATACTACTTCCGTATCGACGGTAGTCTGGAACACTACGCCGTCTTTAGCCAGCTGCTCACGCAGCTGACCGGCATTAGTCAGGTTACCGTTGTGGCTCAGCGCCAGATTGCCTCCGTCAAAATAAACTTTAAGCGGCTGGGTGTTATAAGCCATGCTGGCGCCGGTCGTAGAATAACGTACATGACCGATAGCCATATGGCCTTTCAGTTCGGAAACACCGTCTTTGAAAACGTCAGCCACCAGGCCCATGCCTTTTTTTACCTGCATATGCTTACCGTCGGCAACAACGATACCCGTACTTTCCTGCCCGCGATGCTGCAGAGCGTAAAGCCCCCAATAGGTATTTAAAGCAACATCCTCAGTATGACTGTAGATACCGAACACACCGCACTCTTCATGCAGCTTGTCATCTTGTAAAAATCTTTCCACAGTAACTCTCCTTTGCCTATTTACTTTCAGCACGAAGCTTAGCCAGTTTTTCGCCTTTAGCTTTTACTTCTTCCTGCATCTTTACTCTGTTGTCAGCCAGTTTTTCCACCAGCTCAGGATACTTCACTGCCAGGATCTGTACGGCGAACAGAGCCGCGTTCTTAGCTCCGTTGATAGCCATGGTGGCAACGGGGATGCCGGAAGGCATCTGTACGAAACTCAGCAGCGCGTCCATACCATTCAGCGGTGTAGCGTTGATGGGGATACCGATAACCGGCACGGTAGTATAAGCTGCGATAACGCCGCCCAGATGAGCGGCTGCGCCGGCAGCAGCAATAATTACCTCCACGCCGCGGCTGCGCGCACCGGCTGCAAATTCATGCACCACGTCCGGGGTACGGTGAGCAGAAGCAACGACTACTTCTACCTCTACGCCGAATTCCTTCAGCGTTTTTTCCGCCGGTTCTAAAATGGGCCAGTCAGAATTGCTGCCCATGATAATTGCTACTTTCATTTTCAATATACCTCCCTTGACTGCCTGCGTGTAAAAAACAAAGCCCAAGTAAATTTATTAACTTGCAGAACAGTAAATAAAAATCTATCTCGGGCTTGGAATATCATTTGAATAATAATCTGATACACTTTAATTTTACCAATAGCCAGCTGCGGTGTCAAATAAATTGTGAACTTTTTAACACTTTTGCTAAAAAATGTTCGGATACTTATAAAAAAAGAAAAGCCCGCCTGCCGTGCAGACAGGCGGACAAATTTTATTTTACCCTGATATCGATGTTGTCGCCATCGAGAACTACTTCTACCGCATCGCCATTTTTGATTTCGCCGCTTACGATCTTGCGTCCCAGCACATTTTCTACCGTGTGGACAATCAGCCGTTTCAGCGGTCTTGCGCCAAAAGCAGGATCAAAGCCGGCTTCTGCCAGATGCTGCACTGCCGCATCGGTAGCAGTAAGCTTGATTTCCAGCTGTTTGCTGAGGCGTTCGGACAGCTCGCCGAGTACCAGTTTGACAATATCTTTGATCTGCTCTGCCTGCAGCGGCTTGAAGACAACGATATCGTCTACCCTGTTCAAAAATTCCGGGCGGAAGAAATTCATCAGCATTTTCTGAATCTCTTCTCTTGCTATGCTGCCCTGCTGCTTCATAATCTCGCTGCTGCCAAGGTTGCTGGTCATGATAATCAAAGTATTTTTAAAGTCTACGCTGCGTCCCTGACCGTCAGTCAGACGACCGTCGTCCAATACCTGCAGCAGTACATTAAATACGTCGGCATGAGCTTTTTCAATCTCATCCAGCAGGATGACGCTGTAAGGATGACGGCGTACTGCCTCAGTCAGCTGACCGCCCTCGTCATAGCCTACATAGCCGGGAGGCGCGCCAATCAGACGGGAAACAGTATGTTTCTCCATATATTCGCTCATATCGATACGCACCATATTGCGTTCATCGTCGAAGAGTACCTCAGCCAGCGTCTTTGCCAGCTCCGTCTTACCTACGCCGGTAGGCCCGAGGAAGATAAAGGAACCGATAGGACGGTTCGGGTCTTTGATACCGGCACGGGCACGGATAACAGCTTCGCTGACAGCCTTGACCGCTTCATCCTGACCTACAACTCTCTGATGGAGGATTTCTTCCAAGTGTACCAGCTTGTCACGCTCACCGCTGCCCAGTCTGGATACAGGGATACCTGTCCAGGTGCTGACAACTTTAGCAATATCTTCTTCATCAACTTCTTCTTTCAGCAGGACGTTTTCATTGCCTTCCTTATCCTTTACGGAAAGGGCAGCCAGCTCTTTCTGTAATGCAGGCAGGCGTCCATATTTCAGTTCAGCCAGTTTATTCAGGTCATAGCTGTGTTCAGCCTGTTCCATTTCCTGTTTAACGGCGTCGATTTCTTTTTTTACTTCACGCACACGGGCAATAGCAGCCTTTTCGGCATCCCAGCGTTTTACCAGTTCGTCGTTTTCCTTACGCAGTTTTGCCAGTTCCTCCTCGATTTTTGCCTGGCGTTCTTTGGACTGTTCATCATCTTCCTTGCTCAAAGCCTGCGCTTCAATTTCCAGCTGCAGGATGCGGCGTTTACTTTCGTCAAGCTCCGTAGGCAGCGAATCAATCTCGGTACGCAGGCGCGCAGCCGCTTCATCTACCAGGTCGATAGCCTTATCCGGCAGGAATCTGTCATTGATGTAACGATTGGACAGCACTGCCGCAGCAACCAGGGCTGCGTCTTTAATACGCACGCCGTGATGTACTTCATAACGTTCTCTTAACACACGCAGGATAGAGATGGTATCTTCCACACCCGGCTGTTTTACCAGTACCGGCTGGAAACGACGTTCCAGAGCGCTGTCTTTTTCAATATACTTACGGTATTCATTCAAAGTGGTAGCGCCAATGCAGCGCAGTTCGCCTCTTGCCAGCATGGGTTTCAGGATATTACCTGCGTCCATAGCGCCTTCTGCCGCGCCTGCGCCTACAACGGTGTGCAGCTCGTCAATGAACATGATAATCTGTCCGGCACTGTCAGAAACAGCTTTCAGAACTTTCTTCAGACGTTCTTCAAATTCGCCGCGGAATTTAGCGCCTGCTACCAATGCTGCCAGATCAAGGGCATACAAGGTCTTATTTTTCAGGCTTTCCGGCACGTCTCCTGCTACGATGCAGCGTGCCAGCCCTTCAACGATAGCAGTCTTGCCAACGCCGGGCTCGCCGATAAGCACCGGGTTATTTTTCTTACGGCGGGAAAGAATTTCTACTACGCGGCGTATTTCTTCGTCACGGCCGATAACCGGGTCCAGTTTGCCTTCCTTGGCTTTGGCAGTCAGATCCTGACCGTATTTTTCCAAAGTTTTCTTGGTTTCTTCGTCGGCCGCGCTGTTTTGATACTGCATATAAGCAGCTTCTGCTTTTTTGCGGTCGATGCCGTATTTCTTAAACAGAGCCACTACGTCGCTGTCGCCGTCGCTGATAATAGTAGCTACCAGCTGGCCGATAGTTATTTCGCCTTCGCCCTGACGCAGCATCGCCATTACACGGGCAAAGCCTGTTCCCATCATCAGCTGACGGTCCTGTCCTTTAACGCCGGGAATCTTACTTACCAGGGCTTTAGCATCTCTGGTGAAATCATCTGCATTGACTTTTAATCCCTGCAGCAAAAATTTAAAAAAGCCGTCGCTGCCGCATAAAGCTGCAAGCACATGGGCAGTAGTAAGTTCCTGGTGATAATTCATAACGGCCTGCTGCTGAGCGGCCTCTAAAATAGATTTTACTTCTTCACTGTAGCGTTCTTCCATTATCGCTACACCTCCTCTATCAATAGGTATGCATTAAAATAAATCAGATTTATCTTGTTTAGCTTTACTTACGGATACCCCTTAACAGGCTTCCGTAAGTTTTATTATAACAGCAAAAGTCAAAAAGTCAAACATTTTTTATTTGATTTTTTCGACTTTTCTCATCTTCCATTGACAACCTTTAACAAGTGTGCAAAAATGTAGCTATTCTTTTTCTTTTGTATTATTTTATTTAAAAGAGGGGTTTCATTATGTCATCACAATCATTATTGCACGGTTTGGCAATTCTGCTTTTCCTGCAGTGGATAAGCACGCTTATCATCTCATTTTTGCAGATACCTTTCCCGCCAGCGCTGCTGGGAATGTTGCTTTTAGCTTTGCTGCTGGCCACCGGCGTCATCCGCATCGCTACTATTGAAGATATATGCAGCCTGCTCATTGAAAAAATGGGAATGCTGTTTTTACCAGCCGGCGTAAGTATGCTGCTTTATCTGGATGTCATCAAGGCGGAATTCTCTGCAATCGCCCTGACTATCATCGTCAGCAGCTTTGCCGTCTTGCTGTCCACAGCCTTATTTTTAGAAATAGTCCTCAAAAGGCAGGCTAAAAAAGGAGGTAAGCAGTAATGTTTCCTGAGCTTTTATTAAATTCACCGCTGTTCGGTATCGGTTTGACCATTATCGTCTATTGCATCTGCGAAATCATCGTAGAACGGCTGGAACTGGATATCATACCGCCCTTCGTCCTGGCCTGCCCCATCATCATCGGCCTCCTGCTGCTGAATCCACAGATAAAATACGAACAATATGCAGCCGGCGGCAACTTCATCAATTTCATGCTGGGACCTGCAACTATCGCTTTGGCATTGCCGCTCATCCGCAACCGCAAAATTATCAAACGCCATGCAGGCATCATGCTCGGCGGCATTACCATTGCCACTCTTACGGCCATTATTTCTATCTACGTCTGCGGCAGGCTTTTCGGCACCAGCGAACAGGTGCTTTTATCCCTGCTGCCCAAGTCCGTTACTACGCCTATCGCCATCGAGATTTCCCATACTATCGGCGGCATTCCTCCGCTGACAGCTGCGGCAGTTATCTTTACCGGCATGTTGGGAGCAACCTTCAATCATAAGATTCTCAGTTTGTTCGGCATCAAGAACGACCTGGCCGCCGGACTTGCTGTCGGCGCCTCCAGCCACGGCCTCGGTACCAGCGTCTGTGCCAGCGTCAGCCCGGTACAGCTTGCCATCGGCGGCGTAGCAATCGCTCTGACCGGCATCGCTACTTCCATCCTGGCTCCTTTATTATTACCGCTGCTGAAAAGTATTTTAGGCTGATAAACCCATACATTTGAAATTAAAGAAAAAGGAAGATGAACGATATCGTTCATCTTCCTTTTTGTTTTACCTGTTATAAATGCTGGATTGCTCCGCGCAGCTCCGTAAAGATTACCGCCGCCTTATCTGCAGGATAGACCTGACAGGGCAACGCCTTTAAATCCTCTGGCCGCCAGCCTTTCTTTTCGGCAGCCAGCTGAGCCACTGCCTGCTCAAGGCTTTCGGCAAGCACGATGGCAATAGCGTCAAGATAGAATTCACTGTTAACACAGGGTTCCTCAATCATACTATGACTGTGATAAGTCTTATTATGCCGCCAAACATATACATTCATACCGCAGCACCCCCACACTTAAAGTTTACCGGGCAAAAATCCTGTTGGCATAGTTTACCGCGCTGACAGCGTTGGGAGCATAACCGTCTGCACCGATAGCCGCCGCATATTCTTCCGTCAGCACTGCGCCGCCTACCAGTATCTTACACGCGGAAGTCTGACGCAGTTCGCGGATGGTTGCTTCCATAGCGCTGACTGTAGTCGTCATCAGCGCCGACAATCCTACCAGTTTAGCCTTATATTCTACGGCAGCCCGCACGATCTGTTCCGGCGGAACGTCCTTGCCCAGATCGATGACCCGGTAGCCGTAATTTTCCAGCAATACCTTAACGATATTCTTGCCGATATCATGGATGTCGCCCTGTACTGTTGCTATGATGATTACTTCGCCGTCGCTGCCGCCGCTTCCTCCTACCGCTTCCCGAATAACTTCAAAAGCAGACTTGGCCGCATCGGCGCTCATTAAAAGCTGCGGCAGAAACATGGTTTTTTTTTCGAAACCGTCGCCTACAAAATCCAGCGCCGGTATCATATATTTATTGATAACATCTAAAGGAGCTTCTGTTTTCAACGCTTCTTGCGCCGCACGGGCACTTTCTCCTGCCAGGCCACGGACAATAGCGTCATACAGATTCATTTCACTCAGTACGAAAGCTGCCGTCTTAGGTGCGGAAGCATATTTTTCCACGTATTCTTTACAACCGGCGTCAAGCCCGCTTAACGCCCTGTACCCGTGATAAACATCCATCATGACCTTGCTTTGCGGATTGATGATGCCGCAGGACAGTCCAGCCTGCAGTGCCATAGCGAAAAAGGCTCCGTTTACGGCGTCACGTCCGGGCAGGCCAAAAGAAATATTGGAAACGCCCATGACAGTAAGAACATCTCTTCTGCGCATTTCCCCAATGATTGCCAGCGCTGCCTTGGCATTATCACTGCCGGTACTGATAGTAAGCGCCAGCGGATCGACGATGATATTTTTAGAATCAATACCATAATCAGCAGCCTTGCCGATTATTTTTTCCGCCACGGCAATACGTTCTGCCGCGGTTGCTCCGATACCGTCGTCATCCAAAGTCAGCGCTACCAGCACCGCGCCGTATTTTTTAGCCAGCGGCAGTACTTTTTCCAGGCTTTCCGCCTTGCCGCTGACAGAATTTAAAAGCGGCCTGCCATTATAGAGACGCAGCGCTTTTTCCATAGCGGCATAGTTGGAAGTATCTATCTGCAAGGGCGTATCGGTAACAGCCTGTAAAGCCAGTACAGCTTTGGCAGCCATTGCCGGCTCGTCTACTCCGGCTGCCCCCACATTGACATCCAGAATATGTGCTCCGGCGCTGACCTGTTCCAACCCCAAGCGGCAAACATAATCTAAATCTCCCTGCTGCAGTGCTTCCTTTAAACGCGGCTTGCCGGTAGGATTGATTCTTTCCCCGATGATGACCGGGTCGCGTCCGATTTCTACCACCTTGCCATAAGAAGAAACGGCAGTAAGCTTGCACTGCCTGCCGCCTCCGGCAGGCAGTGCTTGACATTTAGCCGTCATAGCCTCGATATGCTGCGGCGTAGTTCCGCAGCAGCCGCCAGCAATACTCGCGCCCTGGCTCACCAGCTCATACATCAGGCTGGCAAACTCTTCCGGTCCCACGTCAAAACAGGTCTTGCCGTCACGTTCTACCGGCAGCCCGGCATTGGGATTGAAAACAAGAGGCAGACTGGTATAAGACCTTAACTTGGGCAGTATTTTCAGCATCTGAGCCGGGCCCAGCCCGCAGTTGCAGCCAATGGCATCCGCCTCCAGGCCTTCCAGCATCAGGGCTGCCGCTGCCGCATCGCCGCCGGTCAGCAGTTTGCCGTTTTCGTCGAAAGTCATTGTTACTATGACCGGCAAATCACTGTTTTCCTTAGCTGCCAAAAGCGCCGCCTTGGCTTCATAGGTGTCGCTCATAGTCTCAATCAGGATCAGATCCGCGCCTGCTTTACAGCCGCTGCGCACTATCTCAGCATAAATATTTACCGCTTCCTCAAACGGAAGGTCTCCATAAGGAGCAAGCAGCTTGCCTGTAGGGCCTAAATCCAAGGCTACGAAAGCTTTCTCTCTGCCGGCACAGGCTGCTTTAGCAAGCTTTACAGCCTCCTGGATCACAGCTTCTGTTTTTACATCTGTCCCGGCAAACTTCAGCCTGTTGGCGCCGAAGGTATTAGTCTTGATAATATTAGCGCCTGCTGCAAGATAGGCTTCATGCACTTTCCTGATAACGTCGCCATGACTGAAATTCCACAGCTCGGGCAATTCTCCGGGCTGCAGCCCTTGCGCCTGCAGCATGGTACCCATAGCGCCGTCAAAAAATAATAATTCTTTTCCCAGTAAATTTTTGAATTCCATCTCTATTCCTCTCTGAACGGGCAGTTAATATTACCGCAGTTCATACATTTATTCCAGGCGCATACGGCGTCGGCTGCCAGACCTATAACAGCCGTAACTGATTTAGTCGGCGCCATCATCATACCGTCCGTCAGCGTCAGGCCGATTTTTCTGCCGCAGTCCAGCATACCAAAAAGCTTTTGTTGCTCTTCCAGCGCCCAATCGCCATAACCGGGCGAAAAACGCGGCCGCTGCGCCAAGCCGCCTGTTTCAGCACGGCTCTGCACTTCATCACAGTAGCTTTCAATCAGCGCCGCCGCTACAGCCTGCGCCGCCGCGCCTTCCGCTACGCTGGTCAGCGCCAGCCGCCGCACGGCGATATCCACCCTGCTGCCCAGAGTAGCCGCCAAAAGCAGCACCTGGCTGCAGCCCTGCAGATGCCGCGCCAAATCTTTGGACTGCAGTGTCACGCCGCCGTCCAGCTCCACACCCGTCTCAGTAACTCGGCAGCTGCTGCGTTTCAGGATATGACGAGCCTGTACTTCATTGCGCAGCTTCAGATATACGGTGTCGGCCAATACTCCAGCCGCTGCATCATCTTTTTCTGCCCCCATATAACGCAGGGCTTCCGCACGGTTATATTTCATTTCGTTATCTCCGAAAGATTATACATAATGCCGCCGATAATTTCCGGCTTATTCATAGTATAAATATGGACATTAGTAAACCCATTAGCCAAAAGGTCTATAATCTGACCAGTAGCATAAGCAATACCCGCCTGTTTCAGCGCCTCAGGTTTGTCGGCAAATTTTTCTACAATCGCTCTGAACTGCGGCGGCAGCTTAGTGTCGCTGAGCTGGCAGATACGCGTTATCTGCTTGGCATTGGTCACAGGCATGATACCTGGTACCACAGGCACATTGATACCCGCCGACAGCAGACGGAACATATAATTATACAGCACATTATTATCAAAAATCATTTGGGTGACAAGGAAGTCTACACCGGCATCAATCTTATATTTAGTGTTTTCTATATCCTTATCTAAAGCGCCAGCTTCAGGATGGCCTTCAGGATAAGCGGCCCCGCCTACGCAGAAATCTCCCTGCCGCTTGATAAAGGCTGCCAAATCGCTGGCATGACTGAACTCGCCCACCTCGCTGCCCTGAGGCAAGTCTCCCCGCAGCGCCAGGATATTTTCAATGCCGCCGCGCTGCAGCTCCTGCAGCACGCTCATAATCCTGTCCGCATCAGACTGGACGCAGGTCAAATGCGCCAGAGCCGGGATACCGTTGGCCTGCACAGCCCGTGCCACTGCTGCCGTATGTCCTACTGTAGAACCGCCGGCTCCATAGGTAACGCTCATGTAAGCCGGATGCACGTCAGCTATCTTATTTACTATTTCCAACGCATTCTGCAGCTCCGTGCCCTGCTTAGGCGGAAACAGTTCACAGGAAATACAGATTTTTTCACTCTTCAATAAATCAACAATCTTCATTTTATTCCCTCATTATTTTGAACATTTCTGATTATTTTATAAAAAATGTTTAGTAAACGCAAATAAAATTATCAAAATATCTGATAAATGTTCACGGCTGATAAGAATGTTACAAAAATAAAACGCCCGCCAATGGACGGACGTTAATTTTTTACTGGCGGAGACGGTGGGATTCGAACCCACGTGCCGCGCAAACGGCAAACTGATTTCGAGTCAGCCTCGTTATGACCACTTCGATACGTCTCCTTATGATATTGTAACATTTTTATTATACAGGATTCTCTTCATTTTGCAAAGATGCAGAATACAATAATTCCTGCTGTTTCTTTTTGGCTGCTTTGTTCTCCTGCCGCCGTCTGCGGAAAAAATCCCGCATTACTGACGCACATTCTTCCTCACAGATACCGCCGATAACTTCTACCTGATGATTAAGATTATCATTAGTAAGGATATTAAAGATGGATTCGACACCGCCGGCCTTGACATCCGGGCAGCCGTAAACCACGCGGTCAATCCGGCTGTTGACGATAGCGCCGCTGCACATAGGACACGGCTCTACCGTCACATAAAGCGTACAGCCGCTCAGACGCCAGCGTCCTAAACGGGCGCAGCCTTGCCTGATAGCCAAAATTTCCGCATGAGCCGTCGCGTCCGGCAGCATTTCCCGCTGATTATATGCCGCAGCGATAACTTCGCCGCCGCATACCAGCACTGCCCCTATCGGTATTTCTCCCAGTTCGGCTGCTTTTTTTGCCTGCACTAAAGCCAGCTGCATATAATCGTGCTCGTTCCTCATGCTTCCTCCGCAGCCTCCATCAGCTGTTCCCATTTTTCCATAAGCTCAGCTATTTTCTGTTCATACTCCTCATGCTCCGCTGCCATTGCCGCGCTGTGTGCAGGATCTTCATGGTTAGCAGGATCTGCCATCTGCGCTTCCAGCAGTTTCATCATGGTTTCCTGCTCACGAATGCTCAGTTCTACCTTTGGCAGCAATCTGACAGCTTCTTCCGGGCTGTACCGTTGTTTTTTATCTGCAGCTTTGTTTGTCTGCAGCTGCGGCCGTACATCAGCGTCCTTCTTTACATTGACCTGCACCGCAACTGCTTCGGCTTCTGCTGCAGCAGTCTGCGCTTTCTGTTTTTCTGCCAGATAAAAATCGTAATTACCTTTATAATCTTTCAGCTGGCCTTCTTCTATTTCCCAGATCCTGTCCGCCACCTCGTTAATAAAATAACGGTCATGACTGACCACCAGTACCGTACCGTCAAAAGCCGTCAGCGCCGCTTCTACTGCTTCTCTGGCCATTATGTCAAGATGGTTGGTCGGTTCGTCCAGCACCAGACAGTTAGCTCCGTCCAGCACCAGTTTTAACAGCACCAGTCTGGCCTTCTGCCCGCCGCTCAAAGTTCCGATCTCTTTGAAAACATCGTCGCCATGAAACAGCATACCGCCCAACAGCGAGCGGGTGCGTTCTTCCGTAAAACCATATTCTATAACAAAATTTTCCAGCAGCGTCTGTTTGGGAGAAAGTCTTTCATAACTTTGAGAAAAATAACCAATCTGTACCCGGTTACCAATCTTGGCTTTTCCCTTTAACGGCTGCACTTCACCCAGGATAGTTTTTAAAAGCGTCGTCTTGCCGGTGCCGTTAGCACCCAGCAGCGCTGCTTTCTCACCGCGGCGCAGCGTAAGATTGATGCCTTGGGCCAGCACCTTATCGCCATAACCGATGGTAAGGTCTTCCATAATCAGGACGCGGTCGGCACATTCCGTCGCCGGCGGCAGACGCAACTCAAACTCTTCGTTCCTCACAGGCGCATCCAGGCGTTCCAGTCTGTTCAGCTGCGACTGACGGCCGCGAGCCATCTTGCTCTTAATACCGGCCTTAAAACGGCGGATATAGGCCTCCGTGCGGGCAATATAATCCTGCTGAGCCGCATAGGCAGCTTCCAGCGTCGCTGTCTGAATGGCTTTCTGCTCCAGATAACGGGAATAATTACCTTTGAAAGACTGCAGCCTGCCGCCTTCCATTTCCAGGATACGCACTGCCACATTATCAAGAAAGGCACGGTCGTGGCTGACTACGAGCAGCCCGCCTTTAAACTCGTGCAGATAAGTTTCCAGCCACTGGGTCATGACTATATCCAGATGATTGGTAGGTTCGTCCAAAATCAAAAAATCAGGATTACGTACTAATGCCGCTGCCAGCATGAGACGGGTCTTCTGTCCGCCGCTTAGCGTAGCGGCATCCTGCTCCCACCAGCTTTCCGTATAGCCAAGGCCGATCAGCACTCTTTTAATCCTGTTTTCATAATGATATCCGTCCAGATATTCATATCGCTTGGTAACACGGGCATAATCTTCCATCAACGCTTCTAAAGCGTCGCCGCCCGCATCGCTTACCCCAGCTTCCAGTCGCTGCATATCTTCCCGCAAATGCAATATCTCCGGGCAGCTTTGCAGCATAAAGCTCCAAATAGTACCTTTAATATCCGTAAACCCTTGCTGCACATAACCTACGCTTATCCCCTGTTCAAAGCGGATACTGCCGCTGTCTATATAAGCAGGATCCAGCAGACAGCGCAGCAGCGTCGTCTTGCCGCTGCCGTTGACGCCTACCAGCCCTATATGTTCGCCCTTATCCACCATGAAGCTGACGTCTTTGAATACGTCATGTACGCCAAAGCTTTTGGCAATCTTATCAACTACAAGCTGCATATTTCTTCCCTCTGCAAAATTTATTTCTAAAACAGTATTGTAGCAAAATTTTTCTGTAAAAGCAAAAGACTGCCTGCAAGCAGACAGTCTTTATCTTTTAACCTTCGTACCCATGCGGATGCTGTTTATGCCACTTCCAGGCAGTAGCAATCACCTCTTCCACGCTGCTGTGCTCCGGCTGCCAGCCCAATTCTTCCCTGATTTTAGCCGAAGACGCTATCAGCACCGCCGGATCGCCGGCACGACGCGCTTCTTCAACCACGGTAAAATCGACGCCGGTAACTTTTTTAGCGCTGTCGATAATCTGCCGTACACTGAAACCGTTTTCGCTGCCCAGATTATAAACCCTGCTCGCACCGCCCTTGAGCAGATGCTGCAGCGCCAATACGTGCGCTTTAGCCAGATCGCAGACATGGATATAATCGCGCACGCAGGTACCGTCGGCAGTAGGATAGTCGGTGCCGAACACCGCAACCTGACGGCGCACTCCCTGCGCCGTCTTCAACACCAGCGGAATCAGATGACTTTCAGGATTATGATCCTCGCCGATATTGCCGGAAAGCGAAGCTCCAGCAGCATTAAAATAACGCAATGCCACATATTTCATCTCATAAGCCATATCATAATCGGCTAACATATTTTCGATCATCAGCTTGCTGCGTCCGTAAACATTAGTCGGCGATAATTTGCTGTCCTCGCAGATAGGCACCTGCTCAGGCTCGCCGTATACTGCTGCTGTCGAAGAAAATACCAGCCTGTCCACACCGGCTCCGCGCATTGCTTCCAAAAGATGCAGCGTGCCTTCCACATTATTAAAATAATATTTAGCCGGATTTTCCATGGACTCGCCCACCAAGCTGCTGGCAGCAAAGTGCATCACTGCGTCAATGGAAAACTGCTCCATGATATGGCGCGCAAAAGCCACGTCATGGATATCTCCTTCTACCAACTGGACATCTTCCGGCACAGCAGCCGCATGTCCTGTGGAAAGATTATCATAAACAATAGGCGTAAAGCCGCTTTTTTTCAGTTCTTCCACTACGTGGGAGCCGATATAGCCGGCGCCGCCTGTAACAAGTATATTCATCTTAACGCCTCTTTATCAGATTATTTACTGCTTTCCCTGCTTACGATTTCCTGCAGATAAGCAAGAAATTTATCGCGCAGGTCGTCACGTTTTAGAGCCATCTCAACCGTTGCTTCCAAAAATCCTTGCTTATCGCCCACATCGTAACGACGCCCTTCAAAATTATAAGCGTACATAGGCTGTTCTTTAGCAAGCACTTTCAGCGCGTCTGTCAGCTGGATCTCATTGCCGCGTCCGGGAGCCGTGTGCTCTAAGATCGGAAATATTTCTGGATTGATGACATAACGACCCAGTACGGCCAGCCGCGACGGCGCTTCTTCTGCTTTCGGTTTTTCCACCATATCCTGTACCGTGAAAGTACACTTTTCACCAGTCGGCTGAGATGCCACGATACCATAAGCAGATACTTTATCCTGCGGTACTTCCTGCACCCCCAGCACGCTGGCGCCGGTACGTTCATAAACATCTATCAGCTGCTTCAGCGCCGGCACCCTGCTGTCCACCACGTCGTCGCCTAAAAGCACGGCAAAAGGCTCGTCACCGATAAACTGCTGCGCGCATAAAATAGCGTGTCCCAGGCCGCGCGGCTCTTTCTGACGGATGTAATGGATACGGATATCAGAAATCTTCTTCACCATTGCCAGTTCCTGCTCCTTATGAGCAGCTTCCAGATTAAGCTCCAGCTCGATACTGCGGTCAAAATGGTCTTCAATCGCGCGTTTACTGCGCCCGGTAATGATCAGGATATCTTCAATGCCGGAAGCAAGCGCTTCTTCAATAATATACTGTATGGTAGGTTTATCAACTATGGGCAGCATTTCTTTAGGCGTAGCCTTAGTTGCCGGTAAAAAACGTGTTCCCAGCCCCGCTGCCGGAATAACTGCCTTACGAACTTTTTTAATCATTTAGACATCAAAACTCCTTAAATTTTATGCTTCTTCGCCGCCGATAACAGCAAGTATTTCTGCTGTTTTTTCAGCCAGCAGCTTTTTGTCGCCCTTGGTTTCCACATTCAGACGCATTACCGGCTCCGTATTGGACGTCCTTACATTAAAGCGCCAGTTCTCATAATCTACGCTGAGCCCGTCCATATGATCCTGCCGCCCGTCAGCATATCTGCGTCCCAATTCTGCCAAAATTTCCGGCGCGTTGTCTACCTTTCTGTTAATCTCGCCGCTGCAGGGGAAAAGTTCCATTCTTTCTTTCACCAGCTCCGAAAGCTTTTTGCCGCTGCGGCACATCAGCTCTGTTACCAAAAGCCAGGGAATCATCCCGCTGTCGCAATAAGAAAAATCGCGGAAATAATGGTGGGCAGACATCTCTCCGCCGTACAGTACGCCATTAGCGCGCATACATTCCTTCATAAAGGCATGGCCGCTCTTACAGCGTACCGGTATGCCGCCGTCACGCTGCAAAATAGCTTCCGTATTCCAGGTCAGCCGCGGATCGTACATAATCTTGGCCCCCGGCTCTTTTTTGAGGAAGGATTCGGCCAACAGGCCTACGATATAGTAACCCTCGATGAATTCAGCGTTTTCATCGAACAAAAAGCACCTGTCAAAATCTCCGTCCCAGGCAATGCCGAGGTCGGCTTTTTCTCTGCGTACCACTGCCGCCGTCGCTTCACGGTTAGGCAGCAGCAGCGGATTGGGGACCCCGTTGGGAAAATTACCGTCAGGCGTTTCGTTAATAGTAATAAACTCAAAAGGCAGCTGCTTGGCCAATTCCCGCAAAACAGGACCAGCGCCGCCGTTACCGGGATTAGCAACGATTTTCAGCGGTTTCAGCCCCTCTTTGTCCACATAAGTCAATAAGTGCTCGATATAAGCAGGCATAATATCGACTTTTTCCACTGTCCCCATGTTTTTTCCAGCTACCAAACAGTGCGCAAAATTAGCTGCCGCAGCCATGGAGCCTATTTCCTTGAGGCCGGTATCGCCGGATACGGGGCGCGCGCCCTTACGCACCAGCTTCATCCCGTTATATTCCTTAGGATTATGGCTGGCTGTTACCATGATGCCGCCGTCAGCATCAAGATGGGCCGTGGCAAAATAAATCATCTCCGTACCGCACTGCCCGATATCAAGTACTTTAGTACCGCCATGACGCAGGCCTTCGGTCAAAGCGTCTACCAGACTGCGTCCGCTGAGCCGGATATCATGTCCTACTACTACTGTTTCTGCCGCAAACATGGCAGAAAAAATACGGCCCACCCTGTAAGCCAGTTCTTCATTGACTTCATCTGGATATACGCCGCGCACATCATAGGCCTTAAAAGCTTTATTTGTTATCTCCATCATTTCAACGCTCCCTTGCATACTGAAATAAGCTGCCGATTAAACTGTTTAATAAATTATTATTCGCGCAGAAACAGAAAAATCCTGCCTGCGCAAACGCACCGGCAGGATCATATCAAACTTTATAATCTACTGTGGCCAACGCTCTTTCCGCAGCTTCTCCCAAATACCAGCGGACTACGGTAAAAAATGGTACCGTCCTGCCCACAGCATCCGGCAGCAGCAGCGTCTCCGCCAAAAGCTGCAGCACTTCGTCCAGCTCGCCGCCATTTTCTATATGCTGGGAAATCTCGTCTTCCAGCGACTGGATGACTACTTTACGCATCCGCATCAGCCGCGGCGCGTTGAGATTAAGCTCCTTGATAGTGTTACGCGCCTTTTTACGCAAATCTTCCGGGCAGCTTTCTTCATCCACATACATCCTGCCGGTATGCTCGGCATAGCGGAATAATCTGTGCCGGGCCGGTATCCGGCTTGGGTTAAGAATGCGCTTGGTAATTTCCTTACCGCCTTTAGGCACGTCACAACTGCGGTCTTTCTTGTAATTGGAAAAACGCCACTGAGGATTGGGAACATCCGGCTGACTGCCGCCATGACAGACGCCCAGCAGATTTTTCCAATCTAAGTGGTAATTATGCCTTTCTTCATTCGTCCCTGCTTTAGGATAAAAATGTTCGACGCGGAAATCGTCCACTTCATTTTCATTTTCAGCAAACTTGATACCTATTTCGCAGTAAGCACACAAACCGTGCTGGTCTTCTAAAATTGCCCGCTTCACTTCCCGGTAACCTTTTCGGCAACGGCGGCGGAAATGCTCCCATATTTCGTCCGGGTACTGCTGGCGATACGCTTTCAGCAGCTCCGGCTCCTCCAACCGTTTATAAATGCGCTTCATCGTCTGTTTCTCCTGAATTGCCGCATCCTGATGTCCATATCGGCGCGTATCAGGGCAGGCTCATGTCCTCTGGCCCAGTCGTCAAGCCGTTTACGCAGCCTTACGGCCTCCTCGCAGTCCCACTGATCATGGCTGACAAGATCGAGATATCTTTTCAGGTCTTTGACGATGGGCAGCGCCTGCGGACGTGTATCCACATTCTGGATATCTTTAAGCAGCTGATAACTTTCCGCACCCAAGGAGAACTCCGGCTGATATACGCCTTCAAAATGCTTGTTCCATTTCAATATACGGATACATTCTGCCGGCACGGTACTCAGTACCTGCGGGCTGTGCGTCGTCACGATGAACTGCACCTTGGGAAAGGCTTTCTGCAGATCATATAAAACTGTCTGCTGCCAGGAAGGATGCAGATGCATATCTACTTCGTCAATGAGGACGACGCCGGGCGTATCTACTACTGCACGGCAGCCCAGGTCAGGATTGAGCCTTACCATACGGTAAGCCAGGTCAGCAGCCATACTGATGATGCTGCGCGCGCCGTCGCTTAATGCTTCCAGCGTCAGCTCGCCTAAATCAGGGTGACAGATGACGAACTCCTGCAAAGCAAAGCTGTAGTCAATATTATTCCAGCCCATGCCCTGTAAGCAGGTAGTCACCGCCTGGCGCACTGCTCTGAGCACCATTTCGTAAGGATTTTCCTTCTGCTCGCCTGTTTCCTTGATATAACGGGCAAATTCCGCCGCGCTGAGCACCGCATATTTGAACCAGTGCCCAAAAGTATTATAAGAAGACGACGGCTCCAGGCATTCCTCATAACCCACGTATCTTTCTAATTCGATGATCTTACTTTTGCCGAATAACCTGCTGTCATTCCACATTCTGGAGGTACCGTAATAGGCCAGTACCGGCAAAACTACCTTTTCATCCTCACTGCTGTTGACCATATTCCACAGCTTCCGCCCATAATCTGACAACTGCTTGGCATGGATAGAAGTAGTACGCCCGCGGCTGGAATTCAGTTCCCGCCGCCAGCTGATATCTTCTCCTTCTGCTACCTCGCCTGTCACTTGTATCTCTACGGGATATTTGCTCTTCATGCGCAGTACCCGCAGCGCCTCCTGACAGCCGGCATCCTTGATCTTGCGGACATCTTTTTCCGTCATATTGCGTCCTCGGATACTGAACGCATTAAGGTAAGGAGCCATGGAGATAGCCAGCGAGTCTAAGATGGCCGTTTTGCCTTTGCCGTTTTCACCTACGATGACAGTCATATTTTTATGGAAATCTATTTCTAAATCATCATAACACCGGAAATTTTGTAAATGCAATTTACTGACACGCATATAATTCCCTCCGTTTATGTTTATATATTTACATTATACCTCTAAAAAGAGTTCCGTAGAAACTATTTACCGGCAAAAATTTTCTTTTCCAGCCAAATAGTGTATAATAAAAAAACATTTTGAAAATTTTTTGTAATTATTTTAAAGGAGTCCTGCGTTATGAATATCTTCCTGCTGCTGATTATCAGCATGTCCATCATCCTCATACTGCTGCGCCGCCACATCCCCATCGGTCCGTGTATGCTGGCAGGCGGCCTTTTCATCTGGCTGATGAAAAGCGCCCAGCTGTCATTTTTAGGACTGGCTATGGTAGAAACTGTGACTATGAGCCGTACCTATGATATTATTTTCGCGCTGTATTTCGTTATGTGCCTGGAAATCGAGCTGCGTACCAGCGGCGCTCTGTCCGGCATGGTCAAAGCCTTGCAGCGCATTTTCTCGAGCGCGAAATTCACTCTGGCTATTATGCCCGCCTTTCTCGGCCTGCTGCCCTCCTTGGGCGGGGCACGTTTTTCCGCGCCTATCGTAGATGAGGCCAGCCATGATTTTTCCCTTACCCAGGAGCACAAGGCCGCCATCAACTTCTGGTTCCGCCACATTTTTGAATACTCCAGCCCTATCATTCCCGGTATGATTATGGCCTGCAGCATCGCCGGCGTCGCTTTCAGTGATTTTCTCATCCATCTCAGCTGGCTGACGCTGCTTTCCTTTGCCGCAGGCTGGCTCGTACTAATCAGTCCTATCAAAAATACAGCGGCAAAACTTTCCCAGCCGGAAGCAGCAGAATACCGTAAGAATCTTTTCGATATGTATCTTTCTCTGTCGCCGGTCATTCTGACCTTCCTCTTGGTTGTTTTTCTGGATCTTAACGCTTCACTGGCTATGGGACTGGTAACAGTCGGCATGTTCTTTGTCCTGCAGCACACCCAGCGTTTCGTCAACGGCAGAGAAGTAGTCTTCGGCGCCTGCGACTGGAAGATGTTCCTCAATGTTCTCTGCATCCTTTACTTTATCCAGATTCTTACCGTTACCAATGTACTGGATGAAATCGTTATCGCTTTTCAGTCCTCGCCGCTGCCGGTACCCGTAATTATCGCGGCTGTTTCTTTTATTATCGGCGTACTGACAGGTATGTCCCAGGGCCACGTAGCCATCGTTATGCCCATCGTAGCAGCTATGGGCACCGGCGATCTGAATCTGGCCGGCGTAGCTATGGCTTTCGGCGTAGCCGGACAAATGCTTACTCCTACCCATATGTGCCTTGTCGTTACCCTGGATTATTTTAAAGCAAATTTTTTCAAAACTTTGCAGCCCATTTTATTGATTGAAGTCATCGTGCTGACCGTCTTCAGTATCTATACCTATTTTACCTGGTAAACAAAAAACAAGCCCTGCATCGGTAACAGCCGGTACAGGGCTTGTTTTTTATCTTACTACTACGGCAGTACCAGATACGCTGACCATCAGCATTCCGTTTTCCTTGCCCAGGACTTCATAATCAACGTCCACGCCGATAACGGCGTTAGCACCCATCCTGGCAGCACGTCTGCACATCTCTTCCAACGCCTTTTCTCTTGCTTCCTGCAACTCATTTTCATAAGTGCCGCTGCGTCCGCCTAAAATATCAGTAATGCCGGAAAACATATCTTTGATAAAGTTAACGCCCGATACTACCTCCCCAAAAACGATTCCCTTATATTCTGCAATCTCTTTGCCCACTACAACAGGCGTAGTTGTAACTAACATTATGGCACCTCCTGCAATCTGTTTACTGTACTATTTCGCTCTCTGCCAGCAACTTCCTGCCGCTCGCAGAATTTATCCTCAGGACGGTCGTTTTATCCCGCAGATAATTTTCAACGATGGAGAAAATAAAAAAACTCAAGATAAAAATCTTGAGTCATAAATTCGTTGGTGCGGTCGGTGGGATTTGAACCCACACGGGGTCTCCCCCACTACCCCCTCAAAGTAGCGTGTCTGCCGTTCCACCACGACCGCATTTGGAGATAAAAAAAAATGGTGCGGTAGAGAGGATTTGAACCTCCACGGGGTTGCCCCCACTAGCTCCTGAGGCTAGCGCGTCTGCCGTTCCGCCACTACCGCATTTCTTATTCAGTTGTCATCAGCAACAATGTTATAATACCATACATGTATAAAGGTGTCAACACTTTTTTTGAAAAAATCATCTTTTTTCTATCCGGTCTTTATAAAGCAGATAATAACGGTCGCGGTCATGTAAAACCTTTACCACATACTCTTTGGTGTCAGGATAGGGTATCGCATCCAAATCGGTAAAATCATAATCCCAGCCATTTTCTTCCATCCAGGCCTTAGTCTGGCCACGCCCGGCATTATAGGCAATCATAATCAAAGCCAGATTGCGCCGGAATTCATGTTCCAGTTCGCCTACATACCAGCAGCCCATGCGGATATTTTTCCTTGTCTGATAAAGATCCGTATCCTGATAATCCTCTAATCCCATCTGCTCGGCAATCCAGCGCCCCGTTTCAGGCATAATCTGCATCAGTCCCACAGCTCCCGCTGCCGAGACAGCTTTGGGATTAAAACCGCTTTCATTCTTAATGATGGCCGCAATCAGAAAAGGGTCAATCTTATTTTTATTGCTGTATTCCAAAATATCCTGTTGATACGGCAACATATAAACAAAACGCATTTGGACGGCGTCGCTGTTCCACAGCCGCCAGCCGCCGTAACCCGTAAACAGCAGCGCCAGACAGGCAAGGATATAGATATATTTTTTGATTGCAGCGTCTTTGCTCCTGCCTTTTCTTTTTCTACCTGCCAAAATCTTCACCTAAAATTTTCTTCACTTCTTGGCGTACTGCCGCCAGCGTGTCCTGGAGCTCGCCGCTGTTGTCAAAAACTACTCCGGCATACGCTTTCTTATCTTCCAGGGGCATCTGCGCCGCAATCCGGCGCTTCACATCGGCTTCGGCCATACCGCTGCGCAGCATAGCCCGTCTGATCTGCTCCTGGACGCTTACTGCAACCAGCCAGACTACGTCTACTTTCTTATGCCAGCCGCATTCTATCAACAGCGGCACATCGAGAACTGCAGCAGGACAGCCCTGCTTACGGCATTCCTGCAAAAAATTCTCTGCCTGCGCCAGTACAATCTGATGAACGATTGCTTCCAGCTGCCGCAAAGCCTGCGCATCCCGGAAGACCAGCGCCGCTACTTTTTCTCTGTCCAAATCCCCTGTTGCCGTCAGATATTCGCTGCCAAAAGTCTGACGCACCATTGCCAATCCTTCACTGCCGGCGGCTACTGCCTGCCTGCTGGCCTCGTCAGCGTCGAATACCGGCAGGCCCAGCTTACGCAGCTCAGCCGCAACAGTACTTTTCCCGGACGCGATACCGCCCGTCAAACCTATCACTATCATAAAAAAACTCCTATTTCTGGCAGAATTCGCAATAAGTAGTGCCTCTGCCGCCGACCTTAGCCGTTGCCAACGGCCTGCCGCAGCTCTTACAAGGCTTGCCCCCGCGGCCGTATACCAGCAGGTATTTCTGATTTTCGCCGCTTTTGCCTTCTCCGTCTTTATAATCGCGGAAAGTTGTACCACGGTTTTTAATACCCTGCGCTATAACAGTATTCACAGCCCGGCATAAAGCATCTATCTCTTCTGCCGACAGCGAACCAGCCGCCCTCATCGGGTTGATGCCTGCCAGCGCCAAACATTCATCGGCATAAATATTACCCAATCCGGCAATCACAGTCTGATCAAGGATAAAGCTCTTTATCGCCCTGCGGCTGCCTGCTGCCAGCGGCTGCAGGTAAGCAGGCGTAAAATCGCCGCTTAACGGTTCGGGACCCAAAGTTTCGTACCCCTCGATATAGTAATCTCCGTCAGTAACCAGATACAGCGTGCCAAAGGTACGGATATCGGTAAACCACATGATAACGCCGTCACTAAGAGTAAATTTTATCTTGGCATAAGGCGGCTCTGGCTTATCGCTGCTTTGGGCGATAAGGGCGCCGGTCATGCGCAGATGCACAATCAGCCGGCTGCCGCTGTCAGTATGCAGCACCAGATACTTGCCTCTGCGCCCGACTTCCGTAATAGTCCTGCCTGTAAGCCTGCCAGCAAATTCTTCTGCCGACGGAAATTTAATCAGTCTCGGCAGCCTTACCTCTACTGCCGTAATCTTTTTCCCTGTAATATGCGGAGCCAATGTCTTGCGGACCTGTTCCACTTCCGGCATTTCCGGCATTTATCTCACTTCCGTTTCTTATTTAGTCTGCGCCCAATTTCTGCCGAACTTGACGTCGGCAGCCAGCGGGATATCCAGCTGCACAGCATCCTCCATAGCCTGCCGTACCAAAAGCGCCGCTGCCTCCTTTTCAGCCTCCGGCACTTCTAATACCAGTTCGTCATGCACCTGCAGCAGAATACGCGTCTTCATTCCCTGTTTTTGCAGCTCTGCTGCTACTTTGATCATGGCCAGCTTCATAATATCTGCCGCCGTGCCCTGGATAGGCATATTGATAGCGGTGCGTTCGGCAAAACTGCGCAGATTGAAATTGCCGTTTCTTATATCAGGCAGATAACGGCGCCGTCCCATCAAAGTAGCAACATACCCCTGGGTACGCGCAGTCTGCACAATATTATCCATATAGGCTTTAACACCGGTATAACGGGCAAAATAACTGCTGATATAACCAGCGGCTTCTTTACGAGTGATACCCAACTGTTTAGCCAGGCCAAAATCACTGATGCCGTATACTATGCCGAAGTTTACTGCTTTGGCTCTGGTACGCATCTGCGCCGTAACTTCCTCCAAAGGCAGCCCAAAAACTTCTGCCGCCGTGCGGGCATGTACATCCTGTCCATGCCGGAAAGATTCCAGAAGCAGGCTGTCTTGTGCAATGCAGGCCAGTATCCGCAGCTCTACCTGAGAATAATCGCAGCTCATCAGGTAGTCGTATCCTTCTCCGGGCACAAAAATCTCCCTGATCTGCTTGCCTTCCTCAGTCCGGGTGGGTATATTCTGCAAATTAGGATCGGTGCTGGATAATCTTCCTGTCACCGTAACCGTCTGCTGGAAATGGGTATGGATACGGCCGGTGACCGGGTTAACCAACGGTCTTAACCCATCCAGATAGGTAGACTGAAGCTTAGCCAGTTTCCTGTGCTCCAATATAGTACTGATAACAGGGTGCCTGCCTTCCAGTTCTTCCAGTACTTTGACATCAGTAGAATATCCTGTCTTAGTCTTCTTAATGACAGGCAGCTGCAATTTTTCAAACAGCACCACGCCCAGCTGTTTAGGAGATTTCAGATTGAAATCTTCTCCTGCCTGTACTTTAGCCTGTTTCTCCAGCTTCTCTATCCGAAAATTCATATCTTCGGACAGCTGTTCCAACATCTCCATATCAGGCCTGATGCCGGTATATTCCATCTCTGCCAGCACGGGCGCCAGCGGCAGCTCCAAAGATGTATACAGTTCCAGCTGCTGATGTTCCTTGAGCCTGTCCTCCAAAAGTTCTGCCAGCAGAGCAATAGCCTCGCTGGAATTTTCATATTCCTGTCCCAGATATCTTACTGCCAGTGCCTCTATTTCGTAAGAACTATGTCCCGGCTCATCCAGATAAGCAGCCAGGGCCACGTCACCGACGATACCGCGGGGAACGATGCCAAGGCAACGGCAAATCTTATACACTTCTTTACTGTTGCAGGTAATTTTTTCCTGCTTCTCATCCTGCAGCCAGTTATAAAACAGCTGCCAACAGCCGCTTTGTTCTTCTATCACATAAACTTTACCGTCATGGAATATTTCCGCACTGGTAAAATATATCTCCGGCAGCATCCCGCTGCCCGTTACAGAAAAACTGGCTTTGCATCCCTGCAGTTTGGCAAAAAGTTTCTCCGCCTCCTGCGGCTGCTGCAGCAGGCAGCGTTCAGCCTGGCTTCCCACAATCTCGCCGAAAATGGTAAAATCTGTTTCATTGCCGTTCAAGACGGCAGCAAAACGCTCATACATATTTCTGAATTCCAGATCCTGCATGATACTGCGGGCTTCCTCGTGCATACCGCCCAAAGCATATTCCGCCATATCAAGACTGACAGGCACATCAGTAAAAATTGTCGCCAGCTTTTTAGACAGCAGCGCTTGCTCCTGATTTTCACTGAGCTTGGTCTTGAGAGATTTACCGCTGATATTTTCTATATTAGCCAGTACTTCTTCAACGCTGCCGTATTCTTTAATCAGCTTTAAAGCCGTCTTAGGACCGACACCGGGCACGCCGGGTATATTGTCGGAAGTATCTCCCATCAGCCCTTTCAGCTCGATAAGCTGAGCAGGCTTCAGCCCCTCATAATCGGCGGCAAAAACTGCTTCGTCAAAAACCTTGATATCGCTGATGCCTTTTTTAGTATAAAAAACCTTAGTACGTTTATCCAGCAGCTGCAGTTCATCCCTGTCGCCGGTTACGATGATGACTTCCACATCCTGAGGCGCATGGACGGCAAAAGTACCGATAATGTCGTCAGCTTCGTAGTTGTCCATTTCCAATACCCGGATATTCATTGCCTCCAGCACTTTAGCTGCCAGTGGAAACTGTTCAGACAGCTCGCTGGGAGTTGGTTTACGCTGGCCTTTATAGTCGGCGAATATTTCCGTGCGGAAAGTTTTGCGCGACTTATCAAAAGCCACTGCCATATATTTAGGCTGCACATCTTCCAGGAGCCGCAGCAGCATATTACATAAACCATACACCGCGCCTGTATGCACGCCTTGCTTGTTCATCAGCGGCGGCAAGGCAAAAAAAGCCCTATGAATCAGGCTGCTGCCATCTATCACCAAAAATTTATCTGCCATGTTCTCTCCTTATCGTCACATATCTGAAAATGATATTATTTTTTTATTATATCATATAAATACAGTTTCATTTGCAGGCATGGCTAAAATTTACCAATAAAAAAGAATGTACGGACTCAGCCGTACATTCTGGAAAAAGCTTATTTCTGTTCTTCTGCAGCGCCTTCTTTAGGAGGTAAAGCCAGCGCGAATTTAGCCAGCAGGGGCTTTTCGTTTTCTACTTTGAACATGAAGACAAACTGTGCTTCCGGCACCAGCGCAAAGCTGCTCTGATATCTCAGTACATCCACATCCTTGCCTTTTTCAACCAGGAACAGCTGTTTTTCATTTAATTTGCCGAAATTTTTATCCAGTTGTTCTCTGAAATTATTGAAAGTTTCTTCATTGAAATCTTTCTTCATGTCTTCCGTCATCATCGAAGTGATGGCAGTATATTTAGTAGCAGACAAAAATTTATTGATAATCGTCTCTTCGGCATCCAACACCTTGCCGTTGCTGGCGCTGCAGACAGCGCTGAAAGCAAGCATGAATACCATGGTAAGCATAAGCACAATTTTCTTCATAATAAATCCTCCCTGAATGCAATTAAAGATTTTTCATAATTATAAACTTTTTATTCCAATTAAGCAATATCATCAGCCTCCTTCTTACATAAATATCACAATTGTAGCCAAAATGTAAGCATCTGTTCAAACATCTGCCGGATATGGTATAATGATAAAAACTGCAAGAGCAGCTTGCCACCGCAGAAGCGGTATCTAAAAACATTTGTATGACGTATTTATGCCAGGCTATGAAGGCCAGTCATCCCTGCACGGGATGCCGGTTTTTCATGGCTTTTTTCATGTCAGGAGGAGCAATGAAAAAATTTCTTTTGCGGCAGTGCCTTGCCGTACTCCCCATTTTGCTTGGCGTTACCCTTATTACTTTCTTCCTGTTGCAGCTTGCCGCGGAAGATGCTGCAGATATGCTGTACCGTCAGTACGGAGCCGTCTCCGAAGCAGTCAAAGCTCAGACGCGTGCCCAGCTGGGACTTGACCGTCCGCTGTATGTGCAGTATTTTTCCTGGCTGCTGCATTTACTGAGCGGCAATGCCGGCTATTCTTATATTTCCGGGCTTCCGGTAAGCAGCATTTTTTGGGAACGTCTCCCAACCACCCTGTTTTTGGCAGCAGCATCGCTGCTTGCTGCTCTCTGCATATCTTTGCCGGCAGGATTTTACTGTGCCTTACGGCATAATAAAAAGGCTGACTACCTGCTGCAGCTGTTTTCTTTTGGCGGCAGCTCCATGCCAGGCTTTTTACTGGCGCTGCTGCTTATCTACTTTTTTTCTGTACGGCTGCAGGCTGCCGCCGTTCTCAGTTCTTCCGGCAGCTTGACCGCTTTTGTCCTGCCGGTCATTACTCTGACCGTGCCTATAGCAGCTAAGTACACCCGCTATATCCGCGGAGAAGTACTGCGGGAATTACAGCAGCCTTATGTTTATGGCGCATTGCTGCGCGGTATACCAAAAAATATCATCCTCAAACAGTATGTACTGCACGCCATCAGCCTGAATATGCTGACGGTAACTGCGATGTCGGCCGGCTCCTTGTTGGGCGGCACAGCTATTATCGAAAGCATCTTTATGCTGGATGGCATCGGCAGGCTGACTGTCGAAGCCATCGTCATGAAAGACTATCCAGTACTGCAGGCCTGCGTCATCTGGAGTACGCTTATCTTTATTCTGGTAAATTTAGCGGCAGAACTGCTATGCAGCCGGCTCGATCCCAGAAATAGTATTTTCTCACAGGAGCGCTTATGATTTCTCAAAAAACAACCTTTCTGCGCGCTATCTTGCCCGTACTTTTGCTGCTGGCGCTCAGTGCTGCAGGCACCTGGGCCGCGCCTCACGATCCTTTTCACCAGCAGCTGCAGCAAGCTTTATTACCACCGGGTGATGAGTATATTTGCGGTACCGACAGATACGGACGCTGCGTTTTCTGCCGCGTCCTGGCCGGTGCTCCCCTTTCCGTCCTGACCGCCCTTTCGCTTACGATAGCAGCATCGCTCATCGGTACGACGGCAGGCATATACGGCGGGTATTATCACGGCAGTGTTGCCGATAAATTTTTATTACATCTCACAAACATCGTGCTGGCATTTCCTGGTATGATGCTGGCGCTGGCCATCGCAGGCATAGCTGGCGGCGGTATGCTTACTGCTGCTGCCGCCCTGCTCTGTTCCTCCTGGGCACCTTACGCACGCCTGGCCCGCCGCCAGGTCATCACAATCAGGCACGCCCCCTATATAGAAGCGGCCAGGCTCTGCGGCTGCACCGACACGGAAATACTTTTCCGTTATCTTCTGCCCATTGCCGTCAAGCCCGTTCTCATCATGGCTGCTGCCAATATCGGCACTATGCTGCTTGCTCTGGCCGGGCTTTCTTTCCTCGGTTTGGGCGCCCAGCCTCCCGCAGCGGAATGGGGGTCAATGATCAGCAGCAGCCGCAGCCTGCTCCAGGTAGCGCCCTGGACAGTATTCACCCCCGGCTGCGCCCTGTTTATCGCCGTCTGCTGCTTTAATTTCTCCGGCAATGCCCTGCATGATTTACTGGAGCCGGAGCATAATAATTTTCTTAAGGAGCGCACTTATGATTAAAATACTTTATCCACTCCTTGCCGCCCTCCTGCTGCTCAGCGGCTGCGGCGGCAAGCAGACTGACGACAAAGCCTGCTTCCGTTACGGAACTACTGCTTACGGCACTTCCCTGGACAATGCCGGTATTGACCCGCACCAAAGTTATCAGGGCTGGTCAGCTATCCGCTATGGCGTAGGCGAAACCCTGTTCCGCCTTAACGAGCAGTCCCAGCCTCAGCCCTGGCTGGCGCAAAAATATGAATATATAGACGACAGGACCTGTAAAATAACTTTACGCGATAACGTTACTTTCAGCAGCGGACGTAAAATGACTGCAGCCGCAGCAAAAGAATGTCTAGAACAACTTATTGCGGTGCATAGCAGGGCCGCAGCCGATTTAAAAATACGTTCTATCGCTGCTGCCGGCCAGGAACTCACCATCCAGACAACAGAGCCGCTGCCAGCGCTCATCAATTATCTTTGCGACCCTTACGCCTGCATCATGGATATGCAGAGCAAAACTGCAAACAGCAACCTACTTGCCGGTACAGGTCCTTTTATTGCCCAGCGTGTCACTGCGCAGGAAATTTACCTGCAGCGCAATCCTCATTATTGGGCAGGCCCTGTCCAGACAGAAGCCGTCCTCGTCAAAGGTATCCCTGACGGCGATACCCTTGCCATGGCGCTGCAAAGCGGAGAACTGGACGCTGCCCAGGGATTGCCTTACGCCAGTCTGAGACTTTTCCGCAACAATCCGGCCTTTAAGCTCAGCAGTACAGAAACATCCCGCGTTTTTCAGGCAGCCTTGAACTTTTCCTCTCCCGTACTGCAAGATCCCCGCATCCGTGCAGTAATAGCCCTTGCCGTAGATAAGCAGGCCTTTGCCGCAACTTTGCTGGAAGGTAACGGAACGCCTGCCGCTGGTCCATTCCCGGGCAATCTGCCTTACGGCACATCCTGGCGATCTTCCTATGATACGGATACTGCCCGTAACTTACTTGCGGCGGCTGGCTGGCAGGATACTGACGGCGACGGTTATGTAGATAAAGGCGGCAAGCCGCTGACTCTGCGCTGGCTGACTTATCCCGCCCGCCAGGAACTGCCGCTGCTGGCAGAAGCGGCCCACGATTATTTAAAAAATATCGGCATCAAAGCCGAAGTAAATATAACCGACAACTGTGCCGTTTTTTTACAAAACGGGCAATGGGATATTTATGCCAAATCCTTTGTCAGCGCACCTACCGGCGACCCGGAGTATTATTTCACAACCCATATACCGTCGTCTTCTGCCTATAACGTAGGACATTACCATAATCCGCAGGCCGAACAGCTTCTGCAGAACCTGCGCGGCACAGCTGATACCAGTCAACGCGCGCAAATAGCGCGCCAGCTGTCGCAACTTATAACCGATGATAATGCTTATATCTATTACGCCCATTTAAAGATGACCCTGGTTATGAAAAACAATGTGCGCGGCTTTAGCGCCCATCCTTCAGATTATTACGAAATAACTGCCGCTTTGGCCAAGGAATGAATATGTCAGCTTTCAAACTCACCCTCAATAATGTATCTGTCGCTTACGGAAAATGCCCGATATTACATGATATCAGCTTTTCTCTCACTTCCGGGCAGGTTATCGGCCTGCTGGGCAACAGCGGCAGCGGCAAAACTACCCTGCTAAATACGCTTGCCGGCCTATTGCCGCAAGCAGCGGCAGCCAGCGGCAGTATTTACTGGAACAGCTGCCAGCTGCTGCATAATCCTCAGCAGGCAAAATTACGCGGCAAAAAGATTGCCATGCTGCCCCAACATACCGGGTCATCTCTTTTTCCCTTACAGACAATCCGAGAGCATTTTTATTTAACGCTGCAGGCTTTCGGCTCCCATGAAAAAGAACTGGTAGTAAAAAAAGCTTCCGAACTACTTGCTGCCCTGCATTTTGACCAACCTGCAGCTATCTTAGACAGCTATCCTTTCCAGCTTTCCGGCGGGATGCAGCAGCGTGTCTGCCTGGCTCTCTGCCTGCTGCTGGAGCCGCAGCTGCTGCTGGCAGACGAACCTACCTCCGGTTTAGACGTCATGGCACAAAACGAACTACTGCAGCAGCTGCAGGCACTACGCAAATGCAGTGACAGCGCTATGCTTATTACTTCTCATAATCCAGGCTTCCTCTGCCGTATAGCCGACCATATCATCGTCATGCATCAGGGACGCATCATCGAAACTGCCCCACCTGACCAGTTATACCAGCATCCTAAGACTGACTATACCCGTCAGCTGCTGGCAGCAGTACCACGCAGTTCTGTTTAAGGAGAAACCATGTTTTTACAAGTCAGCCATCTGAATAAATCTTATCCCGATACGGTCGGCACCTTGACTGCCGTTAACGATGTCAGTTTCACCCTTGCTGTAGGCGAAATCGTCGGCCTGCTGGGCAGCAGCGGCAGCGGCAAAACCACCCTGGGACGGCTGCTGACAGGCCTTACCGCCAGCGACAGCGGCAGTATCTCGCTGGATGGTCAAATCATCAGCTTTGACAGTCAGAAAGCACGGCGTAGTTATTACCGTCAGGTACAATACATCTTTCAGGAGCCTGCCGCCTCTTTCCATCCGATGCATACTATCGGCAAGGCCATCATGGAGCCTTTGCTGCACAACGGTTATAGCCACGCTCAAGCCCAAAAACGAGTGAATGAACTGCTGCAGCAGATTGGTCTGCCGGCAGAATATGCCGACAGATATATTTATCAGATCAGCGGCGGTGAAGCTCAGCGGATAGCCATTGCCAGAGCCATCAGTATCCGCCCGCGTCTTTTAATCTGCGATGAGATAACAAGCTCACTGGATACGCTGACGCAGCAGAAAATCATCAGTTTATTACTGTCTCTCCACAAGCAATACGGCACTGCGCTGCTTTTTATTACCCATGATATTTTTCTGGCTGCTGCGTTCTGCCGCCGGCTGCTGATTCTGTCTAAAGGCCGGCTGGTAGAAGCAGGTAATACCCAGACCATTTTGCACGCGCCGCAGCATCCGGCTACACAGCAGCTGCTGGAAGCAGCGCGTAATCTTACTATCTGAAACAGGGCCTTATATGTGACCTTCATTTACCTGCAAACTGTCACGTCAATACGCATACTAAATAATATCAGCTGCTGGCATAAACGAACAGCAGATTTTGCTAAACTGCGTCTGCGTGAACTGCGCAGTCCTGAAGCGTAGCTTGGGCGGCAGGAAATCTGCCGTCAGCTGCCTGCTATTTATGACAGCAAAGATGAATTTTCTATTTCCATTCTCACCTTCTTCTGCCTGAAAGCCTGCAAAGGTTGACGGCTTTTCTTGACCAGTCTCGCTGCCGCACTTATAATGAAAGTATCAGCGAGGTGAAAATTTATGCTTATCCTGGTTTTAGACGGCCAGGGCGGCGGTATCGGCCGTACCCTGGTAGAAATACTGGTCAAGGCCTATCCGCAGCATGAGATAGCGGCTGTCGGCACTAATTCTGCTGCTACGGCCAATATGCTCAAGGGAGGGCCTGCTTTTGCCGCTACAGGCGAAAATGCTGCTATCTTTAACTGTTCCCGAGCAGATATCATCATCGGGCCTACCGGCATCGTCATGGCCAACGCCATGCATGGGGAGATTAGTCCGCAGATTGCGGCAGCCGTTACTTCCAGCCGGGCAGAAATCATCCTTATCCCCATGAATCATTGCCGCGCCCATATCGCAGGCGTAGAAGATAAAAAGGTTTCCGCCTATCTGCAAGAAGCACTGCAGCTGCTGAACGAAATGTTACAGACAAAATAAAAAATCCGTATTTTACCGCAGGAATCTTCCTCAGTAAAATACGGATTTATTTTTATATTTTTAACTCTTACAGACCGTTAACGATTCTTTCCATGGCTTCAATAGTATTTTCACGGCTGCCAAAAGCAGTCAGACGGAAATATCCTTCACCCATCTTGCCGAAACCTGCGCCGGGAGTACCTACTACAGCCAGTTTTTCCAGCAGGAAATCAAAGAATTCCCAGGAGCTCATGCCGTTGGGACATTGCAGCCAGATATACGGAGAATGCACACCGCCGTAGAATTTGATACCTTTCTTAGTAAAGCCTTCCATCATAATGCGGGCATTTTCCTGATAGTAGGCAATATTTTCACGGCACTGTTTCTGTCCTTCTTCACTGAAAACAGCTTCTGCACCACGTTGGATAATATAAGGAACACCGTTAAACTTGGTAGTCTGACGGCGCAGCCACATTTTATTCAGTTCCATCTCGGTGCCTCCGGCAGTCTTGCGTACCAGCGCATGAGGCACTACGGTATAACCGCAGCGGGTACCGGTAAAACCTGCTGTCTTAGATAAAGAACAAAGCTCAATAGCGCATTTTTTAGCATCTTCAATAACAAAAATGCTGCGCGGAATAGCAGGATCAGTTACAAATGCTTCATAAGCCGCATCATACAGGATTACAGCATCATTTTTCAGTGCATAAGCAACCCATTCTTCTAACTGTTCTTTAGTATAAGCAGCGCCGGTAGGATTGTTGGGAGAACACAGATAAATAACGTCTGCCTTGACGCTGTCATCCGGCATCGGCAGGAAATTATTTTCCGGCTTGCCTTCCATATAGATAATATTGCGGCCGCACATTACATTGGTATCCAGATATACGGGATATACCGGGTCAGGAATCAGGATAGTATTAGCATTGCTGAAAATATCAGTAATATTGCCGCAGTCGCTTTTAGCGCCGTCGCTGATGAAGATTTCATCGCTTTCCAGCTCTACGCCAAAAGAAGCATAGTATTTAACCAGCGCGTTATGCAGGAAATCATAACCCTGTTCCGGGCCATAGCCGCGGAAGGTTTCCTTGCTGCCCATTTCACGGACTGCTTTTTCCATCGCTTCCACCACACATGGCGCCAACGGCAAAGTTACATCACCAATACCGAGACGGATGATTTTTTTCTCAGGATGTGCCTGTGCATAAGCGCTTACCTTGTGCGCAATATCCGCAAATAAATAACTTTCTTTTAAATTACAATAATTCTCGTTTACAAAAGCCATGTATTAACCCCCATAAAATAAAATAGAAAAAATTTATTTATTGATTACCTCATCAGGTACTTCAATAACACCTTCAAAAGCGGTAACTGCCGGTCCCTGCAGGATAACATGATCATCTTTGCCATAAGTAACCTTCAAAGTACCGCCTTTAGCAATAACAGTGATTTCTTCACCTTTTTTGCCTGCATTGCCTAAAAGCACACAAGCTACGCCAACGGCGCTGGCGCCAGTACCACAGGCCCAGGTCTCGCCGCTGCCGCGTTCCCAGACGCGGAATTTTACGGTATTTTTATCAATTACCTGAACAAATTCAGTATTTACGCCTTCAGGGAACAGTTTATGATGCTCAAACTGCGGCCCCAGTTTTTCTAAATCAAGGCTGTCCACATCTTCAACGAAAGTGACAAAATGCGGATTGCCCATGGAAATAGCCGTACCGTTATACACTACTTTTTCTTCCCCGTAGTTGTCGCTGAGTACAAGGCCCTGATCCACAAACATAAAATGATCGCTGATCATAGGTATATCAGTACATTTGAAAATAGGCTTGCCCATGTCGACTTTCGCCTCTACTACTTTACCGTCCTCAACAAGCATATCTATGGTCTTGATTCCAGCCAGCGTCTCCAGCGTGATAGTGGTTTTATCTGTCAGACCTTTATCATAAACAAATTTGGCTACGCAGCGCACGCCGTTGCCGCACATTTTGCCTTCAGAAGCGTCTGCATTAAACATACGCATCTTGAAATCAGCGACATCGGAACGGCAAATCATAATCAAACCATCGCTGCCGATGCCGAAACGTCTGTGGCTTACATATTCGGAAATAGCTCCGGGGTTGGGTAACTCTTCTTTAGTACAATCTACATAAACATAATCATTACCGGCACCATGCATTTTGGTAAACTCTATTCTCATAGCCCAGCCTCCTTAACAGTCATAAAGTTATTATAACAAAAAAACGCCTGTTTGACATCAATAAATCTATTTATTGTTCAGGCGCGGCAGTTTCTAAAAATATTCTCTCCGATACGTGCCGCCACAGTTATTACAGCTCTTCACAACCGCCGGCAGTATACGCAACTGTATGCATATCTTTGATACAGAAAACTGCCAGCACTTCATTATCGGCAGATTTAAAAATATTTACCAGTGCCGGACATTCCTGCAGCATTCTTTCCTTTACAGCCAAATCGCTAATTTCTTCAGCAACGCCTGTAATCCGCAGCCAATCCAGCGTGCCAGCCTTGGTGGCAGCTATTTGCACATTTTTCTCAGCTTTCAGTTGCTGATACACAGCTTTAAAATTTGCCGTAGCGATATACAGCTCGCCATTATATTCCATGACAGCGCCAAAAGGACGCACAGCAGGCATTCCGTCTTTCACGGTTGCCACATAGAAAACGCCATATTCTTTTAAAAGTTCAAAAGCCTTACTCATTTTACACACCTCACATTTAGTTTAATCTGTAAAAGCTTCTCTATCATTTTACCAGCATCTACTTAAATTTTATACCTTTTCCCAGTAAAATCAATAAATAGTCTTATCATTTTTTAAAGCAAATTTTTGAAAAGTAACTTGAGCGGCGCTATGCTCACAAGGCTGTAAAGTAAGCACCTTCTCGTTATTGCAGCCGCTTCTGATAAAATCATAAATAAAGTCGTCTCTAAAACCGATAGCAGCAGCATCTTCTGCCGTATTACCATAATATACAGTCTTAATATTAGCCCAGATAACAGCCGCAAGACACATGGGACAGGGATAACAGGACGTATAAAGTTCGCATCCGCTCAAATCAAAAGTCCCCAATGCCTGACAGGCCGCACGGATAGTCTGGATTTCCGCATGACAGGTAGGATCGTTATTCTTTAGTACTTCATTGTGACCTGCCGCTATAATAACGCCGTCTTTGACAATTACTGCTCCAAAAGGGCCTCCTGCATTAGTAATGATATTACTTTCAGCCTCTCTGATAGCAGCCTGCATAAATTCTTTGACATCTACTACTTTTTTCATATTTTCACCTGCAACCTTAAGATAATATCATTTTAACACATTATTATCCAAAAACAAAAGAAGAGCACTTACAGAGTAAGTGCTCTTCTTTTTCTCCAACCGGCAGCTTTCTATCCTCCCAGGCCGCTTCCAGCCAAGTACTTTCGACGTTT
>CANREP010000013.1 GCA_947629685.1 uncultured Phascolarctobacterium sp.
TTTGTACATTATCTGATTATTCTTCCAAGGCTGCAACGCGTACGCCCAATAAATCCAGTTCATTGGCAAACTCTGATGCCAGACGGTCAACGTCAGCACCTTTAGCCATAGCTTTAGCTACTATCTGCGCCATTTCATAACGGGTTAGCAGACGATTGCCGCCATAGCTGCCGTCAGGATAGCCGTCTATGATGCCGGCAGCAGCCAGCCTTTTGATACTGCTATACGCCCAGTGCCCCTGTGGTACGTCGCTGAACGGATTAGCAGCCAAAGCAGAGACACTGACGCCTAAAGCTAAAAGCATGGAAAAGATTACTGTTTTTTTCATGATCATGTCACACTCCTAAATTTTCAGCCGTCTTCAAGAATGTGAGAGTGATCTGCGAGCAGACTTCTTAAAACAGCATATATTACTTTATATTATAAATTACTTTACTATTAAGTCAATTATTTCTTTAGAATTATATTACTATTTATAGTTAAATCTAAATGAATTTTATTATCAGATTTATTTAAACTTAGACAAATAAAAACTCCCTTCTGTGTTTTCTCACAAAAGGGAGTTTTTATTGACCTGCAGGATTATTTTTTGATAAGTTCCTGATGTTTTTTCAGCAGTTCAACAGTAAGGGTTTCTTTAAAGTTTTTCGGATTGGCTGGTTTATTCTCTGCTGCCACGGTTTCACCCTCATAGAGAGCAACCGGGTAGATTTTCAGCAGTTCAGGACGTGCATTTTTAGCAATACATTCGGCAATCTTTTTAGCCTGTTCATTTTCTTTTGCGCCTTTATCTACTACGGCAACAGCTTCTGTCAGCATAAAGTTGCCTTCTGCCGGGTCAACGAAGTCTACGGGCAAGCCTTTTTGTTTATCGGCAACAGCCTGATGACGCAGGCCAAAACCAACAGCTACTTCGCCGGCACGGATTTTTTTCAGCGGGCCGGAGCCGGATTTTTCCAGATGCGGCACAGCGTTTGCTTCAATCTGTTTCATGATGGCAGCACCGTCTTTTTCGCCATATGCGTTCAGTACAGCCTGAGTCATCAGCCACGCAGTAGAAGAGCCCATGATATCAGGTACGGAAATATGGCCTTTGTATTGAGCGGCTGCCAAATCTTTAATTGCTTTCGGGGCAGGCAGGCCTGCTTTTTTCAGTTCTTCAGTATTGACAAACAGAGAGCCGCAGTTGCCGATGGTAGGAAGATAGAAAGATGCATGGGGCGCCAGCGGTTTGTTAACGTCAGCCAAATCAATGAACATGGGATGTTCTTTTTGGGCGCTGTCTAAATAGTAAGACGTCATTTGTACTACGCCGGCTTCAATATTTTTGCCTTCGGCAGAAAGCTTGCCGCCCAATTCGGAAGTGCCGAAGGACTGCATGAGATATTTGCCGCTGAAACCGTTTTTATCCAGAGCTGCTTTAATAGCAACCTGAGCTTCTTCATCGGCATTAGTATAAATTACGGTAGGCTTCACATCTGCCGCAGCCTCTTTTTTCTCCTCGCCGCCGCAGCCTGCAATGCCTGCAGCCAAACACATCATCATCATTGCTGTGCAAAACAACTTAGCAAAACTTTTCATCTGAATACTCCTTTGCTTTCAATAATTTTTTTACTTTTTTATACAGAGGAAAGCCCTCTTTTTCAGCAAGTACGTCGAAAACAGTCTTTACAACAATATTAGTCAGGAAGATCAGTAAGGAAAGAACGAATACTTCATCGAACTTTTCAAAATACTGCAGCTCCTTGATTTTTGTGGTAATGACCATTGTTCTTGCGCCTGCCAGAAAAACAACTGCGCTGATTGTCACCATAGCGTTGACAAAGAAATAACTCAGCATCTGATAAATAGTCGCCTTGGAATTGGGAATAACTACTTTGATTACTGTTTTCAGCCAGGTATCGCCCATCAGAAGCCCCGTAGTCTCCCAGGATTCGTTCATCTTGGCCAGCGAGGATTTAATCATCAGATAAGGCGTAGTGAAAAAGTGCAGGATATTGGCAATAATCAGGATAGCAAACGTATTCTGCAGCGAGCTGCCGGAGAAGACGAAGATAAAGGCAACACCCAGCACCATGCCTGGCACGGTATTGGTAACCATGGCGATAACGTCCATAATCACTTTGCAGTATCTGTGCAAATCAGAACGGGCGTTGACCATGGCCGCACCGTAACATAAAACTGTTCCGGCAACGGCGGTAATACCGGCCACCAGCAAAGAATTTATGTAAATATCAAGCAGCGCTCTGTCACCAAGCACACGCCTGACAGTATCCAGCGTAAATACCGGCTGATAGGGCCAGCTTTTTACAAAGGGTACAATGAACATAATGGCAAAGACGGAGATAAACGCCAGCGTCACAGCAGCAAAGAAGACAGTAAAGATACTGTCGCGTACCAGGGAACGCTGAATTTCATAACGGCTGAGCTTGTTATAACGGAAATTGAATTTTTCCATATATCGCAGCAGCGCCACACTGATAACAGACGGTATCAGCATCATGACAGCGATAACGCTGCCGCTGCTGAAATTGGGCAGCGCGCCCATCATCTGCATGTACAGCTCTACGGCGATTACTTCGTATTCACCGCCGATAGATACGGGTATACCAAAGTCCGTAAAGCTCAGGAAGAAGGAAAGGATAAAGGCTGCAAGCAAACTGCCTGTCAGCGGTCTGACGCTGGTCACGAGGAAAGTACGGATTGCGCTGTCGCCCATGATTTTAGAAACGGTGATAAAGTTCTTATCAATATAGAAAAAGGCGTTATACAATACCAGAAAAGCCGGCGGCAGCGTATAAATAATGTAGGAAATCAGCAGGCCCCAAAAGCCGTAGATAGGAAAAAGCTGCGTATCTAAAAGCCTGGTAATCAAGCCTTGCTTACCAAACGAATAAATAACGGCAAAGCCGTAGGTTATCGACGGCAGAAACATTGGCATCATAATTACCAGCTGCAGCATTTCTTTAATCTTATGCGGCAGCCGCGTCATGTGCAGACCGTAGGCTAAGAAAAAAGCCAGCACCGTAGTAATCAGCGCTTCTGAAGACGCAATTACAAAACTGTTGCCAAAAGCTTGCAGGAACTTTTCACTGCCGAGCATCTGCTGGTAATTTGCCAGTCCCAGTCCGCTGCCGGTCTGCAGAGATTTTAAAGCCAGGTTTCCCAGCGGCAGACCTAAGAAAACAGCAAAAATCACACATACCAGCACAAAGCACAGCTTTAATTCAAAACTTTTCCTGTTCATCTTGCAGCCCCTGCTGCAGCCGCAGGCAGATTGCCAAACAAACGGAAAATATTGTCGCGTTTAATACGCAGCTGCGATAAGATAAATTTTTCTACAAACTGGGTTTGCGGCTGACTGACAATAACCTGCGGACGGTCAAACTGGGAAATTTTGCCTTCATTGATAATCAGCACTTTATCAGACAGGGTCAGCGCTTCTTCCGGGTCGTGGGTAACGATAATCGTCGTTAGGTTATACTGCTTGGCAATCAGCTGAATACGTTCTTTGATAGATTCCTTGATAACGCCGTCCAGTGCGCTCAGCGGTTCGTCCAAAAGCAGTATTTTCGGCTTCATGACCAAAGTACGCGCCAGCGCTACTCTCTGCTTCTGACCGCCGGAAAGCTGGTCGATACGTTTTTTCAGATGTTCCTTGAGCCCTAAAAGATTTACCAGTTCTGCAACTTCTGCCGGCGTAGAAATACCCGGCTTATTGCGCAGTCCGTAAATAATATTGTCGTAAGCATTGAGATTGGGAAACAGTGCATAATCCTGAAATACGATATTGAAGCCGCGGTCTTGCATCGGCACCTTGCTCAAATCCTGTCCGTCAAAAATAATCTGACCGGAGCTTATTTCAGTCAGCCCCAGGATAACGTTTAAAAGAGTGGTCTTGCCGCTGCCTGACGGCCCCAGGATAGATACAATCTCGCCAGTTTCTATTTTCAGAGATATATCATCAAGGATTGTCTTGTTGTCATAACTTTTTTTAATATTTTTTAACTCCAGCATTATGAGCCTCCATCTGCAAATGTAAAGATTTGTACAGTAAATTCTTGTTAATCTTTATTCTACTGACGGTATTTGTCCATTTCAAGTGTATTTACGTTCATTTAACTAACACTTTACCTGTTCTTAATAATCTGCAGATTTGTTGAACATATATTTTACATACTGTCTTGCAGAGCGCAATACGGCTGCTGAAAAATCATTCTGCCAGCAGCCGCACGGTTGCTTCTGCAGGGCTGTAATGCCCCAGCTCATGGATGGTCTTAGTATATATGCCGTGGTAATCGCTGCCGCCGGTACAATATAAGCCATATTTTTCAGCCGCTGCCAGCACTTTTTCTTTGTCTGCCGTGCTGTGCATAGGATGCAGCAGTTCTATGCCCCATAATCCAGCTTCTTTCAGCTGCGGCAGCATGGCAAAATTATCCTGCTGTCCGGGATGCGCCAAAACGGCTTTGCCTCCGTCGGCATTTATGGCCTGCACTGCTTCTGCAGCGTCCACATAAGTAATATCGAAATCGCAGGGGCCGTTCTGCTTGAATAAGGTATAGTAAACCTTGCCGAACAGTTCGTCCTCCTGACCGGAATCAACGAGATACTTTAAAATATGCTGCTTATAGATGTATTTACCGGCGTAACGGCGTACATCCTTTTCTGTTATCTTATAACCCAGCTCACGTAAAATTTCTATCTTGCGCAGCGAGTTGCCATGCCGGCGCAGCAATAACGGCTCGCAAAGCGCAGTGATATGCTCGCCGCCGCTGTAATTAAAGCCCAGGATATGAGCCTTTTTGCCGCTGGTAAAATCATAAGCGGAAATTTCTACACCCGGCAGCGCCTTAATGCCATAGCCTGCCGCTAAAGCAATACCTTCTTCATAACCGGCTACTGAATCATGTTCAGTAAACGACATTACTTTAATGCCCAAAGCAGCGGCCTTTTGCAGAATCTGCTCTCTGGTATCGCTGCCGTCTGAAAGAGTTGAATGAATATGTAAATCAGCAACCATGGCTTATCGCTCCTATTCTGTAAAACTGCCCTGAGAAAGATTGTAGACTCTGTCGCACAGGCCTTCCATAAATTCCAGGTCATGGAAGATGCCCAGCATGGAGGTGCCTTCGTTTTTCAGTTTCAGCAGCAGATCACGTACTAAAAGCTTGGTATCCGGGTCAAGGCTCGCGGTAGGCTCGTCTAAAAGCAACAGGCGCGGAGCTTTGACCATTGCATGGGCCAGATTCAGACGCAGTTTTTCGCCGCCGGAGAAGGTGGCTGGATACAGTCCCCATAAATCACGGCGCAGACGGAAATAATCCAGCATCTGGGCAGCGCGCTTTTCTGCTTCCGCTTGCGAGAAACCTGCTTCCAAAGCAGCGTCTGTTACATGCCGGAAAGCAGTAGTACGCGGCAAAATAGCAAGGAATTGGGAAACATAACCGATTTCTGCCCTGCGCAGATTGATAATCTGTCTTTCGTCAGCATTTACCAGATCAACAGGGCCATAAGCCAGCGAATTGTACCAGACGTGGCCCTCTGTTGCCAGATAGGTACGGTAAATGCAGCGCAGTACGGTAGACTTACCGGCGCCGGAAGTACCTACGATACCGATAAAAGAGCCTTTATCCAGCTCAAAGGAAATATTGCGGCAGCTGCTGATAAGTTTCTGCTGTTCGTGCAGATAAAAGTTTTTCGACAGGTGCTCGATTTTTAAAATAGCCTTCACTATGCTTCCTCCTCATTACGATAGGTATTCTTCACTACGCAGCAGCCGTTTACCCAGGTAGAAAGCAAGAGCGGTACGTTATCCGTATCTCTGGCAACTACTAAGAAGTCTGCCCATTTGCCGACTGCGAGTGCGCCGGTCTCGCCGCTGATGCCAGCCGCTGCAGCAGGATTGCTGCTTACCAGGGCACAGGCTTCCGGCAGCGTCAGGATATTTTTATCGTAAAGATAAAATACTGCCCGCAACAGCGCCTGCGGATAATAGTCACTGCATAAAATATCGCCGCAGCGTGCTTTAATTGCCGTCTCAGCGGACAGATTGCCGGAATGGCTGCCGCCTAAAAGGATATTCGGCGCGCCTAAGAGCGGCTGCAAGCCGCATTCTTTAGCTTTCCTGGCAACCTCCAGGCTGATGGGAAACTCGCTGACAGTAACTCCGGCCTTGGCATTGGCCAGTATCTTTGCTTCCGTATCGTCATCATGGCTGGCAATGGGGATATTGTTCTGTTTTGCAGTTTCCAGCAGCGCTTGCAGCTTTGCGCCGGTTACCATAGGTTTATTCTGCTCTCTCTTAACCAGGTCGGCAAATTCCTTATCTGTCAGGTCTTTCCCTTCCCCGGGCAGATGACGGCGGTAAATCTTCAAATCACGATATTGCCCCTGCCCTGGACGATGATCCATTAAAGAAACAAGCCCGACTTTTTTCTCTGCCAGCAGCTGCCGTACCAAATCATAACATTCCAGATTATCCAGCTCATAGCGCAGATGGAAACGATTATGAATCAGACGTCTGCGGCGGCGCTTAGCATCTACAAGGCCGATTAAGCGTTTTACACAGGGCGCTGTACGGATAGCTTTCGCATCCCAGCTGCCTTCTCTGTACATGGCAACCGAATGGAAAATAGTAGTTATCCCGCACTGAGCCAGCTGCTTTTCCGCTTCATCCAGCGCCATATCCATATCTAAAAATGCTGTCGAGCGGGGCTGGATAAGATTTTCAATCATATCGGAGTGAATGTCGATGAAACCCGGCATAACATAAGCGCCGGCAGCATCGTAGATTTCCGCATCCTCACGCAGCTTTTGCGGCAGACTGCTCATCAGACCGACGCCTGCAATTTTTTGTCCTGCAATGTGAAGGTAGGCATTACTTAAAAGTTTATCTGGCAAAACCAGACAAGCGTTGATTATAATTTTGTTTTTCTGCATAGCTATTTTCAACCTCTATAATAAAGAATGTACCAGCTGCTGAGTATAAGGATGCTGCGGGTCGTCAAGAATCTGGTCGGTCAGGCCGCGTTCAATAATCTTGCCCTCAAGCATGACGACGGTTCTGTCTGCCAGCATACGGATAACAGCTAAATCATGGGATACCAGCAGGATGGAAACGCCAAACTCCTGTCTGATGCGGCGAATCAAATCCAATACCTTAGCCTGTACGGAAAGGTCAAGACCGGTTGTAACCTCGTCCAGCAACAGTACCTGCGGATTATTGGCCAAGGCTTTGGAAATCTGTACTCTCTGCTGCATACCGCCGCTGAAATTTTTCGGCGGCTCTTTCATTCTGCCCGGCAGTATCTCTACCGCTTCTAACAACTGGCTTGCTCTTGCCGTCATGCTGCCGAAATTGCGTCCGCCGGCGGCAATAAGTTTTTCTGCAATATTGCCTGCCGCCGAATAATCCATCCGCAAACCAAGCACCGGGTTTTGATAAACCATGCCCATCATGTGATTGCGGATGTATTTTTTCTGCTGCGCCGTCGCTGCAAACATATTGGCTTTACCTGCGCCATACGCCTGCAGATAAGCGCTGCCCTCCGTTACTGGGAAATCAAAATAAATACTCTTCATCATGGTAGACTTGCCGGAGCCGGATTCGCCTACCACGCCTAAAATCTCGCCCGGATACAGTTCCAGATTGACATCATTGCAGGCCCAGACCGTCTTGCAGTGAGGGCAGCTATTTTTCAGCAGCGGCTGTCCGTTCAGGCAATAATCGCAGCCCTGTCCATAGCGCACGGTAAGTCCGCGTACCTCAAGAATAGGTTTTTCTTTCTTATTATTTTTTACGGTCTGCATCCCTGTTCTCTCCTTTTGGCGCAATAGCCTGTATCGCTGCATTCATAATACTTAGCTCCTGTCTCTTCGTCCGTCAGCTCGTCCAGATAAACGCCCTCCGCGCCGCACAAATGGCAGCGTTTGCCGGTAAAATTTTCTGTTTCAAAAGGAATATCGTCAAATTCCAGCGGCATAACCCTGGTATGCGGCGGAATAGCGTAAATTTTCTTTTCGCGGCCTGCGCCGAAAAGATACAGGCAGTCGCTGTCGTTAAGTTTCGGAGTATCATAACGGGGTATCGGACTGGGGTTCATAATGTAACGGTTCTCTACCAGTACGGGATATTCCGCGCTGATACCGATTTTGCCGCAGCGCAGCAAATCTTCGTACAAAGTCAGCCACATGGGGCTGTATTCTCCCTCCGCGTGCATTTTCTTGGTTACCGCTTCGCGCGGCTCTACAATACGCAGCGGCTCCGGGGTCGGTACCTGCAGTACCAGGATCTGTTCTTTCTTCAAAGGGATTTCAGGAATACGGTGGCGGGTTTGGATAATAGAAGCTGCTTCGGAATCAGTAGTTATTTCCACACCGGTACAGGCAGAAACAAATTTTTTAATGTTTACTGCATTGACGCTGTCATCACTGCCCTGGTCAATAACCTTGAGCACATCTTCTTTACCGATAACTGAAAGTGTAATCTGGATACCGCCTGTGCCCCAGCCTCTGCCGATTGGCAGCTCCCTGCTGCCGAAAGGCACCTGATAACCGGGAATAGCAACAGCTTTCAGCAGGCTGCGTCTGATTTCCCGCTTGGAATTTTCATCTAAAAAAGCAAAATTATAATGTTTCTGGTCTATCATCTTGCTGCTCCTTTATTCACGCACTCGGTCCAGCTTGGACTGGAAGGTTACATAATGCGGCAGCTTCAGATGTGAAATAAAGCCCTGCATTTCCAGACAATCACCATGGGTCAGTACGAATTCTTCATCCTGCGAAGGAGTATTGCCAGTAGTATTCAGGCTGGCATCGGCAATAGACATTGCGATAGCTTTGGTTTCATTGTTGCCGATGACGCAGCCGTAGCCGCCGGACAATCGTATCTTATCAAACTCTTCCTTAGTTTCTTCATGTACAGGCCAGAGAGCCTCTACCTCGGTAACATTCACAGCGCCGATGCAGATAGCTTCGCCTGCTTCCAGCGGATAGGGGATCATAATATCTACATAGCCGCTGCGCAGCTCGCTTACCGTAGGATGTACGGCGCCATAACCACGCATGGCGCTGTAGGCAACACCTTCCAAAAAGCCTGCTTCACTGCGCGCCATAGTCTGCAGGCGGGCACTGCGCGGTGCCGGAAAGGTAAGCACATGCGTGGTAATATCATACGGCTGGGTATCGTCCTTTTCCGGCTGTTTAAGTATGCCGTCTGCCTGCAGCAGCTCGTCTACACGGCCGCAGTAAATATCTGCCGCCGTTTCTTGCGCAGCAGTTACAGCAGCCTGCTTGCCCTTTTCTTCTGACAGAGAAAAATCCAGCAATCTGTGCGCGTAGTCAAAGCTTGCGCCCAAAATCTGCTCGCCGGGAATATCTTTAAAAGCGGCAGAAATCCTGCGCATAATCCGCATATCTTTACAATCGGCAGGCAAAGAATAATAATCGCGTTTCAGAGTACTGCGATAAGCACGCAGCAAAAATACTGCTTCTTCCACACTGCCCTTGCTTTGTTTTAACGCCAGCGCCGCATATTCCGGCGCGTACATGCCTGCCTCGCTCATTACCTTGTCTGTTAACAGGGGCATATCCGTTAAAATCGTCTGTACTTCCAGTCTGCCGTTGCTTTGATAAACTTCGTCCAGCAGTTTAAGAGACTGCTCGATAGCGGCTTCGCCGCCTTTTACTGCTACGTATGCCATAACTCCTCCTATTGCACTTTGCACAGACGCGGAACTGCCATGAGCTCGTTAGCCGCGCTGATAAAGATTAAATCAACTCCGCAGGGATATTCCTGCTGCACTTCCTGCCGCAGACGGCAGATGGTTTTGATATATTCAGTAGTGTGTACCGCAAGCCTACCGTCGATACCGGGGCCGCTTATTTCTGCAGCCGTTTCCCCATCCAGCTGCGGGCACCAGATAATAAACGTGCAGGACTGCTGAGGATCAGACAGTGTGCCTTGCTTAGCTTCGCTTAAAAGCTGACGGATATTTTCATAATTGAGCATCCCTGTCAGATAAATAAAATCCGCTTTCTGATAATCAGCCGGAACAGCAAGGGTATAATCATGCAGCTGCTGCGCCAGCTCTATATTTTTCTCAACATAATAGGTGATTTCATTATCCATCAGCGTAGAGCCTGCTGCCAGCACTGCGCCAAGTTCTGACTGAAAACCGCCTGCTTCTTTATCTATGCTGCTTTTCTGAAAAGGATTAGCCATAGACTGCAGCAGTTTGCGAAACAGCGACTGTGCGTCATGGACTGCATCAAAAGAATAAACCTGTTGCATCTCACTATTCCCCCATCGTATTAAAGTCGACCTTAGAACGGCGCAGTGCGGCATTCAGCTTACCGCGCGCTGCCAGCTGCTCTTTTTCCAACTGCCTGATAGCCTTATCCAAAGCCTCGCATTCCGGCAGCATGCCATTGTAGGCTGCGTCTATAACAGCTGCGGCAGTAACCTTGACAAAATCGTCTCCCATCATGACAGCCGCACCTTTAAAACCGGCAACCTCCACAATACATTCACTGCACAGCGCTTCCCCCAAATAAAACAGAGAAGCTTTCACCGGCTCTCTAAACTGCAGCATCGTCAGCGTCTTTTGGGCTGGCCGCACAATACTTACCTGATATTTTTCCTGCAGCGGCCGGCTCAGCTGTCCAACTTCACTACCCGTCGCAGCAGCCAGTATCTTAGTGTACTGTCTCCTGCTTAATAACTGTTCCACGGTTATAACCTCCGTCATTGCAAAAGTTCATGCGTTTTAACGCAAGTCCAGCATAACATGTACCATGAGGTAAAACATCAAATCCAGGTTAAATGTCCTTTGCAGAAATTTAACAATCCTGAATGTAAAAAAATCTTTACAGAGCATTGCTCCGTAAAGATTTTCACCAAGAAAAATATTAAATTATATCATGCTGAAAGATTTTGCCTGCATTGCGGATATTTTCCCTGCAGCCTTCGTCCTTCAGCAGCAGCGCCTGATACAGCATATCATTAAATACCACCTGGGCAACGCGGGAGTTGACCCAGCCGGCACCCGGATGCAGGTCCGGCAGAACAAAAATATAATCGGCATATGCAGTCAGCGCAGAATTGCCGTTGCCTGTAATAGCTACCGTTACCGCTCCGCCGGCTTTGGCGCTGCGCAGCGCTTCTACCGTCACTCTCGACTTGCCGGACTGAGATATACCTATGGCCACATCTCTGGCAGATAAATGCTCTGCGCTCACCTTCTGAAAAAACATATCCGTATAGGTACGGCAGTTCATACCCAGATACAGCAACTTTCCCGCCAAGTCTACGGCGCTGCCCACGGAACATTCTACTCCGTAAATATCAATCATCCTGGCACGGCGTAAACATTTGATAACAGCATGGAAATCATCTTGAGCAATTCCGTGTGCCAGCGCAGCCAAAATATTAACGGCATGAGATACCACTGCAGCAGGCACACTGTCTATACTCATTTTACCTGTCTGCTCCGGCGGCTGCACCTGCGCGCTGTCTCCGGCGCACACGCAGCGCAAAAACTCTTTCCAGCTGCCGAAGCCACATTTATGCAGACAGCGTACAATCGTCTGCTGCCCTGCTCCGGCTGCGGCAGCGCATTGCCGCAGCGTATACGTGGCCAGCTCTTTTTCTTCTGCCTGTCCCAGCAGAAAATCTGCCGCCTGTTTTTCCGCTGCCGATAAACTTTTATAATTTACTTTCAATGCCTGTACCCAGTTCATCTTTTCACCCTTATGGAGCAACGCTCCGTTTTTCTTACTTTACAGCATAGCTGTCTGAATCATATTTTACAAGCAAGCCCAGGCATACTTTACATAAAATTAACCTTACGCCAGTTTTTAACGCTACAATTTTGCTCTTATTATGTTTTCGCAACAGAAAAACTAATTTCTTTAATTTTATTAGTATATACTATTTATAAAAATTGTACTCTATCTCTTGCTTTTTAACAGCAATACTGTATAATATACTGTATTACAGTCAAAATTTTCAAACAATTTATCTTAACTGTAAAATATCTATTTCTATTCGGGAGGTTTTCATGGAGATTATTTTAGGTTTTCTCGTCCTCATGTCCTGTCTTGTACTGGGCATACGTCATGGCGGTATCGGCTTAGCGGCTATCAGCGGTATCGGCCTTGTTATCTATACTTTTATTTTTGGCTACAAACCGGGCAAGCCGCCTATCGACGTTATGCTGACCATTATGGCGGTAGTAACCTGCGCCGGCTTTCTGCAGGCTTCCGGCGGCCTTACCGTCATGCTCAAATATGCGGAAAAATTTCTGCGCAATAATCCTAAACATATAACGGTATTCGCACCGCTGACCACCTGGTTTTTAACCGTATTATGCGGTACCGGCCACGTTGTTTATACCATGTTTCCCATTATCTATGACATCGCCATCAAACAGGGAATCCGTCCTGAACGCCCCATGGCCGTTTCTTCCATTGCGTCTCAGATGGGCATCTGCGCTTCGCCGGTATCCGTTGCCGTTGTTTCCGTAGTCGGCTTCATGGCAGCCGCCGGACACCAGTTCAGCATTATGCAGATTCTTGCCATCTCTATTCCTGCAACCTTTATCGGCGTACTCTGCGCCGCTATCTGGAGCTACCGCCACGGTCTGGAACTGGCAGACGACCCTGCTTTTCAGGAGCTTATCAGCGACCCTGAGCAGAAAGAATATGTTTACGGTAATACAGAAAGCCTGCTGGATAAAAAACTGCCTTCTTCCTTCTATCACGCCATGTTTATCTTCTTTGCCGGTATCCTCGTTATTGCCGTCCTCGGCAACTTCCCCGCTCTGCTGCCGCATTTTGCCGCTAAGGCAGGCGCTGCCCCCAAACCCATTTCCATGACCATCGTCATCCAGATGGTTATGCTGTTTGTCAGCGCACTTATCCTGCTCTTCTGCAAAGTTAAAGCCAAAGAAGTAGGCAACAGCCAGGTCTTCCGTTCCGGCGTAGTAGCGCTGATCTCCGTTTACGGTGTTGCCTGGATGGCTGATACTTATTTTGCTAACCATATGGGCATCCTCAAAGACTTTCTCGGTCACGCAGTACAGTCCTATCCGCTGGCCTACGCCATCGTACTCTTTTTGACTTCCAAGCTGGTCAACTCTCAGGCTGCGGCAATCGCAATCGTCATGCCGATTGCGCTGAATGTAGGTATGGATCCGCTGCTTATCCTGTCCTTTATTCCGGCCTGCTATGCTTACTTCTTCCTGCCTACTTATCCTTCCGATTTGGCCTGCATCGGTTTTGACCGTTCCGGCACTACCCATATCGGCAAGTTTGTCTTAAATCACAGCTTTATGATGCCTGGCCTCGTAGGCGTCTTCATGGCCTGTGTGGCAGGCTATTTTATAGCCCATACCATTCTGTAATCTGTAAAAAGGAAAGGAACCTGTTATCAGGTTCCTTTCCTTTTTCATCTTATCTGCTGCCCAAAAGCGGCAGCTCGCTGGCCGCCAGCACCTTATTGATACCTTCCCAGTCGCAGCTTCCCTGCTGCAGGAAAAATTCTGCCGCCAGCAGCGTTTGCAGGAAACATAATCTGCCTGCTTCACCGTCCATACTGCCCTGGAGATACTGCTCCCAGCGGCTGTGCCACTCTGCGGCAGGCAAATCGGCCGCAGACTGGTATTTTTCCCGCAATTTGTCGCAGTACAGCTGCAGCCGGGACAGCCATGCTTTTTCCGATAACGTTAAAGCAGCCGCGTAAGCAGGCAACGCTCCCGCAATATATTCGTGCGCTGCGTAATATGCTGCGCCGCCCATCTGAAAGCTGTCCTTATCCAACAAGACTATATATACCTGCAGCTGAGCATGAGTTAGCAAAAAGCTTTCGATAGTCTTTACCGCCACATTCAGCGCCTGCGCTTTAGGATAACCGTACACGCCGGCAGAAATTACTGCAAAAGCTACGCTCGCGCAGTCATGCGCAGTTGCTAAACGCAGCGAATTGCGATAACAGGCGGTCAACAGCTCCTTTTCATTCTTGCTGCCGCCCTGCCATATCGGCCCAACCGTATGAATAACATGCTTACACGGCAGCCGGTAACCCCAGGTAAGCTTGGCTTCCCCAGTCGCACAACCGCCTAAGGTACGGCATTCTTCCAACAGCTGCGGCCCGGCCGCCCTATGGATACAGCCGTCGACGCCACCGCCGCCCAGCAGATGCGGCGCTGCTGCATTGACTATCGCATCCGCTTTGACCTTAGTAATATCCGTTTCTAAAAATTTTAGTGGCATAAGCTTCCCTCTCCCTGTTTTTTCTTAATTATAACACGCTGACTGAATGACCGTTCATCTGATAAATATTGAAATTTCTGTAAATCACCTGGATACAGCAGGTTTTTACAGTCAAATGTGGAATTAAGAGGTAATTTCACTGCCGGATTTGTCCAACAAAATAATCATTGAAAGAGGTGGAAACAATGTCTAAAAAAATAACAGCTGGCTTGGCCGCTCTCAGCCTGGCGCTTTTTTTGCATATTCCCTGTTACGCTGCAGATGCACTGGCAACCGAACCCGTTGTAAACCAAAATACTGCTTCTGACGCTGTCCAGGCACCTATACAGCCTGCCGTTATCGAAACCGGCAGCTTCGCCGGCGCGACAGTAAATATCAGCCTGCCACTTATTGACGACAGCCATCTGCAGTATATGCAGGATTTTTTCAGTGCCAATATCGCCCGCAGCCTGTATGCTTACCTGCCTTATGCCAGCAGCGAGTATGGCCGTCCTAACCCTCTCTGCTTTAAAGAAAGTTATACCTTGACAGACATCAGCAATATTGCCAAAGTTTCTGATTTCATTCACAAACGCCGGAACGCCGAGGCCGAAGCACGTCAGGAATATTCTAATCGTTACCAGATGTTTGCCGATTATGAAGTCAAACTCAATAACAGCGACTATCTATCCATCCTGCAATCCATTTACACTTATAGCGGCGGCGCTCATGGCCTGACGGTACGTTACAGTATGACGGCAGACCGGGCCACCGGCCGGGCAGTAAAGCTGGCGGATATTTTTGCCGATAAAACATACCTGAACACTTTAAACGCGCTTGCCGCCAACCAAAATCAGGAAATAACGCTGTTTGACAAAGTACGGCTTACCGGCAGCGAAGACTTTTATCTGACTGATAAAGGTCTTACAGTTTATTTCCAGTTATATGAAGTCGCCCCTTATGCGGCAGGCTTTGTCGAATACTTCTTCCCATATGAAGCAATCGCTCCGCTGATGGCTAAAAAACATATATAATAGGAAGAAGCTGCCAAACATCAGTCTGGCAGCTTCTTTTTTAAGCAGTGCGTTCCTCTTTGCTGAAAAAGATAAAGATAATGACGCTGACGCCCATCAGAATCGGATAAAACAGATAAGGCATGATATCCAGCGGAGTAATTCCTGTCAGCGCCGCTGCCGACAGCAGCTGTGCACCGTAAGGCAGCAGTCCCTGTCCCACGGAAGCAAAAATATCCAGCAGCGATGCGCTGCGCTTCGGCGAAATATTATAGGCGGAAGCAATCCTATGCGCTAACGGCCCAGCCAATACAATAGCAATAGTATTATTAGCCGTAGCGATATCCATCAGCAGCACCAGGATACCGATACCCAGCTGCGCGCCTCTAAACCCGGAAACACTGCTCTGCACATAGTGCAGGATCCAGGCAAAACCGCCGTTCATCCTGACCAGCGCGCTGATGCAGGAAGCCAGGATAGCAATGATGGTGATTTCATACATGGAGGCCAGTCCGGCTCCGACAGTCGCAAGAATTTTCCCTGCCGCCAAAGACCCGGTATATAATCCGGCCACAACGGAAAGCACCGAGCCGCCGATCAGCAGCGTAAAAACATTTACTCCGGCCAGCGCCCCAAGCAGTATCAAAAGATATGGCACTACCTGGATAACATTATAGCCCGTATCCGTACTTTGTTTGTAGTCGCTGCCGCTGGCAATAACCAGAAAAATGATAGCCGTAAGCACAGCCGCAGGCATGACGATCCTGATATTAGCCAGAAATTTATCCTTCATGGCGCAGCCCTGCGTGCGTACTGCAGCAATAGTAGTATCGGAAATCATAGAAAGATTATCGCCGAACATTGCGCCGCACACTACTGCGCCGATACATAAGGGCATCTCATAGCCAGTCTTGCCGCTGATATCAATGGCGATGGGCGCCAGCGCGGCAATCGTACCCATGGACGTACCCATGGAAATAGAAATAAAACAGCCCATGATAAAAAGTCCCATTACCGCCAGGTAGGCAGGAATAAAAGACAAAGCCAGATTGACGGTGCTTGTTACACCGCCGGCCGCCGTAACTACGGCAGAAAAAATACCCGCTAACAGATAGATAAGGCACATGGTAATGATGTTGCTGTCACCCGCGCCGCTGGAAGCGACATACAGCTTCTGCTCGAAAGAAAAACGTTTATTCTGCAGCAGCGCTACCAAAAGAGCTATCAAAAAAGCCAGCGTCGTCGGCATAAGATAAAAATCTCCCGTTACCAGGCCGCTCCCCACGAACAAAACGATAAAAACCCCGATAGGCAAAAGAGCAGCGAAGCTTTTATCTGCTTCATACTCTAACAAATGCTGAAACATATCCAATCCCCTTTTACTGAAAATATCGACTTTCTATATCATATCAAATTTTCACAATTTCTGCACATATAAAAATACAGGGCCGCCTGTTTACACAAGACGACCCTGCAAAATTTTTCTGTTATTTTTTCTGTTCTTGCAGATGCTGCTGATATTTTTTAGTTTCAGCCACGATAACGCCGGTCAACGCCAACAGCGCAATCAAGTTAGGAATAGCCATGAGGCCGTTGACGATATCTGCCAGCACCCAGATTTCTTCCAGTTTCAGGAAAGGACCGCAGGCAATGAGGCCGATGAAGATCAGACGGTACGGAAGGATGGCCTTAACGCCCAGCAGATATTCCACGCAACGTTCGCCGTAGTAGTTCCAACCCAGGATAGTGGTAAACGCAAACAGTACCAGGCCAATCATCAAAAGCAGGCTGCCAAAAGTCGGGAAGCCCATTACAAAGGCCTGCTCTGTCATAGCCGCGCCGTTCAAATCGCCCTGCCATACACCGGTAACTACCAGGGTAAGGCCGGTCAGGGTGCAGATAATGATGGTATCGATAAAGGTACCAGTCATGGAAATCAGGCCCTGCTCAGCAGGCCATTTGGTTTTAGCCGCAGCAGCGACGATAGGAGCACTGCCGAGACCGGATTCATTGGAGAATACGCCGCGGGCAACACCGTTGCGCATCGCCATCATAACGGTAGCACCCAGGAAACCGCCGGTTGCAGCAGTAGGATTAAAAGCAGATTCGATAATCAGCGCTACAGCGCCGGGAACTTTATCAGCAAAAGTAAGCAGGATACCGATGGTAGTAACAAAATATAACAACGCCATCAGAGGAACGACTTTGCCTGCAACACGAGCAATGGATTTCAGACCGCCGATAGTTACAACAGCTACCAGTACGGTCAGCGCAATGCCGGTGTAAATTACGGGGATACCTGCAGAAATCCTGGTGATTTCTACGATAGAGTTAACCTGGGCAAAAGTACCGATGCCGAAGTACGCGCACAAAACGCCGAATACTGCAAAAATAACCGCCAAAGGTTTATATTTTTTGCCAAGCCCGTTTTCAATATAGTACATCGGGCCGCCGGAAATAGCTCCGTTAGCGTCGACAGTGCGGTATTTTACTGCCAGCAGACATTCCGCATACTTGGTAGCCATACCGAAAAAAGCGGCCATCCACATCCAGAAGATAGCGCCCGGGCCGCCAGCTTTGACTGCCGTAGCCACGCCTACGATATTGCCGGTACCGACGGTTGCAGCCAGCGCCGTGCATAAGGCTCTAAAACTGTTGACATCGCCGCTGCCTTCATTCTTAGCACTGAAAATCAGCTTCAGCGCATCTCCCAGCTTAAAAACCTGCAGTAAATTTAATCTGATGGTCAGCCAGATGCCGGTACCTACCAGCAGCGCCAAAAGCGGCGGTCCCCAAACAAAAGTATCAATTTGATTCAATAATTCCAGCATTGTTAAACTCCCTCTCCATTGTATTTTTAAGTAAATAAAAAACCAGAGTATCCAAAATACTCTGGTTTGAGGTCAATGAAGATATGACACTGCAGCATGTCATATATACAGCTTTGTCTCTGTCCACTGGCCTGAGAGATAAGGATGTTGCCATCCGTGCACCTTCGGCGCCCATTTAAGGGACTCTCCAGAGTTGTGTCCATATACGGTTCCGCCTGTTCAAGCACCTGAGAGTTTTGCTCCTTCGGTAGGTAAAAACCTTCTCCCATATACATCATCCACTCAATATTTACTTATGTGTGTAATTATAGCACTTTTTTACTGATATGCAAGCACTTTTTCTAATTTTTTATTTTTTCTTATTGTTTCTGCACAGCTTCAGTAAACTGGTTAATCTGTCTCTTGCGGCTGTGTACTTTTTCCCAGTAAACGAAATATGCCTTAGTTTCGGCAACTACTACGCCGCTGAGGCCGATAAGGGCAATCAGGTTCGGCACAGCCATAAGGCCATTAACGATATCAGCCAGCACCCAGATCATTTCCAGTTTCAGGAAAGCGCCGATTGCCACCAGGCCGATGAAGATGTAACGATACGGTTTGATACCTTTAACGCCGAATAAATATTCCACGCAGCGCTCGCCATAATAATTCCAGCCGATGATGGTGGTGAAAGCAAAGAGCACCAGGCCGGCAGTAAGGAGATATTTGGCCGCAGCCGGAAAAGCCGAAGAAAAAGCAGCCTCAGTCATAGCCGCGCCGTTAACGTCGCCGCACCATACGCCGCTGACAATCAGGGTCAGACCAGTCAGAGAGCAGATAATGATAGTGTCGATAAAGGTGCCGGTCATGGACACCAAGCCCTGTTCTGCGGGCCATTTGGTTTTAGCTGCCGCAGCCACGATGGGCGCACTGCCGAGACCTGCTTCGTTAGAGAAGATGCCGCGGGCAACGCCGTTACGCATAGCAACCATTACTGTAGCGCCCAAGAAACCGCCCATAGCGGCAGTAGGATTAAAAGCGCTGTGGATAACCAGCATGAAAGCATCCGCTACTTTATCAGAATAATACGCCAGTACGGAAACAGTAGTGATAACATAAAGTACAGCCATGAAAGGAACTATCTTGCTGGCAACCTTGGCAATGGACTGCAGCCCGCCGATAGTAACAACGGCTACCAATATCGTCAGCACGGCAGCTGTATAGGTAACCGGGATACCCAGAGAAACCTCGGTAATGGAAGTAATAGCATTAACCTGGGTAAAAGTGCCGGAGCCCAGGCAGGCTGTCATAACGCCGAATATGGAGAACAGTATTGCCAGGGGCTTAAAGGATTTGCCGAGGCCCTGCTCGATATAATACATCGGTCCGCCGGAAGCGTTGCCGTTTTCATCCACTGTGCGGTACTTAACTGCCAGCACGCCTTCCGCATACTTGGTAGCCATACCGAAGAATGCCGCCAGCCACATCCAGAACAAAGCACCCGGGCCGCCTGCCTTGATAGCAGTAGCAACGCCTACGATATTGCCGGTGCCGACAGTTGCAGCCAACGCCGTACATAACGCCTGAAAGCTGTTGATATCGCCGCTGCCGGAATTACGCGCCGTAAAAATCAGCGCCAGCGCTTTCGGCAGTTTCACTACCTGCAGCAATCCCAGGCGGATGGTCAGCAATACGCCCGTACCAATAAGCAAGATCATCAGCGGCGGACCCCATACAAAAGTGTCCACCATGTTCAAAAATTCCAACATATTAACGCCCCCACAACTAATAAAATTTACATGAACTGCATATTTAGTAACTCACGGGTTTTATTGTAACATAAGAAAAAATATAACTCAATACAACAACAAATTGTATACACGTATTTTTTCTTTTTCTCCTTTCATATCCATAGCGTAACTTTGTAAAAATAAGCATATCTTATATAAATATGCAGACATATTTAGAGTATGCTATATACGCTTTCCAAATATCAAGCATAAAGATATATTATAAGCTGTATAGAATATGCCGCTGTTTCTAAAAGCAAAAAAGCGCAGACATTTGTCTGCGCTTTACTTTTAAATTGGTGGAGACGAGGAGAATCGAACTCCTGACCCCCTGCTTGCAAGGCAGGTGCTCTCCCAGCTGAGCTACGCCCCCAGGCAAGTTATATGTATTGGTGGGCCCAGTAGGGTTCGAACCTACGACCAACCGGTTATGAGCCGGTGGCTCTACCACTGAGCTATAGGCCCATATACATAAATAACTAACATATTGTATTATATATTACTTTTATTTTGCTGTCAATAATTATTCCAAGAAATCCTTGAGACGTTTACTGCGGCTCGGATGACGCAGCTTGCGCAGCGCCTTTGCTTCAATCTGGCGGATACGTTCACGAGTGACGCCAAAATGCTGTCCTACTTCTTCCAAAGTACGGGAGCGTCCGTCCTCAAGGCCGAAACGCAACTCAAGCACTTTCTTTTCACGCAGGGTCAGCGTCTCCAGCACTTCCTCCAGCTGTTCACGCAGCAGCGTAAAGGAAGTGGCATCCGCCGGCGCCGGTGCGTCATGGTCCTCGATGAAATCGCCCAGATGGGAGTCTTCTTCTTCACCGATAGGCGTTTCCAGAGAAACAGGCTCCTGCGCAATCTTCATAATCTCACGCACACGCTCTACGGTAGTATCCATTTCCTTGGCGATTTCTTCCGGCTGCGGCTCTCTGCCCAGCTCCTGCAGCAGCTGACGTGAAACCCTGATCAGCTTGTTGATGGTTTCTACCATATGCACAGGAATCCTGATCGTCCTTGCCTGATCGGCAATAGCGCGGGTAATAGCCTGACGAATCCACCAGGTAGCATAGGTACTGAACTTAAAGCCTTTGTTGTAGTCAAATTTTTCTACTGCCTTAATCAGGCCCAGATTGCCTTCCTGAATAAGATCCAGGAACAACATACCGCGGCCCACATAGCGTTTGGCAATACTTACTACCAGACGCAGGTTAGCCTCTGACAGACATTTTTTAGCGTTATCGCCCTGACGCTGCACGGCTTTCAGCAGCTTTCTGTACTGTTCGTCCAGATTGACATATTCTTCGGACAACAGCACGTCTTTTTCCCTGCCGTCGGTCAGTCTTTCCTTTACTTCGCTGAGCAGGGCGCTCAGCTGATAAAGAGAATGGATTTCTGTATCGCTGGTCGGCTTATCAATGACCAGCTTGTCGCATTCGGGAATAAAGCAGCGCTGCTCCAACATCAGCCGCTGGAGATGCAGCCGTTCATCCCTGGTGAACTCAAAAATAAGATCCTGATAATCTTCAACGGTATACGGATTACCTTCTTTATGGCGCGCAGCAATCATGTCCAGCACTCTGAAAACAGAACGCAGGGCGGTAATTTTTTCTTCATTAGCCAGTTCCGCGCTGATCCTGTCCAGCAGCTGCCTGGTGGTATCGTCACTGCTGAATACCGGTACGTCCAGCTCTACAGTTTTACCGCGCATCAGACGCTCTGCCTGTCTGCCCTTGTCCATACGTTTGGCAAGCTTTATCTCATCTTCACCAACCAGCAGGGGCACACGGCCGATTTCTTTCAGATACATACGTACCGGGTCGTCGATGCTGATACCCTCCGGCACCGACAGATTAGCCAGTTCCGCTTCGTTGATTTCCTCGTTATCGTCATCATTATCTACTACGGGCAGGATAGCGTCGTCATCGTCGCCATTGCTGTCGTCGACAATCTCCAGCCCTTTCCTGGTAATAACCTCGTAAAGGTTCTCCACATCTTCGGGGCCGATGGCTTCCACGCCCTGCATAAAGGACATGATATCTTTATAAGTGAGAACACCATTTTTGCTTTTGCCTTTCTGGATGAGTTCGTCCAGCTGTTCCTTGGTATATTTGCAGTTATTATCCATGGTGTCCCCTCCTTCCATCATTTTTTTAGCTTCCATAGAGTTTTTTGATTTCATGCTGTATCCTTTGACTTTCCATTAATTCATCAATAAACCGTTTATCGCCTGAGCGTTCAAATTCATCAGCTAAAAGACGGTGTTTTTCATATTGCTGCTTTAAAAATGCCTGTTTCATCTGCCGCAGGCAGTCGTCAATGATTTTGGCACAGTCGCCGTCAGGAATATGCCGCGACAGCAGTCCCGCTATCACGGATACCTGCTCGTCATCCAGCAGGCCTGTCAACTTTTCTACCGGCTTGTCCTCATCACACACGGATAACAAAGCATCAAAAATCTGCTTGTAGCCCTTTTGGACAAAACCCACTTCTTCAATCGTATCCTGACAATCTTCAGCCATGTCTGGGTGTTCCAAAAGCACTGCCAAAAGCACTGTTTCTGCCTGGTTTTCCGCAGCTATCATCTCCGGCGCTGCCGCACGGTTCAGATTCACAGCGGCAGCAGGATTCTTTCTGCGGGCGGCCTTGCGGTATTCCTCCGCTATCAGTCCCTCGTCGATAGTAAGCCTCTGCGCCAGTTTCCTGATATGTCCGGCAATCTCGATTTCACTCTTACACTCTAATAGGAATGGTAGTATATTCGACACTGCCTCGACTTTTCCTGCTAAATTTGTAACATTATTTTGTCTGATGGTTTCCTCAACCTGAAAATCTATACCATCTGGAGCCTGTCTGACAACCTCCAGAAAAGCATCCTTGCCATATTGCCGGATAAATTCGTCAGGGTCCTTGCCATGAGGAACGCCGGCAACCTGTACCTGCAGCCCCGCTTCCCTGGCGATACTTACAGCCCTTACGGAAGCCCTGCGCCCGGCATCGTCGCTGTCATAACAAAATACTACATTATCGGTAATCCTTTTCAGTATCCTGGCTTGTTCAGCAGAAAACGCCGTGCCCATGGATGCCACTGCGTTGTTGATACCCGCGGTATGCAGGCTGATAGCGTCCATATAACCTTCTACGACGATTGCCTGGTGCTGCGCCTTGATATTTTTCACCGCTATATCCAGGCCGAAAAGCAAAAAGCGCTTGTTAAACAGCTCCGTTTCGCCGGTGTTCATATATTTAGGCTGCATATCGCTGCCGATAACCCTGCCGCCGAAGCCGACCACTCTGCCCCGCGCATCCTTGATAGGTATCATCACACGCCCGCGGAACTTATCGTAAGCGCCGCCGTTTTTTCCCGGCAGCGCAAGACCCGCTTTAATCAGTACCTCGGCGCTGCAGCCGCGTTTACCCAGCGAAGTCGTCAAAGCGGAAAAATTATCAATGGCATAACCGATGGAAAACTGCTCGATAATCTGCTGGGTGATACCGCGTCCGGCCAGATAAGCCAGCGCCGCCCGTCCATAATGAGTACGCAGCAGGCACGACTGATAAAACCTTACCGCCAGTTCATTAGCTTCGCTTAGCTCTTTACGCTGTTTGTCGCGTTTAATTTCCTCAGCAGTCTTCTCTTTCTCAGGAATAGGGATTCCGTAGCGCGCCGCCAGCAATTTTACGGCTTCCAGAAAATTACAGTTCTCGCTTTTCATGATAAACTTAAAAACATCGCCGCCTTCGTGACAGCCGAAACAGTAAAACATATTCTTTTCGGCATTCACTGAAAAAGACGGTGTTTTTTCGCCATGAAAAGGACAGCAGCCCCAGAAATTTCTCCCGCGTTTCTTGAGCGCCACATAACCGGAGACAACTTCCACAATGTCGGCATGACTGCGGACCTGCTCTTTAAAATCGTTAAAATCTGCACTCATAAACATGCTCCTGACCTTTTAATCGTTACAAAATAATAATTCAATGTAATCCCTTAAAATCCTCTTTTTTTATGTAAACTTATTTATTTTTTCTATAAATTAAGTAAAATTTAATTGCCTTAGCCGGTAAAACAGTCTATAATAATATAGTTACGTGAGGTGACCTATATGAAAAAATTCCTTATACTTTTACTTATGCTTATCATGATACCCGTGAGCTGCCTGGCCGCAGAGCCCGTCATCCGCAGCGACACGCGTACTTTCAATCCTCTTACCGGCGTATATGATTTAGTCGGCAATGTCTATGTTCAGTTTCCTGCCCACGACAAAATGCTGACGATTACCGGCGACAAGACCCAGGTCATGCTGTACAACATGGAAGTACACGGTGTCGGCAATATTGCCCTTACCTATGACCAGCTCACTTTTCTGTGCGACAAAGTGGACGTCTATAACTCTGACCGTACTGCCTATGTAAACGGCAATCTGCGCTTTACCCATGACAAGACCAAGATTACTGCCGACAGCGGTTCTTTCTGCTGGAAAACCAAGCTGGCTTCTTTCCACGGCAACGTAAAGGTTAACGGCGCACCGCAGCCTGGTGATGTAGTCTATAATGTGGAAGAGAAAAAATTCATCTAAAAACTGCAAATAAAAAACGCTGACATTTTTGTCAGCGTTTTTTATTTGCCCTTTATGTTCAGTCTTTAATGCCGTGGCGTTCTTTGTTCTTGCGCACGTATTCCAGGATAATACCTGCAGTTTCTTCAATAGCGCGGTTGGAAACATTGATAATCGGACAATGTACTCGGCGCATGATGCCTTTGGCATATTCCAGTTCGTCGTTAATACGTTTCATATCCGCATACACGGCGGTATCGGACAAGCCCATGGTTTTCAATCGTTCGCTGCGGATCTCGTTCAGCTTGAACGGATCGATTAAAAGGCCGACAATCTTATAAGGCGGCACCTGGAACAGCTCATCGGGCGGTTGCAGCTCCGGCACCAGCGGTACGTTGGCAACCTTGACCTTTTTATGTGCCAGATACATACTGAGCGGGGTCTTAGAAGTACGGGATACGCCGATAATGACGATGTCCGCTTTTAAGAGGCCCAGCGGATTTTTGCCGTCGTCATACTTAACGGCAAATTCCACCGCTTCCACACGTTTAAAGTATTCATGGTCCAGAGAGTGGATAAGGCCTGCCTGATTTTTCGGGAAAAGGCCGGTAGTTTTTTCTACGGCTTTCAGCATGGGGCCGAGTACGTCCACTACCTGCAAATCAAGTTCCATAGCTTTATCTGCCATATGCTCGCGCAGTTCCGGCGATACGATAGTATAGCAGATAATGGCATTGGCTGCGGCAGCCTCATCTAAAATTTTATCAATCTGTTCCTTATCTTTGACATAGGGAACGCGAATAACGTCAAATTTTTCCTCTACAAACTGACTGGTGGTAGCCTTTACCACCGACTCTGCTGTTTCGCCGATAGAGTCGGAAACAGCATAGATTACAGGATTAACTTTATTTATGATAATTACCCCCTTTACCCTCTGCCAGATCTACCAGCAGCCTGGTAAAATTAGTCTTGGTGATACGTCCCACCACTTCATAGCTGCGTTTGCCGTCATCTACGGTCCTGACTACGGGCAGGCTGTCGATTTCATTATCGATAACCTTTCTGGCAGCAGCTGCCACTGATTCTTCTGGATGCGCCACGATGATTTTAGACAGCGGCGTCATGACCATGACGACAGGAATGTCGTGCAGATCCGCATTATTGATAGCGGCTTTTAAAAGGTCTTTGCGGGAAACCACACCTGCCAGAAGCCCCGCCTCATCTACTACGAAGATTGTACCCACGTCCTCCAGGAACATGGTTACAACAGCTTCATAGGCGCTCTTTTCCTGGCTGATAGCCACCGGTACCGACTGCAGATCTTTGACGCAGATGCCGGAGATTTCCTCCATCAGCATTCCCAGCGTGTTCTTGCCTGTATAAAAATAGCCAACCTTGGGCCGGGCATCCAAGATGCCCCCCATCACCAAAATGGCCAAATCACTGCGCAGGGCTGCTCTGGTAACACTCAAACGCTCTGCAATATGCTCACCGGTAATAGGCCCTTCCAGACGCACAATTTCAGCAATACGTTTTTGTCTGTTACTTAAAGATATGATCTTCACACCCTTTCTAAACTGCTTATATAAGTAGTATATACTATTTATGACAAATTGGCTACTACATACACTAAATATTTTTTCTGTATATGGCAATAAAAAAGAAGCACCGGGAAAACTTCCCAATGCTTCTTACTATTCAGATTAAATCTACCGGCACCAGCGCCCGCTGGCCGTTGCTGCAGATAAATTCGTCTGCCTGCACGCCGAAAACATCGGCTAACAGCCTGCCGGTGATGACTTCTTTCGGCACGCCGCTGGTAACCATGCTGCCAGCCTTGATGACCGCTACAAAATCGGCAAACTGGATAGCGTGATTAAGCTCGTGCACAACCATGACTACCGTCAAGCCCAGCTCTTTATTTAGACGCGCCAACAGCTGCATAATTTCCAGCTGATGGCAAATATCCAGATACGTAGTAGGCTCGTCAAGAAAAAGCACCTCCGGGCGCTGGGCCAACGCCATAGCTATCCACGCCCGCTGCCGTTCACCGCCGGACAGCGTACTTAAAAGGCGGTGCCGCATCCCACTCATGTTAGTCTGCGCTAAGGCCCATTCCACATGTTTCTGATCCTCGCTGCTACTGCCGCGCCCTAAAAAACCGCGGTGCGGAAAGCGCCCCATTTCCACCAGGTCGCTGACCGTCAGGTCGGCAGGAGCCTGCGGCGACTGGGTCAGGATAGCCAGACAGCGGGCAAATTCCCGGTGCGAAAAACTTTTGATATCCCTGCCCTTGAAAGTTATACTGCCGCTGTAAGGCATTATACGGGAAATGGCTTTCAGCGTCGTACTCTTACCACAGCCGTTAGGCCCGATGATGGCAGTTACCTTGCCTTCGGGGATTGCCAGCGACAAGTCTTTAACTATTGTCTTGCCGTCGATGCCGATATCGACGTGTTCTGCAGAAATAATAGCGCTCATCAGATTTCCCTCCTTAATAAGAATAAGAAGAAGGGCGCGCCTAAAAAGGCCATGATAATGCCTACCGGCAATTCCACCGGCGCAAAGATAACTCGGGCAAAAGTATCGCTTAAAGTTACCGTAGCAATGCCCAAAAGTCCGGCCGCAGGCAGCAGATAGCGGTAATCACTGCCTATCAAAAGCCGCGCTGCATGAGGCACAATAAGCCCAACAAAGCCTAAAAGTCCCACCACGCTTACAGCGCTGGCAGCCAGCAGCGCTGCTACGGCCGTCATCACGATGCGGGTTATTTCTACGTTTACGCCCAGTCCGCGCGCCATCTCGTCCCCCAGCTGCAGGACATTGAGATAGGCCGCTCCAGCCAATGCCAGCACAAGTCCCAGCACTGCATACGGCAATATGATATGTACATGAGGCCAGCTTCTGGCAGCTAAGCCGCCAACCATCCACATCAGCGCGCCATGTACCCTGTCGCTGTAAAAAATCATCAGCCCGCTGATGCCTGCGCTCAAAAAGGCGGACACCGCCACGCCGGCCAAAATGATGCGCACCGGCTTGATGCCGTTCTTCCAGGCCAGGATATAGATGCACACCGCAGCCACCATTGCACCCACAAAGGCTACCGGCGTAATCAAGTATTCCAAGGCCGGAAACAAAATCATAATAACGACGCCCGCCAGCCCCGCGCCGGACGAAATGCCGATAATATGCGGGTCAGCCAGCGGATTGCGCATTACAGCCTGCAAAATAGCCCCTGCCAAAGACAGGTTGACGCCTACCAGCGCCGCCACGATAGTACGCGGCATACGGATATTCCAGATAATCTGGCTCTGCGGGTCTGTACCCGGATGCAGCAGGATCTCTATAATTTCATTGAAAGTTATGGTGCTGGCACCCTTAGTCAGACTGAAAAATACGCCGCAGCAGGCCGCCAGCAGAAACAGCCCTATGACGCCTGCACGCCACAGCGACCTTGGGATGCCCATACGGGCAGCAGCTTCCGTTCCGTCGTAATGTTTATTTTCCATCTGCAAAAACCTCTGGATATACCTGACGCGCCATATACTCTACCGCCTTTGGATATTCCAGCCCAGGATTCAGCAGGAAGAGATTTTCCGGCAGCACATATACTTTACCGTTCTGCACGGCCTGCAGAGAAGCCCAAGCGGGATTATTCTTAAAATCTGAACGCAGACGGTTTTCAATCTCCTCTGTTTTGCCCATAGAAGTAATAAAGATGATTTCCGGGTTCTGCTCCACCAAAGCTTCCATACTGTAAGGAGTTTTTTCCGATTTACCGTTCAGCGCCTTGGCCGCCACGTTTTCAAAGCCCAGGATATCGCTGACGCAGCCGGCGATGCTGCGGCTGCCTTCCGTAGTCACGCTGCTGGCCGTAGCGTGCATAATGACGATTTTCTTTTTTTCTTGCGGCAGCTTATCTGTCACCGCCTTGATTTCGCTGTTCAAAAGATTGCATTCCTGCTCCGCCTTATCGGCAGTGCCGTAAATCTTGCCCAGCAGCCTTACCGTATCCTGTACCTCGGTATAGGTCTTCGCATCCAGTTCAATAACCTTAATATTATTGGATTCCAGCAGCGGCACGAACTTTTCATGCTGGTTTTTGCCTGCTAATACCAAATCAGGTTTCAACCCTACCAAACTTTCCATGTTGATGTTATAGACAAAGCCTATTTCAGGCGCGTCAAGCATAGAGTCAGGTACCGTAACAAGCTTAGAAGTTGCACGCCCCACAATAGAGCCGCCCACGGAATCAATCATGCCCAAATAGGACGGATTCAGCGCCACTACGCGTTCCGGCTTGGCATCTAAAGCCACAGTGCGGCCGGCAGCATCGGTTATGGTAGCGTATTTGCCCTTGACCTCCTGCTTATCCGCCTGACCACCGCCGCAGCCTGCCGCCAACACCGCCAGCAGGCACAAAAAAATAACGGTTAATTTTTTCAGCCGCATATATGATCACCTCAAATAAAATAAGCTCCCGCACAGCTGTACTGCAGCGGAAACTGAGTGCGAACTAATCTTATTAGCACTTTATTCATAATAACACAATTACCTGACCCAGTCAATGTAAAAGCACCTTGTTAGCTTCCCGCGCCTCTGTTATAATGGCAAGCAGGGAGTGATTATCTATGGAAATAAACGCACTGATTAAGCGTATCAACGAGCTGGCAGCCAAAAAGCGCAGCACCGGTCTGACTTTAGAAGAACAAATCGAGCAGAAAGAACTGTATCAGGAATACCTCGGCAACATCCGCAGCCAGCTCAAAGCACAGCTGGATAATATCGAAATCGTCGACAAAGAGGACATCAGGCACTGATGGATGGTTTTGCCCTGTCTCCCGGCGTTATCGCCTACGAAGACGACTATCTGCTGATTATCGACAAACCGCCGGGTATGCTGATTCATCCCACCGTCAACGAAAGCGGCTGCACCCTGTACGACTACGTAGCCGCCTATTACCGGCAAAAAAATTTGTCTTGCGGGATTCATCCCGTTTCCCGTCTGGACCGCAATACCTCCGGCCTGGTTATCTTTGCCAAGGAGCCGATTGTGCAGTTCTGGCTGTCGCAGCGGGAAATCGTCAAAGAATACCTGGCTGTCGTCACCGGACGTCTGAAGCAGGATGCCGGTATCATCGAAGCGCCCATCGCCAGGAAGGAAGGCAGCATTATCGAGCGCTGCGTCAGCGCAAACGGCAAATACGCCAAAACTGCCTACCAGGTGCTGCACCGCGGCAATAACAGGACGCTTTTACAACTGCGTCTATTTACCGGGCGGACGCACCAGATACGCGTCCACCTGGCGCACATCGGCCATCCGCTGTACAACGACAATTTATACGGCACACCCGGGCCCCAGAGCAGGCACGCACTGCACGCCTGGCGGCTATATTTCCTCCATCCGGTCAGCGACCTGCCGCTGGAGGTTACTCGTGAACTGCCGAAAGATTTAAGAAAAATTATATACTGAAACAGAAATAGTGTGCTATAATTAACACAGCAGAATAACAATTTTAAGGAGGAATCTTTCATGCCTTTAGTAACGTCCACCGAAATGTTTAAAAAAGCTTATGAAGGCAAATATGCCGTAGGCGCCTTCAACGTTAACAATATGGAAATCATCCAGGGTATCGTTTCCGCTGCCAAACAGGAACAATCCCCGCTGATCCTGCAGGTTTCCGCAGGCGCACGCAAATACGCCAACCACATCTATCTGATGAAGCTGGTGGAAGCAGCCGTTGAAGAAAGCGGCCTGCCTATCTGCCTACACCTTGACCACGGCGAAGATTTTGAAATCTGCAAAGCCTGCGTTGACGGCGGTTTTACCTCCGTTATGATTGACGGCAGCAAACATCCCTTTGAAGAAAACATTGAAATCACCCGCCGCGTAGTAGAATACGCACACAATAAGGGCGTAGTAGTTGAAGCAGAACTGGGCCGCCTGGCAGGCGTGGAAGACGCTGTCAAAGTAAATACCAAAGACGCTACCTACACCGACCCCGACCAGGCAGTAGAATTTGTAGAACGTACCGGCGTCGACTCTCTGGCTATCGCTATCGGCACCAGCCACGGCGCTTATAAATTCAAAGGCAAACCTGAACTGGACTTTGCCCGTCTGGAAAAAATCTCCAACATGCTGCCCAACTTCCCGCTGGTACTGCACGGCGCATCCACCGTTATTCCCGCTTTCGTAGAAGAATGCAACAAATACGGCGGCCAGCTGGACGGCGCTCAGGGCGTGCCGGAAGATATGCTGCTTAAAGCAGGCAAATACGGCGTCTGCAAAATCAATATCGACACTGACCTGCGTCTGGCTATGACTGCTTCCGTGCGTAAATATCTGGCTGAACATCCGGCAGACTTCGATCCCCGTCAATATCTGAAACCTGCCCGCCAGGCTATCCATGACATGGTTGCTCACAAAATGCGCGACGTGCTCAACAGCTCTAACAGATTATAATTTGTACGACAAAAAAGAGGCTTACAAAATTGTAAGCCTCTTTTTTTACTTTATTTCTGCTCTAACAGGTAGATATCGGCAATCTCCGCCACCTGATGCAGATTGGCAGGCTGCGGTTGATTCTGCAGCAGTCTGCGGTATTCCAGACCTCTGACGAGGAAATATTTATGTTCGCCGTTTTGCAGGGCCTTAGCAAAAGCGTCCGTCCTCGGCACCATCTCCACGCCCGGCTTGCCAGCATAATACATAAAGCCCGGACGCAGGAATTTATCTACATAAATCACAGTCTCCTGCTCGCACTGCTGCTGATACTCGGCGCTTATTGTTTTCACGCTGAAACGGTCGGCGACTTCCGGCAGCAGGAAAGCGAAAGCAACACACATCGTCACCACGCCGATCATTACATGCAGCCAGGCCGCCAGCTGTATATCACGATAATACCAGAGTGTGAACACAACCGCCGCCCCCAAAAGCAGCGTCAGCACGCCCAGCACCATGCCGCCGAAGACCAGTTCCGGCAGCTGCTGCCCGCCTACGATCCAGCCTATTCCCAACAGCAGGAACAATATTCCGCTGCCAGCAATCCAGGAGTAGAAAGTCGTATTATGACGCATCTTCTGAATCATCCGCGAAATATTCCAGCCGATAATGATAGCCAGCGCCGGAAACATCGGCAGGATATAGGAGACCAGTTTAGTCTTGCAGACAGTAAAGAAAATAAAGACGAATACCCACCAGACATGCATAAAGACCAAAAGGCGCATATCATCGATACGGCTGTCGCTGATGGAAGCCTTGATGGACTGGACAAGCAGCCCCGTCCAGGGAAACAAGCCTAAGATAACTACCGGGAAATAGTACCAGAAAGTAACCCTGCTGGCGTGCTCAGGCGTAGTAAAGCGGGTAACGTTATGAAAGCCCAGGAAAGTATTGATAAACTCTATCCCGTGCACCGTATACATAAGATAATACCAGGGCCCCGCAACCAACAGGTATACCAAAAGGCCGCGCAGCACATGCATACGGAAGATTTCCCGCAGCTGCCCCATAAAAAGCAGGTATAAAAAGATGATGATACCAGGGAAAACGATGCCGATAGGACCTTTAACCAGCGTCGCCAACCCCATGCAGACATACATCAGCCAGTATTTTTTATGCAGGAAACTTAAAAGCGCCCCAGTCATAAAAAACAGCAGCGACGTATCCGTTACGGCCGCCTTGCTGAGATAAAAAAACTGGATGCAGCTGGTCAGAATTAAAGATGACCAGAAACCGGCCCGCTCATTAAAGAGCTTAGTCACAGAAAAATACAGCATAAAAGCTGTCAGAGCCCCCATAAGCGCCGCAGGAAAACGCGCTGCAAACTCACTGCAGCCAAACACCTTGAAAGCTGCCGCTACCAGCCAATAATACATCGGCGGCTTATCGTACCAGTATTCGCCGAAAATCCGCGGCGAAAGGAAATCTCCCGTTTGGAGCATTTCTCTGGCGGTTTCCGCATAAACCGGCTCGTCCGGGTCCAATAACGGCACCCCGCCGATGCCGAAAAATAAGGTAAAAATAATGACACAGGCTAAAATCAGCAGACTGTCTTTTTCAATCTGTTTCATTGTTTTATATCCCCCGCTTATATTGCTGTGCATAATCATGGTAGGTACGGCGTACACCCTCCGTCAGCGGCATCTGAGGTACAAACCGCAGCAGTCTGCCACAGGCTTCGTTATCCAGCACCGAGCGATAGATATCTCCTTCTCTGGCAGGTGCATAGCTCACATTGATGCTGCTCCCCACCGCCGCTTCAAACGCTGCCAGCAGCTGCTTCAAAGAAGTCTCCTGCCGCGTGGAAATATTGATGGTATTATACCCTTGCAATCTTACTGCTGCCAGCAGTGCCATTGCCACATCGCCGGCATAGACGAAATCGCGGGTCTGGCTGCCGTCGCCGAACACCGTCACCGGTTTGCCCTGCGCCAGCAGCTTGCAGAAAATGCTGACCACGCCGCCCTCGCCGCCTGCACCCTGCCGCTCGCCATAGACATTGGCAAAACGCAGTACGGCCGTATGCATATGATAAAGCTCGTGGTAAATACGCAGATAATGCTCACTCGCCATCTTGGTTAAACCGTAGAAAGACGTGGGCTGAAGCTGTTCCGTTTCTTTCAGTGGAATATGGGGATTGTCTCCGTATACGGCCGCGCTGGAAGAAAAGACGATACTTTGCACTCCATATTTACGGCAACATTCCAACACATTCAGCAACCCCATCAGATTGACGTCGCAATCTTCCTGCGGATGCTCAAGGGAATACGGCACCATGGTCTGACCAGCCAGATGGATAACAGCCTCAAAACGCTCCGCTGCAAACAGCTGTTCCAGCTTGGGTGAACGGATATCACCCTGCACCAGCCTGATACCCTCCGGCACATTCTCTTTACAGCCTGAGGAAAGGTTATCCAGAACTACCGCTTCATATTCGTTTTTCTGGGCAGCCACAAGCTGCAGCAGGTGCGAGCCGATAAAACCCGCGCCACCTGTTATCAAAAGTTTCATTCCTTGTCCCTCCCTAAATTAGTCATCGCCAGCACATTGGCTCCAAAAGCCCGTACCGATACAAATGCTCCCAGCAGAAACGGCAGATATTCCGCCGTAAACCGCCACAGGACGGCCATGATGCCGTCCAGCCCATTAGGAAGGATATTGGAAAACAGTACGACAAATCCGGCTTCGGCAATCCCGCTGCCGCCGGGCGTAGGCGAAAAATAGAGTACCAGATTAAGCAGTACCATCCTGCCCATAACCTGGAGTAAGTCAAAATCAATGTTCAATCCCGTAAAGAAAGCAGGCACGGTCGCATAAATACAAAGCAGGCTGACGCCTGATTCCAAAAACGCCTTCAATACTCTAAAAGGATGCTGCCCCATGACCACGAAGGCGTGCTTGAACTCCTTGTACCAGATAAAACAGTTACGCCTGGTATCATAGGAAAACTTGGCCGTGCAGATATACAGCCACTGCTCCGGGTATTTGGTCCGCATAAGGAAAAAAGCAATCACCGGCAGCGAAGTAAACAACACCGAAACCGTCGTGATTACCGACGGCGGCATCCATCTGCTGATATCGCTGTCACTTTGCAGCACCACCGGCACCAGCAAGATCAAAAAGAAAATGGACATGATAGTACGCACCAGCACGACTACTGTCGCCTTTGCCACCGGCACTCCGGCTTTCTTCATAAACATGATCTGCGCTATTGCGCCGCCGCTGGCTCCCGGCGTCACCAAGGCCAGGAAATAATTGCTCAGCACCACGTTGGCAACCTGCCGCACCGGCAGCTTTTCATCGGTAACATCCGCCAGAGTCATCAGCCGCAGCCCGTCAAAAGTAAGCCCTAAAGCCAGGCAGCCCAGAGCCAGCAATACGCACTGCAGATCGAACATGGTCAAATATTCCAGCGCCCGTATATCAAATGTAAAATAGATTACCGCAGCAGAAATAAGCAACACAAAAGCAAACAATGCTGCTAAGCGGACCAATAGTTTTTTTGTCATTTATTTCAAACCACCAAAATTTATCAGAGAGACAGCATTCCGCTCTAATAAACGTTTATTTTCTACTGAAAGGAAAGCCTGCAGCTCGTCCTCCCAGTGATAATTCCAAGTAAATTGCCGCGCCAATAGCTGGCTTTCGAGTCCCGGATGGGTCATAATCTCACTCGTCCCGTCGGGCAAGCTCCTGATGATATTGCCCACCAGCGTTTCATTAAGATTGCCGCCGGCCAGCATCCCAAAAAAATGCTCAGGATAGTGCAGCCCCGCAGCTTTAGCCTTGCGCATAGCCATAGAAGCACAAAAAGAAAGTCCTGCGCGCCCCAGCTTCCTGCCGGCGCCCGCTGCAAATCCTCCGTCAAAACAATAGCTTTCATGAGGATTTCTTATTTTGCCAATTTTATACTTACAACATAATTTTACCACTAAACTACTGATTATGGGTAGTACATGTGTGTGCTGATGACTGTCAAGATGCGTTATTTTTATCCCGGTAGCCAGCCCGCGTTCTATCTGGGCGCACAGTTCGGTTTCCAGTTCGCTCATACTGACGCCGCCGCGATAAAACCGGGCGGCAAAAGCCACGTAATCCGGCAGGAAAAGTCCCTGCTCATCCAACAGGCTGCGCACCTTTGCAGGCGCAGCTGCCGGAGGCACGCCGCCTACCAGCGTCAGGTGGATGCCCACTCCAAGGCCGGGATGTGCCAGCGCCAAGTCTGCCGCTTCCTCAAAAGCAGGCGCGCTGCACATCAGCGAGGTGCTGGTAATAAAACCTTCCTGATAACCTCTGATAATCCCCTGATTGATCTGTGTATGTAAACCAAAATCGTCCGCATTGACGATAAGCTGCTTCACTTGCTTCACCACCAGACTATTTATCTTCACTCAGCTTAGCATAATTAGCAAAGTGCAGTTTGACATAAGCGCGTAGCGCCGCTCTGCCCTGCTGACGCAGAAGCTGCCGCGCCGCCTGTGTCGCCGCTTCGCCGCCTCCTTTGGGCAGCTCGAAACCGGCCTGCTCCGACAAAGCCTCCATTCTGCGCAAAAACTGCGCCCGCGCCAGGATAGAAGCAGCGGCAACGGCGATATCGCTTTCGGCCCGCGGCTGCTGCCTGCACTCAACGCCGGGAAACTTTACCGCCAACGACCTTACCACAGCGTCGGAAACAGTAAATTGGTCAATCAACGCTCCGCTGCAGCCAGGCTGCTGCTCCAGCACTTTAGATAAAGCCGCAAGATGCCCGTAGCCCAGCAGCTGGTTAAGGTTGCCGCCCTCTTGCCGCACCTGTTCGTACCGCAAGTTGTAGACTTCCGGTTTCAGCTCCAGTACGCTGTAACTCAGAGCTATTTGCTTGATTTCTGCCTCCAGCTCCAATATCTTCTTATCTGTCAGCTGCTTGCAGTCTTTCACTCCTGCTTCACGCAGCTTTACAGCCGCTGTATCATCGACAGCCACGGCAGCCACGACCAAAGGGCCAAAAAAATCTCCTTTACCCGATTCATCGCTGCCTGCCCAAAGACCTGCAAACTGCTTTTGCTGCCGGCTATTTGCCGGCGCAGCATCGCCGTTTACCGCACTTTTCAGAGCCGCTGCCAGACTGCCGGAACTGCCGCCCCACACCAGCTTTCTGCCTTTCTTGCCGTTGTAGACGCTCAGCGTGACCTTCTCGTCATTTTGAAGTACGGTAAACTGATGTCCGAAATTGATATCCTTTTCGGCGCTTATGGCTGCCACAGCGCTCAGCTTGCCGCGCACCGCCGCCAGATACTGTGCAAAATCATCCATGCAGCATTTCCTCCGCTGCCTGAAACGCCGCTGTGTACACATCTTTCAAAGGCGTATGCTGCTCAGCCGCCAGCTTTCTGCAGTCCTCATATTCCGGCGCTAAACAGGTTATAGCGCCGCCATCGACGCCATACTTGACGCGCACCGTTCCATATGCAGTAGCTGCCTGCACAAAACCGCGCTCCAATACGCTGCGCCGCACATCATGATAGCGCACGCCCAAGGTGCCGGTTTCTGCAAAGACAATCCGCAGCAGCTCATGCAGCCTGGATTTTTCGCACAGGAACACCAGCTTGCTGGCCGGGCGACCCTTTTTCATCATAATCGGCTCCGTCCAGGCATCCAGTGCGCCTTCCGCAAGCAGGCGCTGCACCGTATAAGCTAAGAGCTCGCCGCTGACGTCATCCAGATTGCAGGCAGCTTCTGTCACGGTCTCAGCCTGCTGCCGCACCGTGCCCACATACATGCGCAGCACATTGGGTATTGCTACATCCCGCGTACCGGCTCCATAGGCAATATAAGTCCCGGCAAAACCTGACGGCAAGCCGTCGCTGTATTCAGCCAGCACTTTCAGCAGCGCCGCTCCTGTCGGTGTTGTCATTTCCTTAGCCACGCTGCCTTTGCACTGCGGCATCTGCTGCAAGAGTTCAGCTGTCGCCGGCGCCGGTACAGGCATCAGGCCGTGAGCGCACTGCACAAAACCGTAGCCAGTTGTAACCTGGCCTACGTAAATTTTTTCTATACCAAGATACTCCAAGCCTAAAAGGCAGCCGACAATATCTATAATGGTGTCGATAGCCCCTACTTCGTGGAAATGCACTTCCTCGATAGGCTTGCCGTGTACTTTCGCCTCAGCTGCGGCAATAACACGAAAAACCTTTGCTGCCTTATTTTTTACCGCATCAGAAAGCCCGGAAGCGTCAAGAATTTCCATAATATCATGCAGATTGCGGTGCACATGCGTATGAGCAGGCGCTTCTTCATCATGCTGATGAACATGGCCGTGTTCATGATTATGTCCGTGATGCTCATGAACATGTCCATGTTCATGCATATGTTCGTGTTCATGGACATGTTCCTGTTCTTCGGGCAGCAGGACATTAAAATACGTAGAATCTATACCAAGCTTATTTACTTTTTTATATATCAGCTCATAAGCGCCCAGCTGCAGCTTCTGCAGCTCATTGCGCAGAGCTTCCAGAGGATAACCTGCATCCAGCAGCGCGCCTAACAGCATATTGCCGCTGATACCTGCAAAAGTATCAAGATAGACAGCTTTCATTTTTTCACCTCATATGATTGATAATGCTGGCCAGCCTGCCTGCGCCAAAACCGTTATCGATATTTACTACGGCTACGCCTGCGCTGCAGCTGTTCAGCATCCCTAACAGGGCCGACAGCCCGCCGAAATTTGCGCCGTAGCCGACGCTGGTCGGTACGGCAATAACAGGTTTATCTACCAGGCCGCCTACGACGCTGGCGAGCGCTCCTTCCATACCGGCTATGACAATCAGCACATTAGCCGCGCGGATAATGTCCAACTGAGCAAAAAGGCGATGGATACCGGCTACCCCTACATCATAAATCCTGGTAACATTATTGCCCATGATTTCAGCGGTAACAGCCGCTTCCTCCGCTACAGGAATATCACTGGTACCCGCCGTTATGACCGCCACAGTCCGTTTGGCATCTTTCGTCAGCGGGCTGCGCTCCAGCGCCACGATCTGCGCCTGCCGATAATAATGCACGTCAGAAACCTTTTCTCTGATAGCTGTATAAACTTTTTCGTCTGCCCGTGTCGCCAGTACATTTTCGCTGCATTGGCTGAGCCGGCACATAATTTCGGCACACTGCTCCGGCGTCTTGCCCGCGCAGTAAATAACCTCGGGAAACCCCTGCCGGTCATGACGGGCCGTATCGATACGGGCAAAGCCTAAATCGACGTACTGCAGCTGTTTTAACTGCTGCAGCAGCTGTGCCTCACCTATTTGCCCATCTTTATATTGCTGTACTGTTGCCAGGATTTTTTCATCCATTGCTGTCATAATCGCTACTCCTTTACCGTTTTGCAGCCGCACGTTTTTCTTTCCACTCTTCAAACATCAGATAAATGATAGGCACTACCAACAGCGTCAGGATTGTAGAAGTAATCAAACCGCCTACCAGTACCACGCCCATGGACTGACGCAGCTCAGCACCGGCGCCGATACCGAGGGCGATAGGCAGCATACCCAAAATAGTGGAAAAAGTCGTCATAAAGATAGGACGCAGACGCAGGGAACATGCTTCCAAAACAGCTGTCCGCAAATCATAGCCTTTGCTGCGCTGCTGATTAGCATAGTCGATCAGCAGGATGGCGTTCTTCGTTACCAGGCCCAGCAGCATGGTAAAACCTATAAGGCTCATCATGTTGGCCGTCTGTCCCGCTACCAAAAGGCCCAGGACAGCGCCTATAACGGCGAAAGGCAGCGAAAACATGATGATAAACGGCTGGGTAAAGCTTTCAAACTGCGCCGCCAGTACCATATATACAACGACGATAGCCAGAATAACGGCCTTGGCAATCTCATTGAAAGAACGGGCCATAGTGTCTGCCTGGCCAATCATCTTATAGCTGTAGCCGTCCTGCATATTCATCGAAGGAATAAGTTCTTTCTGAATCTTACCGATCAGGTCGCCTGGAGAAATGCCGACTGTATTGGCATAAACCACGATCTGCCGCTGCTTATCTTCTCTTTCAATACGCGTAGGGCCGGAGCCCAGCCTTACATCGGCCACGTCGCCCAAGCGCACAAACTCCCCGTTTTCTGCAGATACACGCAGGTTTTTGACATCGTTGATGTCGATACGCTTTTTCTGCGGCATCTGGATAATGATGTCATAATCGTTATCACCGATGGTATAGCTGTTGCCGGTGCTTTTGCCCATGAAGGCCATCTCCACCACTTCGCCGACAGCGGTTGAATCAAGCCCCAGCGAGCTGGCCCGCGCCTGATCCAGTTTCACGATGATTTCCGGCTCTTCGTCGGAATCGGAAATATCCACATCCGTAGCGCCCGGCACCTGGCCGACCAGATCAGCCAGCTGCAGCGCGTACTGTTTGAGCTGCGCCATATCGCTGCCGCGCAGGCCTACCTGTACAGGGCGGCTGTCGCCGCGTCCGCCGCCTTGATTGGAGACGACGGTTACGTTCAGCCCTTCGACGTTTCTGAATTCGCCGCGCAGTTCGTCCATGATTTCCTGCATACTGCGCTCACGTTCATTAGATGGCGTCAATCTGATATCTATGGAACCCTGATTGACAGGATTACGTCCGTTACCGATGTTCAGAGCGGCAATGCGCACCTCCGGCATCGAAGAAATTCGCTCCTGCAGGGGTGTAGCCAGCGCTACCGTCTTTTCCATACTCGTGCCGATAGGCGCCTTAAAATTAACGCTGAACTCGCCGGAATCATAGGTAGGCTGGTATTCCGTGCCTACGAAAGGCAGCAGCATGATATTCAACAGCAGGGAAGCAACACCGATGGCCACGACTTTTTTCGGATGCTGCAGCGCCGCTTCCATGATTTCATTATAAACCTGTCTGATAAACTGGAAACCGTTTTCAAATTTATCTAAACAAAGCTGGAGATATTTATTTCTCGGCTTACTTTTTTCCTTAGTCTCATCCTTAATCCAATAGGCCGACACCATCGGCGTCAACGAAAAAGCGACTAAGGTCGAAAAGCCTACCGCAAAGGCTACCGTCAGGCCGAACTGTTTGAAATACTGACCGATGATTTCTCCCATGCTGCCGATAGGTACGAAAACGGCCATCAGCGTCAGGGAAACGGCTAAAATAGCCAGCGTCAGCTCTTCAGTAGCTTCTTTGGCAGCCTTGAACGGCGTCTTGCCCATCTCGATATGCCGGAAGATATTCTCGATAACTACGATGGCGTCGTCGATAAGGATACCGACCGCCAAACTGAGCGCCATCAGCGACATATTGTTCAAAGTAAAGTCCATCACGCGCATCAAAAAGAATGTGGCGATAACAGACGTCGGTATACACAGGCCGCCGATAATGGTAGCCCTGAAATTACGCAGGAACAGATAGGTAATCAGCAGCGCCAGAAAACCGCCGAAAATAATCGTGTTCCACACGTCGCCGATATTTTCCCTGATGTACTGGGACTGGTCACGGACAACCTCTACCTTGATGTCGGGCGGCAGCATCCGCTGCTTGATGATTTCCATCTTGGCGTTGAGCCCGTCGGTAACGTCAACCGTATTGGTCTTGGACTGCTTGCGCACGCTGGCCATGACGCAGGGCACGCCGTTGGCGCTGGCAAAAGTGTCTTCATCCTCCCAATCGTCCACGACATCGACTACGTCGCCGATATAGACGGGTCGGTTATTGACGTTAGTGATAGCTACGTTTTTGATATCGTCAATATTCTTATACTTGCCGACAGTACGGACAGTAATTTCCATATCCTTGTTTTTGGCCTTACCGCCGGGAGTATTGTAGTTTTCATCATTTACTTTGTCTAAGATGTTCTGAAAGGAAATATTGTATTCCGCCAGTTTTTCCGGCCTTACCACCAGCCTGATAGCACGGGTGCTGGCGCCCAGTACCGTTACCTCGGAAACGCCCTCGACCATCTGCAGTTCGTCCTTGATGGAGTCTTCGATCAGACGGCGGATCTCGCCGCGGCTGCGCACTTCTGACGAAAAAGTATAGGCCACGATCGGGCGCGAACTTAAATCGACGGTCTGCACTGTCGGCTCGTCGATATCGTCCGGCAGACGTTTGCGCACGCTGGCTACTTTTTCACGCACCTCGCTGGCCATGGCCTGCGGGTCTACGCCCATATTGAATTCCAGCACCGTCTCGCTGTAGCCTTCCAGCACCGTAGACGAAATAGTCTTGATACCGGCAACCTGGCTGACGCGGTCTTCGATAGGCTTGGTAATCAGCGTTTCCATTTCCTCCGGCGAAGCGCCGTCGTAGGTGATGCGCACGCTGACGATAGGCATATCCACGTCAGGGTTCAAATCAACGCCGATTTCCGGGTAACTGCGGATACCGAATACGACCAGCAGCAGCACGAGCATCGTAGTAAATACCGGCCGGCGGATAAATGTTGCAATCATCTTTATTTACCTGCCTTACTGAGATCTACCTTATTGCCTTCGCGCAGCTTGTTCTGACCGCCGGTAACGATGATTTCGTCTCCCTTCAGTCCGTCCAGTACCTCGGCGATCTTGTCATCCGTATACCCGATACTTAAAACCCGGCGTGTTACGATGCCCTCCTCATCCGCCACGAAGACCGTCTTCTGGTCATCGCGCATGACGATGGCATAGACAGGTATGGTCAGCACATCGTCGCGCCGCTGGGCAGTCAGATGTACGGTAGCAAAAACGCCTGCCAACAGCCCCTCGGGATTATCGACGCTGACCTCGGTTTCAAAGGTATGGGCAGGCAGATCCGCTACCGGGGAAATGCGCGTCACCCTGCCCGTCAGACTGCGGTTGCCAAAAGAAGTCAACAGGATGTCCGCTTCGTTGCCCACAGCCACCCCGTCTATCTGTCCTTCCGGGATATTGATAACTGATTTCAGCGTGCTGATATCAGCAACGGCAAACAGCGGCGTACCGGCCTTGGCATAATAGCCTTCCTGATAATAACGCTTGTAGACGATGCCGTCGGCAGGCGCAACTACCGCCGTACCGGCAGCCTTGGATTCCATCCCCTGCAGATTGCCGCGGGCATTTTTCAGTTTGGCCCTGGCATTGTCACGGGCAAAACGGTAATCATCCACTGCCTGCAGCGGCACGGCTCCCCTCTCGTACAGTTTTTCATACCGCAGCAAATCTTTCTCTGCTTTACGCAAATCAGTTTCTGCATCCATATAGCTGCCGCGCGCCGCCAGCACATCGGCAGCAGTATCCGTCTGTTCCAGCAGGGCAAGGACCTGCCCCTTGACTACGCGGTCGCCCTCTTTGACATAGACCTTTTCCACACGCCCGTCCACTTTAGCCGCAATCTCTGCCTGCCATTCAGGGTCAAGACTGCCCGAAAATTCCAGCTGCGGTACGATGGACGTCCGCTCTGGCCTGCCCAAGCTTACGGCAATAGCCTGCGAGCGCGACAATCTTGCCGCACGTTCCTTTTCATTTTGGATATTATTATAAATTCTGAACGCCACAATCAGCATAACAGCTACAAGAATGCCAACCAGGATTCTGACTTTACGGTTCTTTAAATCCATTTTCTCACACCTCAAACCAAGACTGTCCTGTTTTTATTTACAGATAATATAATTATACAACTTTACGTGATATCTGCGCAAGAAGCCAAAACAGGCCTGTCCGGCAGGCTAAGTATTAAATCGCCTGTATCATTCCCCCGTGACGTACAGATAGATATTAAATACCGCCGTAAACTTAATATCACCTTTATTTTCGTCGCCTGTAATATTAACTTTATTTATATTCACAAAGTTTTCACTTTTTTCCAGTTCATGCACGAATTTCAGCACACTGTAATAATTGCCTGCCAGCGTAATCCTGACCGGCTGACTTTTTAATTTTTTATCGCCGTTATCAGTTTCGTTCAGCAACTTAATATCACTAATCGTGACGCCGCAGCTTTGCGCCTGCCGCTGCCACAGCGCCAGCTGTTCGCTGAAAACGACCCGTACCGGCAGTCTGCGCTGCAGCTGTTCCAGCCTCTCGGTACGCTGGCGTAAGAACGCTTCGTAATCCTGATGCGCAGCGGCAAACTCCCGGTATTTACACAGTTCCCGCTGTAACAGCTCCTGCTGCCGCGCCTGTTCTCCCAGTTGATAAAACAACGGCGCAAGCAATAATTTATAGACCATAAAACATAGCGCTGCCGCGATAACCAGCTGCAGCCAGGCTTTTTTCTCTGCCGCAGCGTTTTCCAGTGACTCATTCATTTTGCCCGCTCCCTTCGGCGACTGCCCGTACCGTGTAGCCAAGCAGTCCATTTGCCCGTTCTTCCTTGCTCTCTCTCAGTTCTACGCCTGTAAAACTGCCGCTGCCCTGTAACGAGGATATAAATTTTTCTAATTCGCCCAGGCTCTCTGCCTTGCCGTAAAGAAATACTTCATGTTGACTCTCTCCCTGCTGTACCCTGTTCAGCCAACAGCCCTGCGGGATGGTACGTCCTAAAAGCTCCAAAAAACTGCCCCAGCCAAATTGCTTATTTTCCAAGGCAGCTATCCGGGCATCATATTCCCTGATGCTGCGTTCCGCGAGCTGCGCGGCTGCATAACGCTGCCGCCAGACGTCCATAACGGCAATTTGCTGCTGTAATTTTTCTATCCTGCTGATTTGGTAAAGATTATAAGCATAAGCGCCGCACCAAACCGCAGCCGTAACAAGCAGCAAAGCGGCGGCAAGATAACGGGCCGCTTTAACTTTGCCTGTAGTTTCTCCGCTGCTGATAAAATTTATCCCATCATCGCCGTCAGCCAACAGCGCGCTACCTGCAGCCGTCAGAGCCGCTGCGGCACACTGCCTGCGTTCAGCATCATTCAAAAAGCCGCCCTGCCAGGACAACTTCCCGGTAAAATCGGCTGCCGCCAGGCAGTACTGCTGTCCGTACAACTCTCTGACTCCCTCCTGCCACGCAGCCAAAGCGACGCCGCCGTCCGTGTAAAAGATATTTCTTAGCTGAACGTTATATTTTTGCCAAACTGTTGCCGCCAAAGCAGCGACTTCTTTTTCTACGGCTGCCGTATCAGCATACACTTGAGCAGCAGCAGCCGGCAGCCCGTCGATAAAAGCAGTCAATTTCACTACGCCTTCCCGCTCTTTGGCAAGCAGGAAATTTCCCTGCCGCTGCTGCAAAAAGGCCGCCTGCGCAAGGGGCAGCACCGTAACCGCAGCTAATTTCAGCTGCAGTCTGCGGCTGAGCTCAAACAGCTGCGCCAGCACTTCCTGCGGCAAAGCGGCCAGCAGCACTGCCTGCATCCCCTCGGCTGGCGGCGCTGCCAAATAATCCAGACGATACGGTTTGCCTGCAAACGGCACATACTCTTCCGCTTCCCATTTCAACGCTTCCCGCAGCTCTGCCTGCGGCATCTGCGGCAAGACGAGCCGCTGCAGAAATACAGCGTCGCCATCCAGTACCAGGAGCAGCTTACCGACGGATGCCAGCTTGTTTTCTCTGAGCAGCTGCTCCAAAGCGTCCTGCAGTACCTCCGGCACAACAAGCGCTTCTGCCGCATCAGGCAGCGTTTTCTGCATTACTTTAAACACGCCGCTGCCTTTATCACCGACGACGGCTGCTGTCAGCTGCCTGCCGGTTACAGCAACGCAGAGACAATCATCTTTTCTTTTAAATCTCTCAACTATCTTCTTGATCATGGCTTCTGTCCTTTTCCGTTTAATCGAATATAAAAAGCTGCCAGTAACAGCTCAACAACCCATTGCCCCATAACAGGGCTACTGCCGCCCCCAGGCACAAAAAAGGGCCGAAAGCAATAGCATCCCGCCGTTTCTTCCTCCCTGTCAGCAAAAACAGCGTACCTGCAATACCTCCTACAACAAAGGCCGTCAGCAGGCACAGCAGGAGCTTGTCCAAACCCAGCCAAATACCTAAAACCGCTGTCAGCTTTACATCTCCCAGTCCCATACCGCCGCGGCTCAGCCAATACAGCGCGAACATAATGCCTGCACCGGCAATTAACCCTATAAATAAATCTGTCAGATTCTTCTGAAAATACCAGCTATAAAAAAATCCCGTTGCCGCCAGCAGCAGCGAGACCTTATCTAAAAGCAGCTGACAATCGTAATCTATCAGCGCCTGCAACAGCAGGCAGCTCAGAAAAAGCCAACAGCAATAAAGTTCGTTCTGCGGCAGATAGAACACTCCTGCCAGAACAAAAAGCGCGCCTGTCACCGCAGCCGTCAGCAATAAGCGCCAACTGCTGCTCTCCGGCATTTTCTCTCCTTGCAGTACAAAATCATCTCCCGCTTCTAAAGCTGTCAAGCGCACACGGCAAAAATCTATCAGCCACCCTGCCGCGCAGCCTGTAAGAAAATAAAGGAAAAACATCTTTGCAGCCTGCCAAGCCAACCATACACACCTCCGACAAAAAAATACAAGGCTCCTGTTTGCACAGGAGCCTTGTTCATAAGCTCAGAGCTTATTTCCACTCTAAATCTTCAACTTCTGCACGGCCGCGGCCGGTGAGAGCGTCAAGCATAACGCGCTGTTCAACCTGAGCAACGAGTTTCTTGGTGAATTTAACAGTATCCGGGTTTACGGAAATGCTGTCAATACCGCTCTTGATGAGGAATTCACAGAATTCAGGATATACGCTGGGAGCCTGACCACAGATGGAAACAGTCTTACCGTCCTTGTGAGCAACCTCGATCAGGTGACGTACAGCACGTTTAACAGCCAGGTTGCGTTCATCGTAGATATGAGAAACAGTATCGTTATCACGATCGCAGCCTAATACGAGCATAGTCAGATCGTTAGAACCAATGGAATAACCATCAACATATTTATTAAATTGATCAGCCAGGATGATGTTGGAAGGAATCTCAGCCATCAGCCATACTTTGAAATCCTTGCCGCGAGCCAGACCGCAGTCAGCCATGATCTTGGTAACTTTTTCGCATTCTTCCACGTTGCGGCAGAACGGAATCATAACATTCAGGTTTTTCAGGCCGAACTCTTCGCGTACTTTGCGTACAGCCATGCATTCCAGTTTGAATGCTTCAATGTATTTGGGGTCATAGTAACGGGAAGCGCCGCGCCAGCCAAGAAGTGCGGACGGTTCATAGGGCTCGAATTCGTCGCCGCCTTTCAGATCGCGGTATTCGCTGGATTTGAAATCGCTGAAACGCAGGGTAACAGGTCTCGGTGCCATAGCCTGGCAAACCTGACGCATACCTTCAGCCAGCTGGTCGACAACTTTTTCCGGGTGGCCGGTCTTGATGAGATACAGAGGATGTTCATGGATATAAGTAGTCCAGATGAACTCTTCACGCATCAGGCCGATACCATCGCAAGGCAGTGTAGAATATTTTTCTGCCAGATCCGGGTCGCCCAGGTTCATATAAACCTTAGTGCCGGTGGGCGGGAAATACTCAGCCGCGGCAACAACCTGCTGAGCAGCCTGCTGCGGTTTTGCTTCTTCGATAATGCCTTCATAGACAACGCCATGAGTTGCGTCCACAGTTACGTCGATGCCGTCGGGAATAGTGGTGGTAGCAGCTTCACCGCGGCTCTTAGTACCTACGATACAGGGAATACCCAGTTCGCGGCTGACGATGGAAGCATGGCAGGTCATTCCGCCGCTGTCGGTAACGATAGCTTTCGCTTTCTTCATAGCCGGTACCCAGTCAGGAGCGGTCATTTCAGTAACGAGGATTTCGCCTTCCTTAAATTCGTCGATACGGGAAGGATCGAGGATAACGTGTACTCTGCCGGAAACATTGCCCGGGCTGGCCGGCAGGCCTTTAACGATTACTTTGCGGTCAGCAGCTGCAGCTTTCGGAGCTTCATCTTTGGGAGCACCGCCGTTTTCCTTATTGCGGCGGCTCCATACGGTTTCAGGGCGGGCCTGGAGGATCCAGATCTTATTGTCGCGTTCATCAACGCCCCATTCCATATCCATGTAGCAGCCATAATGCTCTTCAATCTTCTTAGCATAGCCTGCCAGTTCCAGAATCTGTTCGTCGGTCAGTTTCTGCTGGTTTTGTTCATCCAGCGGTACCATCTGCTCTTCGCAGTCGCCGCCGGCCTTACGTACCAGTTTAACGTCCTGTACGTTAACATTCTTTTCGAGAATCTTATGTTCAGCTTTGGAAACGGTGTAGTTATCCGGGGTTACAGTACCTTGAACTACATATTCGCCCAGGCCCCAGGCGCCTTCGATGAGGATGTTCTTGTCGTCGCCGGTAGCAACGTTAACGGTGAACATAACGCCAGCAGCTTTGGAGAATACCATCATCTGTACAGCAGCGCTCAGCGCTACATCCAGATGGTCAAAGCCCTGTTTTTCACGATAGTATACGGCGCGGTCGGTAAAGCAGGAAGCATAGCATTCTTTAACTTTAGCGATAATGGTCTGCGCGCCCTGTACGTTCAGGTAGGTATCCTGCTGGCCTGCAAAGCTTGCGTCCGGCAGGTCTTCAGCAGTAGCGCTGCTGCGAACTGCAACATACGGCTGTTCGATACCCATTTTGTCGCCCAGTTCTTCATAAGCAGCCGCAATAGCGTCCTGCAGATCTTTAGGCATTTCTTTATCCATGATAGCCTTGCGGATACGTGCGCATACGTCACGCAGCAAAGCGCTGTTTTCAACGTCGGTCAGTTCTGCGACAAGCGCACGAACTTCTTCTTGCAGACCGCTTTTTTCAAAGAAGTATCTGTAAGCATAAGCAGTGGTAGCAAAACCATAAGGCACCGGCACGTCGACTTTAGCAGTCATTTCGCCCAAAGAGGAGGACTTACCGCCAACAATAGCCACGTCTTCTCGTTCCAACTGTTCGAACCAGAGAAGGAATTGATTTTCTTTTTCCATGATTTTAGCTCCTTTGTGATATCATATTCGGCTCGCGCCCTTAATATAGTGTATACTATATCACATTTACGATGCTCATTCAAGATATTTTACGCAAAAACTGCAATAAAATTTACAATTTTTATTTTGGACGCACGCCGTTATCTTTATATATTTTCTACCAAAATTATAATTTTCCTGCCGAGGCAGCATACGGCAAGGCATTAAGCACAGAAATATCTTACCGGCACAGCTTTGTCTTGCCAATAGCAGCAAAAATGATAAAATATTAGTAGTAATTAAGGAGGAAGAAACATGATGCCTGCTATAAATATCTGCTCCGCACCAAGAGACTGCTGCGTGCCGCTCTTCTTTGACGACGGCCACGGCGACTACAACCGCAGCTACGAAAGAGATTACGACGATTTTGACTATGCGGATTATTCCACCGACCACCGGGACAATAATTTCCGCAACTACGAAAAAAAGCGCCGCAAAACTAACAAAGAAATCATCGAAGATATGCTCAAACGCTGGGACTAAGAAAAAACCTGTAAAGAAATTTCTTTACAGGTTTTTTATTCATATATTTACTTTTTATTTCTGCACCAGATTTACCAGCACTTCCGTAATCTTCGCCAGCGACTGCAGCGGCAGGTATTCAAAGCGCCCATGGAAATTATGTCCGCCGGTAAAAAGATTGGGACAGGGCAGTCCCATTTCCGAAAGTCTGGAGCCGTCGGTACCGCCGCGTACCGGCACGATGACCGGCTGTACGCCTGCCTGCAGCATGGCGTTTCGCGCCCGCTCGACAATCTCGTACACCGGCGTAATATATTCTTTCATATTGCGATAGCAGTCTGTCAGCGTACATTCTACCGTGCCCGCGCCATATTTTTTATTCATAAAAGCAGCCAAATCAAGCAAAAACTGTTTGCGCTTGGCTAAAACCTCAGCATCATGGTCACGCAGGATCATATCGATTTCTACTTTATCCGTGCCGCCGTTAATGCGCAGCGTATGATAAAAGCCTTCATAGCCTTCGGTATATTCCGGCCTTTCGCCTGCAGGCAGCGCCATCTGCCACTCGGCCGCCATAGTTACGGCATTGCGCATCTTATTCTTGCTGCTGCCTGGATGCACTGATATCCCGTGAAAAACCACATTAGCGTTGCAGGCGTTGAAGGTTTCGTAGTTCAGCTCGCCCAGCGCTCCGCCGTCGACGGTATAGGCAAAGTCCACTCTGAATTTGTCCAACGGAAAATGCTCGGTACCTCTGCCGACTTCCTCATCAGGCGTAAAGCAGAGCACCACCTTGCCATGCAGGATCTCCGAATGCTGCAGCAAATATTCGCAGGCCGATACAATAGCGCAGATGCCGGCCTTATCGTCAGCACCCAGCAATGTCGTGCCATCAGAAGTTATAATATCCTGCCCTATGTAATTGAGCAGCTCAGGAAACTCTTCCGGCGATAAAACATTTTCAGCATTCAGTCTGATATCGCTACCGTCAAAGTTACGGTGCACCTGCAGCTGCACATTGGCTCCGCTTGCTTCGCAGCTGGTATCCATGTGCGCCACCAGCCCTATCACCGGGCAGCAGCCGGTATTGGCAGGCAAGGTTGCCAGTACATAGCCATGTTCTGTTACCTCGACAGAGTACAATCCCAAATCTTTAAGCTCCTTGGCCAGAAAATCAGCCAGCACAAGCTGTTTGGCCGTACTGGGAAAACAGCTTGCTTTATCGTCAGAAGCCGTATCAAAAGCCACATAGCTTTGGAAACGCTGCAGCAGCTTTTCGTTATCCAACATTATTATCACTTCCACTTTGTTTTAATAAATCGTCTTTCAGCTGTGCAATAGTCTTTTTGAGGACAGGATGCAGCAAATCCGGCGCAATTTCTGCCAGCGGCAGCAGTACAAAATCCCTGTTCTGCATGTCTGGATGCGGCAGCGTCAATTTATCGCCTGTTATACAGATATTTTCATACAGCAGCAAGTCAAGGTCGATATTGCGCTCGCCCCAATGGCGCAGGCGCACGCGCCCCATCCGCTGTTCCGTCGCCAGCAGCAGCTCAAGCAGCTCCAACGGCGCCAGTTGCGTTTCCACGCAGCAGACGCCGTTTAAAAAGGCGGGCTGGTCGGTTACGCCGTAAGGCTCCGTTTCAATAAAAGAAGAAACTTTTACAATCTTGATTCCCTGTTCAGCCAATAAATGCAGCGCCTGCTGCAAGTTCTGCTGCCTGTCACCCAAATTGCTGCCAAGCGCTATATACGCTCTGGACATAAAACCGCCTCCAACATCCGTACAGCCTGCAGATTTTCCCGCACATCATGGACGCGCACCAGCTGCGCTCCGGCATAGACAGCCTGGCAGCTCAGCGCCAGAGTGCCGGAAAGCCGTTCTTCTGCCGGAATATTGCCCAATACAGCCCCGATGGTACTCTTGCGCGAAGCAGCCAGCAGCACAGGATAGCCTAATCCTGTCAGAGCCTTTAAATCGCGCATCAAAAGCAGGTTCTGCCGCACATCTTTGGCAAAGCCGATGCCCGGATCAAGAATGATTTTATCCGCACCGACACCGGCAGCTCGCAGCAGTTCAGCCCGCTGCGCCAGATACGCGGCTACTTCTCCCACTACGTCCTCATACTGGCAGTTCTGCTGCATATTTTTCGGCGTGCCGCGCATATGCATGAGGATAATCGGCGCGTTGCTTTCAGCAACCAGCGGCAGCATTTCTGCATCGGCTTCCATGGCGCTGATATCGTTGATGATGTCGGCCCCGGCAGTTAAAGCGGCTTTAGCCGTAGCGGCCCGGTAAGTATCTACCGAAA
>CANREP010000014.1 GCA_947629685.1 uncultured Phascolarctobacterium sp.
AAAAATTACACCGCAAAGGCACACTTTTTAATTTTTCCTCGGCTTTGTATCAAAATCTGCATGATTATATCAATTACGCTATTATTATACCATAAAGCGATTGGCCTTGCTATACCCTACCATTTTACAGGGAGCAGCAAGGCTTTTTTATGCCCATTTGTAATAAATTATTGTGATAAACATATAACAGCAAAGCATTATTATAATAATTTATCATAAAATCTGCATTATTCTTGCAAAAAATTATAACTATACTTCAAAAAGGAGCAATTAAAATTATGAAACGTGCCGTTATTTATGCCCGCTATTCCAGCGATAAGCAACGCGAAGAAAGTATCGACGCGCAGGTGCGCGCCTGCAAAGATTACTGCCTGCGCCACCATTACCTTATTACCAAAGTGTATGCCGATGAAGCGAAGTCCGGACGCGATATTGCCAAGCGCGATGCCTACAACCAAATGATGGCTGACGCGGTTGAGGGTAAGTTTGATATAATCATCTTCCACAAAATAGACCGCAACAGCCGCAACGAATTTAATTATTACACTGTGCAGAATACTCTTACCCGCCTGGGCGTTGAATATGCCTATGCCCAACAGCCTATCGACGACAGCCCGGAAGGCAAAATGACGGAAGCAATGCTTGTTGCCATGGCCGCATATTACAGCCGTAACCTGGGCAAAGAAACTAAAAAGGGCCTAAATGAAAACGCTTACAAGGCATTATTTAACGGTGGCCGCCCGCCTCTGGGTTATAAAATTGTTGACCAGCGCTATGAAATTGAACCGCACGAAGCCGAAGCAGTACGCCTTATCTATCAGTTATACCTTGCAGGCTTTGGATATAACAAAATTGCGCATGTCCTGAATTCTAAAGGTTTTAAAACTCGTGAAGGGCGTGACTTCGGCAAAAACAGTATGTATGAAATTTTAAAAAACGAAAAATATATGGGCAACTATACTTTTAATAAAACCGAACGTAAAGAAGGGCTTCCGAGGAATATGCACAACATGAACTCTAAAAATTTAATACGCGTTGAAAGCGCCATTCCAGCAATAATCAGCGAAGCTGAATTTATGGCCGTACAAAAAAGGCGCGAAGAAAATAGAAAACGCCAACACTCCTATAAAACAACAGAACGTTACTTGCTTTCCGGGAAAATTTTCTGCGGCTGCTGCGGCAGCGCAATGAGCGGGCACCGCTATACTCCACGCACTAAAACTTATGTTTATTACAGCTGTAACCGCAAAGAGCGTATAGCGGCCGGGCGTTGCCCGCAAAAGCAAATTAGCCGCGACCGTTTAGAAAACTGGGTTATAGGCATAATCAAAAATAAAATTCTTGCTGATGATTCTATTAAAAAAATTGCTGCCGATATGGCCGAAAATTATAAAAATAGAAACACCGGCATCTTAAAAGAAAAAAACGCCCTAACCACGGCTAAAACCATGGCAGAGCGCAAGCTCGATAATTTATATAAACTTTTTGAAAATGGCAACGGCGACGAATATGATATGCAGCGTCTTGAAAATATAAAAAAAGAATTAAATAACATTAAATCAAAACTCAAAAATTTGGATGAAGTAAATAATCTGCCGGAACTCTCGGAACAGAACATTGAAAGCACTTTAAAATATTTTAAAAATAAAATTTTAGAAAAAGACGATATGGACGCAAAAAAAATATTGATAGACTTGTTCGTTGAGCAAGTAACTATCAACATTGAAGAAGTTTTTGTAACATTCGGTACAAAAAACGTGTATATGGAGATGGTGCCGCGGACCGGAATCGAACCGGTACGGGTATCACTACCCGAGGGATTTTAAGTCCCTTGCGTCTGCCAGTTCCGCCACCGCGGCAGAAAAGTTGGAGGCGACACCCAGAATCGAACTGGGGATAAAGGTTTTGCAGACCTCTGCCTTACCGCTTGGCTATGTCGCCTTAAAGTGGAGCGGAAAACGAGATTCGAACTCGCGACCCCCTCCTTGGCAAGGAGGTGCTCTACCACTGAGCTATTTCCGCAATGGTGCCTCAGCACAGAATCGAACTGTGGACACAAGGATTTTCAGTCCTTTGCTCTACCAACTGAGCTACCGAGGCTTAATTGGCGACCCGGATGGGACTCGAACCCACGACCTCCGCCGTGACAGGGCGGCATTCTAACCAACTGAACCACCGGGCCAACAACCACAAGACATATTATACAGATATGACTATGTCTTGTCAAGAACTTTTTCTCATTTTTCCAGCTGGCTTAAAACCGGCTCCAGCTTATCAGTAAGCAGATTCGTCAGCTCAGCCAGATTTTTGGCGTTAAAACTTTCCGTCGTCAACGGCAGATAGCCTTTCTTGATTTCTGCAAACAGCTCATCCCTGAAAGTATTATAAAGGAAGAACAGCTGATTGCCATTAGAAAAATCCGTATAATCGAGGAAAATAATGGAGCCGTTAATGTAAGTAAGCGGATTATCCGGCGTGATAAAGCGTTCAAAGCCGCCGATTTTCTCCGGCAGCGCTTTCCACGCTTCCCAGTCACTGAAATGCTGCACTTCCGTTTCATAGCTCATACCGTGCTTTTGGTTTCTGTCGATGTCGGCAATTATCTCGGGCAGATGCGCAAGCATCAAAGCGGCAAACTTTTCTCTGTCGCGGCAGAAAAATCTGTCGTCACGGAAAATATGCAGCCCGACTTTCTTGACCGGCACATAGTCAAAAGTTTCTCCCGTATAGGTAAGGTCCAGCCGGCAATGGCTTGCTTCATTGACGTAAGAAGCAATATTCAAAATCTGTCCTTCGATGCCGCTGCCTTCCCTCAGTTCAAAGCCGGCTACTTCTTTTGGCAGCTGCTGTAAAAACTGCCACTCTTGTAAACTTTTCTCTATTTCTTGAATACTGGGTTGACCCATTTCGCACCTCGCTTTACTGCGTTTATTATACCATAAGGAAACAGCAGAAGACAAAAGACGGCTATAAAAGCCGTCTTTATCTGCTTATCAGATTGCTTATTTTTTTGAATACCCGCAAAGCGTTAAGATAAAACACCTGCTGATGAACGCTTGACGGGACAATACGCTGCATCAAAGAGATGTAGGCATGGATATTGACCAGCGGCCAGTCGCTGCCGTACATCACCTTATCATAACGTCCCAGATAATTAAGCCACATCCGCAGATATTCAAAATAAGCAGTATTCTTTTCATATAAAAACATCGGCGACGGCCTGCCTGCCAAAAGCCCGGACAAATCAATGCAGACATTCTCGTTTTTGGCGGCAACTTCCACCGCGTCCACAATCCAGGGATTGCCGCAATGAGCGATGACAAAAGTTATATCAGGAAAATTGACAGCCGCCTCATCCACCGTAAGCGGATGAGAATATTTCAATAATCCTGTAGGACGTGCTGTATCGCCGGTATGGATAACAACCGGCACGTCGTATTCCCTGGCCAGTTCCAGCAGCGGCCAGTGCTTCCTGTCATTGATATAGGAAGCATTATAACCGGGATAAAATTTTAAACCCAGACAGTGCGGCTGCGACAGATAAAATTCAAACTCCTGCTCCGTCCGCGCCGCATTGTCCTCCGTCAGTAAGTCGCTTTGCACTCCCAAACAGTAACCGATATTATCAGGCTGATTATAATGCTCCTCATCAAAGGGCGCGGCAAGATTTATCAGCCGCGGCGGCACACCGCCGTAACGCACAGACGCATCCATGGTATTGCCCATCGCAACTGCAAAAACAATATCGTTGTCTTCGCAAATCTGCTGCCAGCAGGCAGCCGTATTCTCATGGTTGGCCCGCTTGGCAGTTTCCCGGAAACCGTCAATATCATAATAATGCATATGCGCATCAATAATCTTCATTTTCAAGCCTCAAATCAGCGTACTTCATCCATATTATCGGGAAGAACAAAATTAAGTACCAGCGCTACCAGAAATACTACAGCCACACAATTTTCTGCAAAAACGTTCTTGACGAGGTCAGGAAAGATTTTGAAGATAGCCGGCACCTGGGTAAAGCCGATGCCGATACTCATAGCCAGTGAAGCGATGATGACATTGCGCTGGGTATAACCGCAGGCGGCAACCATCTGGATACCGCTCACTACAATCGAGCCGAACATCATCAGCGTACAGCCGCCCAGTACTGGTTCAGGCAGCGAAGCCAGCAGCACGCCCAAAGCCGGGAAAAGGCCTGCCATAATCATGATTACGGCGCCGGTCATAATAGAAAAACGGTTCACAACCTTAGTCATGGCAATCAGACCGACATTTTGGCTGAAAGACGTAATAGGCATACAGCCGAACAGAGAAGAAAAGCTGCTTACAAGGCCGTCGCAGGCAATGGAGCCGGAAATTTCTTTTTCACTGACATTGCGGCGCAAACCGATAGCGGTCATAGCCGAAGTATCGCCGATAGTTTCCGTTGCGGAAACCAGAAAAATCAAAAAGATAGCAAAAATAGCGTCGGGATGGAATTCCATTTCAAAAGGCATAAACTGCGGAATAGCAATCAGCTTAGCTGTCGCCAGCGCGCTCAAATCTACCAGTCCATAGAAATAAGCGGCAATATAACCCACTATGAGGCCGAATAATACGGAGAGCTGTTTATAGAAAGACTTCGCCAGCACATTAAAGCCGATGCAGCTTACCAGCGTAATCGTGCCTACAATGATATATTTGGCATCGCCGAAATTCGGATTGCCAAAACCGCCGCCAAAAGAATTAGCGCCGATACCCAGCAGCGAAAAACCTATGGAAGCTACTACGGTGGCCGCTACAATGGGAGGTATAAAGCTCCTCCAGTAACGGGCGCACAAGCCGAGGACACCTTCCAGTATACCGCCCACCAGCGCCGCACCCATAACAGCGCCGTAACCGTATTTACTGCCAACCACACAAAAAACAGACACAAAGGTAAAGCTGATGCCCATGACTATCGGCAAGCCGCTGCCTACCTTCCATAAAGGATACAGCTGAATCAGCGTACCAATACCGGCAATAATCATCGCAGACTGAATCAGGGCCGCGCTCTGCTCCGGCGGCATCTTGACCACGCCAGCCACAATCAGTATGGGGGCAATATTAGCGGCGAACATGGCCAGAACGTGCTGCAGTCCGAAGGGAACCGCTTTTCCTAACGGTACCTTGCCGTCCAGCTCATAAATACCATCTAATTTTTTATTTTCATTTTCCATAAGCGTTCTCCTTATCTGAACTGGATATTACCGGTCTTGGCATCCATCTTTTCAATGATAGCTAAGGATTCCAGGCGCACTCCGTTTGCACGCAGTTTATCCCCGCCTCCCTGGAAGCCTTTTTCAATAGCCACGCCAACGCCTTCTACGACGCCACCGGCCTGACGCACCAGCTCCATCAATCCTTCCAGCGCGCAGCCGTTAGCCAGGAAATCGTCAATAATCAGCACATGGTCATTCTGGTTGATGTATTGTTTGGAAACTACTACGTCATTTACCTTATTATGCGTAAAGGAGGTAATCTTGGTAAAATATACGTCTTTATCCATATTGGAGCCCTGCGATTTTTTTGCAAAAACCACGGGGACATTAAAGTACATCGCCGTAATGCAGGCAATGCCTATACCGGAAGCCTCGATAGTCAGTATTTTGTTGATAGGGCAGTCGGCAAACAGGCGCTTAAATTCCTTGCCCAGCTCTGCTATGAAAGGAACATCGATCTGATGATTTAAAAAACCGTCAACTTTAATACGTTACCGCTTTTAATGATGCCGTCATGTAAAATTTTTTCTTCCAGTAATTTCATCATTAACCCTCCATTGTGTAAATAATGTGACATTTAATTATAAAGAATATTGTATCACAAGCATTCCCGGAGGTAAAGAAAAAATACCTGCCCAATGCGTTCTCACATTGGACAGGTCTGCTTCATTCACCAATAATGGGACGCCCTTCCATAGTATTAACTAATTTACACAAAGCCCATTTGATAGTCTCCTGGGGTTTTTCATAGTTTCCCAAATCTTTGATTTCACGTTCACGCAGCTTCTTCTGTAAGAATTTATCGCCGTCTTTTTTATAAACGTATAAATCCGCTACGGCTTCTACCCTTACATAGGTTTCAGAATCATCGCGCCAGCCGAAACCTGAACTGATCAGATAGTCGTCCATATCATAAACCTTGGCTACGACCAGTACCTCTACCTGGCTTTTTTCTGCTAAAGCAGCCAGTACGTCTTTCGTTACCTTGACATCTTCACGCAGCACAGCAGCTGTAACCGTCTGCGGCTGTGCATCGTCGACAATCTTATAATAAGGGAAATGATATGCCCATTTCACTACCTGCCGCCAGGAGCTGTACACGTCGCCGGTAACGCCGCCGCCCGTCTTGTCGATGACCACGAAGCCCACCGGCTTTTCATCAAACGCCTGAGCCTGCTGTGGTATGGCAGTCAACCCAAACAACATCATTACAAAAACTAAGAGCGAAAAGATTTTTTTCATAGCCTTTCCTCCTTAGAACAAATCCACTTTTGTCCCGGTCAGCGTTTTTCCTACTCCCATATAGGCGGCAATAGTCTGACCGATATCGGCAAAAGTATGCATCGGGGCCAGCGCCTTTGCCGCTACCCTGCTGCCGGAAAACAGCACCGGTATTCTTTCGCGGGTATGGTCGCTGCCGCTCCAGGTAGGGTCGTTACCGTGATCTGCCGTAATCAGGCATAAATCATCTTCCCGCAGAAGCGACATTATCTCCGGCAGCCTGCCGTCAAAATATTCCAGCGCTTCGCCGTAACCCTTGATATCGCGCCGATGCCCAAACGACGAATCAAAATCGACAAAATTAGTAAAAACAAGCGTATGGTCAGGTGCTTCACGCACCGCCTGCAACGTGGCCTCTACCAGGTTATCCAATCCTCCTGCCGGATAGTGCTTCGTAATACCCCGGTGAGCAAAAATATCGGCAATCTTGCCTACCGCATATACGTTGCCGCCAGCTTCAACCACCTTATCGAGCAGCGTCGCTTCCGGCGCCGGCACCGCATAATCGTGCCTGTTGGTCGTCCTGGTAAAGTCCTGCGCGCAGCTGCCCACAAACGGGCGGGCAATGACACGTGCAATCCTGTACGGCTGTACCAGTTTAAAGGCAATCTTACACAGTTCATACAGTCTGTCCAGGCCAAAAGCCTGCTCATGAGCCGCTATCTGCAGCACGCTGTCCGCGGAAGTATAAATAATAGGCTTACCGCTGCGCAGATGTTCTTCGCCCAGTTCCTTGATGATTTCCGTGCCGGAAGCATGTTTCTCGCCTAATACGCCCGGCAGCTTGCCTTCACTGATAATAGCTTCTACAAGTTCTTGCGGAAAACAGGAGGGTTTATCCGGAAAGTAACCCCAGTCAAAAGTGACCGGCACGCCGGCAATTTCCCAGTGGCCGCTTAACGTATCCTTACCGCGGCTTACTTCCTGCGCATAAGTATAGGCGCCCTTCGTATATGGCGCGCCTAAATCTGCCGGCAGAACTTCTCTGCGACTCAACTCTGCCGCACGCTGCAGTCCCAGTTGAGCCAGATTAGGCAAATACAGCGGCTTCGCCCTGTTATGACTGAACCACTCGCAGATATGACCTAAAGTATCCGCCCCTTGATCACCATACTGAGCGGCGTCATCCGCCCATCCGATACCGAAAGAATCCATCAGTAAAATAATTGTTCTTGGCATTTATTCACCAGCTTTCAACAATAACTGTAAAGCTCTTTTCACCGTGACCAAAAAACGTCTGGCAGGTTCGCCCTTGTTACTGAACGGTACTACGCCTTCGCTTTCGGTACGCTTGGCAATTACGGAGCATACTGCCCCTGCCCGGATGCCCAGGCACTGAGAAACTACGAATAAGGCGCTGGTCTCCATTTCATAGTTCAGCACGCCCAAATGCTGCCACTCCTGCAGCGTTCCCCGCAGCGACTTGCGTACATAGCCGGTAAAACTATCATAACGTTCCTGCCCCGGCCAAAAAGTGTCAGAAGAAACGGAAATACCTGTATGACAGGGAATATTATTTTCTGCTGCCGCCTGCCGCAGCGCGTTGGTAATCCCGATATCGGCTACTGCCGGAAAACTGAGCGGCGCATAATGCTGCGATGTTCCATCCATACGTACCGCCGCGTTGTTGACGATAAGGTCACCGATATTTATTTTTTCCTGTATAGTTCCCGTAGTACCTACACGGATGACGCCTTTAATACCCATCCGCGCCAGTTCTTCCAGACATATGGCGGTAGACGGCCCGCCCATGCCGGTCGAGCACACCAGCACAGGCCCGCAATCCATTTGCGTCAGCCAGCTGGTATATTCCCGATGGCAGGCAATAAAATTTGCCTTGCCTAAGTTTTCTGCTAAAATCTGTACCCTGGCAGGGTCGCCGGGCAAAACTGCCCACTCTGCTCCCTGCAGGTCATTGGCACAGAAACCCACATGATACAGAATTTCCGATTTATCAGCTAAATTGCCCATAAGACTACCTCGTCATAATCTTTAAAAACCCAGCGCTTCGCCAGCAATAATCACCTTGATGCGTCCCTGCGGCTGACAGCGTCTGGTAATTACTATCTGATTGCAGATACAGGACGGCGACAAGCAATCCATGCAGGCGCCCGTCTTTTGGCAGGGTGTGTTCAGTCCTGCAAAACGCTGCGCATTGATGGGCGCTGCCGTGCCGCGCGCTCTGGCAACTGCATCCTGCACCGTCTTAACGATCTTGTTGACGCCGACAAGTACGATGACCTGTTTAGGCCCATAGATCAGAGCCGCACAGCGGTTGCCGTTGCCGTCGATATTTACCAGCTGACCGTCTTCGCTGACGGCATTACTGCTCATCAAAAAAGTATCGCATAACAAAGCCTGGCGCATCATTGCCGCACGTTCTTCCGCATTGGCAGCCGTATCGCGGTCAATAACAGTATTGGCAGCCTTGACTTTTTCTAAAAGTCCGGCCGAACTGACGGAAACAGAGCCGCCCCAAGCCACCACGTCATCTGACGGGATAAGCGTCATGGCCAGCTCGGCTGCCTCTGCAGCAGTTTCACAATAAAAAGCCTTAAACCCGCGTTTTTCCAGATTCTGTACTACCGTACTGCCCAGACAGGCATTGCGTGCTTTAACAGGATCAGCCATCTTTCTCACCTGATTTCTCTATTATTCCATATCTCCGATAGCGACTTCATCAACACCGTCTTCTTCAACCAGCGAAACATTTACTGCTTCTTTGTGAGAAGTAGGTACGTTTTTGCCGGCAAAATCAGCACGGATAGGCAGTTCACGATGGCCGCGGTCAATCAAAACTGCCAGCTGGATAGCCTTGGGCCTGCCCATATCAATGACAGCATCCAGCGCTGCCCTGATGGTACGGCCGGTGTAGAGGACGTCATCCACCAAAATAACCACTTTACCGGTAAGGTCGATATCGATTTCCGTACCATGTACGATAGGATTATAAGCCAGCGTAGATAAATCGTCGCGATACAGCGTAATATCCAGCATTCCCACCGGCACTTTGGCGTTTTCGATTCTCTCAATAGCACTGGCGATACGCTCAGCAATAGGTACACCCCTGGTGCGGATGCCTACCAGGACAACATTCTCCACGCCTTTATTTTTTTCTATAATCTCGTGCGAAATACGCACGATAGCACGACGCATAGCGTCTGCATCCATAATTACATTTTTCTTTACAAAATTTGTCATAACTATCACCCCAAATTTATTATCACGGTAAAACCGCAGTAAACAGTCAGTTAAACTGCCCTAAACGCAGCCTGGTTAAAATTTTCTTCATATCTTCCGGCAAAGGAGCCTCAAAAGTCAACCGCTCTCCTGTACGCGGATGAGTAAAGGACAAAGTCAGCGAATGCAGCGCCTGCCCGTTGATGGCAAACGGCGTCTTCAGCGGCGAATACTTGGGATCGCCTACCAGCGGATAGCCAAGATATTCCATGTGGACGCGTATCTGATGAGTACGCCCGGTTTTCAAGCGGCATTTAACTACCGTATATTTGCCGAAACGCTCTGCTACCTCATATTCGGTAATAGCCTGACGCCCACCCTCGGTAACTACGGCCATTTTTTTACGGTCGTTCTTGTCGCGGGCAATCTGCGTCTCGATAACGCCGCTGTCATTTTTTACGTTGCCTCTGACTACCGCCAGATAGGTACGCTGCGCCGTCTTGCTCTGTATCTGCTCCGACAGCGACAAGTGGGCGCTGTCGTTTTTAGCGCAGATCATAATACCTGAAGTATCCTTATCAAGGCGGTGGACAATACCCGGACGGATCACACCGTTGATGCCGGATAGATTATGGCAATGATACAGCAGCGCATTGACCAATGTACCGCTGTAATTGCCGGCCGCAGGGTGCACCACCATACCGCGCGCCTTATTTACCACCACCACGTCGTCATCTTCATAAATAATATCCAGCGGGATATCCTCCGGCTGCACATCCAGCGGCTGCGGCTCCGGCAGCTCTACTAAGATTTCCTCGCCGGCTTTGACGCGGTAATTGGACTTAATAATTTTCTGCCCTCTGACGGCCCGACCTTCTTCCAACAGTTTCTGCATATTGGAACGGGTTATTTCCAGCAGTTGCGCCAGGGCAACATCGGCGCGCATCCCTGCTTCATTTTCTGTAATAATTATGCGTTCCTGCGTTCCAGCAGCTCCGCTGTTATTAGCTTCCATAAAATCATTCCCACTCCTATACATATCGCAATATCGGCCACGTTGAAGATGGGCCAGATCCTGAAATCAAAAAAATCAATTACCGCGCCGCGCAGGATCCTGTCAATAAGATTACCCACTGCGCCCCCTGTAAACAACGCTGCGCCAAACCGCACCATTACCGGCTCTTTGCCTATTTCACCGCGGAAATACCAGATGCCGGCACTCACGGCAAGCGCGATAAGGATAAACAGCCAACGACTGCCCTCCAGCATACCAAAAGCTGCGCCTTGATTTAATATATAAGTCCAATGAAAAATATCAGGTATGACCGGCACGCTTTCTCCCAGGAAAAAATTTTTGACTACTACGTATTTGCTTATCTGGTCTATGATGATTACTGCTGCTACTATCAGGATAAAATTCATATAGTACTCCATTTTGATTTTGATGTGTATATTATACCACATTTTTCTCTGCTGAAACTATTTATCTTGCCCATTTTGCATATTTATATATTTTTACCTATTTTTTATTTATAAATATATACAAAATAAAAAATCCCCCGTTCCTCAAAAGGAACAGGGGACGTTACTAAGCAATTATCAGTAGAGGATTTTATTAGCGATAACAAGGCGCTGGATTTGGTTGGTGCCTTCATAAATCTGCATAATCTTAGCGTCGCGCATCATTTTTTCTACCGGGTATTCACGGGAATAACCATAACCGCCCATAACCTGAACAGCATCAGTAGTTACCTGCATTGCTACATCGGCAGCATAGCATTTAGCCATAGCGGCTTCCTTGGAAAATTCCACTCCCTGGTCGCGCATCCAGCAAGCTTTATGTACCATCAGACGGGCAGTTTCAACTTTCATAGCCATATCGGCGATCATAGCCTGTACCATTTGGAAAGAAGCGATAGGCTGACCAAACTGACGGCGCTCTTTGGAATATTTAACAGCACAATCAAGAGCTGCCTGTGCGATACCTACGGAAACAGCGCCTACGAAAGGACGCGCACTGTCCAGAGTATTCATAGCGATGCGGAAGCCTTCGCCTTCGCGGCCTACGCGATAAGATTCAGGAATAACTACATCCTGCAGGATTACTTCGCAGGTATTGGAAGGACGGATGCCCATTTTATCTTCTTTTTTACCGATAGTCAGACCCGGAGTATCTTTCGGAACGATAAACGCAGTCAAACCACGGATACCGCCGGTCTTACGGGTGTTGGCAAATACCAGGAAGATGTCGGCAATACCGGCATTGGTAATAAAAATCTTGCTGCCGTTCAGAGTATAAGTGCCATTTTCCTTATTTTTTTCTGCACGGGTAGAGACGCTGCCTGCATCGCTGCCAGCGCCGGGTTCGGTAAGCGCGAAAGCAGCCAGGCCGCCGTTATTTAAAACATCGCAGTACATGCGTTTTTGTTCGTCAGTACCGGCAATCAGTACCGGGCAGGTTGCCAGAGAGTTAGCAGCCAGAGAAGTAGCTACGCCGGCGCAGCCTTTGCCCAGTTCTTCATAAATTACAGCTACGGAAACGCTGTCCAGACCAGGTCCGTCAAGCTCTTCCGGCACGATTACATTCAGCAGGCCCATTTCGTCAGCTTTTTGAATAAGGCCGTCGCGCATATGATTTTCTCTGTCCATTTCAGCGGCATAAGGGATGATTTCTTTTTCTACAAATTCCCTCACCATCTCCTGTAATTCAAGTTGTTCTTCGTTTAATGCAAACTCCATTTTATCCTCCTTAAAATTACGCGGCCATACCGCTGCTTTTAGACTGTTAACGAAAATTTACCATTTTGCAGGTATCTCTTCAAATCTGCCGACTACTAACATCGTAGAAAGGACAGTAGCCACCACAGTATTTTCCTCATCAAACATTTCCGCTTCTATCACTATCGTAGTGCGCCCGTGATGACGAATCCTGCTTTTTACACTGATACGCCCGGCATTATGCACCTTGCGTATAAAATTCATACTGAGATTAAGCGTCGCCACCGCCGCACCGGCGCTGGCTCCCGTAACACTCAGAACGGAATCGGCCAAGGCTGTCAGGACGCCGCCATGACAGAAGCCGCGGTGGTCAAAATGTTTCAACGGATCAATATCGATACTTAATACCGCGCTGCCGCAGCTTATAGCATCGATACGGATGCCGAAGCCAGTTACAAAAGAATTGTATCCGTACATTTTGCGGATATATGCCGGAACATCTCTTACCAGCTCCACCAAATTATCCGCCCCGCTTTCATCAGCCATTCCATGAAATCTCTAATATTTTATCATAGTTTTTTTATTAACTCAACAGTTAACATTTAAAAATCATGCAGATATTTAACCGTATACATTTTCTTACTGTTATGATATATCCGGCAACGATGCCCGCGGCGGCTGAAAAATAAAAACTGCCCCACTCACTTACAGTTTTGCAGGACAGTTTTATATTCAGAACAAATCAGTCAATAATATTCTGTTTATAATCGTGGTACAGCGCACGCAGCTCTTCCATGATTGCAGACATTTCCACTTTCAGGTCGGAAGCAGTATCGTAGTCTGCTTCGGCAACGGCTTTGCGGATACGGGAGAAAAGGCTCGGCGCATCGAAGGAATCTTTAGCCAGCTTAGTGCGCAGCACCTGGATTTTATGCCACATAGCCAGATCGCAGTCAGTACAGGTTTCCTGGTTATGCAGGCGCTTCATATCGACTACAGCCTGATAATTTTCAGGAATAAGGCGGGTCAAAAGCTCCGTCTTCCAACGGATTAACGCACCCTGCATGAACGATTCGATATATTCCGGCTTCAGGATATTTCCCTTGGTCAGCACTGCTACTTTTTCAGGATATTCCTTAAACGCGCGCAGGTTTTCCCATACAGTTGCAGGCGGTTTGCCGAACAGTCTGTCGCGTTCTTCCTGAGTAAAGTCTTCAAATACATCTTTTTCAGTACGGTATTCTCTGTCTTTTTCCAGATAAAAGCTTTCTTCGCCAGCCTGTTTGGAAATTTCTTTTTCCAGCGCTTTCAGGTCCAGACCGGATTCTACGCAGGCTTTAATACCGTCCAGCATGGACAGATAGAAAGCGGCCAGCGCAATATAGGTATTAGTATAAGGATTGGGAGAACGCATCTCGATACGGGTAGCCTTGTCGTTATCAAGATCGCGGATCAGGCCTGCCAAAATAGTTCTGTTACGGGAGGGATTTTCCGGCCCCATTCCCAGAGAGGTTACAATGCAGACAGGGGCTTCAAAACCTGGTTTCAGACGGTTAAGAGAATCTATGGTGCAGGAAATAAAGGGATTGATTACCTCGTAGTTTTTCAGCAGGCCCATGATGCTGCCATAGCCGATGGCGGACAGGAAATCTTTGTGCATATCAGTCGGCGAGAACAGGTTGACAATCTTGCCGTTCTTCATTTTTGCTGCAATGCCAACGTGCACATGCTCACCGCTGCCAGCAACACCCGGTACTGGTTTAGCCTGGAAGGAAACCTCAAGCCCGTTCATGCGGAATACTTCTTTGACAATGATGCGTGCCAGCAGCTCGTTATCCGCAGTCTGTACGCCCAGGCTGAATTTCCAGTCCACTTCCAGCTGTTCCATAACGTGGGTCATATGACCGGCAGAGTCAATCTGCCCTTTAACGCCGCCGCATTCTTTGTGGCCCATTTCCGGCTCCAGTCCGTACAGTTCCAGCATCTGTACCGTCTGTTCCAGCGCGGTACGTACATTGCCGCGGGTACGCTGCCAGTATTGCTCCTGCATCATCTGAGAAGAAGAAAGCGCTTCGATAGGAGCGTCTTCGCGGGGAGATTTTACCCAAAATTCCAGTTCGGTAGCGCAGGTAAATACCAGCTTATCTATTTCTGCAGCGTCTACATGTTCCAATCCGGCAATCTTAGGATGTTTAGCAAACAGTCCCATGATTTCCGTTTCCACATAATCAAGGGTATTTTTCAGGATGGAGCGGGAGTCAACGAAATTACCGTTATGAATCAGATAGCAGGGAATACGCAGGGTGCCTACCATATTACCGTTTTCGGCGTCAAAATGCTCGTAGTTATAATCCACATACCAGTTGACGGATTTGTCTACTTTCATATCCACGCGGGCATTGTTCAGCGTAGCAATGCCGGTGAGCACTACGGAAGAGCCGTCAGTCTGAGCAGCGCTGCCCTCTAAGAAGCTGTCGATATCTTCCAGAAAAATCTTCATGGGGATTTTTTCATCGGTATCGTTGCCTGCAAAATCGACACCCATCAAAGATACGAACTTGATTTCCGGGTGCATAAGCAAAAGGTTATGTAAAGACTGTTCATTCTGTTGTTCCGGTTTAATGACGTACAGTAAATTTTTCTTGTTCATTTTTTGTGCCAGCAATAATGCTGTACTCCTTTCCAACCATTTTGAATGTTTGAATGTAAAAAACAAAAAGACCTTTCCAAAACAGAACACACTGCTCCTGCTTGGAAAAGTCGCCATTGACAAAATTATTATAACAAACCTTACACTAAATTGTCCATCTTTTTCTGCTTTACGATAACAGTTTTATCAATATTTCTTCCAGCAGTTCATATCTTCTGCCGCCGCGGCGCATCTGGATATTAAGGTCAGCCAGCGCCAGCACTGCTTCCCGCACCTTTTCATAAGAAAAATTCCGCGTCTGCTGCAGTACTATCTTGGCGATATAAGGCGTCAGTCCCAGCTCAGCTGCTATCTGCGCCTGCCCATAATGTTGTCTTTGCAGTTCCTGTACTTTGGCTAAACGGCGCAGCTGAAACAAAATGCTGCCGCATAACAGCAGTATAGCCGTGCCTTTTTTGCGTTCATATGCCAGAAGCTCCAATGACTGCACCAGTTTCTTTTCCAAAATAGCATTGGTCAGCGAAAACCCGGAGACCTCCGGCAGGGCGGTAAAAATACTTGCCACATCATCTCTTGTCCACTGCTTACGGCCGCCTGCATAGACGGACAGCTTTTCCAGCTCCTGTCGCACCAGCTGCAGCGGCACCTTGTCAACCGGCGCTAAATACTCCATAATCAGCTCCACAGCGTCGCGGTCAAGGCTGCCGCCCAGCTCTGCTGCCTGCTGCTGCAGCCACGGTCCGGCTGCATACGCTTTAAAACTGCTGCACTCACAAACAGCGCCCTTTTCTTTCAGCTGTTTATAAAAACGGCTGCGTTTATCCAGTTTGGACGCGCTTATCAGGATAGTGCAATATTCCGGCACATCCTGCAGGATTTGCAGCAGCTTATCAAGGCGTTCTTTTTTAGCTTCGCTGTCCTGCTTGCCGCCCAGCAGTTTTTCATCCTTTAAAATTACCAGCGAACTGCCGGAAAAAAAAGGATAGGTATTGATGACGCCAGCCAATTCTTTCAGCTCCGTATCTTTTTCAAACACCGTAATCTGCCGCGACGCAGCGTCCGTGTCGCCAAAAACATAATCCGGCAGCAAAGCTGCTATCTGACTGCTGTAATAGGCTTCTTCACCAAAAGTTACGATGATATTGGGCAGTTTATCTTTATTTTTCAGCCTGTTGATTAAATCATCCGGTCTGTATTCCATAATTTTCTCCTAAAAATATTGCTTATGGTATACATAACTATAACATTTTGTCCCGGCATCGTCAAAAACAATCTTAATTGCCCCCATCTTATCGGTACGCCACACTGCTGCGCCGCTATCCTGCAGGCGCTGCAGCGTTTCTTCATGCGGATGCCCATAACTGTTGCCGCGCCCTACGGATATAACTGCTACAGACGGCTGTACCTGCTGCAAAAACTCCGTACTGCTGCTGCCTGCGGAGCCGTGATGCGGAACTTTCAGCAGTTCATAGCGTCCTATGCCCTGCAGCTGCGCTTCTCTTTCACTGCTGATATCACCTGGGAACAGCAGCCGATGTCCGCCGCATTCCAAATCGGCGACAATGCCTGCATCATTGCCGCTGCTGCCTGTCGGCGGCGCACTTACCACCGTCAGCGCCGTTCCATCAGCCAGTCTATACTGCTGTCCCTGTGCAGGGTATTCTACACCGCAGCCCGGTTGAAGCTTCTGCACAGCCTGCACCATTTTACTATCCAGCCCAGGCGGCACGAGTAATCTGTCCAAATTGATATTGGCAGCAAGTCCGGCTAAACCGCCCGTATGGTCAAAATCACCATGACTGAGGAGCAGGATATCTACTTTATCCTTGCCGATACTGTGCAGGAACGGAGCCACAATGCGGCTGCCTGTATCGTAATTTTTCAGTCCGCCGGTATCAACAACGACTACTTGCCCAGACCGCGTTACTACGACCGCGCAATCTCCCTGCCCCACATCCAGGAAATACGCCGTCAGCGGCTGCGGCGCCACTCTGCTCCACAGCAGCACCCCCAGCAGGCCCGCTAAAAGTAGGATTGAAAAACAGCGGCGCTCTTGATTATCAAGAAACTGCACACAGGGTAGATCCAGCACGATAATTAACAGAAAATAGTAGACAACCGCACTCCAGCCGGGCAAATTACCGATAATCAGCTTAGTGCCGGGCGCAGCGGCTAAAAAATCTGCCTGTACCAGCAGCTGCTGAAGCAAAAACCCTGCTGCCGCAATAAACATGCCTCCCCAGCCGCACACAATGTCCGCTGCCAGGCCCGCCATAGTCAGCAGTACACAGCATTCCAGTACCGGCGTCAATACCACATTACTGATAAGCGAAACCAAAGGCAGCTGATGAAAACTGCTGACCAGCAAAGGCAGCACAGGCAGCTGGGCGGCTATGGTAACCGCAGCCGCCTCGCTTAGCCAAAGCGGCAGATAACTGCTTAAAAACTGCGTGATACGCGGCAGCAGCCAGATAAGCCCTGCGGCAGCGCCGAAAGACAACTGAAAACCTATATCCAGCAGCCACAGGGGTTTAAAAATAAGCATCACTACGGCGCATATACAGAGGATATTTCCTTTGGCCGCCCCGCTGCCGCCATACAGAAGAATAAGGCTCATCAGCAGCGCCCTTACTACTGGCGGCTTCCAGCCGCACAGCGCCGCATAACCTGCCAAACATACGGCAATAATTACAGTCCGCAGCCTGCGAGGCAGTTTACCTAAAAGCAGCAGCAAAAATCCTGTCAGTACGACAAGATGCGAACCAGACACAGAAAGTAAGTGCGCCAAGCCATTATCAGCAAACAGTCTTCTGCTTTCTTCGTCCAGTCCCGCACTTCCTCCCAAGACCATTCCTGCCAATAATGCTCCCTGCTCGCCCGCTACCTCGCTGATACGCTGCCGCAGACGGATATTCCAGGCCGCCAACTTATCGGATAATGCGTCTTCCTGCTGCCAAGCTACAGTAGCTTTCTTCATGCTGCCGCCGATACCGTGCAGACGATTCCACATCTCGCCGTCAAAGCTTCCCGGATTACGAAAAGAAGCAGGCTCCTCCAAACGTCCGCTGCATACAGCATTACCAGCAGGCAGTCCGTTAAATCTGGCAGAAGTAAAAATCCTTACAGCCTGCCGATAAGGTATCTGCTCCCCGTCAGTTTCCAGCTGACTGCACTCCAATAAAAATGACATGCCATACTGATGCTGCCGCAGAGAAAGCAGATCAATTTTCCCGTAAAGTATTACCTGCCTGCCGTAATAGGGAGCCAGCTCCTGCTGCGCATCTACGGGAGCGCGCAGTCCGGCAGCGATTCCCAGCAGCAGGAAAAACACAGCCGTACCGCAGCAGAAGGCTTTTTCTCTCCCGCTGCATATATAGTAAAATATGCAGGCAGCAAGCAGGCTTATTCCTGCTATAGCCATAACGGCAAGATAAAATTGCTGCGACTGTAAAACAGCATAACAGCCGGACAGAAAACATAAAGTTCCCAGATAGATACAGTTCATTGTACGGTAAGCCTGTCCTTCATCTTATTGAATTTGGCTTCCCCTATTCCTCTGACCTGCATAATATCTTCAATCCGTGCAAAAGGATGCTGCTGGCGGTACTCTACGATTCTCTGTGCCGTAACTTCTCCTACGCCGGGCAGGGAATCAAATTCCGCCACGCTCGCCGTATTGATATTTACCAGCCCTCGAGCCTCTTCCTGCTGCCGCCCCGGTCTCACTGCCTGCTGCCCTGTCGGAGCCGCAGACGCGCCTGCAGCTTTTCTGCTAACTTTCAGAGCAGGCACATTGACCTGGCTGCCGTCTTTGAGCTTCTTAGCCAGATTGACCTTCTCCATATTGGCAGAATCCGTAAAACCTCCGGCTGCCGCCACTGCCTCGCGCGCCCTGATACCTGCCGGCAGCTCGTACATTCCCGGCCTTACGACCGCGCCGCTGACATATACCGTAATCAGCTGTTCCTTGCTTTGGGTCTGCGTCTCTGTCTTAATGACAGGCGCCTGTTCCTGCTTAGAAAAATATTCAGCCGCCACACTCGTCAACAGGCAGCCGGTCAATAAAACGCACAGCAGAATCAATTTTGTTTTTCTGTTTTCCATCCGTAGCACTCTCCCGTAATAAAAAAAGTTCTGAGAATAACAAAATCGTTATTCTCAGAACTTCTGAATAATTCAAGCGTTATATAGGCACTGCTATGCAATTATATTTATTTTGCAACAATATTTACCAGGCGGCCAGGTACGCAGATAATCTTCATTACCTTGGCATCGCCGATATGGGTCTGTACATTAGCGTCAGCCAAGGCGATTTTTTCCAGCTCTTCTTTGGTAGCGGCAGCAGGCACCGTCAGTCTGCCTCTTACTTTGCCGTTGACCTGCAGGACGATTTCCACATTGTCCACTTTCAGCGCGTCCTCGCTGTATTCGGGCCATTTCTGTGCATGCACGCTGCTATCTGCGTCAACAGCACCGCGCCACAATTCTTCAGTGATATGCGGTACAAACGGCGCCAGCATCCGCAGCAGAGCTGAAATAGCTTCGTAAACCAGGCCAGCATTGGCTTCCTGTTTAGCTTCTTTGTAAGCATACAGAGCGTTAACCAGCTCCATCATAGTGCTGATAGCGGTATTGAAGTTGAAGCGTTTGTCGATATCGGCAGTAACTTTCTTGATGCTGCCATGCACAACGCGGCGCAGTTCTTTGTCAGCCTCAGTCAAGCCTGCAGTATCATAGGAAGTAACTTTCTGCTCCAGCTGCGGCAGATAATTGTAAACAATACGCCATACACGGTTCAGGAAACGGAAAGAACCTTCTACGCCCTGGTCGCTCCATTCCAGCTCTCTTTCCGGCGGAGCAGCAAACATAATAAAGAGACGTGCAGTATCAGCGCCGTATTTTTCCAGGATTTCTTCCGGGGAAACAACATTGCCCAAAGATTTACTCATCTTAGCGCCGTCTTTGATAACCATGCCCTGAGTCAACAGGTTGGCAAACGGTTCGTCATAATCGACCATGCCTGCGTCGCGCAGCACTTTTAAGAAGAAACGGGAATACAGCAGATGCAGGATTGCGTGTTCGATACCGCCGATATACTGGTCAACAGGTCCCCAATATTGATTTGCTTTCTTCGCAAAAGGAGCCTTATCGTTTTTCGGGTCGGTATAACGCAGATAGTACCAGGAAGAGCACAGGAAGGTGTCCATGGTATCGGTTTCACGTTTTGCCGGCGCGCCGCATTTCGGGCAGGTGCAGTTGACAAAGCTTTCGGAAGTAGCCAGCGGAGAAACGCTGCCTGCATTGAAATCAACGTCTTCCGGCAGTCTTACCGGCAGCTGGTCTTCCGGCACCAGGACTTCGCCGCAGTGCGGGCAGTAAATGATAGGAATCGGAGCGCCCCAGTAACGCTGACGGCTGATAAGCCAGTCGCGCAGGCGGTAGTTGACATGGCGGGAGCCGATGCCCATTTTTTCCGCTTCGTCCATAATAGCCTGCATACCTTCATGCATTTCCATACCGGTAAATTTGCCGGAATTAACGAGCACGCCTTCTTTTTCTTCATAAGCGTCGGTCATATCTTCCAGCTTCAGCTCTTTATCCTTAGGATTGATAACGACGATTTTTTCCAAACCATATTTATCAGCGAACATCCAGTCGCGGCTGTCGTGGGTCGGTACGCCCATTACCGCGCCGGTACCGTAATCATAAAGTACATAGTTGGTAATCCAGATCTGCACTTTTCTGCCGGTAAACGGATTGATAGCATAAACGCCGGTGAAGATACCTTCTTTTTCAGATTCGCTGGAAGTACGTTCAATATCGGACTGGTTGCGTACTTTATCGCAGAAAGCCTTGATTTCCACAGCTTTGGGATTATTTGCACAGATTTTTTCTACCAGCGGATGTTCTGCAGCCAGTACCACGTAGGTTACGCCAAAAGCGGTATCAGGACGGGTAGTATAAACTGCTACCTTTTCCTGCAGTTCGGGGATTTCAAAGCTGAATTCCAGACCTTCGCTGCGGCCGATCCAGTTGCGCTGCATGGTCTTAACGCGTTCCGGCCAGCCTTCCAATAAATCGAGGTCTTTCAGCAGCTCGTCGGCATAGTCGGTAATCTTGAAGAACCATTGTTCCAGGTCTTTCTTTTCTACTACGCTGTCGCAGCGCCAGCATTTACCGTCGATAACCTGTTCATTAGCCAATACGGTGTTGCAGGTATCGCACCAGTTAACGGCGGATTTCTTTTTCACAGCCAGGCCTTTTTTATAAAACAGTTCAAAGAACCATTGCGTCCATTTGTAATAATCTTCCTTGCAGGTGGCAACTTCACGATCCCAGTCATAGGAAAGTCCCAGCGCTTTCTGCTGGCGGGTCATATTGGCGATGTTTTCGAGAGTCCATTTTTTCGGCGGGATACCATGTTTGATAGCGGCATTTTCTGCCGGCATACCAAAAGAGTCCCAGCCCATAGGATGCAGCACATTAAAGCCTTTCATAGTGCGGAAACGCGCTACAACGTCGCCGATAGAATAGTTGCGCACATGGCCCATATGTAAATTGCCGGAAGGATAAGGGAACATTTCCAAAACGTAGGATTTTGGTTTATCCTTGTCCATTTCCACTTTAAAGCTCTTATTTTCTTCCCAGTACTTCTGCCACTTTACTTCGATGGCATGAGGAGAATATCTTTCTTCTAACATTTCTGACCTCCTGAAATTTTGCAAAATAAAAATCCCTGACCTCTTGAAAAGGTCAGGGACGAAATAACTTTTTCGCGGTACCACCCTGATTACAGCCTGCGCTGTCACTCATTCGGCCTTGACGCAGCATCACGTCCGCACATTTCCTTGCGGCTTCTCCGCAGCGAGTTCACCGGTAAACGTGTCTGACTTGCATCAACCGTCAGCTTTCTTGGCATCGTCTACAGATTACTGCTCTGCTTCACTGAATTTCTTATAAATTATATAACTAATACCTGTAAAAGTCAAACAAAAGATTGCCGCGACAGGATGATGCGGTCTTCAAAAATTTTAATAAGTAAATTATAAACTCATCTGCGATATGTTAAAATATGATTATCAAAATAAAAACTTGCTTTTCCCTGCAGGATGAAGTATTATGCATAAAAATATAACAGCGACGGCGCTTGGACAAGCTCCAGCGGATACTCTGCTCAAAAACTGCCAAATCGCCGACGTTTTTTCCGGCACTATTTACCGCGGCAATATTGCTATAACGGACGGTTATATCGCCGGTATCGGCGACTATCAGGAGGGCAGCGAGATTATCGACCTTGATGGCGCTTATGTCACTCCTGGACTTATTAACTCTCACTGTCATGTAGAAAGCTCCATGACCACGCCGGAAAATTACTGCGCGCAAGAACTGCTCCACGGCGTGAAATTATAAAATCACTTGCAAATCATAAACTCTGCCTAATCGCTGTGATAGAATGCCATCACCGCACCGGCAATATCGGTCTCGGCCTGATTGAAGGCTACGGTCTGACAAGCGGCGCAACAGCGACCACCATTGCCCACGATTCACATAATATTATCATCATCGGTACTAACGCTACAGACATGGCCCTTGCTGCTCAAGCATTAGTGCGTTGCCAGGGAGGTTATACATTAGTAAATAATGGCCAAATCATCCGTACCCTACCGTTAAAACTTTGCGGCCTGATGAGCGACGCTGCTCCTGAAGAGCTTATCAAAGAACTTACAACCATTAAAGAATTAGCACACGCTCAAGGCGTTGTCCATAATTTCGACCCCTTCGTGGGTCTTAGCTTTATGACCCTGCCTGTAATCCCTAAAATAAAAATAACTGATATGGGCATGTTTGATACTGTAAATTTTAAATTTATTGATTAAAGTAAAAACAGTGATAGGCAATATTGCCTATCACTGGTTTTTTATAGCGCAAATATTTCCGCCCGCTTTTCCTGCAAAAAACTGCATATAAGCGTTAAGCCTATATGCAGTAATTTTTATTCGCTAATTTTTTTGTAGCATTCCGGCCGTCTGTCACGGAAAAGCCCCCAGGAAAGCCTGTCCTGTGCCAAAGCCGCCAAATCAAACTCCTGCAGCAGTATCTCTTCCTGATCGCGGGAAGCGGATGCAAGTATCTCGCCGGTACCGTCAGCAATGAAAGAAGACCCGTAAAAATTCAACGCTGACGACTGGTTGTTATTGGCTTCACAGGGCGTTACTTCTTCCAAACCTATCCTGTTAGCTGCAACAACCGGCATCAAATTGGCTGCCGCATGACCCTGCATAACTCTGCGCCAATGCGGCATACTGTCGCATTCCAGAATCGGTTCAGAGCCGATTGCCGTAGGATAAAACAGGATTTCCGCACCTTGGATAGCCATACAGCGGGCAGTTTCAGGAAACCACTGATCCCAGCAGATACCGATGCCGATAACGCCGTATTTGGTATTGAATACGCGGAAGCCGGAATCTCCGGGCGAAAAATAAAATTTTTCCTGATAGAAATGATCGTCAGGAATATGGGTTTTACGATACACGCCCAAAATCTTACCGTCAGCATCAATACAGGCTACAGAATTATACAGTCTGTTGATGTCACGTTCATAAAAGCTTATCGGCAGCACTACCTGCAGCTCTTTAGCCAGACGCATACCCATCTGTACCGCAGGGTCTTGCTCAGTCTGCTGAGCATAATTATAAAAATCATAACGACGCTGCTGACAGAAATACTCTCTGGCAAACAGCTCCGGCAGCAGGATGATATTCGCTCCCTGCGCCGCAGCTTTACGCACCATTTTTTCAGCGGCAGCCAGGCTTTGCTCTACTTCCGGGTAGCAGCGCATTTGGACTGCCGCAACGACTACTTTGCTCATAGCTTTACTCCTTTAGGAATCTGTTGGGTAATGCAGTGAATATTGCCGCCGCCCGTCAAGATAGCGCGCGCCGGTACGACAACGACGCTGCGGTCAGGGAACAGTTTCTGCAAAATCTTCTCTGCCCTGCTGTCGCTCTCTACATTTTCACCGCCAAAGGCCGGCATTATCACAGCCTTATTGGCAATATAAAAATTAACATAAGAAGCGGCCAGTCTTTCCCCTGCTTCGCGCATATCCTCGCCGTCCTCAAAATCGTAGCCGCCCACTTCATCTTCCCTGATGCAGACCGGCACATCCGGCACCGGCAGCTTATGCACGATAATTTTTCTGCCGCAGGCGTCCGTTTCATTTTCCAGCTTTTGCAGGCAGGCCAGCGACATGGCATACTGCGGATCGTCCTCTTTATCCGTCCAGGCCAACACTACTTCACCGGGCGCCGTAAAGGCACAGACATTATCCACATGCTCATTGGTCTCATCGTTATAAATACCGCGCGGCAGCCAGATAACTTTCTTTGCCCCCAGATAGTCCTTGAGTTTTTGTTCAATCTGTTCTTTAGTAAGTTTGGGATTGCGTCCCGCACTGAGCAGGCAGCTTTCCGTCACCATTACCGTGCCTTCGCCGTCGCTGTGGATAGCGCCGCCTTCCATAACAAAAGGAGCAGCATTATACATCCGGCAGCCATATCTTTCTGCAAAGGACGCTGCAAAAGCATTATCTTTCTCCCATGATGGATACAAGCCGTCAACCTCGCCGCCCCAGGCATTAAAGTTCCAGTTGATACAGCGCAAAACGCCCTTGCCATTCACTACAAAGGTAGGCCCAATATCTCTGGCCCAGGAATCGTCAGTCTCCATATTGATAATCTCAATATTTTCCACATCAGCAAGCATTTCCTGCGCGCTGGCGATGGAAGCGCTGCCGGCAACGACATATACTTTTTCGCTGGCAGCAATGGCCTTGATGACTGCCGTAAAAGCCTCGCGCGCCTCGCGGGCGCCAAAGCTCCAGGAGCCAGGACGCTCGGGCCAGACAATGATACAGCCTTCATGCTCCGCAAATTCAGCCGGCATATAAAAGCCGTCTTCACGCGGCAAAGTATGTAAAAATTCCATTTCTTTACGAAAGCCTTTCCTTAAAATCCTCATAACCAAAACGCTTGATCAGCCTCGTGCTGCCGTCCTCTTCCAAAAGTACGATATCTGGCAGCGGTATGCCGTTGAAGGTATTATTCTTGACCATAGAATAGATGGCCATATCTTCAAAGATAAGATTGTCACCAATCTTGACAGGCTGTTCAAAGCTGTAGTCGCCGATTACGTCGCCTGCCAGACAGGTCAGCGACGACAGGCGGTATGTATAAGCTTTTTCACCCGCCGGATAACCGCCGCGCAGAGGCGGTCGGTACGGCATTTCGATTACGTCCGGCATATGGCAGGCTGCAGAAGCGTCCAAAATCAGGATATCCAGACCGTTATGCACGATATCCATGACCTCGGTTACAAGATAACCGGCATTGAGCGCAAAGGCTTCTCCCGGCTCCAGATATACTTCTACATCATATTTTTCTCTGATATATTTAATCAGGCTGATAAGAGCGTCCACATCATAATCGGCTCTGGTAATATGATGGCCGCCGCCCATATTGAGCCATTTCATTTGATAAAGATATTTGCCAAATTTTTCTTCAAAAGCTTGAAAAGTACTGAGTAAATCATCAGAATTCTGCTCGCATAAGGTATGAAAATGCAGTCCGTCTATACCGTCGAGCAAATCTTCGCGGAAATTAGCCAATGTCACACCTAAACGGGAGCCAGGTGCGCATGGGTCATAGATAGCGTGGTCGCCTTGCGTAGAATGCTCTGGATTTACACGGATACCGACGCTAACATTATCGCACAGTGCTTTATGCTTTTCATACTGCGCAAAAGAGTTGAAAATGATATGGTCGCAGATTTTTACCAGCTCACGCATATCTTCCGTCTTATACGCAGGCGCAAAAACGTGGTTTTCCTTGCCCATCTCCTCATACCCCAGCCTGGCTTCATACAGTCCGCTGGCCGTAGTGCCGGAAACATATTCGGCAATCATCGGGTACAGGGCAAACATGGAAAAAGCTTTCTGCGCCAGCAGGATATGACAGCCGGTTTTCTTTTCTACCTGCTGCAGCACTTCTAAATTCTTACGGATTTTTTCCCTGCTTACAACATAACAGGGAGTACGCAGATTTTCCAGCATCTTATTCTACCACTGCCGGATCTTCTACAACTACCCAGGGCAGGCCGTATTCGTTCAGCATTTCCATATACGGATCGGGATCAAATTCTTCTACGTTGAAGACGCCGGGTTTGTGCCATGCCTTGGTCATTACCAGGGCAGTGCCAATCATAGCCGGTACACCGGTAGTGTAGGAAATAGCCTGAGAGCCAACTTCTTTGTAGCATTCCTGATGGTCGCAGACATTGTAGATATAGATAGTTCTTTCCTTGCCGTCCTTGCGTCCGGTAAAGATGCAGCCGATATTGGTCTTGCCCACGGTACGCGGTCCCAAAGAAGCCGGATCCGGCAGCAATGCTTTCAGGAACTGGATAGGCACGACTTCGTGTCCTTCATACAGCATCGGCTTAGTAGAAAGCATACCTACATTTTCCAGACATTTCATATGGGTCAGATAGCTCTGGCCAAAGGTCATAAAGAAACGGATTCTCTTGACGCCGGGAATATTCTTGGCCAGAGATTCGATTTCCTCATGGTGCAGCAAATACATATCTTTCATACCAACTTCGGGGAAATCATATTCGCGCTTGATTTCCATAGGCTCAGTTTCTACCCAATGGCCGTTTTCCCAGTAGGAGCCGTTAGCAGATACTTCGCGCAGGTTAATTTCAGGGTTAAAGTTGGTAGCAAAAGGATAACCGTGGTCACCGCCATTGCAGTCCAGAATATCAATAGTGTCAATTTCGTCAAAATAATGTTTCAGTGCATAAGCGGAAAAAACGCTGGTAACGCCGGGGTCAAAACCGGTGCCTAACAGGCCCATGATGCCTGCATCGGCAAATTTTTCTTTATAGGCCCATTGCCAGGAATAATCAAAATAGGCGGTAAAGCCTTCTTCCTTGCAGCGTTTGTCGTAAACGGCACGCCATTCGGGGTCATCAATATTTTCCGGCTCATAGTTAGCAGTATCAATGTAGTCAACTTTACATTCCAGGCAGGCATCCATAATAGTAAGATCCTGATACGGCAAAGCCACATTCAGCACCGCATCCGGCTGATATGCTTTAATCAGCTCTACCAGTTCCGCTTTATTGTCCGCATCTACTTTAGCGGTAGTAATCACAGTCGCAGTTTTACCTTCCAGTTCCGCTTTCAGGGCGTCGCATTTTTCTTTCGTCCTGCTGGCGATGCACAATTCAGTAAACACCTTGTCATTCTGACAGCATTTAAAAATAGCTACTCTTGCTACGCCGCCGCAGCCAATAACCAATAATTTTCCCATTGTAAGTCATCTCCTTTGTTGTTCATTTAGTTTATATCTTTAAGAAGGTTATTTTTCTTCTTCTTCCAGCATATCTTCCACATACTTAGGCAGCATGAACGCCCCTAAATGCAGATTAGTCGTATAATACCAGGTCTTGATATTGCGTTCTTTCCATCTCTTGGCATCCAAATCTTTCAGCGGATGGTATTTTTTAGACAGGAAACCGAACAGCCAGTACCCTGATGAGCAGGTTGGTATATGCGCCTGATACACCCTGCTGATAGGAAAGCTGTGACTGGCCTTGCGGTGCATAGCCCGGCATGATTCCTCATCCTCGTCATAGAAAGGGCTGCCATGCTGATAGACCATAATGCCGTCTTCCTTAAGCGCACGGTAGCAGTTGCCGTAAAACTCCTTGGTAAAAAGGCCTGCCGCATGTCCCAGCGGATCGATAGCATCATTGATAATCAAATCATATTCATTTTGTCTGGCCCGCAGGAATTTCAGCCCGTTTTCGTTATAGACAGTAACCCTTGCATCGTCCAGTCCACGGGCATTATCGGGGAAAAATTCCCGGCAGACGTCAACGAAGACTTTGTCCGTTTCCACGACGTCAATCTGTTCTATCTCGTCATAATACGAAAGTTCACGAGCCACGCCGCCGTCGCCGCCGCCTATTACCAGCACTTTCTTTACGCAAGGATGTACGGCCATAGGTACATGTACGATCATTTCGTCGTAGGTAAATTCGTCTTTTTCCGAAAAGACAATACTGCCGTCGCAGCTTAAAAAGCGTCCGAATTCCGCTGATTCAAACACATCGATGCGCTGAAAGTCAGTGTCTTCGCCAAACAGCTGCTTATCAACCTTGACATCTATCTTAACCTTATCTGTATGATAATCCGAAAACCACAGCTCCATAAGCCACCTCATTACATTTTATAATGCCAGTACGTTCACCCTGTTGACCTCGGGATCTTCCGGCCCCTGCATGGAACAGCCTTTTTCCTTGGCATAAACTATATATTCGATAATTTCTTTGGTAATGATTTCTCCCGGCGCCAGGATAGGAATACCGGGTGGATAACACATAACGAACTCGCTGCAGATCATACCGCTGCTTTCCTTGATGGGCACAGATTTTTTGCGGGAATAAAAAGCCTTCTGCGGCGATACCGCTACTTTAGGCGTAATATATTCCGTGTTCAGCATCTTGGACGGGTCTTTGGAGTACAGGCGCTTGATATCTGCCAATGCGCCAACCAGTCTCTCTATATCCTGGATGGTATCACCTATGGAAACATAGGCCAAAATATTGGCGATATCACCAAACTCAATCTGGATATCGTACTCATCGCGCAGCAGATCGTATACCTCGATACCGGCCAGACCTATATCACGGGTATAAACAGACAGCTTGGTTACGTCAAAATCATAGATGCTTCTGCCGTTGATCAGCTCGCGTCCGTAAGCATAAAACCCACCGATAGAATTTATTTCCTCGCGGGCATATTCTGCCATAGCCTGCACCTTAGCAAAAGACATCTCCCCGCGCATTACCAGGTTACGCCGGGAAATATCCAGACTGGAAAGCAGCAGATAGGACGCGCTGGTAGTCTGTGTCAGATTGATAATCTGGCTGACATATTCCCAGTTGACGTTTTTACCCGTCAACAGCAGCGAACTCTGCGTCAGGCTGCCGCCGGACTTGTGCATAGAAACGGAAGCCATATCCGCGCCTGCTTCCATAGCGCTGACCGGCATATTACTGCCGAAATAAAAGTGCGTTCCGTGCGCTTCATCAACCAGCGCCAGCATATTATGCTCATGAGCAAGCTTGACGATGCTGCGTAAATCAGAACAGATACCATAATAGGTAGGATTATTTACCAACACGCAGGTTGCGTCAGGATTGGCCAGAATCGCCTTTTCCACCTCGCCGATTTCCATACCCAGCGAGATGCCCAGTTTCTTGTCTACCTCGGGATTGACATACACCGGCACCGCGCCGCACAGTACCAGCGCATTGATGACGCTTTTATGCACGTTGCGCGGCAGGATAATCTTATCCCCGGCCTTGCAGGCGGTCAGCACCATGCTCTGCACGGAGGACGTAGTTCCGCCGACCATAAAAAAAGCATGGTTGGCGCCAAAAGCCTCAGCTGCCAGTTCTTCCGCATCTCTGATGACGGACACCGGATGACATAAGTTATCCAGCGGTTTCATCGAGTTTACGTCCAGGCTGACGCATTTTTCTCCCAGCAGCTCCTTTAATTCAGGATTGCCGCGTCCCCGTTTATGTCCAGGCACATCAAAGGGCACTACTCTTTTTTTTCTGAAGGCTTCCAACGCTTCATAAATCGGCGCTGATTTCTGTGAAGGCTTTCCCATAATTTTCTCCCAAATTCATTCTATTATTTCATTACGATCAGCAAAATAAAAAACAGGTGATGCAAAAACATCACCTGTCAGTAAACTACGCAATGACTGCTGTTAAATTATAACAACAGTAAACCGCTTCCAGAGTCTATACAGCAAATATTACTTTTACTACTCTTATTGACTTTCACAAGTGATGTCTAATCCTGATTACTGAATAATCTACTTATAAAATCTGAGCCGCAGCTCAGTCAATAATGTGGTATTTAGCCACGCTTCGGCAGCTGCCCCGCCTGTCCGTATGGGCTTGACTATAAAAATAGTGGGCGAATATTTGCATGAAAGCAGTCCGCATTCATGTATTTATAATTATATCATAGTTGTAAATATTTTTACAATAAAAACTTATCCCTGCCTACAGTATTTCCTCTGCCAGTGCACGCAAAGTCTTTTTATCCATGTTCTCAAAAAAGTATGCCCGCTTGGGATGCAGTCCTAAAGACTTGCTGACGGCGACATTATATTCTGCACCCGCGTCAAAGCTCGTCTTGATGCAGACAATCTGACCGCTTACAGCTTCCATAAGCTCTCTGCCTTTGTCGGTGTTGACGATAACCAAGGTAACGCCTTTATCATCGTCAAATTCAGGATATTGTTTGTCGACACCCCAGTAATCAGCAATAGTTATATCAGCACGGCTTCTCTTATTATTAAACGCACAATCAGCGCAGGAGGGCCTGATAGTAACATTGTTGAGGAAAAGACGCATATAGGTCTCCTTGCGTTTGCTGTCGCCATAGTAATGATTTTCCGTATAAAACAGCGTCTGCCCATGTTTCCAGCCCTGCTGCTTGTCGCGGAAATTCACTTTGGTAACTTCTTCGCCGGCCTGCGCCGCAATCTCCTGCAGATGCTTGGCGTAAACTTTTCCACTGGGCACGCCATGGCACACGACATCCACCGTGTATAAATCAGCATACTCCTTGGTCAGAAAACCTTTCAACCCGGCAATCTGACACGGCGTACCGCTGAACAGCACCTTGCGCCCCTGCTGCAGCAGGAAACGAACCTGACGGTAACAGTCTCCCAGATTGCTCTGTACGTATTTTGACCCACGCAGCCTGGCAAGTCCCGCTTCATCATTGACAGCACAATGGCGTACCTGTAACTCCGATGTCATCTCCGCTCCGTACACCACGCCCTGCTGCTGCAGGAGATAGCTGGCAAAAGCGGTAAACATCCCGCCGCTGGAACTTTGCAGTCTTACTGCATCATCCGAATTTTTCGCTCCATAAACAGCCAAAGGTTCCTGCTGCTGCGGCCTGTGCAGCAGCGGACATGCTCTTTCACACAGACGGCAGTCTATACATTTTGTTTTATCAATCTGCGGGTAAACAAAGCCCTCGTCATCCGCCTTCATCTCTATGCAGTTTTTCGGGCAGATTGAAGCGCAGGCTCCGCAGCCGCAGCATTCAGACTTATTTTTAATTTCAATCATTTTAAGGACTCCTTTTTATGGTTTACAGATAGAACAGGACGAATAACCTGCTTTTAACAGTTCCTCCCTGCTGCCGTTGTAGGCTTTCCTGTTTTTGCTGCTGATTTGTTTAGCGCCGCTGCAATCGGGCTTGTGAAACTTATGGCTGCCGGTGTTCAGGATATAGCTCTGCTCGTTTACTTTGCTCTCGGATTTGGCAGGCTGCTCATCAATACTGCTCCTGCCGGTAGCATAGTCGATGACTACGCCGGGCTGCACATTGTAGCAGTAAACATTGAAGCAGATGCCCTCGCCCCTGTCTTCTACGGACTCGGCTTCCATCTGCACGCCGCCGGCCACCAGATCATTACCTGCAAACCGCGGCGTTACCCGGTACAACACATGATTGCCAGTTTCCTTGACATAGTCTGCCACCATGTTTTCAAACGGCAACATCCCCTGCACATTCAAATACCGTGTGCCGGTAATCAGATTTCGCTCGTTGGCGTTCTCTGCCGTCAGCTGATAACCGATCAGGTGGCATCTGTTATACAGATATTTGCCATCGACAAAATCATATTTTGCCGTCTGCCAGCCGCTTGGCTTCACCTGCCCGATAGAACCGCGTTTTTCTGTTGGCATCGTATCTCTGCCCACATTGGCAAAAGCCGTACCGCAGCGTCCCAGGCTGTCCAGGCTGCTGTAGCGTTCAAAGGACTTAGTTGTAAAATCTTCTGCCTGAAAAAAAGGCTGATTTCCGTTGAGCACTACATACGGCTTACCTGCATAAGGCGGTATATTGCTGATATCAGCCGCTGCAACGCCGCCTTTTGCCTCGAATACTGCAGGTCTGTCAGCCGCATTGCCGCAACCCGTCAGCAGTACGCACAGCCAGAGGATGAACGTCGCTAAAAGCTGTAAGTATTTTTTCATCTGCCATAAACCTCCTCGGTGATTTTAGCGTGGGACGTGCCGCAGAAATCCTCGCTGCTCAGAAAATGCCAGGGTCTTTCACGCAGCGGCAGACGCCAAAAGAAATCTGCCGGATATTCTCTGTTCCAGCAAAAGAGAATAATCCGTTCAATCTTAGCGATGTACTCCGTAACATCAGCATTTTCCACAAAACAATACTCTCCGTCTGCCGCCTGCTGCAAAAAATTTTCTGCAACGCATATACTGACGTTCCCGGCTTCCGCCTGCTCCTGAAACTGCCGGAAGCTGTAAGCGTTCATCCACAGCTTGCAACCCCTGCATCGCTGCAGCAGCCGTGCCCGCAGCGCTCTGTCCTGGCTCTGTCTCCTCTGATTGAACAACATTCCCATTTTATTGTCCACACAGGCTATAACGATCATTTCCCTGCCCTCATCTATCTTGCGCCAAGCTTATTTGATATTTGTCCATCTTTACTAAAACTGCTTACCACAATTTTTTCTGCCATGCTTTTTTCAGATACGGCCTGATTGCTTCCCTACTGAATTTTTTTGCTTCGTAACCGTACACACCTTTATCACCAGCAGGCTGCAAAAATATTACGCCATCCTCAGTGAAGAAAAATACTTCCTGCTCCACGTCCGCATAACCCGTTAAGGCTGCTACATCCTCCGTATTCTTAAATATCTCTGCCGCCGTCAACACTCGCGCTCGGCCCATCTCCACGGTCAGCGCAGACAGCTTGACTCCTGCATCAGCATTTTTTGCTGCATACAAAACGCTTAAAACCTTTTTCGTGTTACAAGTTACCGCATAATCAACCGCAGCAGCGCCGTTATCCTCGTATAAACGCAAGGCGGTATGGCGCAGCGACTGATTGGCATATGCGCGCGTCAACTCGCCCGGATGGTTAAGCAGCATCGGGAAAGCAATCTTGCCCGCAAGATATTTTCCGTCAAGCTGGTAAAAACCTTCATCTGCCGCCGCAGCCCAGCCAGGAAAGCTGTTTTCTCCTTCCGCATCTGCCAGGAGCATACAGCCGCTAAGCAGCTCATCTTCTTTCATCAAAATCCCATCGGCGACATTAGGATAATCTTGTCCGTCATATTCCAGCATCGACAGGCTATAAGGCTGCCCGCCGCCATAATATGGCACTACTAAACTTTTATAGCCATGCTGCTTTTCATCCGTAACGATAACCGGCGTATGTACCAGCGTAAACGCGCGCCGCACCTGCAGCCCGTCTTGCCCTGCTTCCAGCAGCAGAGCGCTGCTGCCGCCGCTGCCGCTGGTGTACGGCCCGCTGACTACGACAAAGATTTCCTGCCGCCCGTCATCATTCAAATCAATATAATTATAAGCATACCTGGTCGCACCCTGTTCGGTATCGCTAAGGCTATAGTATTCTCTGATGACCGCGCTTATCCTGCTGTCAGGCATTTTTTCCGACAAAAATGACTTCATCGGTCTTTCCTGCCGCCAGACCGCATTTTCCGCGGCGGTCAATCCAGCAAAAAAGCAACTGCAAACAAGCATTAAAAAGAGCGCCCATATTTTCCGCATGGCTACTTATCCTCCGTTTCAGAAACAAGACCTGCCAATACAAACATATCAGCAGGTCTTTATCTTTCAAATAACTGGCAATATCACAAAACGCGGTTTAAACACCGGCAGTTACCTTCCATACTATTTCTCCATCATAATCGGATAGTCGTAATAGCTGTCCACTTCCAGCACGCGGCCGTTTTCGCCGTCCTCCAGCTTAAATTGGATTTGCCGCATCATGCCGTTCATATACAGCGAGCCATCCTTGCTTTCAATAACAGGAAATCTCCTGCAGAAAGTATTTTCCACTATGCTCATCTCGTCAAAGCCCCTGAAACCAGCATACGCATCTTTGACCTTGGCTTCGTCCGGCTGCGGCAGATAAACCTGACTCATGGATTCGCCGTTATTGCTGGAATAGCCTATGAGCTTCGTCTGCGCTGCCATTTCGTCAGCTTTAAGATATACGAAAAGCTCTGGATAGTTATCGCCGTTTAAATCGCCGATTTCTGCGCCTGTCACATGGTACCCTTTGATATCATGCTTTTCAATAATTCTTTTATCATTAAACTCAAAAATCAGCTGATTGTTTTTTTCTTTTACAGAATAATCCACATCATTCCAGGCAAAATCTTTTTCAAAGCTGTTCTGCACGTTGGGTTTCAACAATCTTACAGGCTTGGAAAACGTCACATTGCCATTAGCGGAAGCCACAGAAAAAACTCCTAATGCCATAACTGCCGCCAGGGCTAATACTGTTTTTCTCATAAAAACTCCTCCTGCGCTCTATTTTACATGCTGCAAATAATACATTCCTTATATCATTCCCTGTATCTGCAGCAAAGCCTTCTAAACCAACAGTGATTTCAAAAAATTTGCGTATAAACTCTATCACAAGCTGCTCCAAAAAACTTTAGTGCAACAATTCATGCAGGCTCCACATAATCAGACCTGCAGCAATCGCATCACTGTTCATTCGGTCATATTTGTCGTTCAAGTGACGGCGCACACTGCCCCAGTTAATGCCGTGAGCCTTGCAGATATCCTTATAAGGCTTACCGTTTTTCTGCATTCTGAAAACATCCGTAAAATCACGGCCGATGCTCTCAGCAATATATTTAGCCACAATATAATCTTCCAGCGTCATACCTTCCCGGCAGGCCCGGTCAAAGTCATGTTTGTCCACTTTCATAACATCACGGACAATATCGCCGCAGTTTTTATGCTTTTCATGTGGCAGTTGTTTGGCATGTTTTGCCGGCGGCTTGGGATCGTCCTTAGGTTTAGCTTCTATTTCCGCCGCAAAAATACTGCTTGTCAATAACAGGCATAACGCTAATGCCGTAGTTTTTTTGCTAAAATCAGTTAACGTCATCTTTAATCCCTCCCAAATTGTATTTTAAACATAATAAATAACTTAATTTTATATTAGCCATCCAGAGGGATTTTTCCTGCCTGCTAAAGTATTTCACAAATCCTTCATTGGACTTTCTGAAATAATCCTGCTACGATTGGTACGCGTGAGATGATTTCCTTGACTTATACTATCGGCCAGGCCGCACACAAAGTCCGTCTTGCTCCTTCCACACTGCGCTACTATGATAAGGAAGGCCTGCTGCCTTTTTTATCCCGCTCGGAAAACGGCATACGCATCTTTAAAGATAAAGATTTAGAACTTTTGGCCATTATCGACTGCCTCAAAAAAGCCGGTATGCCTATCAAAGAAATTAAGCATTTTATGGAACTATCTTCCGAAAGCGACGCAACCATCACAGAACGGCTGACACTGATCCGGCAACGTCAGACTATCGTTCAGGAACAAATAGCACAGCTTGAGCAAACTTTGGAGATTTTAGATTACAATAAGAACACGTTCCCCTCCTCCAATACATCAAGCAAAAGTATTGACTTTTAATTTTAAAACCTGTATAATACTCTTTGTATTCGGGGCGTGGCTCAGTTTGGTAGAGCACCTGCCTTGGGAGCAGGGGGTCGCAGGTTCAAATCCTGCCGCTCCGACCAGACTTACAATTATAAATTGCGGGTGTAGTTTAGTGGTAAAACCTCAGCCTTCCAAGCTGATGTTGTGGGTTCGATTCCCATCGCCCGCTCCATTTCATGGTTCAGTAGCTCAGTTGGATAGAGCAACGGCCTTCTAAGCCGTGGGTCGGGGGTTCGAATCCCTCCTGGATCACCAGCATTTATGCCGATTCTCAGATTTTGAGAATCGGCTTTTTCATTTTCTGACACCTTATCAACGCCTTATTTGTGAGCTGCATCCCATAAAAAGTTAATACTTTTATTCCATAAGAAGAAAATACACCGAAGTTTTCGTCCGATGTATTCTACTCTTATATTAAATATTTTTTTAAATCTTCAAAAACGTACTCTCTTACCTCATCAGCAATATCTTTTGCTTTATTAGGACTTAACCCTACCAATGCGGCAACTTCTAAAATTTCTTTCATCCCTGGATTTTTACCGTTACCATGCACAGTAGTAGCATGTTCTCCGCCAATAGAATTACTGTAGGTCAGATCATAAGCTGGTGACAACTGCCAATTTTTTTGTTCTTCATCATAAAGGAAACTGAAGTTTTTAGAATGATCGTCCCTGTTATGCGCAAAAACATTGAAGCACATCAATCTATATAATTTTTCAACTTGAGAAAAATCTTTGCTTAGATTAAGTGTTAATTTCATCAGTATATCATAATCAAGGTTCGGTATCCGATGGGATGTTTCTAAAATCCCTGCTGCCGATATCATATGTATACGCTGAATGCAGCCTTTCGCATCTTTTTTGCGGTCAAATCTTTTTACTCCAAAATATCCGCCGCAGGTTTTAGAAGCAAATAATTTAGTTTCCGGCATTTCAATACCACACCTTCTGGCACAGAGAGAATATTCATACTCTTGTACACCTATGTCGCTGCCATCTTCTCTTGCAGGGAATTTTATAATCCAATTTTCTCCGTCAATCTCAGTCAAAATCTTCGGTCTGGCACCACCGGAAGAACCGCCTAATCTGAAAAGCTCATCAAGATTTTCTGAATAGTCACTGGCTAAAATGGCTGCACACTCATTGGAAAGTTTATCTAAATCGAGCTTGCTTGCCGGTGTTTCAAAATGATAATCCGGTTCATAAGTCAAAGCCCCCATACCGGATGCACCAACAATAGCCAGTCTATCTATTGCTGATAATGTTGCTGGATTAATCTTGTTTTTAAGTAAGATTCTATCTACAAGTAATCTGCCCCAACCATCTGGCAGGCTATCAGCGAACACTCCATATAATCCATCAAATGGATCAATTTTAGGGATAAAAACCTTTTTTTGCAGCGGTAATGAGTATGAACTAATGCTAAAACCTTCAGCTAACCATTCAGTTGTATATTCAAAAGCAGCAAGATAGTTTTTATATGCCGCCATAGTACCTACCTGCCTGCTTTTATAAAAGACTTTTAACTCATTAATCTTTTGCATTTTTTATCTCCTCAATAGACTGAAATGGTACATCAGCAAAAAGATTTTTCATTTCATCATCTATCTCCAAAGCAATGGCAATCTTAGTCAAAGAAAGCAGTGATATTTCTCCGCTTTGCTCAAAACGCTTCACAGACCCAAGGCTTACTCCTGACTTCTCGCCTAATTCTTTCTGTGAAATCTTGCGTCTTTTGCGAATAGCACGGATACGCTCAGCTATTTTTTTATTAATATCTCCCGGTGTTGTTTCATTGAACAAAAAATTCAAGTTATTCATAGCTATTATTTTAGCTCATTTATAATATTTTTGCAAATCACAGCTAATATATTAGTCGTTATTTAATAGAGATTGCTGGTAAATATTGACCAAGCCATAATAATTCATCACCTTAGGAAATTGATTTCCCGGATGCCAATAATCTAATACCAGTACATTGTTATCATTAAGAGTAATATGATAATACAAATTATCATTATGGACTGTTTTGATATTTTCTCCCCAAATTTCAATTAATGGATCTATTGTATAACCACAAACTATTATAGTCGGATCACATATTTCTAACTGTTGAACCAAAAATTTTTTATCTGATTTTGCATAGTTTAAGATATCTTCATAATCAGAAGATTTTTCACCTTTACTTTTTTCACATTAACAACAGCTATGGACTTAATATATTCATTATTAAATTTATTGAACTCAGCATCATTAGGATTATAGGCGTCAACATGCTCTGCATTTGTATTCAATAAACCTTTTGTCCATAGTAGAGTTTAACCCAATGGTCAGAGATTTTATTGACGTAAATGATATCCACTGTTCAGTCCAGAATATGACGCATATCGTCAATACGCCATTCTTTTCTGACCTTCGGCTGACCTTTTTATAGTAATATTGTAAAAACCGCCAAAAAGCAATATTGTTACTGCTATAATTAGCCATTACACATTCTTTTTACACAAAAAGCAAGATATCAAAATAGATATCTTGCCGTAAAAATATTTTGGTTTTATTATTTTGCGAGATTTAATTTCATATAAATTGAAGAAGACATCGGGCTGTTGTTATAGCATGATATTTCATAAAAGCCAACTTTTTTATACATATAAATTGCACTCTGTAAAAATGGCAGAGTATCAAGCAGCATATATTGATAACCAATTTCTTTGGCGTCATTTATAATCTGCCTGATAAGTAGGTACCCAATATTATTGCCTCTGAACTCTGGTCTTACGTATAAACGTTTCATTTCACATTCCTGCATCGTTATCATTTTTAAGCCGATGCAGCCAGCTACATTACCATTATAGTAAGCTATGTAAAGTCTGCCTTGAGGTAAGCCATATTTTTTCTCCAAATGTAATAGTTCATCATCATAGTTCTGCAACTCAAGATATTCTTTAAATTGCGAATCACCTTCAATCAGCATCTTAGTATATTCAGAAAAAAGAGCTGCTACTTTCTCTTGTAAATTATATGCTGGTACAAGTTTAACCTCCATACTATTTCACCTCTAAGAGCCTGATGTCATTAAAATATATTTTTATTGTAACACAACTACTTTACTTGCAAGCTGTTTTAATCAACAAGATTATATTTTTTGCTTACTGCTTATACTCCTTCATCAAGCAGAGTACCGTCGATACTTTCCAATTCTATTGCTTTGTTATATAAATATTTTATCATAGAATCTCTCTTCCAACTAAAAGTGTATTACGTTACATTTAGCGATTCTGGGTGATTTTTCCGCAGGAACAAAACTCCTACGCCGCCTTTTTTCTTTATGGCGATAATCTGCCTAATAAAAATAAGAGAGTACCTATCATATTAAGAAAGATACTCTTTTCTCTACATATTTTCAAATTATAACTATGATATTACCACTCAATAAAGTGACACGCCACCCAGTGTCCTGCCTCTATTTGCCGTAAAATTGGTTTTTCTCGTCGGCAATATTCCTGACATTTTTCACAGCGGCTTTGGAACGGACATCCCTGCGGTATGTCCAGTGGACTTGGCACCTCCCCTTCAATGGGCTGTATTTTTTCTCCCGGCTTAAAATCCACCTTAAACACAGCCTGTAACAACGCTTTGGTATAAGGATGTTTGGCGTGCTGCGATATACGCCCTTTTTCCAATAATTCTACCACATTACCAAGGTACATAACTGCAAGCTGATGACTCATTAAATCTACCAGTCCCAAGTCATGGCAGATAAAAAGATATGTTATGCCCTTTTCTTTCTGCAAACGTACCAAAAGCTCGCATATTTTCTCCTGTACGGATACATCCAGGGCACTGGTAGCTTCGTCACAGACAACTATTTTCGGCTCCAATGACAATGCTCTGGCAATACCCAGGCGCTGACGCTGCCCGCCGCTCATATTATGGGGATAGCGATCTTTGAAATCTTCCGGCAGCTCTACCATGCGCAGCAGTTCGCAGGCTTTTGCATCCACCTCGCTGTCTTTAAGCAAGCCAAAATTTTTCAACGGCTCACATAAAATATTCTTTACCTTCATTTTCGGATTAAATGCTGCTGTAGGGTCTTGAAAAACCATCTGTATTTTACGTCTGTTCTGACGGGCTTTTTCCCCTTTAGCCTGCAGCAAATCCTGCCCTTCAAAAATAACCTCGCCGGAGGTTGCCAGATGTATCTGTAAAACAGTGCGCACCAGAGTACTTTTACCGCAGCCGCTTTCGCCGATAATACCCAGCGTCTGTCCGGCATAAGCGCACAGGCTTACATTATCACAGGCAGTCAGCTGTCTTCCGCCCTCAACTGTAAATTTTTTCGTCAGATTCTTTATTTCCAATATTACCGGCGGCAGAGCAGAAGACTGCTGCTTGAATTTATTCATAATATCTTTTTCCTCCTACTACCGGTACTGCCGCCAATAATTCTTTAGTATATGAGTGCTGCGGCTTGCCGATTACTTCTTCCCTGCTGCCGCTTTCAACAATATGTCCGTTTTTCATAACTATTATTTTATTAGACATATAAGAAGCCACACCAAGATTATGCGTAACTATAATAACTGCTGCGTTAAACTCGTTGCGAACATCTACAATCTGACGGATAATCTGCGCCTGAGTAGTTACATCAAGCGCACTTGTAGGCTCATCAGCAAGCAGAATTTTGGGATGAAACACCATTGCCATGGCTATGCCAACACGCTGGCGCATTCCGCCGGATAGTTCAAAAGGGTAACTGTTCATAATATTATCAGGATTAGGAAGACGCACATCTGCCAGCATAGTAACAGCCATTTTATAGGCATCATTCTTAGAAGTTTGTGGTTTATGAGCCATAATATAATCCGTAAACTGCTGACCAACTTTTCGGATAGGATTAATCATATTCCCACTATCCTGAAAAATCATGGACATCTCTTCACCGCACATTTTACGCCAGTCGTCAGCAGTATTATTTACCACACTACAACCTTCAAACAGAATGTCTCCGCTACTAACATGACCGTTGCCCGGTAAGCACCCCATCAGAGCACGAATCACCGTAGTCTTGCCGCTGCCGCTTTCACCTACAATAGAAAGTATTTCTCCCTTTTCAAGTGAAAAGCTGGCGCTGTCTACTGTTATTTTATTTCCGTAGCTTATCTGTAAATCTTTTACTTCCAAAAGCATTAATTAACAACACCTTCTTTATTATTGTGCAGGTTTGATATCCTTGGTCAGCCAGTAATAGTCAGCCGGCTTAATATCGGCATCCTGTACAGAGGCCTTACTTACCATATTAGTTTTAGGGTAGCCAAAGAACAGAGCCACACCATCATTCAGCAGTATCTGCTGCATCTTAATCATCAAGTCACGACGCTTTGCCGGGTCAAATTCTACTGCCAGCTGATCACTTAAAGCATCAAATTCAGGATTGCTGTAACCGGTAGAATTCTGAGGCTGGCTGCCGTTGACATTGGTTTTCCAATACCAGTTCAGATAGACCTCCGGGTCGCCGCTGTTAGCAGTAAGGATATTAGAAATAATCAAGTCAAACTCACCGTTTCTGCGCATTGGGTCAAGCACATTGTAGTCAACATTCTTCATATTAACTTTAATACCGATTTTTTTTGCATCTGCCTGAGTAGCCTCAGCATATAACGGAAGTTCAGCACGCCCGCTGTAGTAAACAAAATCAAGTTCCATGTTTTTGCCGTTTTTATCTACATAGCCATCACCGTTAGTATCCTGCCATCCGGCTTCTGCAAGCAGATTTTTCGCACGTTCTACATTATAGCTGTTGGGGTCGTTCAACTGGTCAAAGCCATAATCCAGGGAAGGCGGCACTGGTGCTTTACCGGGGATAAAAGTATCCTTCAACAATACTTTGTTATAGGTTTCACGATCCAGACAGCTGATAAGCGCCGCACGCACTTTCGGGTCAGCCAAAGGCCTACCTTCATTCATGTTCATCTGCGCCAATACGGTACGCAGAGAAGCAATTTCTGAAATCTTGTATTTATCATTTTTAAACAAATCCAAATCACCGGCAGCAATATTTATCGCAAAGTCTATTTCGCCAGATTGCAGTGCCATAGCACGGGTATTAGGATCATCAATAGTAGGAATATCTACTGCCTTAAAGGGTACTGTACCATCCCAGTAATTGGGATTAGCAACCATTTCAGCTTTAGACTTGCTGTAGGATTTCACCATATACGGCCCTGTGCAAATAGGGCCTTCTTTAGCATAATCACGGTCAGTAACCTTAGTGTCAATAATGATGAAAAGAGGATCAGCAAGCATTCCCGGCAATGTAGGAACAGGCTTATCCGTTCTAATCATAAGATTCTGTCCGTCAGCGGTAATTTCTGCATAAGTAAAAAAAGACTGTGCACGTGTATTGTTTTTAAATGCGCGTTCAATAGATTCCTTGGCAATTTCAGCAGTTAATTTATCGCCATTAGAAAATACTGCCTTATCATTGATTTTAAAAGTCCAGGTCAGTTTATCGTCGCTGATCTGCCAGCTCTCAGCCAACCAGGGTACAACATTCATTTTATCATCAAATCTCGACAGGCACTCACCAAGACCATAACGCATAACTACCCAGCCAAAGAAGTTATCAGTAGGCTCCAGACTGTCGGCAAAATTAGTTACGCCAAATTTAAGTTTTTCATTAGAAACTGGGGTTGCTTTATCATCACCACAACCAGCCACAGCAAATGTTAATAACCCCATCATAGTCGCAACAGCAGCACTTTTGTAAATTTTTTTCATTTAATGTCCACCCCTTTTATTATTTTTAGTTCTTATTAATTATCTTCCTGTCTTGGGTCAAGCACATCACGCAGTGCATCTCCCCAAAGATTAAAGACAACAACGGTCAGAAAAATAGCCAACCCCGGAAATACCATCAGCCAGGGTGCAGTCTGCAGCTGCTGGCGTCCTTCATTCAGCATCAATCCCCATTCAGGAGCAGGCGGCTGACTTCCAAAACCTAAGAAAGACAAGCCTGCCAATTCCATCATCATAGCTCCTATATCTGCAGCTGCTGTAATAACCATCAGCGGCAGGATATTAGGCAAAATATGCTGCCAGAGAATATGCAGCGGTTTGCCACCGTTGACTATAGCCGCCGTAACAAAATCGCGTTCTTTAACTTTTAAAACCATACTGCGTGCCAGTCTTGCGTATTTAGTCCATGTGACAATTATCAGCGCTATCATAGCGTTAATAAGGCTGCCGCCTAAAATACCGGCAATAGCAATAGCAAGAATCATGCCAGGAAAGGAAATCATCATATCAGCCACGCGCATAATAACAATATCAGTTTTTCCACCAAAATAACCGGCGATAACTCCTAAAGAAGTTCCTACTATAAAAATCAACACTACCAGAAGAAGCACACTGCTTAAAGAATAAGCAGCACCGAAAAGCACGCGGCTGAAATTATCTCTTCCAAGTTTATCAGTACCAAATAAATGTTCTGATGACGGAGGTAAATAAGCATTAGCCATAATTGCTTCATACGGATCATAAGGAGCAATCAACGTGGCTGCTGCCGCTATCAAAATCAGAAGTGCCACAAAAAAACTTGCTATTGCAAAAGAACGATTATTTTTTAAGCCATAAAGTATTTTATCCATATTATCTGCCCGCCTTTCTAAGTCTCGGGTCAAGGCGAGTATATGAATAATCTACTACCAGATTGATTACCATATACATCAAAGCGATCCATAACACAATACCCTGTACCAGCTGAAAATCACGATATATAATAGACTGCACAGCAAGATAACCAAGTCCGGGCCAGGAAAAAACTATTTCAACGACCGCCGCACCACCAAGAAGATTACCAAAAGACAAACCCAGTAATGTAATCAGCGGCAACATTGCATTCGGTAAAACTTCTTTCCATAGTATATGGCTTTCACTCATACCGCGTGCCCTTGCCCCTGCCACATAATCCTGATTCAGCTCTTCCAGTACTGCAGTACGAACCTGTCGTGTATATTTAGCAGCCATAACAATCCCCAACGTCAATGTCGGTAAAATCAAATTCTCCAGTGATACTCTGCCACCAACAATAGGCAGTAAACGCAGCTTCAGTCCGAAAATCCACAACAACATCAGACCCATCCAGAAGTTTGGTATTGAGACGCCGACAAAGGTAAGTCCTCTGACAAAATAGTCAAGAAAACCATTGCGTTTGACGGCAGAATAAATTCCCAGCGGCACAGAAACAATAAGCATAAATATGGCAGAAGCACCAGCCAGCAATATAGTTGCCGGTAAAGAATGCATGAGTTCATCAACTACGGGTTTCTTGACCATATAGGAAAATCCCAGATTCCCTTGTAGCGCCCTCCCCAGCCAGTCCAGATACTGGAAGAAGAAAGGCTTATCAAGACCAAGCTCATGTCGCAGAGCCTCAATTTCTGCCTGACTGACCATAATATCTTCGTTACCGGCTATCATCTGCCGCACAGGATCGCCCGGTGCCAGCATGACCAAGCAGAAAGTAATAAAGCTGATGCCTAAAAGTACCAGTACAATTTCACCTATACGGTACGCAAGCTGTTTATTACTCAAAATACCATCTCCTCATAATAAAAAATCTCTTTCTGCAATTTACAGAAAGAGATTTGAATACTTCTTCTCATACACTGCCATAATGCAATTTAGAATATTCATACGCTTTCTGTCCCTCGCAGAAAATACATATATTCTGAGGCTGCGATCTGACTTTGCCCAAAGGCTTCACAGTGGCGTGACCGTTGCGGATTTACACCGCATTCCCTAATTTACCTCTTCTAAGAGAGCACCTCAGATGATATTTTTATCAAAATATCTTATTTAATATTTTAGCATATATTACTAATAACAGTCAAGGATAACAAGTATAAAATTACTGTTATTTTTGTTTTTTAAATAATAGAAATTATCACCTCTGTTATATACGGACTAACAATCCGGCAGCTTTTCTGTACTGTAATAAAACAATGAATATTTTCTGAAATTTATATTTATAATATATAAATAATTTATTTTACAGCTATATTTCAATCAAAGATGGCTTCAAATATCGAAGATATAGATATAAAACTATTGACTGCATATATATCATATAAGCAATCCAAAGGCCGTCATTAGCCAGAACAGGTACCAGCAGCATCTGCACCAAATAAAAGGATACAGATGCTATAAGCATCATATTACGCACCGGCGCTGTACGTGTTGCACCACTGAAGACACCATACAAGGATAATCCTGTAAAGGAAACGGCTGGATACAGTAAAATATAAAACTTATATTCTTCTGCTATGTTAATTACAGATTTCTGGTCAGTAAATAGTCCAATCATCCAGCTTCCGCCTGCAAAATACACACCGGACAAACATAATGCCAGCACTGCAGACCATTTGTAGGTTAAAACAACAGTTTTATCAAGCATTGCTCTACTTTGTTTCCCTATTGATTTACCGGTAAAAATCGCAGTACCGTTAGCAATTCCATCCAGTAAAAAGCTCATCAGATCCTTAATCTGCAGCAATACAGCATTAGCAGCAAGCACTGCTGTACCAAAACCTGCTCCCACAGCTGCCATAACATTATTTACAGTCAGCAAACATGCCGTTCTTAGCATAAGATTAAAGTTAACCTTAAGCATTTCTGTAAAGGTACGCCAGTCTAATAATTCCTTTACCGGTAAAAGTCTGTAATCAAAATTACCCAGCTTTATCATTAAAAATATTCCTACAACCGCACCATAAATCTGGCACAGCAAGGTTGCCACAGCAACTCCTTCAATGCCCAGCTCCCATACCAGCACAAATAAAATACTCAAAACAATATTCAGCAGATTGGAAGAAATCTGCATTATTACAGAGGCGCGAACCTGCGCCTGCCCCATCAGCCATCCCAGCGAAACATAATTAAACAGAACTAAAGGAGCACCCCAGATGAGAATATCAAAATAACTACGGCACAAAACAGCTACCTGTTCTGCGGGAGAAATAAAACCTAAATATGCTTCAACTATATATTTCTGCAAAACAATGCACAAAAAGCCTATAACAATCGCCAGTACCAAAGGTTTAAAAAAAGCAAGCATAGAAAGCATTTTATCGTTCGCTCCCATGGCCTGGGCAGAGTAACCCGTAGTACTTACACGCAGGAACCCAAATAACCAGTACAGATTATTAAACAGGATTGCTCCTAATGCTACCGCGGCAATATATTCCGGCTGCGGTAATTGTCCCATTACCGCAGTATTTACAGCACCCATCAATGGTTGAGTCATTGTAGACAGCATAAATGGAACCGACAGCTTTAAATATTCTTTATCATCTAACATATTACGCCTTCTTTCAAGGTATTTTTCTAACAGTAATATATTCTAATAGCAAGATTTATTGAATTGAAAATTTATTTTATGATATAATGAGATGTAATAAGTTATCATAATCAATAGAGGAGTTATAACCATGTCTGACACTGTTAATATTTGTGGTTTAAGCATTAAACGAGGCGAAAAACTGCGTACCATGCTACCGATACACGATACTGAGATCAGCCTTCCTCTCACCATTATCAATGGTCAGCAGGATGGCCATGCTCTACTGCTTACTGCTGGCATCCACGGCGGCGAATATCCCGGGATTGCAGCAGCAATGGAGCTTGGCTGCGAACTGGAGCAAAATCAGCTCAGCGGCTGTCTTGTTATCCTGCATCCTGTAAATATTCAGGGCTTTTGGGCACGCAGAGAGTTTATGGTACCTGAAGACGGAAAAAATCTTAACAGGGTCTTTCCCGGTGACGAGCAGGGAACACTGGCGGACAAAATTGCCCATCTCCTCAGCAGCACCTTCTTTCCTCTGGCCGACTTTTACGTAGACATGCACAGCGGCGATATCCACGAAAGCCTGCATCCCTATGTGTATTACCCCGGCCAGCCAACACCGGAAGTTGAAGCAAAATCCCGCAGTATGGCGCAAGTTCTCGATATGGAATATATGGTACGCTCGCTGGCAACCGGCGGCGCTTACAATTACGCAGCCAGTAGAGGTCTGCCCTCCATCCTCATTGAACGCGGCGGCGCCGGTCTGTGTCTGCCGGAAGATATTGCAGCTTATAAAAAGGACATTCTCAATATTATGCGTAAGCTGAACATGCTTCCCGCCCCCCTTAAAGCCACGCCTGCATATTCCCCGTGACGTAGAAAACGTTATTTATCTGGAAGCCCCTGCAAATGGCTGCTGGTTTACCGGCCTCCGCTGCGGAACGCTGGTAGAAAAGGGGCAGCTTTTAGGCAGGCTGACAGATATTTTCGGCAATACGCTTACAGCTTTTTACGCCCAGCAGGACGGCGTAATCCTTTATATGTGCCAAGCTCTTGCTGCTCCCAAAGGAACAGTATTGGTTACCTACGGCACTGTAAAAAACTACGACTAACAACGTAAAAGCATCAGTACCCAGGGTACTGATGCTTTTCACTTTTTAAAAAGTAATAACTAACTGGGACCACAACGTTTTATAATCGTCATCATCATTTTCTGGATTAAGGTCATAATACTCCAATCCTGCCACCATATTTTTTGCTACAGTATAATAGCCTGCTAATTTATAGCCTTTAAATCCATAATTATCTTTTGTAATATCATTATAAGCATAAGGATATTCGCCGTTCATAGTATGTGCAATCACTGCTCCTGCCGGCAAATCCATATATTGTGCAACCAGGCCAAAGCTTCCCGGTTTTGCTGCTTTAGCCGCACCGTAACCTATGGTAGCAGTATAACCGCTGCCACCATAAACTCCGTCAAGGTCACTGTGCAGGTACATTCCACCTAAATATGCTTTACCGAAATTGTATGTTGCGCCAGCATGATAAATATTATTATCATCAAGTTTCTGTACAATCCCTTTATCAGCGCGCTCTGCATTAAATCTGTAATAGCCACCGGACAAATTCCAAGTATCGACTTTGCCGCTCAAAGATACACCTGCAATTTCATCATAATTCCATCCAAAGGTACGGCTTTGCGTAGGCTTACCATAAACAGCTTCAACCTTAATATCTTTGCCATAGCCAAAAACTATACCGTCAAAGCTTTCATCATAAATCTGCCCTTCGCCCAGATAAATCCAGGTACGGCCCGCCCTGACATCCAATCCACCTAACCTGCCGGATACAAACGCCCAGTTTAACTCAGTCTTTTCATCACCACTATCATTACGCAGATTTTGGATATTTTGCAAACGCCCAGTATAAGTCCAGTCATCATTGATAGAGCCGTTAACAAAGAGTCTTGTTCTGAGCTTAGACCCAGCATTAATACCTGCATGTTTGCGTGCTCCGTCACGGTAATCAGCATAATGAGCACGGATATTACCTGTAATTTTTACATTATCTGATTTGCGCTAATTTATATTTTTATTTTCCAAGTTAATCGCATTATACATTCAAATTGTTTTTATCTAACAAGTACAAAATAGGTATTATAGAATATACCATGCATCCCCAA